>JAYUUB010000106.1:0-38788 GCA_043755175.1 Polyangiaceae bacterium | reverse complement strand
CCTACAAAAGTAGGCTTCCGGTGCTCGTTCCTCGGGCGCCTGTCTCACTTCGGTCTCAACGGAATATCGATCGACTTGTTTATACGCGGGCCCTTAGCGCGCAAAGGTGCGAAGCACGGCGCCGTGGAGCGAATGAGCCGCTCGTTCGCGACTCAGCGCGCGACCTCCGAGCGAATGTCCGGATCGAGCAAGTAGCCATCGTCTCGCGTGAGCAGCACCTCGCGAAGACCGAGCTTGCGAAGCGTGGCGATCGCGACTCGGACGCGACCCGACGCAGCGTCGACGAGGATGCGCTCGTTCGGCCATCCCCGCTTGGCGAGCGTTCCGCCGCTGAGTGTCTGCCCGGGTCGCTCTCGATGTTCTTGAAGGAGCGCGTGGAGAATTCGTCGGAGCGCGCCGCGTCGCGCGAGAGATACGTCGGACGCTCGGTCGAACGAGAACCAAAGGGCGCCCGGCTCGTGTCGCAGCACGGGCCCGGTCGCGAGGGACTCGGACGCGGGCAGCCTCTTTTTCAGCATTCGAAGAGCGAAACGCACGTCGAGATTCGACCGCAAGAGCCGCGCACGCTCGACGTCTGCTCCTTCGAGACCCCTCACGCGCTCGCGCCAGATGTCGACGGGCGAGGGGCCAGGGCTCGCCGCGTCGGAGCCTCCGGCGGCGAAGCGAGCGAGCTCGACCGTTCCACCGTGAAGCTCGAGCACGAGGCGAATGATCGGAGTCTGAACGATGGCCCCATGTCGACGCGCCATCTCGAGGTGGCGAGAGGCCTCGCCGAGCGCGCCGTCGGTCGCCTCGAGCGCCGCGCGACCGCCGTGAAGGAGGGTTCGAGGAAAGGGCAACGTGAGACCCAGGAGCGCGTTTTCGCCCGACGCGTACCAGTGTCGCGCGCGCTCGTGCTGGCCCCACTCGAAGAAGAGCGCGCCGCACATCGCAGCGTAGATCGCCTCGTATTGTGGCTCCCCCATTTCACGAAATCTGCTGACCGCTGCGACCAGGAGCTCTTCGGCCACTTCGAAGCGCTGCGCTTCCTGCTCGAGCTGAGCGATGTTCGCGAGCCCGAGCCCTGCGAGCCACCGGTCGCCGAGCCGATCGCACATGTCGGTCGCGCGTTGGTTCCAGACGAGCGCTTCATCGCGATTCGACAGATCGCAGTGGAGGCGGCCGATGCAGGCTGTATTCATCCCGACGAGGCGCGGGAACCTCGGGTCGGCCTCCAGCAGACGCGCGGCCTCCTCGTGGAGCGCGAAAGCGCGGTGGGAGTCGCCGAACGCACGAAGGTGCACGCCCGAGTTGACCTTCGCGAAGGCGAGGAGACCCCGTGGAACGTCTGCGAGATTTGCGACCGACGCCGCCGACGCGAACGCTTCGTCGGAGCGGCCGAGAGCGTTCAACGTGATCTGCCGGGCGAGGCGGAGCGTCGCGATCCGCGTCGTGTCGGCGAGCTCGGGCTGCTCGAGCGCACGTTCGAGCGTGCGATCGGCGACGTGTGTCGGAGAGCCGAAGAGAAAGGCGATCGCAGCGGCGAGATCGGCGATCGCGTTCGCACGTTCGACCGAGCGTGTGAGGCGTGACGCGAGCGCGAGCGCCACGACGAGGTTGTCGCGCTCGCGTCGCACGGCTTTGTGCAAGCGTGCGTCAGGCGTCTCGTCTTGAAAGAGGCGGGAGCGGTTGAAGCGCTGCGCCAGCTCGCTGAACGCGCCGACGAAGCGCCGCTCTGCGCCCACACGAAGCGCTGGGTCGAGCGCGCCGAAGCGCTTGGCCGCGAACTCGCGGATGCTCGCGTAAAGGGCGGAGCGGTCGTCGTCGGTCGCGTGAACGAGCGACTTGTCGCGAAGCTGGGCGATGAGCTCGATTGCGTTCGGCTCGTCGACGATCTGCTCGGCCGACGCCACGTCGAAGCTCTGCGGAAAGAGCGACAGGAACGCGAGCGCCCGTTGTTCTTCGGCGCCGAGGAGCCCCCACGACCACTCGATGGCGTCGCTCAACGTGCGATGGCGCGCGTGCGAGCGCTGTGTTGCTTGGCCGAGGATGTCTTCGCCTCGGTCGAGTCGAGCGACGATCTCGGCGGGCGAGAGGAGACGGGTGCGCGCGGCCGCGAGCTCGATCGCGAGGGGGATCCCATCGAGACGGCGAACGATCTCGGCAATCGAGACGACGTCGTCGGAGAGGCGCGCGCCAGACTCCGCCGCCCGAGCCTGGAACAGTCGCACGGCCTCCGACGTGAGCGCATCTTCGGGGCGGGCCTGCGCACCGGGACACAGGAGAGGCTTGAGCTCGATCACCCGCTCCCCGTCGATGGCCAGACGTTCGCGGCTGGTGATGAGGACACGGAGCTCGGGAGCTTGCCTCGACCAACCGTCGATGATGGAAGCCGCAAAGGTGAGCTGCTCGAAGTTGTCGAGCACGACGAGGGCAGGTCCTTGTTGCGCGAGCCATTCTTCGAGCGCGAGGCTCGAACCATCGAACGGCGCGCGATCGTGGACGACCGACCCCACCGCGAAGCGCAGATCGTCTTCGGTGACGGCGCTCGAGAGGTCGACGAACCAAGCGCGGCCGGCTGCGAGCCCGGGCGCGAGAGCGAGGGCGGCCTTCTCGGCGAGGCGCGTCTTGCCGACTCCTGGCGGACCGAGCACCGTGACGACGCCGCCCGACGCGAGCTCGTTCTCGAGGCGCGCAAGCTCGCTTTCGCGTCCGAAGAGAACGCGGCCCCTCGGAAGACGACTGCTTCGGACCGACGCGCGGGCCGGGACGAGCGAGACCTTGAGGGTTCGTCGGGCTGTCCGGGGGCCGGTTCGGCGGGTCGTTGTTGCCACCACGAATGCTCTCGAGGCAAAACTTTAACAGGTTTTTATTCGCCTGGGGCCGCTCCGAGCCCGATAGTCGGTGCATGAAAGCTCGATCTGCCTCTTGGCCTCTCGTCCTCGGTTCGCTCTTCGTCAGCCTCGGGAGCACGCTCGCCAGCTCGGGCTGCTCGAACGGCGACACGACCACGGGAACCGGCGGGTCGAAGAGCTCGACGACCTCGGGCTCGACGACCGATGGCTCGGGCGGCTCGGGTGGATCTGGCGGTGCAGAAGATCCTTACGTCATCGCGGTCAAGTCGACCGATTGGGTCAAGCTCACGACCGGTCCGACCGTGAGCGGCGGCGCGAAACAAGATGACATCTTCTTTCTCGACGCGCTCCACGGCTTCGTGGCGAGCGGTCCGAAAGGCGCGATCCTCCAAACCGACGACGGCGGCGCGACGTGGAAGACCGTGTTGACCAAACCAACCGCTTTCTTCCGTGCGCTGGTCTTCACCGACGCACAGCATGGATTCGCGGGGAACCTCGGCGCCGGTCTGGCTCCCTCGATCAGCGATCCGACCCTCGTCTACGAGACGAGCGACGGCGGCGCGAATTGGGCTCCCGTCACGACCATCTCCGGCACCGCCGCCAAAGGGATCTGCAACTTCACCGCGATCGATTCGATGAACCTCGTCGCTGTCGGGCGCGCGAACGGCCCGTCGGCGCTCATTCAGTCGAGTGACGGCGGCGCGACCTGGACGACCAAAGATTTGTCGAGCTCGTTCAGCATGGTGATCGACGCTCACTTCGTCTCGCCCACCGACGGCCTGGTGGCCGGCATGGACAAGGCCTTCCAACACTGCACCATCATGCACACGACCGATGCCGGCGCGACCTTCGCTCCCGTCTTCACGTCGAAAACCGGAGGGAGTCTCTGCTGGAAGCTGCAGTTCCCCTCGAAGAACGTGGGCTATGCCGCAGTGCAAGACTCCGGGGCGGGGCCGGGCACCTTCGCGAAGACGACCGACGGAGGCGCGACGTGGACCGAGCTTCCGCTTCCGTTGCTCACCAACCCGAAGGCTGGTTACCCAGCAATTGGCGTCGGTTTCATCAACGATCAAATCGGCTGGATGGCCTCCGAAGAGGCTGCGCTCCCCGTCTACAGAACCTTCGATGGCGGCACGACGTGGGAGATCGATCCCGTGTTGAAGGCGCCGATCAATCGGTTCCGCTTCATCGACGCGCACACCGCATACGCGGTCGGTGCTTCGGTGTGGAAGCTCGAAGTTCCGGCGCTCTGAACAGACGCTCTCATGCGCTCTCTTCGCCATAGCCTCTTGTTCTCGACAGTGCTCGCTTCGGGCATCGTAGGCGCCTGCACGCACGACGATGTCGTGTCGGCAGTGGCGAAGCCAGAGACGTATCCGAGGGGTCCTTACAGCATCGAAGTCGGCGGCACGTTGCCCGATTTTTCCTTTGAAGGCGCAGGCGAAGATGGCGCTCTCGGCCCGATTCATCTTCAAGACTATCTCGAAACGGGCAAAGGGCCCCGGCAGCTCCTCTCGATCGAGGTGAGCGGAGGGCTCTGGTGCGGGACGTGCCGCTGGTACGCCGAGCATGCAATCGATGCGTTGCCCGAGCGCGCTGCGAGCCGCATCCGCCGTTTGGAGATCATCTTGGGCGATCGAGACGACGCGCCCGCACGCCCGGAAGACGCGCTCGTCTTTCGAGAGACATTCGGGCTTCGAAAGACCGCCGTCGCTGCAGACCCCACGTTTCGCCTTGGAGCCTTGCTCCACGGCCGGAAGGCCCCGCTCCCGCTCTTGGTGCTCGTCGATCCAAGGACGATGCGCGTGCTCGACGTACTCGAAAATCCGAGCCCAGGCGAATGGGTGTTTCGTGTCGAGAGTGCGCTCGCCGTCCTCGATGAGGCGCCTCCGCCTCCGCCGTTGCCGTCAGAAGAGCCCCTCATCGATGGACTCTTCTTTCAAAACGAATGGGACCTACTCGCGACGACCACCGTGCCCGACGCTCCACCGAGCGATCCCACGAACGCCGTCGCCGATCTCGCCATGGCGCGCGACCTCGGCAAAGCGCTCTATTTCGACGCAGGGCTCTCACCTTCGGGCACGGTTTCGTGCGCGACGTGCCACGCCCCAGACAAGGCGCTCTCCGACGGCACGCCGGTCGCCAAAGGTGTCGCCATCGGCAACCGGCGCACGCCTTCGATCGCTCTATCGGCCCACGCGCGATGGCAGTTCTGGGATGGGCGCGCCGACTCGCTTTGGGCGCAAGCGCTCGGTCCGCTCGAGAACGGCGCGGAGCTCGACTCGTCGCGCGTGTTCGTCGCTCGCCGCGTGCTCGAGCTCCATGGCGCGCAATACGAGCAACTCTTCGGCGGCCCTCTCCCCGAAGTCTCGCAATGGCCTCTTCGTGGCAAACCTGGAGATGCGGCCTACGATTCGATGAGTGAGCTCGACAGGGCAGCGGTGACGCGCGTCTTCGTGGGCGCAGCCAAAGCCATGGCCGCATACGAGCGCTCGTTTCGCGTGGCGCCCAACCGATTCGACCGTTATCTCGCGGGCGACCACGACGCCCTCGACCCTTCGGAAAAGCTCGGTCTCCAAGTGTTCGTTCGGTCCGGGTGTCTCCAATGTCATTGGGGCCCGCGCCTCACCGATGACGCATTCCACGATACGCGCACGGCGACAGGGCGCGCCGACGGCGCCGCGGACA
Source organism: Polyangiaceae bacterium (assembly GCA_043755175.1). Lineage (GTDB taxonomy): Bacteria > Myxococcota_A > Polyangia > Polyangiales > Polyangiaceae > CAYYKK01. The sequence goes on along the minus strand of JAYUUB010000106.1, from coordinate 33,266 downwards.
TGGGAAGGGCCGAGGGTTGGCGGGCCTTCTCTACGAGCGAATTCGGTGCGAGCAGCGTTTGGAGCGACGCTCGAGCACCGATTGGGCGCACGCCCAGCGAATCCGACCTCGAGGCGACGCTCGGTCGATTCAAGACGCCGGCGCTACGTGGAGTCGCCGATCTCGACTACTTCGGACACGGCGGCGCGGTCGGTGCGTTGGCGGGCGTCACCGAAGCCTATGGCCGCGGCGGAATCGCCGACGGCGATCCGTCGAGCGCAGGAGCACGTGAGCCTTGGCTGATGCCATTTGGCGAGACCGCCCAGTGGGCGCTCGTCCCGTTTCTGGAGACGCTCACGGCCAAACCGATCTTAGAGTAGAAAGGCGAGGGCCCCGGGGCCCCAACGTCGTGTGCACGCGTTGGGGCCGACGCCGCAATGCCATCACCCGCCGATTTTCTTCGGATCGGATCCTTCGCCGATGACGATCTTCCGCGCCGCGGCCTTCGCGCTCTTCGAAATAGATCGTGAGCCCCCGTCGGCGAGCTGCGCGACGAGATTGGCGTCATCGACGTACTCCGGAAGAGAGAAACGCACGGTCGAAGCTCCCGTCGGAGCGCCCGAGCAAGACCTGTTGATCGCCCATCGACTCGAAGGTTCGACTGCCTTTGATGGTCAAAACGTGGTTCTCGAGTGTCACTTCGAGCTCTTCGGGCTCTTCGAGCTTGATGCCGGGTACGTCGCAAACGAACACCATCTCGGCCTCGGTGTGCGCACGTCGAAGGCCGGGTCGAACGCGCGCGCGGTCGTCGCTGCGCCGAGCATCGAGCCCATGACGTCGTCGGGCAGATGGTCCAAGGCCCGAAACGGCATTCCACGTCGTCGACATGAGACACCGGCTCTCGGTTCTCGGCCTGGTCGGCGCGGCGCTGATTGGCCTCGATGCGCCGTGGTCTCGGCCCGTGCGCGCGGCCATCATCGTATCGTGGCTCGGCTCACCGCTCGTCTTTTTACCATGGATACTCTGGACGGTTCGATTCCGGATCGGCGCTCCGCGGGCTGCTTCCGATCTCTTTTCCGGTGAGCTCGGTCAGACCGACGAGGGGCTCCGAACGGCGCTCGGTCGCATCGAAAGTGTGATGCAAAAAAATGCTCGACGCCTGAGCCGACCCCGCCTCCGGCCCGTCTCCGGCAGTGACGAGATTCGACGACACCGAGCTCTCGGTGACGAGCTCGGGGTGAGCCCTCAGCCGGTGCGCTCGACGGCCATTGCTTCGGGGCTGAACAGCCCGCGCTCGACGGCGGTCTCACGAACCATTCTCGCGGCGGCGGCGATGTCGTCGGAGGACGCGACCCGCATTCCCATTGCCTGCAAGTACGGGAACATCCACGTTGCGCACTCGTCGATGGTCGAAAATGTCTTTTGAGGGAACTTGGTGCGACTCAGCAATTGAAACGACACCAACACACCGCGCACGAGCGCTGCGCGAAAGCCTGTTCCCTCGAAGACCGCCGACACGCAGCCATAGTACGGCGAGATGATCGGCACCCCGCTCTCGAGCACCGTCCGCGTCTCGGCGTCGGGGAGCGGAGCCTCGTTCGCGATCATCGTGATCTCTCCGAGCTTGCCTTTCCCGACGAGTTTGGCGTGCTCGGTGAGCGCCGAGACTTGTTTCCGCGCGCTCGACGCAGGCAGCTTGGCCCGACCGATCACCGGCATGACGATCGACCGCCACGTCGCGACCATGCAAAAGTCGTCTTCGTAAGCGATCTTGGGGAGCTCGGGACGGGACATTGGTCGAGAGCCTAGCCCATGACTCGAGGCCGGGCGAGGAGTCGGTGCCATCGCGGCTCAGACGAGGAGGACGAACAACCACATTGTCCGCTGGCCGATCACCGGGGCGTTCGGCTACCTTGGCTGCCCACTCGAGTGAGTGGATCGAAGTGATCGCGTTTTCGCGGCCCGCGAGGCCGCAGATGGGACGAAGAATGCCTTCGCCGACACTGCCTGAGCGTATGCAAGCTTTCTACGAACGTCTGAACGTGGAGAAGGAGGCCGCTCTCGTCGAGCTCCCCGAGCTTTACACCGACGACATCCAGTTCGTCAGCCCCATCGAAGAGCGTGACGGCATCCATGCCTACAGAGATTCTTGGGCGAAGGCCTTCGAGACGTATCAGGCCTTCACTTTCACCGACTTCAAACGCATCGGTGACGACGAGTCGTTCGCGCTCTTCTACACGATGACGATCGACATCGGCGTCGGCAACCCGATGCCCACGCCGACGGCGACGCTCTTCGTCGCGCGCGAGGGCAAAGTCTATTACCAATACGACTATTGGGACACCGTGGGGGGCCTCGCACAAATCTACCCCCCGCTTCACACCGCATACGAGTGGGCCGTCGCACTCTTGCTCGGCGGCGGAAAGCCGGTCGAGCGCGACCCCGACTTTCACATCCCCATGCAGGCCAAAGATGGTTGTTACCATCCGACGAGCGAAGACGAGATCGTCTCTCTCGTTCGCACGACGCGCGATCTCGGCGGCAAGCTCCGCGTCGTCGGTACGGGCCATTCGGTCTGGGAAGCCATCGTCCCCGAGGGGTTCGACCCCGACGCCGCAACCAACGAACGGCTCCTCTGCCTCGACCAATATTCACGCATTCGAGGTTTCCGAAACGATCCTTCGAATCCGGGGAGCTTGCTGGTCGAGGTCGAAGCGGGTTGTCACCTCGGAGAGTCGCCGCGCCATCCAGTCGCGAACGCTCTGTCACCCACGGCGTCGCGCGATCCGCGGACGCCGAACGTCACGCACGCGGCCAGCTGGGAGCAGAGTCTGAACTTCGCTCTCCAAGCGCGCGGCTTCGCGCTCCCCGATCTCGGGGGCATCTCGCACCAGACCATCGGTGGTTTTCTCTCGACGGGCTCGGCAGGCGGAACCTGCAAGTGGGCCTTTCTCGATTCGGTGGTGGCGATTCGAGTCGTCGACGGCGATGCGCGCGTCCGCGTCTTGACGGCCGACGGAGCCGTTCCCGACGCCTTCGCGGCAGTCGGCGCAGGCCTGGGCCTCTCGGGCGTGATCTCCACGGTCACGTTGCGCGCGGTCCCGACCTACAACATCGTAGGCACCGAGACGACGAGCCTCGCGAAATCGGCTCCAGACCTCGATTTCTATGGCGACGGCGACGAAAAGCGACCTTCGCTCGCGCGCTTTCTGAAAGAAACCGACTACTCGCGTCTCATGTGGTGGCCTCAGCGCGACTTCGACCGTCTCGTCGTGTGGAAGGCTTCACGAACGGCGCCAACTCCCGAATTCAAGCCGAAGCCCTATGAAGAAGTCGGTAGCTTTTCCGTCCTGAAGCAGACTGCGGCCTCGCTCCTCTATACGATACTCGGCAACCTCGACGACCCTCACAAGATCGCGGATCAAGTGAAGCGCCTCGAGCTTCTCGGCCACGACTTCGGTGGTGCCGTCAAGTCGCTCGCCGAGGCGATTCGAAGCGCGCCCCCTCCCGACCCGGCGTACGACGTCGTCCCGCAGGAGAAACACCCGTGGCTCGCGGCGCTGGCCGAGACCCTGCTCGGTGAACGTCACCCCGCGATCACGCTCGGCTCACCGTGGGTGCGGGTCGCAGAAGTGTTGGCGAGCATGCTCGATACCTTGGTCGCCGGCGCGCTGTCGAGCGAGCTCTTCGCACCGCTGACGCAGATTCTGAAGTGGGCGGCGCCTCATCTCATCAGCACGATTCTTTCGCCGTTCGTCTCGCTGGGCAAAGACGGAGCCCCGGTCATTCAGACATTTCAAGACCTCTGGTACCTGGGTCTTCCGATGGACAACGGCATGGATGACATTCTCATGCCGACCTACTTCACCGAGATCTGGATTCCCTTCACCGAACAGGGCGGCGAGGTTCAAAAGGCCATACTCGCCCTCCGCAAGCTGTTCGATGCCGACGGGACGGCGGCCGGGTCTTATGCGGCGACAGGCCCGTTCAGCATCGAGCTCTACGCGACGCGCGCGGGCCAGAAGTTCTTTCTCGATCCGGCGTACGGCGATCGAGACGTGTTTCGCGTCGACGTGTTCTGGTTCGGTTACAACGGCGGCGACCCGGTCAAAGACTTCTATCCTGCATTCTGGAACGCGCTCGACGGGCTCGACTACCGGCTGCATTGGGGGAAGTTCTTGCCCACGCCAGAGCAGATGGCACCGAGCAAGCTCACTTCGCGCTTTGCCAAGTTCGATGCGTGGAAGGCGGCACGGGCGAAAGCCGATCCGAAGAATGTGTTCCTGACGTCTTACTGGAAGACGCATCTAGGTCTTTAGGGAGAGCCTCGTCAGGCAGAGCCTCCTGTAAGGGCCTGCGTACCAACAACTCGGTGCTATTCCGTCGATACCTTCGTGAGACAGGCGGCCTCGTCTCTCCGCTCCTCAGCCTACGAAAGTAGGCTTCTGGTGCTCGTTCCTCGGGCCAAAGGCTCCCGAAGGTTGAGACGGAATATCGATCGACCTTGTTTACACGCCGCCCTAAGAGAGGGAGAGGGAGAGGAACGGAAAGACAGGAAGATTAAGAGGGAGACAAAGGGGAGAGGGAATTGCACGCTACGGAGTCAATGCCTCCCGCACTTGCGAGTCGTCGCAGCGCAGTCGCTGCAACGGCGAGAGAACGGTTGTTTGCAGCAGAGGTTGGCGCTCAGTCCTGCGAGCGCGGGTCCCAACAGAACGCGGTGCCTTCGTCCAATGCGTCGATTCGCGCCATTGCTCCGGCGTCGAGCTCGAAGTCGAACAGCCGAGCGTTCTCCGCGATCCGCGCCTCGTGAACCGACTTGGGCAACACGATGAGGTCGTGCTGGAGCGCCCAGCGCAACATGATCTGCGCGGGGGTTCGACCGACCTCGGCTGCGATCGCGGCGAACGTCGGGTGCCCGATACGCTCGCCGCGAGTGAGCGGGCTGTAGGCTTCGACCGCGATGCCTCGCGCAGCACAAGCCGCGCGCACCTCGCGCTGTTGGAGGAACGGATGGGTCTCCACCTGGTTCACCGCCGGGATGACGCGCGCCACCTCGAGAAGCTCGTTCAAGTGGGGGACCATGAAGTTCGAGACGCCGATGGAGCGAGCGCGGCCGCTCTCGTGAATCTCTTCGAGGGCTCGCCACGAATCGAGGCGTTTGCCTCGGACGGGCCAATGAACGAGGTAGAGGTCGACGTAGTCGAAGCCGAGCCGCCCGAGGCTGGCGTCGAACGCGCGAAAGGCTTTGTCGTAACCTTGGTCTTCGTTCCACAGCTTGGTCGTGACGAAGATCTCTTCTCTCGGCAGTCCGCTCGCTCGAACGGCCGCTCCCACGTCGCTCTCGTTGCCGTAGATGCGCGCCGTGTCGATGTGCCGATAACCGATGCGCAGCGCCTGTTCGACGGCGGTGCGCGCCACGCCGCGGGGTGCTTCCCATACGCCGAGCCCGACGCGAGGGATGCGCGCTCCGGAGGTGAGCTCGAGCGTCGCGCTATCGATGGTCTTTCCAGTCATGGGTGGAGAGTAGTACCGCGACGCAGTGGATTGGAACGCTCGGGCGGAAACGCCGAGGGATTCATCAGAAAGACAGCGAGAAAGAGGTTTCTGCGCGACGCATTCGATTCCTCCACCGTCGTTCGTCGTTCGTCGTTCGTCGTTCGTCGTTCGTCGTTCGTCGTTCGTCGTTCGTCGTTCGTCGTTCGTCGTTCGTCGTTCGTCGTTCGTCGTTGGTCGTTCGTCGTTGGTCGTTCGTCGTTCGTCGTTGGTCGTTCGTCGTTGGTCGTTCGTCGTTCGTCGTTCGTCGTTGGTCGTTCGTTCTCTTTGGCGCGCTGCTCCTCGGCTGCGGCTCGCCTTCTGCGGCTCCGGGGCCCAGCGCCGCTCCCAGCGTGAACAAGTGCCGTCTCGACAGGCTCGTTCACGGGCGCGCTCTCGTCGGCGTGGGGGGCCGCTGGCTTCGCCACCGGGGCACTCTTGGCCGCGTTCGGTGGCGCATCCGGCCCACGAACCATTCGTCGAAGCAAGGAGCACGAGCGTCACGGCGGCAGCTTGCCATCGAGTCTTACGGATCACCGGCGCACGGAACATCATGCGAGCGCGCCGCGCCACTCTCGGCGTTCTCAGCCGCCGTCGTCTTCAGGCGAGGACTTCGAGGCGGAACCGCACACCACGCCCGCGAGCGAGCTCGAGGCAGCGGAGGATCTCGCGAAGCTCTGCGCCCACGCCGCTCGGATCATCGAAGCGCTCGGCGAACGCAGGCTTTTCGAGCGCGCCCGCCAAGACCGAGAACGATCCGACGCCGTCTTCGATGGCGAACCACTCGTCCCAAGGACCCATGGCGTCGTCGAGCTCGTCGGGGCCGCCCTCGAAATCGTCGGGGACGTCTCGGTTGTCTCCGAACGAGCTCACCTGACGAGCGCCGAGCTCGCCTGCGAGATCATCGAGATCTTCGAGCGCACCGAGCAGAGTCTTTCCATCCATGTCGGGGGTGATGTCGACGATCGGTGGCTCGAACACCGGCCAAAGTCCTGCTCCCATCGCGCTCGATCTCCTTGGGTCCGCTGATCGTTCTAGCCAGCGTCGCGCATGCGTAGTCCAGTTTCGCCGCGGCTCGAGCAAATCGTCCATTCACCCGCGCGAAGTGCGCCTCGGAATCTCCCTCCTTCTCCCTCCTTCTCCCTCCTTCTCCCTTCCTCTCGCTTCCGCCCTTGCCGTCTTCCCGTTCCTTTGCCTTTGCCGCTGCCGCTGCCTTTGCCGCTGCCGCTGCCTCTGCCGCTGCCCAACACCAGCGAGCCGCAGCATGCGCTACCCTGCTCCCGTGCGCGTCACCAGGCTCGTTTCATCAATCGTCGCTATCGCTGCCCTCTCGGGGATCGTCATCGCGGCGCGTGTGAGACCCGTGGGTCGACCTCTGGCAGCTAGCGAGCCCTCTACGACGCTTCGACGCGTGGAGGGTGAGCCGACTCGGCCAGCTCCGAGCGCGGCGCGGCCTTCCGTCGAAGCGGCTCTCACGCCGAAGCACGAGGAGCCGCGTTGCTCACCCGAGCCGCACGTCGACGACGCCAGACTCGCTCTTCCGATTTCTCTCGCGGCGGTCTTCGGTGACACCTGGGGGCTCTTCGGATCGGGCTCGCTCGGCACGCCCACGCACGGCTCGCTGTTCGGCGCCGTGGAGCTGCGAAGCAGTGACGACCTCGAGCACAGAGGCGGCTACGGCTGGGGAACCAGCTCGGTGGTTCGCTCGATCGAGCGCGCGGTGCGTGAAGTTCGACGCTGCCACCCGGGGACACCGAAGCTCTATGTCGGCGACATCGCGCGCGAGCATGGAGGCTGGCTCCGCCCTCATCGTAGTCATCAATCGGGTCTCGATGCAGACCTCGGCTACTACTACGTAGGGCCGTCGACGTGGTACCAGCGCGCGAACGCTGAAAACCTCGATGCGAAACGCACGTGGTCGCTGATGCGCTCGCTCGTCGAAGGAGGAAACGTCGAGACTCTGTTCGTCGACATCTCGATTCAACGGGTTCTCCAGGCCTACGTCGCCACCCTTCCGATCGACCAGCGGCCCGCGACCGATTGGTTCGAGAGCCCGCAACACCGAGATGCGCTCATTCGACACGCTTGGGGCCACGCGACGCATTTTCACGTGCGCTTCACGGATCCCGATGCGGTCGATCTCGGAAAGAGCCTGAAGAAGCTCGACCCGACCGGCGTGATCGTCAAGACCGCGCCGCTCGCGCGACGGTCGCTCTGAACGCGGCGGTTAGGGGCCGGCGTATCAACAAGTCGATCGATATTCCGCCTCAAACCTTGGGGGCCTTTTGCCCGAGGAACGAGCACCGTAAGCCTTGTTTTGTAGGCTGAGGAGCGGAGAGAGGAGGCCGACCGTCGCAGCGAAAGGATCGGCGGTCGCAGCAGCACTCATTTCGACCGGGCGCCTGAGGGCCAAGGGCGCGGCTCATCGAGCTACGAGCACCGTGACGTCGTCGTCGTCGCGGCCGAAGTCTTTCACGAGCTCTTGAGCGATGACGATGGGCTGCTCGCGGAGCAGCTCGGGACGATCGTCGAGCGTGGCTCGCGTGGTGATGCCGTCGGAGAAGAGAATGACCGCAGCGTGGCTGCCGAGCGAGACCTCTTCGGTGCGTGCTCGGTGCATCGGCCGCTGGACCCCCAGGACGAACGACGATCCTTCGAACCGCTTCGAGGTCTTCGGCGACGACACCGAGAGGGTCACGTTCCCGACGCCGCTCGCATGGACCACGCCCCCGACTTCGTCGACTCGAGCGACGGTCATCACGGCACCGCGGGTCTTGCCGATCGCGTCGTGGCAGCTCTCCAGAATCTGCTCCCCGGGGCTCTCCGGGTGTTGCGAGAAGCTTCGAATCGCCGCGTGGCTCGCGGCGCGGGCTTCGAGCCCGTGACCTAGGCCGTCGACCAGCGCGACCACCAACGAGGACGGGGTTCGCACGAAGGTCGCCAGGTCTCCAGAGACCTGCTCTGTTCGGTGGGGCCGTCCGAAAATTCCGACCTCGCGCCTCCGAGTCACTGGCGATGCGAATGCGCGGGCCCAGATGCACGTGCCTTCCTGGAGGCAAACGGCGACGTCGATCTCCCGGGCGAGCTTGCGAACGCTTCCGAGGCCGACTCCGAGCCCTGTCTGGCTGACGCCGTGAGCCGCGAACGCGTGCCTCGGATCTCGAATGCCGTCACCCTGATCTCCGGCCACGATCTCGAGCCCCGAGACCCCGTCTCTCTCGAGCGACCGCACCGCCACGAGCCCACTGCGCGCGTGGTGAAGCTGGTTCATCGCAAGCTCGCTCGCTACGAGCACCATGTTGGCGACGACGATCGGGGGAAGTGCGGCCCCGACGCTTCGGACTCGCTCTCGCACCTGCGAGACCGACGCTTCGTCGAGCACGGGAATGGCGTCGAGGTCGGGGATCCAGGTGTCGATCAACCCGGCTTCCACTTCACGATCGTGACGACCGTCCCGATGCTCACGGTCGATTCGATGGAGAAGTGGTCGACCAGTCGGCGGCTCCCCGATAGGCCGAGGCCCATGGTGCGCGTGGTGCTGTATCCGCCCTTCAGCACCCGCTCGACGTCGCGAATCCCAGGGCCGGTGTCGCGAAACTCGACTCGAATACCGAGCCGCTCGCAGTCGACGATCTCTTCGATGAGGGCGACGCCGCCTCCGCCGTGGACCCAGGCGTTGCGGGTCAGCTCCGAGGTGGCGGTCGTGATGGCAGCGCACGCGAACGAGTCGAACTTGCGCTCGTGAGCAAGCACCTTGACCGCGCGACGAACGACGATCACATCGCCTTCGCTTTCAATCCTGATCTTTTGATGTGCGACGACGGTAGTCACATGGCTTCTCAGCGTGAAGGCACGAGCCGTTGGCCCAAGAGCTCGAGGCCATCTTCGAGATTGAGAGCGGTTCGGACCGACTCCATTCCGTAACCCATGCGAACGAGCGTGGCGGCGACCTCTGGGCGCATGCCGGCGAGCACCGCCTGCGTGCCCATCAGCTTCGCCATCGTCGCCGTCTCGGCGAGGATTCGGGCGACGTAGCTGTCGACCGTGTCGAGACCGCTGATGTCGATGATGAGCCCGGTCGCTCCACTCTTCTCGATGGTCGTCAGAACATCTGCTTGGAACGCTTGGGCGATGTCGTCGTGCAAGTCGATCTGCACCGTCGCCAAAAGCGTGGTCCCGATGCGGAGGATGGGGATCGATCCGAGCATCACGATTCTCGTTTCGCGACCGTGCGTCCGACCTTCGACAGCGCGAGCTCGATGCCGTCGGATAGCCGCGTCAGCGTGTGCATGGTCGACACGTCGACTCCGAGCTGGACGATGGTGCGCGCGACTTGCGCAGTGATTCCCGTGAGAATCGTCTCGGCGCCGAGGAGTCGGACGGCGGCCGTCGTCTTCACGAGATGGTCGGCCACCTTGGTGTCGACGACCGGGACACCTGCAATGTCGATGATGATGCACCTCGCTTGCTCCTCGACGACGCGCATGAGCACGCGCTCGGTCACCTGTTGCGCGCGATGACTGTCGATGGCTCCGACCAGCGGAAGCAGCAAAACCTTCTCGTAGACCCGGATGACGGGCGTCGACAGCTCGCGAATCGCAGCTTGATGCCTATCGAGTGTCTGCAGGTTCGCCGCGTTGTACGTGTCTATCGCGAGCGCTTGGTCGAAGTAGACGAGCCGCTGAACGCTGCGGAAGGCCAGCGTGGCTTCTGCGGGCGGGAGCTCTCGATAAAGGTGCTCGTGGACGAGCTCGAGGTATCGACGATAAGCGCCGAGGTACCATTTCGGCGCGAGGCCGATGCGCTCGTGTGCGGCTCCCACCCGGAGACGGTCTTCGACATAGGGAAGATCGCATCGACCAGCGAACAGCCCCAGGAAGTACTCGCGTTGCGCGCGCTTCACCCGCCGGATCGTGGCGTCGTCGTCGAAGAAGCTCCGCGTCTCTGCATGGGAGAGCAAGAGCTCGTAAAAGCCGTCGACGATGGCGTCGGTACATTTCTCGGCGAAGCCCCGGAGGCGGCCGAGACGCTCGAGGTCTTCGTCGGTCACTTCGAAGAACGCACGTCGGCTCCGAAGCTCGTTTTCGTCGAGCTTGAGGATCGACATGTATTTCCTGTGGCTCATTCGAACTCCAAAGGTCGCATGATGTGATGCCGCCCCTCGACCGAACGAACTACCACACTTGACCCCGGCGATGGGCTGCTTGCATCCTCTCTCGATGCCGCAGGGCTCAGCCAACATCTTGCTTCAATTCACACGCGTGGCGACCGAGGCCGGGGCGCACGCCGAGATCCTACCGCTCTTGACGCGAGCCTCGATCGAGCAGCTTGGCGCCGACGCTGCGGCGGTGGTGGCGATCATGGGCGATCAGGCCCAGGTCGTCGCGGCAAATGGCCTTTCGGCAAATCTCCTGGGTTGGTCGACCGAGGCCGAAACGATCGGGCCCGAGCTGGGCCAGCAGATCGCCACGGCTTCGGGTGAGCGCTTCGCGCAGAGCACCGTTCGCGTTCTCGCGAGCGGCGGCAGTCTCTTCGGCGCTCTCGTACTCTTGTTCCGCGATGCGCAGCCAGTCAATCAAGCTTGCTCCGACCTGGCCGATGGGCTGGCCGATCTCGCGGCGACGGCGATGAGCACGGCTGCGCGCCACGAGCAGCTGCAGGCGGCTCACGCCGAGCTCCGGGCCTCTCAGGACCACCTCGTTCGGACCGAGAAGCTCCGGGCGCTCGGACAAATGGCGGCGGGCGTCGCCCACGATCTGAAGAACATACTCAGTCCGATTTCGATGCACCTGCAACTGCTCAACATCTTTCTCAAGAAGGGTGACATTCACGAGAGCCAAGAGTCGATCGCGGAGATGCAGCTCATCGTTCGCCGCGGAGTCGAGACGCTCGAGCGCATCAGGCAGTTCTCGCAACAAGCCCCGGAGACGACGTTCGAGAGTGTCGATCTCCAGCGATTGCTGCGCGAGGCCGCCGACATTTCGCGGCCGCGCATGTCGTCTGGCTCGGGTGCCCTGAGCCGGTTTCGCGAGGAGCTCGGAGATCCGCCGCTCGTTCGGGGAAAGCCTGGCGAGCTCGTCGCGGCGCTCGTCAACCTCATCGTCAACGCCATCGACGCGCTCCAGGGTGGCGGGACGATCACGCTCCGGACGCGTGAGGTTTCGGGCGGCGTCGAGGTCGACGTCTCCGACGACGGCCCCGGCATGCCGCCCGAGGTCGAGCGCCAAGTGTTCGAGCCCTTCTTCACGACGAAGGGAGAGGCGGGGACCGGCCTCGGGCTGGCGATGGTCTATTCCTGCGTGCAGCGTCACGGCGGTCGCATCTCGCTCGTGACCGCTCCCCAAAAGGGGACCACGTTCACGCTTTGGTTTCCGTCGAGCGCATCGAGCGGTTGACTTCAGGAACATTCGCTCGCTCGAGCGAGCCTCGCTGACCCAGAGCGGGGCCCTCTAAAGAGCGATTCGTCGCGTGGACGCGGCCGATTGCTGACGCATCGGGAGACGAATCTCGCTCTCCGACACGTTCAGCGGCCCTTCGGCCGCCGCCCTCGCTTCGAGCAAGTTGTGCCCGGTCGGGACCGATTTTGCAATGAAGTGGCCGAGCCGGACGCAAGGCGCTTGCTCGAGCTCGTACCCAGGGTGCGTACACGCGAATTGCGCGTAATACATGGCCTCGGTCCATTTCTTCGTAGGGTATTCACTGCCCGACGCGTAGTCGGCAAGTCGGTCGCAGGCGCGTGGTGAACATTCACCGAGGCGCGGGCCCGCCGCAAACTCCCTGGGCCGCACCGCGGGGCAAGCAAGCTCGTAGAAAGCTCGTGCACGATCGGCGTCTTGGGTGACGGCGCCGCCTACCTCGAATTGGCGAGCGACCTCGTAACAGTCGTCGGCTTCGCCGTTTTGACATCCCAAGATGGCGAGATCGAGGCGTGCCGGATCCCCCACTTCGAGATAGCGAGCGGCTTGACCACAAGTACATTCACCGCTCGTACAGGCTTCGGTCAGCGTCGCTGCGAACGCAGAGCGAATGGGGGCGAGCTCGTCTGGGGTTCAACCCGACTTGTCGAGCACCATCATCAGCTCGCCGCAATCGTGGGTCGCTTTGCAGATGTCGGTGACGAGCGTGACTTCGTCGGGCGCGAGCGGACGCTTGTCGGCGCGGGGCTTGGACAGGTCGCGTTTGAATACCAGGAGGTCGGCACGGAAGCAGTCATAGCCCTTGGAACAAGCTTCTCGCTCGTTCAGGAGCATCTGGTGAAATTCGGGGTTCTTCTTGTCACGATAGCGCGATATGCCGACTTCTTCAGGGCGGCTTCGAATGGCTCTTCGACGCGCGACATCGGTCGGAATCGAATAGGTATCGGGCGCGCTCTTTGCGAAAGAGCAGGCCTCCGCATCTCCGAGCTCGCACGCGCGGCGAGCGAAATGGTCGAATTTTCGCGCGTCTTCGCCCGTATCCATGCTCACGCGCTTGATGAATGGGCTTTGGCGGCCCCCGCTCGTCGGCCGTCGGAAAATCGCTGTCGGCGCCGGTGAAAGGCGCAGCAGACAAGGAAGGGAGGTCGAAGGTCGAAGCGGGCAGGGCGGCTATCGAGAGAGCCGAGGCGCTCGCCGATGCCGTCGGCGCCGCCGTGAATACGGTCTTTGCGCTCGTCGCTGGTGCGCGCGCACCAGAGCTCATAGAGGTCGAGGGCGCTTGCGCGCTCGCCCGAGGCGGGGTCAGCAGAAAACCCAATAGCAAGCCCGTAAAGGAGACTGCGAAGTGAACCTTGTCCGGTCTTCCAAAGACTGAAGGAGAGAGTTCCGTTTCCGCGCTCCCGCCTTGGTCGTCTCGATGGTGGGCGCCGAAGATTGCCTGCTGGCCGAGCGCGCGCGACGCGATTGGCTCAGACGCCGAAGCGGCGATCGAATGCGCGGGCGACGAGCGCACCCGCGGCGATCATGGCGGCGAGAGGGACGACGACGGGCGTTCCGACGAGCGTGATGCCGGTGGCGGCGACGACTGCCGAGACGGCTCCGGCGGCAGCGACGCTCGCCGCACCGGACACGGCGCCACGCGCTGCGCGCTTGCCGATGTGCATGGCTGCGGTGCGTCGGTCGACGGTTCCTGCGCGGAGGCCGGGGATCATCGCGAAGCCGGCCCACGCGGCGTCGACCGCTGCGCCGCCAAGCGCTCCGAGCGCGGTCGCGCGCCCGATCGTCGCGAGGGCGCCACGCACGGTGGTCTTCGCAGCGGCCTGGACGAGCTCTTCGCTGACGGTCGCCGTGACGGTACCGAATCGCGACACTTTGAGCGAGATTCCCGCGCTCGCGACGCCGACTTCACGGAGCGCGGTGACGCCGGTCGCTTTCGCGAGGTCGGCTGCGACGGGTGTGAGAGCTTCGGCCGTGGCCACGTGAACGCCGAGCTTCTCGACCGTAGAGCGTGCGAAGCGAGCGCCTGCGCCGAGGCGCGCACCATGGATGGCCGCGCGAATTGCGGGGACGCCTCGTGTTGCGAGAGCTGCGGCAGACTGGAGGGCGCTGAGAACCGACATCACGAGATCATAGGGCAGATGTGCCTCCTGCGCCGGCCTTGCCCGGACGATTGTTCGATCGCGCGCAGGCCGCGGGAAGAATCTGCCCATGGGCGGCCAAGGGCACGTCTTGATGTACAACCGCGAGACCGATGACGCCGTCGTGCGTTCGAATTTCGGACGGAGCCTCGAGCCGATGGCGACTACCTGGTATTGCGTCGAGCTTCGCGTCGACGGGCCCAGCGGTCAGATTCAAACTTGGGTCGATGGGGTCGAGGCGCCGGGGCTGCGCGTCGACGGTCCCGCGACGAACGGCGTCGACGACGTGTGGCGATAAGACCTCAATTGGCACCCGAGCCTGAAAGACTTTCGGCTCGGCTGGGAGAGCTATTCGAATCAGGCGATGACGGTGTGGTTCGACGACGTCGCGCTCTCGACGACGCGCATCGGGTGTAACTGATCCCTCGAGCCAAAGCCCCGCTCGAGAACGGCGTCAGGGGCTCATGACGCGTCGGCCTTCCATGGTGATTTCCCAGCTCACGCCTCGTCGTCTGAGCTCAGCAGCGTAGATCGAGTCGCGGCGCAGATGGCGCGAAACGAGCGTCGCGATGGCCGTGGCGAGCACGAGAGGCAGCGCGATCGCGTAGTCGCCGGAGAGCTCGAAGACCATTACCGCTGCCATGAGTGGGGCGTGCGTCGTCGCAGCGGTCGCGGCGGCCATGCCGACCAAGGCGTAGCCTCCGAGCGGGCCAATGTGAACGCCCACGAACGAAAGCGCATAGGCATATAAAAACCCGATCGCTCCCCCGACGAGGAGGGTGGGGGTGAAGACGCCGCCTGGGCTCCCAGATGATACCGACGCAGTCGTCGCCACACATTTTCCGAGGAGCAGCAACGCCACGAAGGCCACGGTGAGACGACCGTCGAGGAGCTCGTTGAGCGGCTCGTAGCCATTGCCGGCGACTTCGGGGAGCACGGCGATGATCGCCCCCGCGAGCACGCCTCCGACGGCGGAGCGCCAGGGCAAGGTGAGCCATGGCTGACGAAAAGCGCGCTCGCCCATCGACAGAAGACGCATGAATCCCTGCGCGCCGAACGCGGTCACGAGGCCGAGACCCGCGAATGCCAAGAGCTCGAACGGAGAGCGCATGTGAAAGCCACGCTGACCGTAAATCGGACCTTCGCCGACGATCGCGCGCGTGACTGCGACGGAGATCACCGTGGCGACGAGGGCAGGCAAAATGGCGTCGAGAACGACCATCCCGGTGACGACCTCGAGCACGAACAAGACCGCAGCGAATGGCGTGTTGTACGCGGCCGCGAAGCCTGCCGCGGTGCCTGCGGCGACGAGCAGTCTGGTCTTGTCGATGGGAAGCCCGAGACGCTGGCTGACGAGCTTTCCGGCCGCACCCCCGAACTGAATGAGAGGCCCTTCGCGACCGAGCGATCCACCGAAGGCGATGGCGAGCCAAGATGCCGCCGACTTGAGCAGCGTGACGCGCATCGAGAGACGGACTTGTCCGAGGACGACCGCCTCCATCACGTCTCCGACGCCGTTTCCTCCAGGCGCACGAACGACGAAGAGGCCGACGCTGCCAGCGAGGAGGCCACCCATCGCGGGCAAGGCTACGCGCGCCCAGACTGGGGCTTTCGCCATCGCCGACACCACGTCCCTCGTTTGAGCTGTGTGCTCGAGCAACGACGTGAGCGCCAATCGAAAGGCTACGGCGAAAAGCGCGGAACCGAGGGCCACGAGAACGACACCGAGCCCGAAGCGCCATGTCTCCGACCAACGCGTGCGGGTGACATCGGGGCGCGCAGGTCCGTCGAGCGGCTTGGTCGAGTCGTCGTCGGGCGATGGCCTCACGCTCGGCAGTCTACACCCGTCGGCGCTGCGTCCCTCGCGCGCCCGATGGCGAGCTTCGGAGGCTCGAAGCCGTCACTTCGGATCGAGGTAGTCGCAGGCTTTGAGGTTTCGACCACCGGTGAACCGGAACGAGCTGATGAATCCATCGATGACCGACTTGGCGAACGGATCGCCGTAGCCTTCGACGAAGACGATCGAGCCGGTGCCCGCGCAGATCGGAACGAGCACGACGCGGTGCTCGACGTTCGTTCCAGCGACGCGAAAGACGCGTGAAATCCCGTCTCCGACTGGCGTCGAGGCGTGACCGCCGCCCAGGGCCTCGACCGCGAGACCATGCTCGGAGGCCATGTCGCGAAAGGCCGTTGCAGCTTCGCCGAAGGTCTTTTTGTCGAGCTCGTCGGTGGCGAGCCGCGTCGATAGGGTGATGGCAGCGTAGATGGCCTCGCCCGGGCGATCGATCGTGACACCGACCTCACCATGCTTCGCGATCGCTGCGCGCATCCCTTTTGGAATGCGTGCGACGACGCCGAGCCAGGGGTTCTCGTAGACATCTCCGTTGATCGTCCCGGCTTCAGGCTCGGGTAGCTCGACACGCGGGGGAATGCGAAGCCCGGAAATCGCGACCTGGCTCGGGCGCTCGCCGGGTTGATCGAGGAGCGCTGCGAGAAGCCGGTCGCGCGCCTTGTCGGTGGCGCCGCGAAGAAAGGCGACCTTTTGCCCTGACCGTCGAACCGATACGCTCCGCGTGACGCTCTTTCCTTCGAGATCGTTGTCGCTCCAGCACGAGCTCTTCGCGACGGCCGCTTCGAACTCGCGCGCGTCGTCTTCGGTGTCCCACGCGGTCGACCACGCGACCACGAGCCCGCCGCCTTCGCCCGACAAGATTTCGAAGCGATCTCCATCCCAGCCAGCGGCGGCCTTGTCGGCGCTCGACGGATCGTTGCAGCGTGCGAGCAGAACACGCGTCTGGAACTCGCCCAGGACGTCTCCGACAACGACCGAGTGACCGGGTTGGGCTGGGAGCGGCTTGAAGCTCCGCTGCGTCTCGCCTGCGAGATACTTCTCGGGATGGAGGACCTGCTCGGTCGTGGTCGGGGGCGATGCATAGAGCTGGTTCACGAGCTCGAAGCCCCCTGCTCGGTAGATGTCGCTGACGAACATCATGCCCTCCTTGTACGGGAATTCGAGCCGTTCGCGCGCCAAGGCGATCGTGCGTGCGAGCGCCGTACGACGATGATCCGTATCGAGCGCAGCGATGGGGACGCGTTTGGTCGCTTCACGAATGCGGCGGAGCGTGCGACCGGCTGGCTCGCCGAGCTCGAGCCCGATGTACGCTCCCATTGCCACTTGCGCGTCGCCCTCGACGAGCGCCGTCAACGCGAGATCGGCGTCGCTCGACGCGACCTTCTTCGGCAGAGCGAAGTGACGGTGCTGAAGCGCATGCTCGGCTTCGTGCGCGAGCACGGCCTTGCCGACGAAGAGATCTTCGTTCGACTTGGCAGGCCTGGCGGGGACGAAGATGCGGTCGTCATCTTCGCTGTAAAAACCAGCGACCTCTTCCTCGAGGACCTGTTGAAAGCTCGGGATGTCGTGGCGTTGATGGGTCGGTGGAAGAAAGTCGAAGCCGACGAGAAACGCTCCTTCCTTCGCAGCCTCGCTCTTCGGGTCGCCCTCGCCGCCATGGTGAAGGTGGGCGACGAGCGCCTGCTTGAAGTGAGTCTCGTCGAGCACCGAGATCGGGACGGCGCGATCGATCGAGAGCCCGCGCGCGGCCGAGACTTGGTCGACGATTTGTCGCGCTTCAGCTTCGCTGATCCGCGGCGCGGCGCGGTGCGAAGCGCTCGATTTCGCGCCGATCCCGTCGGCCCCGCCGCATCCGAAATGAAGCCATCCCAGCGCAGCGAGGAGCGTCGCTACCGAGGTTCGTGAGCTTTGCATGGCGATTCGCCTTCTCGGTCAGAACTCGCCTGCCCAATAGCGTGGCTTGCGCGGGGCGAGAGCGTTCTTGGCGCTCGCCTTCGACCCGACGTCGTGAACGTCGATGCTCGTCTTGCCTTCGACGATCATGACGATCCCGCCTGCAAGGAGCGCCGAGCCTGCGCCGAGCATGACGCCGCCGGCCACCTTCATCCCGCTCGTGTTGGAGTCAGGACGCTCGAGAGCGTAGCCGAGCGGGAGCGTGATGGCTCCACCGATGACGCCGAGGATACCGAAGCTCGCCATCCAGAAGCCGCCAGACTGCAGACCGTTGCTTCCCGGATCGACGTCGACCTGCGTGGGCTTGTCGTGCTCGTTCAAAGTGAAGGGCTTCGAGACCGGGACGCTCTCTCCGACGATGGCGAACTCTTGACCACGCGAGCCATCGACGACTTTGTCGCAAGGCGAAGCGCACGCGACGCGCAGCTGCTCGATCGCGATCACGTAGCCGCCGCCGGCCGCGACGCTCGTGCCCATGTGCTCGATGAGCTTCACCGGCTTCTTGCTCTCGATGTGCACTCTGACGACGCCTTTACCCGACGCTGCCTCTTCGGTCGCTGCGGGGGGGGGCGAGCCGTAGCCCGGGCCGCCTGCGCCAGGCTCGGCCTTCTTCGCGCCGTCTTCGGAGGCGTAGCGGTTCTTCTGAACGTCGGCGACCTCGGGCCAGGTGAGCGTCCGCGGGCTCTTCGATCCCATCTCGAGAATCACGACCTTCGTGCCGGGCTCCACGCTGAGGACGGTGCCGCGGATCGTGCCGCCATTCTTGAGCACCACTTCGTCGCGGCCCACGGAGTCGTCGGCGAAGGCGGTGGCCGTCATGAGCGAGCTTGCGACGGTGAGAGCAAAGGCGAGAAGAGTCTTATTCATGGCGGGTCTCCGGTTCGGTTACCCCTTAGAGGCACTCGGTCACCGCAGGTCGCAATAATTCGAGAGTCAGCCGGTCGATTCGCCCGCAGGCTGAATTTGGCCGCGAAATGGCGCATGCGTTGCAGTAAATCGGAGCTCCGTCACGACGCGAAGGGTGGGTCGGCGTCGGACCCGAGCTCGGTCAGGCGGTCTGCGCTTCGTCTAAATTCGAGACGGCATCGGCCATGCGCAACCCAGCGACCCCCGCGCAGAGGTCGGCGATCGCGCTCTTCAATTGCGGCCCCGGGAGGCGATCGGGGGAGTCGAGATCGCAGAGCAAGATGGCATTGCCGCGTTGGCTGGGGAGCGCGCACAGCTGCAGAACGAAGGCCGGCGAGCCGATCATCTCGTAGTACTTCCGCGGCATCCGAGCGGTCGTTCGCGCGTCGAAGGCATCGTCGATGAAGACGGGGCGACCCGAATTGAGGACCGCGGAGAACAGATCGTTCACGCCGAACGTGCCCATCGGGATCGTGAATTGTGCCTCGAGGCTCTGTGCGTCTTCACCTCGGGCAGCGAGCACCACGAGCTCCTTCTTGTTCGAGGTCGGAACGAGGGCGAGCGCGCGGCGAAAGCCGACGCACTGCACGAGCGCTTCGAGAGCTGCGGTGATGGCGAGCGGGCGCGCGCCTGCCTTGGCACATAGTTCGGCGGTGCGTACCTTCAGCGCCTCGGCGCGCTCGTCCACGAGCGACGAGGTCTTGGCCGAGATGCGCTGCATCACGAGCGGCGCGACGATCTTCGCGTCGGTCATCGAGAGCGATCCCGTCGTGCGAATCGGAGTCGGCGCGTGGGTGGCGAAACCCTCTTTCGGTGGCGCGGCGGCAGTGCGCACGACGACTGGCTCGCCGCGTGGTGAGGCCTTTTCGGCGGCCTCGTCGACGCTCGCATCGACGATCCCTCGAAGGTAGCGGCTCGGCTTCGGGCTCGAGACGCCGAGGAGCGAGGTGTAGCGAGACTCGAGGGATTCGCCGACCTCTTGGAAGATCTTCGGGAGATCAGACGCACCGATGCGCAAGATCTTCTCGTACCGAGCGGCGAGCGCTTCGACGGCGGCCGTACGACCCTCGGGATCGATTGCGATGGCCTCGCAAAGCTCGTTGGAAAGTACGGCGAGCGCGCTCAGGCGATCTTGCGCTCGGATGGTGGTCGGCGGAGGCGTCGCTGCGGACGCGGCCATGGCGAGCACCACCGTCTCGGGCAGTCGCCACTTGCGCGCGATACCGATGCCGAGCTTCTCGACGCTGATCGAGAGCACGCGCTTCATCGCGATGTCGAGCGAGACGTCGTGGGCTTTTACGAGCGCCAGCGCCTTCGTGTAGAGGTCTGGAAGCGAGTGCATCACGACGTGGCGTCCGAGGCCGCGGAACGTCGAGCAGACCATCGCGTGCTCCGCGTCTTCGACGCCGGCCTTCGGGGCGAGCGCGCGCGCGATTTCGCCGCTGACGAGCGCGCGAATCGCGCTGTCGCGAAGCTCCGGGCGCTTGTCGGGCTGGGTAGGGACGGAGAAAACGCTGATGCTGAGCGCGAGCGAGCGCACGCGCTGAAAGCCGAGCATCACGACCGCCCCTTTGACGCTGTGAATCTTACCGGCGTTCCGCGCTCCCGAGTTGCTGTTCACGGCGCGGAGGAGCTTGGCCGTGAGGGCGTAGTCTTTGAGGATCGCGTCGCCCAGATGGCACGCGGAGTACGCGCCTTCGAGATCGGCCTTGTTGTTGATGTCGGTCACGTTGCGCACGAACGACGGGAAGTCGCCCTTGCGTTGCGCCCGCGCGAGGAGGCGATTGAGCACCTCCTCTTCACCCTCGTCGATCGACGTGGGATCCTCGAACACCTCTGGCGGAAGAACACCTCCGGGGGACGCGGGACTGACCACGGCGACCGCGGGGGAGGCGACGGTCCGCTCGGCGACGGCGGGTGCTGCTTCCGGTGTCGGTGCTGCTACCGGCATCTGGCTTTCGCGCGTCGGTGATGGGGCACGGACGGCAGGAGACGAGCCGCCGGGTGACACGGCTTCTCGACGAGCAGCGTCTTTCTTCTGGAGCTTGGGTCCGGGGGCAGGCGCGGCGGCAAGCGCCGACGGACGCGCGCTGCGCGACGGACGAACGTGGTGAGCCGTCGCGGCGAGCTCGAGCGCTGGCTCTGGAATGATCGATATACGCGCGAGATCGGCAGCGAAATGCGTCGCAGCAAGGCCGAGCTGCTTCGGCCGAGCGCCGGTCTCGACGGCCGCGCACCACGCCGCGGCGAACGCCATCGCCGATCTTGGGCGCTCCGACGGATCCTTCGCCAAACAAGATTGGACGAGACGAGCGATGTCGTCGGGGATTTCGGGCACGACCTCGCGCAGCGGGCGAACCGTCGCGTGTACGTGCATCATCATCAGCGTGAGATCCGACGAGTCTTCGAAGACGGGCACTCCGGTCAGCATCTCGTAAAGAATCGCGCCCAGCGCGTACAGATCGGTTTGCGGAGCGATCGCGTGTACGTGGCCGAGCGCCTGCTCGGGCGCCATGTGGCTCGGCGTCCCGATGATTTGACCGTGCATCGTGCTCGCGACGCCTCGCGAATGGAGCAGCTTGGCGATGCCGAAGTCCATCAGCTTGATGCGCATCGGCGTACCGTCGAGGACGAAGACGTTGCCGGGCTTGAGGTCGCGGTGGACGACACCGGCCGCGTGGGCGACCTCGAGCGCCTCGCAAATCTGCGTGACGTGAGGGCCGAGCTCGGTCGCCTCGAATGGCCCGCGACGTAGGCCGATCGCGCGATGGAGGTCGACCCCTTTGAGGAGCTCCATCACGTAGTAGAAGCGGCCACCGATCTCGCCGAAGTCGAAGATCTCGACGATGTTTCTATGACGTAGCTCCGTCATCAAGCGCGCTTCTTCGAGAAAGCGCTGCGCGACGCTGGGAGAGGCATTGAGCTCCCGGTTCAGGAACTTCGCGGCGACCTCGCGCCCGAGCGTCGGGTGACGGGCCACGAACACGGCGCCCATGCCGCCGCGCGCGAGCGGGCGGTCGATGACGAAGTTGCCGACGCGAACGCCAATGAGCCGTGCCCAGTCTTCGGAGAGGACGTCGTTCGAGCCTTGTTCGCGCATCGTCTCGGCGGTCATGCAAACCCCCTCTCTGCGTAACGGTCATCGACGAGAGAGCTTGAGGCGTTTTGGTCACTCTTCGCTCGGCGCCTTCCTTCTTTCGTTCGCGCCTCTCTCGCCCGCAAGCTCGGCCGTATTGTGCCGTTTCCTGCAGCGGACCCATGCTGCTCGACTTTCCTTCGAACCGCCCCCGAAAGGGAGCCGAAGTCTCCCATGCGCGCTCGGCCGAGCCCCTGTCGATTCGACGTCGGTCGGCTCATCGCGCGACCGACGCGGAGCTCGAGCTCTCGCATTTGTTCGGCGATCACCTCGCAGATGTCCGCGAGCGCGTCCGCGACTGCCCGGTCCTCGAGCTCGATCCGGGCGTGGAGCTCCTCACTCCCGGCGCCGAAGACCGCGATGTGTTCGTCGTCCTCGAGGGAAAGCTCACGGTCCACGTCGACACGCCCGACGATGATCCCATCCAGACGATCGGCGCGGGCGAGACCGTCGGGGAGCTCGCGTTTCTGGCCGAGCAGACGCGCTCGGCCTACGTCGTCGCCGTGTCGCCGACGCGCGTGCTCTGCATCGCTCCCGATCTGTTCGGCTCGCTGCTGCAGAGCGCGCCGGGCCTCGCGCTCAACATGCTCGCGTCGCTCGCCGGCCGAGTTCGCAGCACGAACACCGTTCTCACGCAGACGCGGGGGCTCGCCCAGCTCTACCGGCGCCACGCGTCGCTCGATGCGCTCACGGGGCTCCACAACCGACGCTGGCTCGACGAGATGCTGCCCCGGCTCGTTCGTCGAAGCCAGACCCAGGGCGAGCCGCTCTCGGCGTTGATGATCGACATCGACCACTTCAAGCGCTTCAACGACACCTTCGGCCACGCCGTCGGCGATTTCGTGATCTTCGCTTCGGCCCGCATACTCGGCGAGCGCCTCCGTCCGGTCGATCTCCTCGCGCGCTACGGTGGAGAAGAGCTTACCGCGCTCCTTCCGCGCACGGGCCGCGACGGCGCGCGCGTGGCGGCAGAACGAATCGTCGCGGCGATGTCGACGACCGCGCTCGTGACGCCTGACGGCCTCGAGTTACCACCCGTGACGGTGTCGATCGGGCTCGCCGAGCTCGAGCCCGATTGGGACGCCAAAGCGCTCCTCGCTTCGGCCGACGCCAAGCTTTACGCGGCAAAGCGCAACGGTCGAAATCGCGTCGAGTGATCGTCCGAGCAATCGGGAGCCGCAACGGCCGAAGTTATCCGCTAAAGTCCCCCCACGCTCACGACCGGCACCCGCACGTCGCTCGATTTCGCCCTGCGCCTCGCGTTCTTCGCCACGGCGCCGTTCGTGCTCGTCTTGGTGGCGGCGCTCTTTCCGATCTCTGGAGCGCTCGTGCAAATCGGCCTCGCGCTCGGCGTGTTCTTCGTGAGCGAGGCGGCGCGGGGGCTGTCCGAGCGATCGCGCGTCGTGAGGCTCTTGCTCGGCAAGTTCCTGAAGTTCGAGGAGTACTATCGAGCGAACCCGCCGAAGGTGTTCGCTTACTACGTCTTCTATCCTCTGCTCTTTCCGTATTGGCTTTGGAAAGCGTCGGCGCGTCGCGAGTTCTTGCTCTTCAAGGGATACACGATCGCAAGCTTCGTTCTGCTCGTCGTGGGCTTGGTCTTCCAGTACTACACGGCATTCTTGCCCGAGCTCGGGCTGCGACAGTTCGCCGCCATCGCCTTCGCGACGTTCGTCGTCGAGACGATCGTCGTTCTCGCTTTCCTGATGCCGATCGTCACGACGGTCGTGCACTACCACTTGACGCAGGCTCCGCGGAAGCTCGCCGTTCTTCTCGTCGTCGGTCTCGTGTCGATCGGGGCCGCCGTGTTCGCGCTCGAGCGACCTCGAGATCCGGTGGTGTCGTTCGCGACGAGAGAGCGGGTTCGTCTCCGCACCAAGACCAAGCCGAGCGCGGCTTCCGACGCTCAGATGCTCGCCCTCCGCGAGGCGTGGAAAGCGATGCCGCTCGGCAAAGGCGACGTCGACAGCGACGGCAAGGTCGAGGGCGTCCCGCTCGAGCAAGCACGCAAGACGCTCGCGAAGTTCTACAAGGCCGACGAAGCCTACGCGTTCGATCTCTGGCTCGAACGCAGACGGAAGACCGCCGTCCTCGTGGTCTATTTCGAGGCGCGAAGCGGTAAGCCACCCATTTGGCTCGCAGTCGACGAGACCGGCGCACGAATCCACGAGTCGAAGCGCCTTCCGCGCGGCGCATTCGGCGCGATGAAGCACGCAGCAGACGCGGTGGAGTGAAACACTCAGAGATGCCACAGGAAGATGGGATGACAGGAAGGATCGAGGGTGCCCCGACCGAAGTGATCGATGGACGGTCCTACGCCCGTTCTGACCCGTAAAATATCCGACCTTCCCGTCTCCCTGTCTTCCTGTCGATCATCTCTGGCTTCCGCCCAAAGCTCCCATCGACCTACGAAGCGAGCCAGCGGAGCGACATGCTGAGCTCGCCTTTCAAGAGGCGCATGACGCTCTCGCACTCGGCAGGTGAGGCAGAGAGAATCGCGCGGAACCGCGATCTCGTGCGCTGGAGTACGGCGTTCTCTGCCGCGACGATCCATCGGGCGACCGTGGCCCGGTGGACCCCGTGAATGGGAGCGAGCGCGTCGATCGACAGACCGTCGGCGTGGTGCTGACGAAGAATGGTTCGCTCGCGATCGCCGAGTCCGCAGATGGCCTCGCGAAAGGCTTCGCGGAATGGCTCTTTGTACTTCGCGCGGAGGACGTCGAGCTCGACGTTCTGCCGCGCATCGGGCAGTCGATCGAAGAGGTCGTCGTCGGAGCCGACTCCCGCCTTCTCCTGCTTTTGAGCGCGCAACGCGAGCCGAGTCGCAGTGACCTTCAACCAGCCGACGAGGTCGCCTGTGGCGCGATACTTCTCGATGCGCGGCGGGCCGTCGCTCATGCCGATGAAGAGCTCGACCCGGAGTCGCTGGATGGCTTCGTCGAGCCGCGACCGATCGAGGCGAAGCCGCTCGAGCGCCGGCGTGATGAGTGGAACGATCTCGGTGTCGAACGAGCGAAGCGCTGCCGCATCTCCTCGGGAGAGACCGCACGCGAGCAAGAGATCGGTCGTGCGCTCCGGGCTGAACGGATCGTGTCCGTCGGCGCGAGCGAGCGCATACATGACGAGATCCTCGTCGGTGACGCGGACGTCGGGGTGGCGTGTCCTCGCGGCGGCGAGCCCCCGATCGATCGCGAGCGCGACGTCGTCGAGGACCAGCGTTTCGTCGGAGTCGCCGGAGATACCTGCGAGCCAGATATCGGCGAGAGATTTAGCCGTTTGTCGCACGTCGTAGCTGGTCTACTTTCTCGACCATGCCGCAGCAAGACTGTCCCTCCGAGAGCGAGATCCTCGATCTCGCCGAGGGGCGTCTCGAAGAGGAGCCGCGGCAAAGGCTTCTCGGGCACCTCGACGCGTGCGACGAGTGCCGCCAGATCGTCGCTGCGATCGCACCCGACGCCTCACGCGACGCGCGGCACGGTGCCGCGCCTCGACGCTCGGAGAGCCCGCTAGGCGCTCGTTCGAAGGAGAGCGAGCTTCATCCTGGTCGCGTCGTCGCGGGTCGGTATCGCATCGAGGGACCGCTCGGCGCAGGGGGAATGGGGGCGGTGTTCGCGGCTCACCACATCGGCATCGACAAACGCGTGGCGCTGAAGGTGGTGCACCGCGATCTGGCGCTCGACGACGAGGCCGTCAGCCGATTGCTCCGCGAGGCGAAGACCGCCGCGGCGCTCGACGGCGAGCACGTGGTGGGGGTCCTCGACGCCGGGCGACTCGAAGAGACCGGCGATGCGTTCGTCGTCTATGAATACCTCGAGGGAGAAGATCTCTCTCGCGCACTTGCGACGCGGGGCAGGCTCGATCTGCCGTTCGCGGTCGATATCGTTCTCGGCGTCTGCGAGGCGCTCGCCGTCGCTCATGCCCGCGGGATCATCCATCGCGACATCAAGCCGGCGAACCTGTTTCTCACCGAGCGCGCCGACGGCACACCCCTGCTCAAAGTCCTCGACTTCGGCATCGCCAAAGTCGGCTGGTCCGACGGGACGAAGACGAGTCGGCGCGCCGTCCTCGGCTCACCCCGCTACATGGCGCCGGAGCAGCTTCGATCGAGCGCGTCGGTCGACGAGCGCGCCGACGTTTGGTCGTTGGCCGTCACGCTGTTCGAGCTCGTCGCTGGCGAGCCTCCGTTTCAGGGCGATTCAGTGATCGAGATCTGCGCAGCCATCGCGACCGAGCCTCCGCGAGACTTCGTCGGTTTGCTTCGCGGTGTCCCCGACGTGTCGCCAGAATCGGCTCGCGCGCTGTCGAGACTCCTCGGGTCGTGTCTCGAAAAAGACGCAGCGAAGCGGTGTCCAGACATCGCGACGTTGGCCGCAGGTCTCGCCCCATTCGCGACCGAAGAGGGAAGGGCGTCGGCTCGTCGCGTCGCACGCATCCACGAGCGCGCACGAGCCGTCGCCTTCGGCTCTGGATCGATGCCTCCGAGCGGCCCGAGCTCGAGTCCCTCGGGCGCTCCGTTTTCGCAGCCGCGACCCGCGGGCGATCCGGCGACTGCGTCGACGCTCGCCGTGACCTACGGAGCGAGCTCGGATGCGAGCCCGACCGGGCGTTCGCGCCACTGGGTCGCGCCCGCCGTGGCTTTGGGGGCGGTGCTGGTCGGACTGGGAGGCCTGTGGCTCGTCAGCGGAAGAGGAGGTCGACCCGCTGGTGGGGAGGGCGCGATGACGACCACGACAGCGACGACGAGCACGACAGCGACGACGAGCACGACAGCGACGACAGCGACGACGAGCACGACAGCGACGACGAGCACGACGACGACACCGATTGCGACGCCGACGCCGTCAGCGACGACGAGCACGACGAAGCCTGGCGTCGCGCCGGTCACGTCATCTCGTCTTCTTGTCGATCACCCGAAGACCGAACCGACCTCGAAGCCTCAGGCCCCTGCGAATCCGCTCAATCGAGATGGCCTCAACGATCGCCACTGAATCCGTTTCGGGGTCTGCTCGCCGTCGCTGCGCGTTCGGCGGTCGCTTTCACCCATGCACCGCGGCCTCTCTCGCGTTCTTCGCGCTCGCCGTCGCCGCGGCGCCGCGCGCCGCCTTCGCCGATCCCAGCGATCAGGATCGAGCGGTCGCTCAAGCGCTCTTCGATCGGGCCAGAGCGCTCGAAGAAGCTTCCAAGTTCGCCGAGGCGTGTCCGCTCTTCGAAGAGAGCCAGCGCCTCGATCCGGGCGCGGGAACCGAGCTCAATCTCGCGCTCTGCTACGAGGGCGAGCAGCGCTTCGCGAAGGCCTACGGTCTGCTCAACCAGTCTCTCAGCGCTGCGATTCGTGACGCACGCAGCGACAGGCGCGCGATCGCCGAAGAGCACCTCGCCGCGGTGGGCCCCCGCCTCTCGATGCTCACGATCTCGGTGCCCGACGACGCGCGCGTCCCAGAGCTCATTCTATGGCTCGACGGCGAAAAAATCTCGAGCGCTTCGGCGGGCGTTCCCATTGCAGTCGATGGCGGAGCGCACAAGGTCGAGGCGACCGCGCGCAAGTTTCACCCCTTCTCCACCGGGGTGGCATTGAAGCCGGAGCGCGATCGAGTCACCGTCACCGTGCCCCGCCTCGTCGCGCGCGCCGAGTCCGAAGAGACGTCGCCCGTCGTTGCTCCGTCGACGTCGCCGCTCGCACGATCCGCCGTCGAGACCGCCAAAGAGCGCATGCCGGTCGCGTGGGGGCTCGGTGCCGCGGGTCTCGGGCTCGTGACCGTCGGCGCCGTGACGGGGATCTTCGCGCTCGTGCGCGATGGCGAAGCGCAAGATCTCGCGCTCGCCGAAGGCTGCAACTTCGAGCGCTCTTACTGCCCCAAAGGAAAGACTCCGACCGACGCCATGGCGAAGTCGAACGAGGCGAATGCGCTCGGCTGGACCAGCACGATTTCGCTCGGCGTCGGCGTGACCGCCTTCATCGTGGCGGTCGCGCTGCCCAAGCGAAAGGTCGAACCGAACGCGGAGCAGAAGCCGAGCGTGAGCGTCGTCGCGTCGCCCGTGAGCTTCGGCCTCGCTGGCCGATTCTGATCAGTGGACCGACTCCGAGCAAGAGCTCACGCGCGCCTTGTCGAGACAGCCGATCCGCGCGCTCGAACAGTCGGCGACCGCGCTCTCGTAGCTCTGGCACGCCGTCTGAGAGCAACGACACTCGCCTGCCGAGATGCAACAATGGGGGCCGCTGCAGGTCGGATTCGGACCGTTGCCGCCGTTGCACGTGCACCCGTCGGCCGTCTCTTTGCACCGAAACGCTTGGCAGTTGCACGAGAGGCCCGCGCCTGGCCAGCCGAAGTCGGCGCAGCAGCTGCCTCCACCGACCGACATCTCCGAGCACTTCGATGCATCGCTCGGGGCGAGATCGTCGCACGAGCAGCTCGACGTGCTACCGAGGCACGAGCCGCTCCCTTCGCCGAGGCAAACGTCTTTGCACGCGCTCGTGACGCAGCTGCCGAGGGTCAGCGCCTGACGGAGCTTCGCGCACGCCGCCTGATCGCTCTTTCCGGCGCACTGGTCGAGTGAATCGAGGGTCGCCTGACAATTCAAATCGCCACAGCACGCAGCCAAAGCGTCGACGCAATGGTCGCGAACGCAGATCCCGCACGTCGTCGTGTCGGACCCCTTGAATCGACACTGCTCCGTGAGCGTCCCGGGGTTGTCGAGCGCGAGCGTGCACCCCGACATCGACCACGAAATCCCAGCGGAGAAGACGAACGCGAGCGCGACGCCGAAAACGCGGGTGACTGCGATTCGGTGGGAGACGACGCTTCGCTGGATCATGGACGCCCCGAGCCTCTTGCCTCGCCCGCGTTCAGCCCGCAAGAGCCGATGACGCTACTCGCTATTCGTCCGCCAGGTCGGCGTCGAGACGCCCCATCAGCCGATCGGTGAGCGCTGTGCCCTCCACGGTCTTCGCCACCGGCTGAGCCCGGATCGACTTGAGCACTTTCTCGAACGTTCCGCCGAAGCGCGCGCAGTTCGTGCACCCACCGACGTGCTCTTCGATGCGATGACGCTGCTCGGACGAGAGTCGACCGTCGACGTACTCGCTGAGCTCGGCGAGCACTTCGCTGCAGCGGATTCCACCTACGGTCCGCTCACCTTGCATTGGCGACCTCCTTGTCGATGAGCCCCATCACGCGAAGCCGTGCGCGATGAAGGCGACTCTTCACCGCCGCGAGCGAAATCTCGAGCGCTTCGGCCGCTTCGTGCAGCGACAGCTCTTCGCCGTCGATCAGAAGAAGCACTTCGCGTTGCTCGTCGGGAAGCGCCGCGAAAGCTTCTTCGAGGTTCAGTCGATCGCCCAACGCCTTCTCGATGCGCGCGCCACTCTGCGC
The DNA here is from genome assembly GCA_043755175.1 of Polyangiaceae bacterium. Taxonomy (GTDB): domain Bacteria; phylum Myxococcota_A; class Polyangia; order Polyangiales; family Polyangiaceae; genus CAYYKK01. The sequence continues at coordinate 3,984 of JAYUUB010000106.1, read as the reverse complement.
GTCGCCCCACCCGGCGTCGGCGCCGAGCGTTTCGAGCGCGGCGTCTTCGACCGGCTCGGAACGGCCGCGCTTCTGACGGAGCATCGCGTTGCGTGCGATGGTGTAGAGCCACGCGCGCGGCGTCGTCTCGCCGCGAAATGATGCGGCGTTCTTCCACACGCTCAGCGTGCACTCTTGGAGCGCGTCTTCGGCCGCCGCCGGATCGTTCGAGAGCGAGCTCAGGAACCGGAGCAGCGGGCCGGCGTACTTGCGGAGGAGAGCTGCGAGCGCAGCCTGATCGCGTGCCGCGATCTTCGACAGGAGCGTCAGATCGGCTTCGGCTTCGGATTCACCCGACACGTCGAGATCCCCAAAACAGAGAAGATGGGGCAGCTACCGATGGCCCCGGTGAGGATGAGAATGAAGCCCAAAAAGCCCCACGGGGTCTTCGGACCGACGAATGCGAGGAGGAGGAGCGCCGCGCCGAGGAGGACGCGGAGCCCTCGCTCGACTGCGTGGACGTTCTTGGGAAAAAACCGACTCGACATGGCGTGCCTCCTTCTACCGGGTAGTTACGCCTATTGAGAGTCGCCGAAGAGTCAGAAAGATTCTGAGCGCGGTCGAAACGAGCACGAAGCAGATTCATCGATCTCGTCGGCTCATCGTTGCCAAGGAAACGGTAGGGCTCGATAGACGCGCGCGGCTCCGCTCCGGGCAAACTCTTCGCGAACCGAGAGCCCGAGCTCGTTCCAGGCAGCGCGGCACTGTGCGCGCGCGGTCGACCCGTCTTCGAAGAAGACCTCGACCGTCACGTCGGCCCGGTCACCTCCGAGGGCCCCGGGCACACGTTCGAAGAGCACCTCGACCTTGCGGGTTCCGCGCTCGAGCGCGGTGACGTATCGGGATCGGGATCGCCCGCGAGCGCTGCCGCAACCGAGCGCTCGTCGAGCGAGAGCTTGCTGGCAGCGAGTCGCGCCATCTCGGCCGTCACCCAAACGTCGAGTGGGCTTCGCTCCGCCTTTCGTCCGCCTGCGGGCGCCTTCTTGAAGAAGCGCGCAGCGAACGCGAAGGCGGCGAGCGCGAGAACGAAGATCGCGAGGGACTCGAGCATGGGTGAAGCCTGGCCCTCCTCCGACGCGGCCGCAAGGCTCGGCCCCGTCGGGTGTACTGTCGGTTGTACTGTCGGTGGGCACCCTCGGGCGCGAATCGGCACGCGATCGAGATCGCTGCGACGAAGATCGGCGGCGAGTCGAACGCGTTGCCCGACTTCTTATGGCAATCGTTGCAAGGCGAGCCGGGCTGCATGACATCTCGACCGTCGACCGTTTCTTGGGCTTGTACGTGTTGCTCGTGCAAGTCGACATGCCCGTGAAGGCCGGATCGGGCTGGGCCGGTCGGTAACCATCGCCATGCGTCAGCGCGTCGCATGGTCTCGCGACCATCGCTCTCGACCAAGTCGCCCTGACTGAGGACGATCTTGTCGCTGTCCCACGCAAGAATTCGATCGGCTTGCCGTCGCGCAACGTCTCGATTGCGGACCATGAACCGCTCCATCCAGCCGAACCCGGGAGAGTAATTGCCCATGAGGCGCCCGGTCGAAATAGGCGCGCCGCAGCAGCACTTATTTCGACCGGGCGCCTGAGTCTCGCGACGATTCTCGTCGAGCGAGACGGATGTCGCCCAAAGGTTCAAGAGCACCGGGAAGTCGGAGTGCCGCAAGGGGAGCAATGAAGTGGGGAAAACCGCCCCGAGAGACCCCGCGAAGCCAAGGGCGGCATCGGATCATGGCCGCTCGAGGGAACGATGACGGAGACATAGACCTCCGCTGTCTTCCTGTTGCATCGTCTCAATCTCGACAGCTTGCTCCGAGGGAACCAGCTCGAACCCTCTATATGGGAGGACTCGGTCCCCGACCCGCGCGCACCGAGGTCAGGTCACGAGAATCTGGTGAGGGAGTCTTGCGCCGCGGCGCTCGCGGACGGCGGCTTCGAACGCCGCACAGTCGATCGATTCGAAGCGGCCGAGCTGGCGGTTCCACTTGCGTCGCTCGATCGAGATCGAGAGCGTGGTGGCGTCGATGTCGTAAATGAAATAGCCGCAGTCGACGATGAGATCGATGGCGCTCCCTGCGCAAATCATCGTGCGGCGGGGCGACGACGCCGTGAACGCACCGTGCATGTGACCGTGGACCACGAGCGCGATGCGCGCCGGCGAAGCATCGAGCTCGGAGAGGACCGCCTGCCAGTCACGCATCCGGTGCAATCGCCCGTCGGGCTTTCCATTCCAGCGAAGAAGGCCGTAGTGCATCGCGACGATCGTCACGCTTTCGGTGTCGGCAGCGAGCAGATCGCGGAGCGCCGAGCGTTGAGCGCCGCCACAGAGGCCCGATGCGTCGACGAAAGCCGTGGGGCGCGCCGCATCGATCGCGACCACGCGAACGCCCGGAGCCATCTGTTTCGCGAACGGAAACCCAGTCACTGCGCCTGGGCAGAGCACCGAGAAGCGGCGCTCGAACGAGCGCTCGATGACGGCGTTCGCGACATACCGATCGTGGTTGCCAGGAATCACCGTGAAGCGATCGGGTCGCTCGAGGCGGGGACCGAAGAGCTCGGCGACCCCTGCGAACTCTTCGTCGAGGCTCGCCGCGGTGAGGTCACCCGTGCAGATCGCGTGATCGACGTTCGCCGCGTCGACGTCGTCGAGGAGCGCGGCGATGCGCACGTCGCTTTGGGCGAAGCGCTCTCTTCTTCCGCCGAGCCAATAGCTGAGAAGGCTGGCGACTCGCTTTCCACGAAGGCTCTCGCGCGGGTTCACGAAAGGACCGAGCGTGTAGTGCACGTCGGAGAAATGGGCCAACCGAATGCGAGCCATCGGAGCGCGGCACGCTAGCACGCGAGCCGATGGAGCGTTCGACGACGAGCAGAAGGCGGAGGCAATCGCCGAAGAGCTTGAGCTGACCCTTTCGAGACGTGCTTCGGGAGGTGCTTCGCGACGCAGTGGCTTGCGCTTCACCGGCCCTGGCGCCCCGGATCGGTTCGCTCGCACGGTCGTGGCGCTTCTCGCGACTGGGGACCCCCATGCCCGTCAAGGCCGGGCTTTTCAGCCACTCGGGTGCCTTCGAGGTTGCCATACCCATGCCGTTTGGCCGCGCACGTCACGCAGGGTCGAGCGTGATGCCCTCGTAGACGTCGTCTACCGAGAAGGCGAGCTTGGGCGTCTCGAGCACGACCACTTCGCCGGCACGGAGCTCGCGCTCATCCCACCCTGCCTCGACGCGTTCGACCAGCGTGATCCTGCGCGTCCGATGCGACACGAACATCACCGCATTCAGAGCCGGAATCTGCTTGTAATGGCTGAGCTTGTCGCCCCGGTCGTAATCCTCGGTCGACTTGCTCGTGACCTCGATCAGGAGGGCTGGATTGGTCACCGCATTGGCGTCGATGCTCGATGCAGCTGGCTCGCCGCAGATGACCGACACATCTGGGAAGGTGCTGAGGTCGGAGGCCTCGACCCGCACCTTCAGGTCCGAGGTGGACAGACGGCAGCTCTTCGGCAGGACCCGATAAAGCACGGCGATGACTGCCGCGCTGAGCTGAGCGTGAGCGCGCGTACCACCTGCCATCGCGTAGATCACCCCGTCGCAATACTCGAGCTTGAGCTCGCTCATGTCGAGCGAGCGCAGGTAGTCGGCGTACTCGTAGTGCAGTCGCTTCGCTGAGCTCATCGATCGACATCCTAGCAGTCCGTCGAAAACGGTGCCGGCACCCGAGCGACGAGGCTCGATCGGGAAGCCTGCCTCCTTGAAGCTCGTCTCGAGTCGGGGGGGTGAAGGTGGCTGCGTCGAGGTCGGGCGAAATGCCCATGACGGTTCAATCGTCGTCCGGCTGAACGCCGACGTGACGTGTTTCGTCTAAGGGCCCGCGTATAAACAAGTCGATCGATATTCCGTTGAGACCGAAGTGAGACAGGCGCCCGAGGAACGAGCACCGGAAGCCTACTTTTGTA
>JAYUUB010000105.1:0-38825 GCA_043755175.1 Polyangiaceae bacterium | reverse complement strand
GAGGTCGTAGGAGCCGCCGAGTCGCCGGTTGCCGCACTCACCGTCGCAGCCGGGGTACCTGTCGGAGAGGCCGCGGTCGGCTTCGCAGTCACTGCGCTGGTGGGGGCGGGCACCGGCTGCTGCTGGAGCATCGCTTGGCGACGCATGTAGAAGAAGACGAGGGTACCGACGACGATCGCCAATGCGGCCACCACGATCCACCCGAAGCTCTTCTTCTGTGGCGGCGGAGGTTGTGCCGCGGAGAACTTGCTCGGTGCTTCTTCGGCTGCGCCGGCGGAGAAAGCAGGCAGCTCTTGGGCCGGCGTAAAAGGGGCCACCGGCTTCGCAGCGGCGGGCTGCTCCGCAATCTGGGTCGTCTGCGGCGCCAACTGAAACGGCGGCGGCGCTTCTGCCGCCAGCGGGGCGGCTGCCGTTGGGATGACCTCGACGTGTGCAATCGGAGGAGGCGGCGGGAGGTTGAGCAGCTCGGCGCCGGGCTTCTCGCTCGGCGGCGGCTGGGTGTCGGCGTTCTTCGACAGCGAGACGTTTTCGTCGGTGGGCGGTCGAGCGATCGTCGCTTCGGAGTTTTCTTCTTCGCCGGCGGCCTGGGCGGCCAGGTTCGGCATTCCGTCGTCGTCCGCATCGCCGAAGTGGGGGGTCGGTGCTGTAGGTGCCGGCGTCGAAGGCGGCGAGGCTTCGGAGATCGCGCTTGGCGCCGAGTGGATCGCAGCTTCGAAAGCCGAGGGCTCGGCAGACGTGTCGGCAAGCGGCGGAGCTGCGATGAGGTGAGTCGTTTCGACCTTGGGTGCCTTCGGCGTCTCGGGCCGGGCGAATCCGAAGGCTGGACGCGCGCCACCTGGCTTGGGTTGCGCCGTCGTGGCAGGACGTGCGCCAAAGCCTCGAATGGGGCTGGCAGCGGCCGAAGGCTTCTGTAGTGGGGCCGGCCCGGGCGAGGAGCCCCGTGCAGGCGGAATAGCCGCGCTTGGCGTAGGAGAACTGGCGCGATGGGCAGCCGGGCTCGTCGTCGCGGGCTTCGGACTGGCCTGCGAATCGAGGTCGGTAAGGCTCCAGTTGGAGGGGTCTTCGCTTGGGCCCGTCGTGTCGATCAGACGACCGGTCGCCTTGGGCGTCGCTGCAGGCCCGGTCGGCGCGACAGGGGGCGACGACGCTGCGGCCCGCGCGACCACTGGCTTCGGCGTCGATCCGTGTGCGGCAGCAGGCGCAGGCCCAGCGGCGGCTCGCGGTGCGGCTGCAGCAGGGGGCGGCGCGAGCTCGACGCTCGCCGCCTCGCCCCGCGAAGCTTCCGCGTGCCTAGCCTCGGCATCGGAGCCCGCTCCAACGGCTGGCCCTCGGGCGACACGTGCAGGTCGAAGCTCTGCCGCATTCTTTTGGATGCGGTTGAGCAGTGCCTCAAGTGCCTGAACTCTCTCGTTGTTCACCCTTCTCGCTCCGAGCTTCGTCTGGCCGGCCAACGGCGGCTTTGTGGCGTCGAATGACATCCCGACGCTGCACGAGCATAGCCACAGAGACACGCATCACGCGAACATTTCGCTATTCGCGTCTCGAACGGCAAGCCAAAGGGGCGAGGGAAATCAAAATGTGTCTCGCGTCAGATTCGAGAGCGCTGTAGCGGACTTGGCGCACGAGCTTCGTGAACCTCGAGAGGGGCGCGCGAGCCCACGCTCATCTTGAAGAAACATGAAGGACTGCGTGAGACGGATGCAGACAACTGCGCGGCATGGCACACGCTGCGAGTCACGAACTGCGCTCCCCGACGAGCTCGAACCTTCTCTCGAGCCGCGTGCATGTGAGGTCACCGGCACGGCGCACCAGGCACGGAAAGGCACCAGCAATGGCAATCGAACCCGAAGCAGGGCGAAGCAGTGAACGAACTCGAAGCAGCTTGCTCCTCGCAGGCAACTCGTTCTCGGGGGGCCTGACCCCGAACGTCACCGGGCAGCGACGACGGTCCCGGCTCGCCGCCCCGTCCGCCCTTCTTCTCGGCGCCTTGCTCGTCGAGGGCATCGCGTGGGCCCAACCTGCGCCCGTCCCTGCCCCGCCGCCCGCCGCGCCTGCGGCGTCAGCGACCGGAACGTCGTCGAACGATCTCGGACCGGGCGACCCCGACGTGAGCAAGGTCGACCCATTGGTCCAAGCCTTGGCGCCGCAGCGCGGAGGTCTCACGCCGGACCAGGTCGCCAAAGAAGCCGTGGCGACTAGCCCCCAAGTTCGGAGCCGACAAGCCGACATCGAGGCCGCCGAAGGGCAAACCTCTCAGGCCACCGTGTCGTTCTTTCCGCGCCTGACCTTCGTCGCGTCGTACACGCGGCTCTCGCCTTTGTCCCCGGTGAGCTTGGGCGGTGGCAACTCAGTCGGTACGGCCAACCCCGGTGCGCTCCGGGTGGCGCCATGTCCTGACGGCTCGGGAAATCAATGTGTCGTCGATTCGGGTGGAGCTCCGGTTCAGTCTCAGCCCTCGAACCTCGGCGCTGCCTTCCCCGTCCTTTTGAACCAGACTTCGTTCACTGCAAATCTCACGGTCCCGCTCAGCGACTACTTTCTCCGCAGCGTCCAGGCTTACAGCGCGGCCAAGCACAACGAGCAAGCGGTGAAGCTTCAGCTAGCCGCCCAAGACCTTCAGACGGGTGCCGAGGCGAAGATCGCTCTGTTACAATGGGTCCAATCCAAAGGTCAGACCGTCGTCGCGCGCCTGGCGATCGATCAGGTTCAGAAACAACTAGGCGATGCGAAGACCGGCGTGCAGGTCGGCACCGCGTCGCTCGCTGACGTGATGCGCATCGAGGCCCGGTTGGCGCAGGCGCAGTACCAAGAAGCCGACGCGATGGCCGTGGAGACGACCGCGCAGGAAAATCTCAGGACGGTGCTCCATGCCCCGCCCGACAGGTCGCTGGAGATCGGCATCGACGTTCTCACTCCGCCGGCAGCTCCGAAAATGGAGACCAGCGATGCCCTTCTCACGGAGGCGGTGCGCAACCGACTCGACATCCAAGCCGTCGAGGAGCAGCGCGCCTACCTCGACAAGGCTGCCGACGTGACGGCTGCGGGCTACGCGCCCCGTCTCGACGCCTTTGCCGACGGCGTCCTGGCCGATCCGAACCAGCGCGTCTTTCCTTCGCAAGACAAGTTTCGGTTCACCTGGGATGTCGGCGCGAGGCTCACGTGGGTCGTCAACGACACCTTCAGCACGCTCGGCGCCGTGAAGGCCGCACGTGCTCGAACCATGCAGGTCGACGCGCAAAAGCAGGTGCTGGTCGACGCCGTGAGGCGTGAGGTCGTCGGCGCCCAAGCCGACGTGACGAAGGCCGTCCCGAGCATCGAAGCGGCTGATCGCGGCGTCGCCGCCTCGGAGGAGACGCTTCGCGTGACCCGGAAGCTCTTCGCTTTCGGCAAGGCCACGGGGACGCAGATCGTCGACGCGGAGCAAGACCTCACCGCTTCGCGACTCCGCAAGCTCGCGGCCCACGTCAATCTCATCGCGGCCCAGATTCGTCTCGAGCATGCTGTCGGGCGCGATCGCGCGAAGGCCAGTCGCTGACGCGCGACGGGCTCAAAGCGACAGGCGACGACCGTCGCCGTTCGAGGATTTCAAGACACCGCCGGGCCGAGAGCAGCCCTGTCCGGCTCGGCGAAGGAGTACTGATTCCATGCGCGAAAAGCTCGCTCTGCTCGCCGCCTTGCTTCTCATCGGCTGCAAGCCCGATCTTGGGCGCGCTTGCAAGTCGCTCGCCGACAAGGGGGTGGTGCGTGAATGCGCGCTCGCCGCCCTCTCGCCGATTCGCAAAGAGCATCACGTCGTCGAACAATGGGACTTCCGCGAGCCTGGCGCTGGAGTCGGTTACGGGTCGCTCATCCGCTACGACGGCTCGACTTACTTTCAGAAAGAGAGCTCCGACACGGCCTTCATCGCGAAAGAGCTGACCGGATTTCACTACGAAAACGTCGACGAGTTGGTTCAGCTCGAGACTCGTTTTCCAGTCGATTCGGCGGCGCAGAATAGCGTCGTGATGGTCGTCGACGACCTCTGAGCAGCAAGGCATCGCTGCGAAGTCGACGCCGTCTCGCGCGCGAGTGCTTTCGGCCGCGCCTCGACGTGGTCTTCGCGAAGGCGAGAACCGTTTGACTTCGGAGCGCCCCAAGTGGGACCTTCCGGCCACCATGACCGAGCTCGTGCTCATCCTGGGCGTGGCCTTGGTGGGCCTGGGCCTCGCGGGCTACCTCGTCAGGTGGCTCGTTGCACGGCCCGTCGGCGATCCCGACATGAATCGGGTCGCGAACCTCGTGAGGATCGCGAGCGAGGCGTTTTCCAAGCGTCAAACGCGGACGATTGGGGCTCTCTCGGCACTCTTGGCCGGTACGGTCTTCCTCGCGTACGGCCTGCGATCCGCGGGCGCGAACGACGTGGTCCCAGGGCTCGAGAGTGGTGTGTGGCTGACGCTGTCTTGCGCACTCGGCGCCCTGTCGACGGTCGTCATCGGGCAAGTGGCGACGTTCCTCTTCACGCGAGCCAGCATACGAGTCGCGGCCGGTGCGAGGAGGTCGGTCGATCAAGCCCTCGTGCTCGCGCTGCGCGGAGGTGCGGTCGTCGGCCTCACGACGAGCACGATGGCCACTCTCGGGCACGCCGCGCTCGTGTTGGCCGTGCTGACCTACCACGGTGCCATGAGCGATGACCGCAGCGCGTCGATGGCGCTCGTCCCGCACATCCCGTTCTTGATCGCTGGCTACGCCCTCGGCGCCACGTTCGCTTCGCTGCTCGCGCAGCTATCTGGAGGTCTCTTCGCGAAGGCCAGCGACGTCGGAGCCGACGTAGGCGGGCGCGAAGTCGGTCTCTTGGACGACGATCTGGAGAACCCTGCGTTCATCGCCGACCTCGCGGGTGATTGCATCGGCGGTTGCGGCGGCCGCGGGACAGCGTCGTTCGCAGCGAGCGTGGCCGAAGACCTCGGCGCGATGTTGGTCGGAGCGGCCGTGTTCGACGCCAACCCGAGCCTCAAGAGCGCGCTTTCGCTCGTTCTGCTTCCGGTGCTCGCTCGGGCCTTCGGCATCTTGGGAACGGGTTTCGGCGTGATGGTCGTGCGCTCCGACGAGACCGAAGATCCTCGAAGCTCGCTCGTCCGAGGGCTGCTCGTCTCCGCGATGCTCCACGCTGTCGGTCTCGCTGGCGCTGCGAAATGGCTATTCCCCGATTCGTTCGGTCTGGTGCTCGCGTGCATCGGCCTCGGGACACTGGCGAGCCTCGCGCTCGTGCCGATCGTGCATCACTTCACGCTCCCGCGGAGCCCCGTTCGCGAGCTCGCCGAGGCTTCGCGTGCAGGACCGACGCTCAACATCCTCGGCGGCGTCTCGCTCGGTCTCGACGCGACGATTCTCCCTGCGTTGATCGTCGCCGTGACGCTCATGGGCTCGTACGCGATCGGTGAACGGATCAACCTCGTCGGTGGCGGTCTCTTCGGTGTGACGATGGCAACCCTCGCGGTGCTCGGACCGAGCGCCTACCTCCTCACGCTCGATGCGGCGGCGACCATCGTCGACACGGCCTCCGGCATCGTCGTCACCACCGTCGGGCGCGATCGACCGGACGTGCGCGGCCGACTGCTAGTGCTCGACACGGTCGGAACGGCATCCAAAGCCCTCTCGCGCGTTCACGGAGCCGTCGCGTCGGGAGTGAGTGGGCTCCTGCTCGTGTCGGCGTTCCTGGGCGAGGCAGCAAGAAGAACCGGCAACCGAGGCATCCTCGGCATCGGGGCGACCGCGAGCCAGGGCTCGAGCCCATCGACGTTCGTGGCGGCGATGCTGGGTGTGCTGCTGGTGCTCTGGCTGGTCGCGCGGACCACGTCGGGAGTCGCGCGTGCGGCCCGCCGAATCATCGAAGAAGTCCGCCGACAGCTCGAAGGACGCGCGGCAGGAGCTGCCATCTCCTCCTCTGGACGTCCCGACGCCGGAGCCCGCCCGCGAGGCGCTCCCGCCGTAGATCACGGCCCTTGTGTCGAAATGGCCTCTCGTTCGGCCTTGCGTCTGATGGCCGTTCCAGCGCTGGTCGCAGTCTTTGGACCAGTCTTTGTCGCGCTGGGCTTGCGCCTGCTCAAGACTGAGGATAAGCCTCTCTCCGCTGTCGATTCGGTTGCGGCCCTCATCGTGGCGGCGACCGTCGCAGGCGTCCTCGGATCTCTCTTGCTGGGAACGGCAAGCGGGGCCTGGGGCAACGCGAAGAAGTACATCGTGACCGGCGCACACGGCGGGCGACTGCTCGTCGACGAGACCGGGGCACGCGCTGAGAATCCAACGTTCTTCGCAGCTTTTGTGGGCGATACGGTGGGCGATCCTCTCAAGGATGCAGCGCTCCCGGTAGCACTCGTCTTCATCAAGATGCTTCCTGTGCTCGCGCTGGTGCTCCTGCCCTTCCTCCTCTGAGGATACTACGTGGGTACACCCATCTCCGACGCACTCTCCACGCTCAGCGACCGGGGCCTACGCAGGCTTCTGGGAGCTCGCACGTTTCTCCGAGGACTGGAGTACTTCCGGCGCCGCGTCGTCGAAGACGTGAACGTCGGTGAAATGATCGCGACCGGTACCGTCCGGGCCGCCGACGCCGAGCCTTTTCCGGTCAGCGTCGAGATCACCCCCGATGGAATCAAGAGCAACTGTGCCTGTCCTGCATTTGCGAAGGCGCAACAACACTGCAAGCACGTCGCCGCGCTCCTCATCAGCGTGCGCGATCAGGCGCGCGGTCGAGAGCCGAGGCGCGAGCCCCCGCCCCCTGCGATGGTTCCGCAAACCGCTCACGCCGGCGGTGAGGCCTTGAAGCGAGGCCGCCGCCGCGAGCGACGTCGGAGCGGCTCGACCCTCCCGCAGACACCGTCGAGCAGCATGGGCGCACTCGGGCCGCCGGGGTCGAGTGTCAGCGGCTCAGGGCATCAAGGCCAAGGCGGCTACCAAGGCCAAGGCGGCTTCCAAGGCCAAGGTGGCTTCCAAGGCCAAGGCGGCTTCCAAGGCCAAGGTGGCTACCAGAGCGGCAACCACGGGCGCGCCGAAGTCCCTCGCGGCGATGCGCCTCCCATGGGGGCCGTCAACCAAGACGCCACATCGAAGCCGACCGGCATCGGTGCGTGGCTTCCTCCCGACGGGATCAACGGACCGCGACGCATCGAGTTCCGCATTCACGTTCGTCAGGGCGCGCTCACCGTCACCGTGCTCGACGCCGAAGCGCGCGTGCCGATCCTGCCTTCGACCGCCATCTCCTGGCAGGCCCTCTACCCGACGAACGATCGCGGAGCGCTTCGCCTCCTCGCGCGCTTCGAGAGCGGCAACCCGAGGCACCCTGCCGTCGACATTCGAGGCGAAGACGTCTCCGATCTCCTGCCGCTCCTCGACGGTCAACGCGTCCTCCTCGAGCCAGCGCTCATGCAGCTGCGTTTCGCCGAAGAAGCGCTGCGACCCCGCTTCGATCTCGAGGCCGTCGGCGGCGACACGATCATTCTGAAGGCGAGCTTCGAGCGTCCGAGCGACAAGCGACGGTTCACCCTGCTCGCAGGCGGATGGTTCGAAGGATGGCCGGGCTGGCACATCGACACGCAAGAAGGCATCGCACGCCGCGTCGACAAACGGGTCTCGGTCGCGACGATGCGACGGCTTCTCCGATCGCCCACGATCGCCGAGCCCATGAGCGAGCTCGCTCGCGTCATCATGCAAGGGCTTCCGAAGATCGCGCTCGAAGTTGGTGCAGAGCTGCCCGATCTGGGCCAGATCGCCGACGTCGTCGATCTCGCGCCGACCTTCCGAATGCGTGCGGGTGGCTCTCTGGTCGAGGCGCAAGTCACTCTCTTCGCGGCGTACGCAAACATCGAAATCCCGGTTCGCGCCGACGGGATTTCGCTTCCGGTGCTCATCCAACCGCCCGAGGAAGGGATGCGCCGCGCGCGCTGCATCCGCGTCGACATCGCCGCTCAACAAGACGCAGCCGAGAGGCTCTCCTCCCTCGGCCTCGTGCCCGATCAGACCGGTGAAGCCTTCATCGCGTACGGCGACCGGGCGATCACGTTCTGGAGCGACGGCCTCGCACAGCTTCCAGAAGACTGGGACCTCTTCGTCCCCGAAGACCTCGTCGACACACAAGTCCGCTCGAAGCCCATCTCGGTGTTCGCCAAGGTGAGCTCTGGAATGGACTGGCTCAACGTCAAGCTCAGCTACGAGAGCGAAGGCGTCGGCGTCGACCGCGACGAGCTCCGTCGCTGCCTCATGGATGGTAAGAAGTACGTCCGTCTCGACGACGGAAGCTTCGCGTCGTTCGACCCCGACTCGGTAAAGGCGATGATGGAGCGCGAAATCGAGCTCCTTCAGGCCGCGGGCAAGGGTGGAAAGATCCCACTCGCGCAAGCCGGTCGCGTGCAAGAGCTCTTGCAACACGCCGCGGGGACCAACGTCACGGGCAGCGCCCGCGAGCTCTTCCAGAAGCTGTCGAACATCGAAGACATCGAAGCGACGAAGAAGCCTCGCGCGCTCAAGGCCACGCTTCGTCCGTACCAAGACGCCGGACTCTCGTGGCTCAAGTTCGTCCACGACATCGGTTCGGGCGGCGTGCTCGCTGACGACATGGGTCTCGGCAAGACCGTGCAGACGATCGCGCTCCTCCTCGCCGTGAAGCAGGAAGACAAGAAGATCCGCGCGCTCATCGTGGCTCCGACGAGCGTCGTCACCAACTGGGAGCGTGAGCTCGAGCGCTTCTCTCCGACCCTGTCGGTGGCGCTGTGGCACGGCGCCGATCGCAAAGATCTCATCGCCGAGGTGAAAGAGGCAGAGGTAGTCATCACGAGCTACGCGCTCCTTCGCCGCGACGAGGAGTTTCTCTCCACGCTCGATCTGACGTACGCGATCCTCGACGAGGCGCAGCACATCAAGAACCCGCAGAGCGCAACGGCAGCCGCAGCGAAGCGGCTTCGCGCGAAGCGTCGGCTCGCTCTCACTGGTACGCCCATCGAAAACCGACTCTCCGAGATCTGGTCGATCTTCGACTTCGTTTCACCGGGCCTCCTCGGGCCGCTCGATCGGTTCGAACAAAAGTTCGCTCGTCCGATCGAGGCGGGCGACTACAAGGTAGCGCAGCGGCTCCGCAGCACGATCCACCCGTTCATCCTCCGGCGTACGAAGCTCGAGGTCGCCAAAGATCTGCCCGAGAAGATCGAGCAAGATCAGGTGTGCGACCTCACGGGCGAGCAGGGCAAGGTTTACGCGAACGTGGCCCGCGAGGTGCGCGCCCAGGTGCTCGGCGAGGTCGAGAAGAACGGGCTCGCGAAGAGCCAGTTGCAGATCCTCGCCGGTCTCACGAAGCTCAGGCAAGCAGCCTGCGATCCGCGTCTCCTCGGGCTGCCGCGCGACTACACCGACGACGACTCGGGCAAGCTCGTCGCGCTTCGCGAGCTCGTGGCGAACGCCATCGAGGGCGGCCACAAGGTGCTCATTTTTAGCCAATTCGTAACGATGCTGAAGATCATCGAGCGCGCTCTGAAAGACGACGGCGTCACGTACGAGTACCTCGACGGGTCGACGAAAGATCGGCAGACGCGCATCGAGCACTTCCAAGAAGATCCGGGCGTCGGTGTCTTCCTCATCAGCCTCAAGGCAGGTGGCACAGGTCTGAACCTCACTGCCGCCGACACGGTCATCCACTTCGATCCGTGGTGGAACCCTGCAGTCGAGCAGCAAGCGACCGACCGGGCGCATCGCATCGGGCAGAGCAAGGTCGTGAGCGTCTATCGACTCGTGGCGGCTGGGACCATCGAGGAGAAAATCCTGCTACTCAAGGCGAAGAAGCGAGAGCTCGTCGCCAGCGTTCTCAGTGAAGACGCTGGTGGGGCGAAGAAGCTCACGAAAGCAGACCTCGAGGAGCTATTCGCCATCGATTGAGGCGGGGATGGGAGAGACCTGCGCCCATCGCCGGCGCTCCCGCCGTCGCGGGGTTGCCTGCTCGTCGCCCATTTCGCTGCACTTCGCTTCGACGACGCGCGTCGCGTGCGGTACGCTGTAGCTATATGCTCTTGTCTTCTGCTGTACGCGTGAGTCTTCCATGGAGGCGACCGGCGCGGTTCGGCCTGCGGTCATGGCCGGGCCTCCCGCCTGCCTCGATAGATTCTTTTTGCGGAGGCTCTGCCTCCAGCCAGTCTGCCTCCAGCCAGTCTGCCTCGAAGCATTCGATTCTCGGACTCGTGCTCGGGGTGCTCGCCCTGACGTCGGTCTCTCTCACCGGTTGCACCGCGCAGTCAACGGACCTGGGCGCCAATCCCGCGCAGCCAATCGCTGGTGATTCGGTGACCTTCGGCGACAAGGGAACGCTCGAGCTGAAGCCGTCCGAGCTGCGTGAGGTCAAGGTCACGACCACGCCCGGCGCGACCGTTTCGTTCCTCATCCTCGGCGACAGCTTCGATGCGTCGCTCGACCAGGGCACCGTCGTGGCCGACTCCCAAGGAAGCGCCGTCGTGACGCTGAAGGCGCCGACCAAGCCGAGCACGTTCCACGTGCTCGCAACCACCGGGAAAGCCGCCTCCGACGAGCTCTCGGTGGCCGTGAGCGAGCTCGGGTTTGCGAGCGTTCGCATCGCCCCCAAGTACGCCGGCGGGCGCAAAGTCACCGGCTGGACCGCGAGCGTCGCGGTCGGGGCATCGTGCGACACGGTGCTCGCCGGCTTCCCGAAAGACCCTGCCGGTGCCCTCAAAGCCGATGCGCCAGCCAGTGGCAAACCGCTCGTGACTTCGGTCCCCGTCGGTCCGACGTTGGCGATCGCCGTCCGGTCCGGCGCAGTCGTCTGGGGCTGCATCGACGGAACCGAGCTCAGCTCGCCCAACACGGTCATCGACCTGTCTCTCGACGTCCTCAACCGGCCGATGGTGCTTGGTACGGCGTCGTTGACACTCGGGCTCGAATTCTCGCCGCTCGCGTCGAGCTACCGCGCGATGCTCGACGACAGCACCGCGCTCCTCACGTCGAGCGCGTTTCCCCCAGGAGCACCGGCCGGCGATCTTCTCGACGCCATGCGCGCACAGCTCCCCGCGTCCGATCAGGCGGCGTTCGATGCTCATCGACAGTCTTCCACGCTCGATTCGACGGTCGGTCAGGCACTCGCCGCCGACCCGCGCCTTCTCGTCGCTGGGTGGCTCACCAACGTGAAGTCTGCCGCCCCGCCTCCGAGCGCGCCGCAAATCACCGGCGTCGTGAAAGGAAGTGCCGACAGTCAGGGGGCTGCGACGTTCGACATCACCGCGCTCGGCCCCGTCCCCGCAGCCAACGCCGGTGTCTCGGCGCTCTCGAGGCTCACTTGGTCTGCGATGTCAGACGACACGCTCATCATCGGCGGGCATTTCACCTACTCCCCCACGCGCTACGTCGGCGCGCTCCTCGCGAGCGAAGCCGTCATGACCACGCCCGGCGCCATCGACGCGTCGAGCGCGCTGGCGCTCGGCATCGATTGCCAAAGCCTCGGGCCGCTGGTCGAAGGCTTCGGGAGCTGCTCGGCTGGATGCGGCAAGACCCTTTGCGAGAACGCCCTCACTGCGATGTGGCAACGCGGCATCGCTTCGGCCGACGATCTGGGGACGGTCGAGGTCGCAGCCTCTGGGGCCGCCACGGTCGACGACGCAGCAGAGCCGGTTTCGCTCGACGGAAGCTGGGTGGGGAACATGAAGGCGCTCGTCACGAGCTGCGGTCTCAAAGGCACGGCAAAGGGCCAAGCTGCCGTGCCCCCGAACTGAGAAATCGAGCCAATTCCGCCGCGGTCCGGACTATCCTCCGGTCATGCTTCTAGGTCGTCAAGGGGCGCTCGCCCTGCTGCTCGTCGGTCTCCCCCTCGGTGCTTCGCTTCCATTCGTTGCCACGAGCTGCGGTATGGATACGACACCGCCGACGCCCGATGCGGGTCCGAAGCTTCGTCCAGGTGACGTCTGTGACACGCCGCAGCCTTCGTCGGTGAGGCTTCGTTTCTCGACGAACGAGATGTTCGTGGCGACTTGCGCCGCCGGCGATGCAGCGTGCGCGTCGCGCGACGTGACGCTGGTCGCCGAGCCCGATGTTTGTTTGAAGACAGCGTTCACGCTGACCGGCACAGCGGGTCTTCCGCTTCCGACCGCGGGAGCGTTCGATCTCTACAGCCCCGAAGCACCGCTCAAGCTGAAAGGTGCCGCGACGCCTGGCGACTACACGCTGACCGGGCACGTTCCCCGCGGCGACGGCGGCGAAGCGACGGCCAACGTCACCGTTCACGTGATCGACAAGACGCTCGCGACGTGCAGCGGCACGCAGAACACCGCCGCGCTCGTCGAGTCTCAGACGCTGACGGGAGCGAGCGGCCTCGCTGGTGCGAGTATCGGGCTTCCGGCCCACGCGAACGCCCCCAACACGGGCAGCTACCTCTGGAGCGTCGCGCCCTTCCCGGCCACGCTCGCTTGCGGCTCGATGGCCCTTCCTGCGGGCACGATCGCCCTCGGACCCGCGATCACTTTCGGCCCCGAAACCCTTCATTTCCAGCGTGAAGTGCCGATGAGCATTCCGGCGAACCCGGCGCTGCTGCCCGACAAGGCCCACCTTCGTCACGTTGAGTTCCTCTACTCGGGCCCTGCCTTCAAGACACCTCGCGTGGTGCCCGTGTCCGACGCTCACTTCGAGCAGGTCGGAGGCCAATGGGCCATCACGTTCATGGCGCCGCGTCTCGGCACCTACCAAGCGATCGTCGCGAGCGACGCGGGCACGAAGACTCGCAAACGCCGCATCACGCATCGCGCAGTCATCGGCGTATCGATGGGCGGCATCGGCTCGAGCATGTTCGGGCTGCGGCACCACGACCGGGTCGACGTCGTCGCCCCGCTCGGTGGTCCTGCATCGTGGACGTGGCTTCTGCACCACCTCGACAAGAATCACCTCGGCGGGTTCAGAACCATTCCGAAGGGAACGACGCTCGCGAATGTCGAGATCACCAAGACGACGTGCCAGACGAGCAGCGAGTGCAAGCCCGACGAGACCTGCATCGGCAAGACCGATTTGCTCGCGGGCCGCTGTACGCTCATGCCCTCGCCGGTCGATCCGTACGAGCACCCCCAGACCTTCGACAACTGGTGGGCCGAGTACCCGCGCACCGGAACGGGCGGCGCGTTTCCCCGTCAGGACTACGCGCAGATCTTCCGCGATCTGAGCCTCATGTTCGGCAATCCGAACAGCGACAATTTCACGAAGGGCGCCGAATTCCTTCCCGCGGGCGTTCGCCCCGACGACAAGAGTCAGACCGGCAATCATCCGAACGGTGAGTGCACCGTATGGGTCGATCCGATCAGCGGCCATCCCGACGAGGAGCACCAGAAAGAGCTCGCGCAGAACTGTCCGATCGAGCGATGCGCCAACACGCTCACGCTGCTCGGATACTACGACGACGAGTACAACCCCGACGGCACCTTCCCGGTGATCACGGTGTGCGACGGGACGCCAGCCGACCAGACGCTCACGCCCTGGGCCAACGCCTGGAAAGACGCAGGTCCGAACCAGTACCCGCTCGAGGTTGCTCTCGCCGTCGACTACAACGGCAATGGGAAGCGCGACGAGCTCGAGCCGATCATCAAGAGCGCGTACGAGCCATTCTCCGACATCGGCGTCGACGGGAAGAAAGATCAAGACGAGCCGGGCTACGTGAAAGACGTCAACGACGATCCGAGCGGTGACGACTTCAACGCGCAGTACAACCCCAACGGGACCGAAGGCGACTTCCGTCACGAAGACGCCGAGCCCTTCCAAGACGTAGGCCTCGACGGTGTCGCCGGAACGAAGCAGCAGCCCGCTTATCCGGTCGGCTGGCAGAAGGCAGGCGACGGGTACGACGTCGGCGAAGGCAACGGTAAGTACGATGCATCGCGGGGTCTGCAGCGCTTCTGGAACCACGATCCCGGAACCATCCTGAGGCGTCAGTCTACCGACGTTCCCGGTGGCGAGCTCACCGACGACGCGCTTGCACGCGTCGATCTGTGGACCGACGGTGGGCTACGCGACCTCTTCAACTTCCACGTCGGTGCCCAGCACATGATTGGCGCGTACGCGGGACGTGGACGCGCGGTGAGCTACTTCAGCGACTTCTCGAAGATGCCCGGAAGCGATCGCACCCAGCCGGGCCAGTTCAACCCAGCGAAGATGCCGTGGGACGACGTGCCAGGCGGCGTTCTCATGCGCTACGGCAAGATCGATCCTGATCAGGAGGCGATCGACACGGGCTCCGGTCAGCACGTCGGAACCGGATCGCAGATCGCGCTACGCCTCGAGACTGCGCTCTTTTACATCGGATCGCGCTGGAAGGAGCCCGAGCTCCGCACGTTCGTGAAGCAGTCGAACGACGAGCCCAATCCGGCCGCGCCTGCGTGCGAGATCGACGGGACCTGCGTCTTCTCGTTCACCTCCAAGGCGGGTCGAACCGGACCGGTGTCGATCAATCTTCCGCCCGGATACGCACAGAAAGATCAGAAAGACCGCCGCTACCCGGTCATCTTCATGCTCCACGGCTACGGCCAGACGCCCGAAGATCTCGGCGCCGCGATCGTGTTCGTCGGCAACTGGATGAACAACTCCAACGACAGCATGCCGAGCCGTCTTCCGAAGGCGCTGCTCGTGTACGTCGACGGGCGATGTCGAACCGGAGCCGACGGCAAAGCCGAGTGCCAGCGTGGAAGCTTCTTCACCGACAGCGCGCGCGACGGAGGGCTCCAAGACGAGACGTGGTGGCTCGAGCTGATGGACTATGTCGATCAGAACTACCGCACGATGGGCGAGACCGAGGTCGACTGGCCAGAGTGACCTTTTGAGGATCGAACGCGAGAACGACCGCCCAATTGGCGGTCGTTCCGTTTTGTTCTCAGAACCTATTTGACCGAACAACTGAGCGAGTAGCGCTTGCTGGTCGCGCGCTGCGCGAGGAGCAGCGGGAAGGTCGCGGCGCTAGGCGCATCGACTCCGCGGGAGCTCGCGCCGCTCATCGGCGGATCACGGTCGGCGGTGGAGGTGGCGGCCTCGATGCACGAAAAGCCGGCGTCGAGACGCATGCGAAGCTCGACGCCGTCGACGACGAGGCGCGTTCCGCTCGACGACACATCGGCCGGTGGCTCGTTCGCAGTGACGACGACGAGCCAGCCGTCGCGGCCCGCACCGCACACGCTCGGCGCCGTAGTCGCAAAGTCGTTTTTGCCTAGATCGATCGGATCCGAAATCTCTCCCGTGTCGACGTCGAGCGGCAAGACCCAGCGCTTGCCCTTCCGATCGACGAAGTCGTGTGTCGTGATGTAGAGGCCGAGGCCGCTGCCCGAAGCACGCCGCACCAGCCGAGGCGCAGTGGTCTGGACGTATCGAGGAGCGTGCGGACGAGCGAGATCGGCGACGAGTCGCACCGTGCCCATGTCGGCGCGATAGAGCGAGAGGCGATCTTGCGCGCTGCCTTCGGCGAGAAAGAACCACGACTCCCCGACGCGCACGGAGCTCGACGACAGGGGGTGCGTGAGCGCGGTGAGCTCTCGCCCTGCTCGCAGCGGTAGGATGGGTCGGTCGCCTTCGACTCCATAGAGCGCGCAAGGTCGCCCGCGACACGCGCTGACGAGCGCGGCTGCGCCGCCGGGATCGGGGAACGCCGACCAAGTCACCGAGTAGCCGTAGGCGCCGACACCGAACGCCTCGCTCGCTGCGGTCTCGTCGGCCCATGGGGCGCCCGTGACCGAGCTCGAGCGAACCTCGTCGAGAGCGAATCGATCTCCGAAACGCATTTGGTAGCGGCCCGTGCGCGACCAATCCGAATCGCGTTTGCCCCAGACGTAGGCGCGCACAGGCGTGACGTCGAACGGCGCACCATTGTCGATTCCGATCTCGTCGGCAGCGAGCACAGGCGGCTCGATGCCCCGGAACGCTCCCCATCCGCCGGGGGTGGTGGTGGCATTCGCTCCCGACTTTCGGGCGGGTTGGGGTTTCGGGGGCGGAGGCGCTGCCGCGGCCTGTTTGCCTTTCACCCGTGTTGGCGCCGGCGCCGCGACAGCCTGCGAAGAGCGCGCTTGGCCTCCGTGACCGTGAGAGCTGGTCGGCGATTTCATCGCCACGGCCGCGGCGCAGCTGAGCGACAACGGCGCCGAGGCGAGCTTGTTCAGCGAGACCTTGAGAGGCTCGGGATCGGGCGCCTCGGCGAGATCGTCGGGGACGACCGGATCGCCCCAACCGACGCGTAGGATCCCCGCGAGCGCACACCCCACCGGTCCGCAGCGCCGTGTGCGCTCGTCGCTCTGCGGGCCCATTCCGTCGAGCACGGGCAGCTCGATGTCGCGCCACGAGAGGCCTCCGTCGACCGTCTCCAGGGCACGCCCGCGTGCGCCGACCGCGAGCCCGAACGGGCCCGAGACGAGCACTCCGGCGTCTTCCTCGACGACCTGGCCGGCGGTGACGGTGCCGTCGAGCTTGACGCGGATTCCGAGCATGGGACCGCCGGCTTCGACCCAGCCGCCGAGCTCGTTCGGGCCGCTCTGCTGAAAGCCCTCGAGCCACATCCCCGTCTCGAGCTCGCGCAGCGGACCGTCGTTGGGCAGCTTGAGCGCGACATGCTTGGCGCTCGCTCCGTCGATGATCGACACCTGACCCATGGCTCCGGGTCGAGGCGGGACGAGCACCACGACGCGTCCGTCGGACAGGGCGATCACGCGCTCGGCACCGAGATCTCCGCGAACCCGGATCTCGCGCGACGTTCCAGATGCACTTCGGATGCAGAAGCTTCGCGAGGTGTTCTTGCCAGCCGCGGGGGCCATGTCGGCGTCGGTTTTTTCGGCGCAAGTGCCCGTGACGACGACAGCGCCCTGCCCGCTTTCGGTGACGAAGCGCGGCTCGGCGAAACGCATGACTTCTTTGATTCCGAGAGGCTTTTCGAACTCGTAGAGGGTCGTCGAGCCGCTCAATTCGCCGCAGACGAAGCCGAACGTCGGGCCGAGGCGGATCCCGTGGCAGCTCGCCGTCTCGGGGACCGCGTGCTCTTTGATGCCGAGGATCGCACCGTTGCCGAGCGAGACACGCCCGAGCGCCCCGCCGCGGATCACGACGGCCGTCTTGTCGGAGTCGGCGTAGCCGTCTTCGAGCGCGACACGGAGAGGACGTTTGCCGAGCGGTGATGGCGTTCGTGCCGCGCGACCATCGAGCTTGAGCGCGTCGCTCGTGATGGGCGTGATGACGCCGGGAACGACTTTCACCGATGGGCTGAAGGCGAGCTGACCTCGCGCCGACAATCGGTACTCGCCGCCTTCGACGGTGACGAGCGGATCGCCCGCGTCTTGACCGATCGATTTGACGCGCTCCTTGATTGGGAGTCGTTGCCAGGTCGCGCCAGCATCGAACGTCGCGAGCACACCACGCAGATCGGTCTCGACCACGGCACGCCAACCATCGACGAAGACCATGTCGCCGTAGGCGGACGACACGGGCAGCGGGCCCGGCGACGTGGCTTTCCCGGTCTCGGGATCGATGGCGATGAGATCGTTTTGCGATTTCATTCGCAAATAAAGGCGATCGAAGCCGATGACGAGCGGGCCGTCCCCATCGGCGACGGTCGACACCTCGACGAGCGGGACCAGGCGATCGAGCCACGACTTGGCCCGCCAGATCTGCGTTCCGCGTCCGTTGATCAGCGTGAAGACGTAGCCTCCGCCGAGACGACTCGGGAGCTCGACGGCCGAGACGCGACCTGCCGGGAGAAGATCGTTCGCACGCTCGATGATCCCGCCTTCGCGCGTGACGATCCGCATGCGTCCGAGGATGCGCTGCTCACCAGGGGCGCCGACGAGCGACGAGACCGCCGACGGTCTCACGAGGACACCGCCGAGAAGACCTTCGGGACCGATCACATCGGGGAGTACGCGCGATTTGGGCGCTTGGAGTGACCAACGCGGAGTCTTCGCAGAAGCGCTCTTCGACGCAGTGGACGCCCCGCCAGAAGCCGTCGCGGCTTGCGGCGCCGAGCCACCGCAGGCCGTCGTTCCTGAGACGAGCACGCTCGAGACGAGCGCGAGCGCGGAGAGCGGATGGGCGCGCCGAATCACGCGCGACACTCCAGAACGGCGGGATCCGACATGTGAGAGCAGTTGTACCAAACCCAGGGCATTCTGGCTCGTCCGTGACGGATGAAGCGCCCACGGCGAGGAACGCGCGGACGAGCCCTTCGACGAGGTCCCCACCAAACGCGACCAAGCGCTCCAAACTCTTGCCCCAGTGGCCGTCTTCCCTCATGAAGAAGGCCCTGGAGGAATGAAGATGTCGGTCGTCGCGGTCGTCGGAGCAACGGGTGTCGTGGGTCGAGAGATGTTGCGCACGCTGGAGGGCCGAAAGTTTCCGGCCAAGAGCGTGGTCGCGCTCGCCTCGAGGCGTTCGGTCGGCCTTCGGCTTGCCTTCCGCGGCGAAGAGATCGAGGTCCGCGAGGCCACGCCCGAAGCGTTCGTGGGCGTCGACATTGCTCTAATGAGCGCAGGTGGCGCCGCCTCGCTCGTGCTCGCCCCCGAGGCAGCCAAGCGCGGTGCGGTCGTGATCGACAACTCCAGCGCGTGGCGCATGGATCCCGACGTGCCGCTCATCGTTCCCGAAGTGAACATGGCGGCGGCGTTCAATCGCCCGAAGGGGATCATCGCGAACCCCAACTGCAGCACCATCCAAATGGTCGTCGCCTTGAAGCCGCTCCACGACGCCGCGCGCATCAAGCACATC
Source organism: Polyangiaceae bacterium (assembly GCA_043755175.1). Classification (GTDB taxonomy): domain Bacteria; phylum Myxococcota_A; class Polyangia; order Polyangiales; family Polyangiaceae; genus CAYYKK01. The sequence goes on along the minus strand of JAYUUB010000105.1, from coordinate 20,096 downwards.
GTCGTTTCGACCTACCAAGCGGCGAGCGGCAAGGGTCACGCGGCGGTCGAAGACCTTCTCGAGCAGATCCGTCAGGTAGCGCGTGGTGAGCGTCCGGTCGCGAGCATCTTCCCGTCGCCGCTCGCGATGAACGTGCTCTCCGATTGGAAGGCCGGCGCGGAAGACTACTCCGAGGAAGAGCTCAAGATGGTGAACGAGACGCGCAAGATCTTCGGCGACGACAGCATCGGCGTGTCACCGACCACGGTCCGCGTGCCGGTGGTGACCGGCCACTCGGAGTCGATCCACGTCCAATTCATGCGCGCGATGAGCGCCGACGAAGCGAAAAATCTCCTACGAAACGCGCCTGGCGTGAAGCTCTTCGAGCAGCCCTACGCACCGGGAGCCGGTCCTCAACCGATCGACTGCGCAGGGACCGACGACGTGTTCGTCGGGCGCATTCGAAACGATCTCGCTGTTCGAGGTGCAATCAATCTGTTCGTCGTCGCCGACAACCTCCGCAAGGGCGCTGCGCTCAACGCGGTGCAGATCGCCGAGCGACTTCTGTCGACCTGAGACGAAGGATGACGGATGACGGCCGCTTCGGCGGAGCCGTCTCGGTCGTTTGCCGTCAATCGTAGCGCTCTTGTTGGACCTGCTTGCGGCCGAGGGCTAGCTCGCCTCGAGCGAGGTCGCGGACGCTCTTGACCATGCGGTCGAGACCGCAGACGAAGATCGTCGCGGCCTCTTCGCCGAGGCTCTTCCACAGCTCGGTGATGTGGTCTTGCACGTAGCCGTGGCGTCCCGTCCACGTCGGGCCGGGTTTTGAGAGCGTGACGAAATGCTTGAAGCTCGGGTGGTCTGCCGAGAGCTTTTCGAGCTCGTCGCGGTAGAGGATGTCTTCTTCGTGGCGCACACCGAGCAGGAGCCACAGGGGGGCTGTCGATCCCGCGCCGAGCGCAGCGCGAATCATGCTTCGGAGCGGCGTGACTCCTGTCCCCGTTCCAACGAACAGAGCGGCGCTTGGGTCCATCGCTCGACGAGTGAAGAGACCGCTCGGCCCGATCGCGCGAAGCACGTCGCCGATGTTCACGTGGTGCAGCGCTCGCGAGGCTTTGCCGCCTTCGACCTTGGTCACGGCCAGCTCGAAACGGCTCGTACCGTTCGGGGCCGATGCGATGGAGTACGCCCGCTTCACCTGCTCACCTTCGTGCGCGACGATGAGGTTGACCCACTGGCCTGGAAGGAAATCGAGGGGCTCGTCGTCGGTGCGCTCGAAGACGAGCTCGCGCACCCCGGGGGAGAGCCCGCGAGACGAGACCAGGCGGGCCTCGAAGGGCCCGGCGGCCGGTGGTCTCTTGGGCGCTTCGGTCGTGTCGGCGTCACTCATGCCCGCGTCTTCTTACCCGGAAGTGCGCACCGTTGCGACCCTTCGCGAGCGTCTCCGCTTCGATGCGACCCCGCGCGCCCGCCCAAGCGGACCACGGCGTGGGCGACGCGATCCGTGAGGTTGTTCGTTCGGCGCCTCAGAACGCGAGCATCAAGCCGGTTGGCCCGAGTCCCAAGCGGGGCGCTCCGTCCCATGGAGCGGCCTCACCCGAATAGGCACCGCGCGCGTCGCTGCGTGTCGCCATGAATACGATGCCGACGATCGACATCGGGAGGCCGGCGAGCATCGCGGTTCCTCCTGTCGCGGTGAGATAGGCACCGAGCGGCTCGGCCCCACGATTTTCGAGCCGGAGGATGCCCCATGTCATGCTCGCGATGGCGTGGGCGAGGGTGACGCTTCCGCCGATCAAGAGACCGACGCCGCTCGAATGGCGATGGCGGTAGTGCGACGTCGAGGGTGGATGACCCCACCCGCTGAAATGAGGGATGCCGAGGTTCCCCGACGCGGATCCGCACGCGCAGAAGGAGAGCATCCCAAATGGCTCGCACGTCTGCGTCCCCCACCCACCGTTCGGACACGGACAGGTGAGCTTGGCCCCAGGGGAGCACGACGCGGCCAGATCGAACGAACGAGCGCCGTCGCCGATGTCGTCGGCTCGAGCCACGTGGCTCCACGAAAGCGCACTCGACACGACCGTCCAAGCCATCCAACGCCCCGCAAACGCCATGCTTGGATGCTACCAATTGCGCGTCACCGCGGGCCAGATCTAGCCGGGACCGCGAAAAACGGCGACTCCAAGCGCTGACAACGCGGCTTCGACCTCGTGGTTCGTTGCGCTTCCCGGTTCGAGCTCATCGGCCAAGAGTAGAGGTCGTCCCGTCGCGCGCGGCTGGGCGAACGCGAGCTCGAGGAGACGGTCCGTGTCGACGCCCTCGAGACGTGCTCCATGAGCGCCGCCGAAACCCGGCGCGACGACGCGCGCGTCTAAGAGGCGTGCGAGCGCCCCCGCCCTTCCCTCGGTGAGGACGCGCGCCGCATCTTTGGCGAGGCTCTCGGCGTCGATCGACTTCGGCCACACGAACAGGCACGCGCTTCCGATCTGACCGACCAACGCGCCCGAGAAAGCTAAGTCGGTGAGAGCGCTCGCTGAGTCGCCGCTCCCGACCACGGCGAGCGCCACGAGGCCCTTCTGATCGACCGAGAGCGCCGCGAGACGCGCGAGATTTCGCTTCGCAGCCGTCTTCTCGGCAACCGAAGCTGCGAGGCCTTCGGGATCGTCGTGAACGAGCTGCATCTCGATCGCCTCGGCTTTCCGACCGGAGAGCGCTGCGGTCATCATGAGAACGCGCACGTCGGGCATCGGCCAAGCGGGGTGAGCCGCCTGCACCGCCTCATCGAGCTCGCTCAGATCGACCATCACTTCGAGCACGCGGTCGACGAGCCCGAGCGAGCCGAGCGAGACGAGCGCCGTCTGGAGCGAAGCCCGGTCGACAGGTTCGCGTGAGACGGCGAGATCCCACGTCGAGAGCGCTTCACCGAGAGGCAAGCGCTGAGCGCGAAACACAGCGAGCGCCCGCTCGGTGAAGGGCGCGCCGTTCTCTCCGAGCTTGTGCTTCGCGCGACCGATCACGCGATCGGCGTATGCCTTGAACGTTCCGAGACCTGCCGACTCGGCCAGATCGTGGGCGCGCTTGGCGATTTCAATCGCATCGTCTGGAGCGCCGAGCTCGAGGGCGACCTCGGAGAGCCACACGAGGGCGCGGCTTCGACCAAAGACGTCGCCGACTTGACGCGCCAACCACTCTTGTCGCGAGAGATTTCTTCGCGCGAGAACCAAGTCGCCGAGACCGAGCGCAGCTGCGCCGAGCTGTCCCATCGCGATCGACTCGCCCACCGAGTCGCCTCGCATGTGGCAGAGCTCGGCAGCCGACTCGAGAACGCTGCGCGCCGCGCCGAATGCGCCGGTCACGACGTAGAGCGTGCCCAGCGAGTTCAGCGCTTGGGTCTTCAGCTCGGGGAAAGGCGACGCCTGATCTTTGGCTTCGAGAAACGCGCTGTAGGCGCTGGCAGCGTCGCCGAGCACGCGATCGGCCGTGCCTCGAACGATGAGCGCCGCTACTCGCACGCGCGGAGTCGCTCCGAGCTCTTGGAGCTCGAGCATGTGGGAGCGCGCCACCACCGCGAGATCGCGGATGCCGCGACGTACGTCGGCCACGCTGGCTTCGATGAGGGAGAGCTCGCACGCCTCCATTTCGCCGACCTCGGTGAACAGCCGCGCCGCATCGCGGAGCGCCGTTCCGGCATCACCGAGCGCGCCTTCACGCAAGAGGAGCGCTCCCTCGGCATAAACGACCGCCGCGGCATCGGCCGAGCCGACGAGGACTTGTCCGCGCGCCGCAGCGATCGCTTCACGCACCTTCGAAGCGTCGGCGCTGCCGAGGAGCCGATCGATGTGCCGAGTGATGTCGCTCGCTTCAAGAGGCCTCACGAGCAGCTCCTTCTGGGTTCGATGCCGAGACATCGGTCGCGCCTTCGAGAGGCACGGTCGGCGTCTCCGGCGCGCTGGCCAATTGATAGAGAGCCCATCGCACCTCGGAAGCCGAGCGCTCGGGCCGACCGGCGACGATGCGCGCGACGTGCGCCGCGACATGAGGGCAGGCGAAGCTCGTTCCGGTCCACCTGCGCTCTCCGCCTCCGAGCGCGGGCGCGAGGATGTCGACGCCGGGAGCGAGCACTTCGTGATCCGACGTGAGGCTCACGTCGATTCGTTCTGGATCCGAGAAGCTCCCCCGGCCGACGCCGATGAGCGACTTGGCACGCCCAGGGTAGGTTCGGAGCGATGCCACGTTCGGTCCTGCGGCGACGAGCATGACGCGTCTCGCGAAGGCCTCGTCGGCCACCTCGTAGAGCTCGATGATCGAGCGGTAATCGGTAGGCTTGAGCGGGGTCGTCTTGGGCACGTCGATCCCAAGACTCAAGTTCACGACGGCGAAGCCTTCACGGACGCAGAAACGGAGCGCCGCGACGAGCGCATCGCGCGAGCCTCGACCGTCGGGGCCGAGCGCGCGAATGCTGACGATCTCGGCCCCCGGCGCGAGGCGATGAAGGATCCCGGCGCACGCAGTCCCATGACCGCTCGCGTCTCCCGCGGGGGCACGCTCCACCGACAGAGGTGGGCCCTGCGACGTGACGGCCATCTCTTCGATCTTGGCGTTCACGAACCAGGGATGGCTCACGTCGACACCTGAATCGATGAGCGCGATTCGCACTCCACGCGCCTGGCGATCGACGGCGATCACGATCCCTCCAACGCCGCGATGTACTGCTCGAACGCACCGAGCACCCGGCCTGCGAGCTCTGCCTCGAGATCGGTGCGCCCCGCGATCTTGCCGACCGCGGTGGCGAGCTCGAGACGGCGACGGTAAAGCGGCGCCACACGAAGCGCGCGGATGTGATCCTCGAGTGCTTTCGGGAGTGAGGTCGGTGCGTCTTTGCCCAAGAGATCGGGCAGCGCCGTCGCGAAGAGCTCGAACAGGGCGCGCTCGGTGAAGAACGACTCGACCGTGAGTGCCAAAACCTCTCCGAGTCGCTCGGCCATCTCGAGCTGTCCGTCTCCCATCGGGCCGTCGTCGGAGAGGAGGACCGCGCCGCCGACGACGCGATCGCCGACACGAATCGGCACGAAGATCGCGCCTCGTGGTGAGCTCGAGATGGCCGCACGCAGAGGAGCTATCGCCGCGTCGTCTTCGGCGAGCTCGATCGCGTGCCCTGCCCCTCCAGCGAGGAGGTAGGAGAGCGGCGTTCCTTCGGGATGGAGATCGAGACCGACCTCGCGGTGGCCGGTTTGATCGGCGACAGCCGGAACGACCAGGCGATCCATCGAGGTCACCTCGAGCGCGACGAGCGCCTCCGTGCACGGAAGCGCGAGACACGCGAACCGAAGCTGCTCTCCCAGTCCTCGTACCCGCGTTCGCGCAGAGCCCACGAGCGCGGCGCTCTCGAGCGTGCACAGAAGGTCGGCGAGACGTGCCGAGAAGGCGGCCTGTTCTGCGCGTAGGCGACTCATGGTCACGGCATGGTAGGGCGCTTGCTTCTCACGACCAACGTCGGATCGACGACGAAGGGCGATCTCACGACGTCGGCCTCCGCGAGAACAACTTCGCGTACGACGCGTTGGTGCGCAAAAGCTCGTCGTGCGTTCCTTGGGCGACGACGGCGCCTCCTTCGAGGAGCACGTTGAACGTCGACCGGAGCAGATCCGGCGCGTGCGTCGCGACGACCAGCGTTCGTCCCCTGGCAGCCTCGACGGCCGCGTCGAGCACAGCCTCGACCTGGCCCCCAGGGAGCCCGGACTCGGGCTCGTCTAGCACGAGGACGCGCGCCTCCTGGGCGAGCGCCCGCGCGAGCAGGACGCGTCGCTGCTCGCCCCCCGAGAGGTTCGCGGGCGCCGCAGAGAAGTGCCGGTCCAACCCCTCGTCGGTCGCGAGCTCGGCGATCTGCGCGTCGATGAGCGCGCGTCGTGCGCGGTCTCTGCGGTCGGGACCGTGCAGACGACCGAGCATCACGTTGTTGGCGATCGATCGGGGCAGAAGCCGCGTCTGTTGTCCGAGGGTCGCGAATACCGTCGGCAGGCCGTCGACCACGATCTCGCGGACGTCGGTCCCGCCGATGAGAACCGATCCCTCGGTCGGATCGTCGAGGCGCAGAAGTAGCCGGAGCAGCGTCGATTTGCCCGATCCGCTCGGGCCACAGAGCCCGACGACGCTGCCGTCGGGGATGTCGAGTGTGATCCCGCGAACGATCGAGGTCGCGCGCCCCGCTGGCGTGAAACCCACTTCGTCGAAACGCACCGAGCCGCCATGGAGAGCGCTCGCGCCGATCCGCGCGCGTGACGGATCTGGATGGGGAGGCAGACCGAGCACGGCGCGAACGTTCGCGAGAACGGGTGACTTCTCGATGGCGCCCACACGGAGAGCGTCGAGCGCTTGAAGACGCGCGACGACGACGGGGATCGCCAGAAGAAGCTTGGCTACCTCACCGGGGCTCGGCGGTTTCCCCGAGACCGACAGCGCGATGAGCACGAGAAGAGGCGCCATCGCACCGAGGACGCCGGTGATTTGCCCTGAAACGCTGAGTGCGCGCGCGAAGCCGCGACGCGCGAACGCTGCCTTTTCCGTAGCCTCGCCCACCTCCCGCTCCGCTTCCTGTCGCGCGCCAGCGAGCCGCAAATCCTCGATGTGCGTGAGCTTCTCCGAGACCTCCGAGAAGACGTCAGCATCGCTCGCCTGAAGCGCAGAGGTCGCGCGCGCCACCCCACGCGATGCGCGCATGCCGAGGAGGCGCGAGAGCACGAACATCCCAGCACCGCCCGCCAACACCGCGAGCGCGCCAGACCGTGCGAGATCGATCGCGAGCGCGCCGAGCGCGAAGAGCGCCTGCGGCAAGGTCACCAAAGTCGCTACGAGGAATTCGGCGGTCGACTGTGCGTCTCGAAGCACGACGAGCTTCACGGCGTCGCCGCCCGGCTTGGGCGCGCTCGGGGGGAGCTTCATGCCGGGAGGAGGCGTGGGGGCACCGAGCTTGCCGCCGAGCTCGTCGATCGCGCGAGGCGAGCTGGCGATGGCCGCGCGCATCATCGCGATGCGAAGCTCGGCCGTCGTGTCGGCGGTGAGCCGCGCCCCTGTTTCGCTCGACAAGAAAGCGACGAACACCGCCGCCAAGATCCCGAAGAGCGCGATCCCGACCCACGGCCAAGGTGACTCGCTCGTTCCCGCTGGCAGAAAGCCGATGACCAGCCGCGCGAGGGGCGAGCTCGGCGGCCTGCGGGTGATCCCTTGGACCCCGAGCTCGACGGCCGCGGGGACGACGCCGGCGAGCGCCCCGGCGAAGCTCGCGATGAGGCTCGCAACGAACGCACGGGCGAGCCAACGACGGCCCGCGGCTGTCTCACGGTTGGCGAGTCGACCGAGGAGGGAGCGAGCGAGCCTGATCGGAGACATCTCGGGTTGCACGTGGCCGAGAGGCTATCACTCTGATTGGGGTCGACACTTTGTCGTTGAAGCGCACCGGCCGCTCGGGCTAGCTCGGACCATGTCGTCCGCGCCCGAATCGACGAAGCCCAGCCGCTCGCGCGTGCTCGGGGGCTACGTCGTCATTCTGGCGATCGCCATCGGCCTGTTCTTCGTCGTCCGACGAGCAGGTGACGGACTCGTGGCGCCGCTCCCGAGCACGGGTCACGCGGCGACATCGGGCCACAAGGTCGACGCTCTTCCCCACGTGCTGCTGGCCCTCGTCGTCATCCTCGTGGTCTCCCGCGCACTCGGGTGGTGCTTTCGCAAGATCCGCCAGCCGCCCGTCATCGGCGAGGTCATCGCAGGGATCTGTCTCGGACCATCGGTCCTCGGGCTCATCGCGCCCGGCGCGGCCCAGCTCGTCCTACCCGATGCGATCGCGCCTTCTCTTGGTGTCATCGCGCAGGTCGGCGTCGTCTTGTTCATGTTCCTCGTCGGGCTCGAGCTCGACACGTCGGTCCTCAGCAAACAGTCGCACGCGACGCTATTCGTCTCGCACGCGAGCATCATCGTTCCGTTCTTGCTCGGGAGCGCGTCGGCGCTGTGGATCTACCCGAGGCTCGGCTCTTCAGACGTTTCCTTCGTCGTATTCGCCTTGTTCATGGGCGTTTCGATGTCGGTCACGGCGTTCCCCGTGCTCGCGCGCATTCTGACCGATCGTGGGATCCAACGAACCTCGCTCGGTGTGATGGCTCTCTCGTGCGCCGCGATCGACGACGTGACGGCGTGGTGCATGCTCGCGTTCGTGGTGAGCGTCGCGACCGGTGGTGGAGCTCACGGCGGCGTGCTCGCCGGTATTCTTCCGACGCTCGTTCTCACGCTCGCGTACGGGCTCATCGTCGTGTTCTTGGTGCGACCGTTCGTCGTGCGCGAAGCGAGAAAGCTCGACCTGGTGCCCACGATCGGAAAGGCCGCCACGACACAGATGTTCGTCGCGCTCCTGGTCTCCGCGCTCATCACCGAATGGGTCGGCGTCCACGCTCTTTTCGGGGCGTTCCTCTTGGGCGCCGTGGTCCCGCACGACTCACGGCTCGCGAAAGACCTCACGGCGAAGCTCGAAGACGTCGTCACCATCCTCTTTCTTCCAGCGTTCTTTGCATACACCGGCATGCGCACGCAGATTGGGCTCGTCAGCGGCCTCGAAGCCTGGATGCTCTGCGGAGGCCTCGTCGTCGTCGCATGCCTCGGCAAGATCGGTGGGAGCGCCTTCGCGGCGCGCGCAGTGGGCCTCGACTGGCGAAGCGCTCTTCAAATCGGTCTCTTGATGAACACCCGCGGCCTGATGGCCCTCATCGTGCTCAACGTCGGCCTCGATCTCGGCGTGCTCTCGCCAAAGCTCTTCGCGATGCTCGTGGTGATGGCGCTCGTCACGACCTTTGCCACGGCGCCCGGGCTCGATCTGCTCGGGACGCCCAGCGACGAGCGCGAACGTGGTGGTGTCCGCGTCGGTTGATGACTGCGCGGCTCGGTCTCGGACGCACAAACGACCGAGAGACCCGAGCGGTCGGATCTCTCACATCGAACGAAGCCGCCAGCGCAGGGGACCGTGCTCTACTTGAGCGGCGCTGCGTCGTCTTCGGCGAGCACGCTGATGCCGTCGGCGACGCTGCCTGCGTTGCTGGCATTGTCGTACAGATCGCGGACATGTTCGAACTGTTGCAACGTCTTCGAGGAGCCGAAGTCGGAAGTCTTGCGCGCGTCCTCGATGAACTCGTCCCAGAACTTGGCGAGAGCCGCGATGAGAGCTGATCGCGATTGGTTGAAGAAGACGGCGCCCATGATTTGCGCTGTGTCGACGTGCTTCTTCCACATCAAAAAGCCCCACTCCTTCGACATGGGCTGATCGAGCTCGGCGAGCGAGCCGGCCGGTCCGCGGTCGGTGTGCCAAGCCGTTTCTTTGGCGGGGATTTTCGAGATCAGATCGCGGTATAGGCTCCACGCGATGGTCCCCTCTTCGGCCACGGTACGCTCGAAGAAGGTGAAGAGCGCGCGCTCGAAGGTCGCGTCGATGGGATAATCGACGAAGGCGTGGCAGCCGAAAGGCTTTCCTCCGGACAGAGGGCACTCGGGGCACTCAGGCGTCCCTTGTTGGAACTGCGCAGCGCCCTGGCGCGTGTCTTGGTGCATCTGCAGACGCTTGCGCTGATCGGGCGTGAGTGAGCCGGCGTTGGCGGGCGGAGGCGGCAGCTCGGCCACTTCGAGGGCCTGGCGGCCGATCTTTCGCAGCGTCAGGAGAAACCGCTTGGGCCCCCACTCCTTCTGCAGCTTGCACGTTCGCCATCCGATGAGGTCGACGCCTTTGTTGAGCATGATTTCCGCCGGAGGTCATCCCAATGCGCCGAAAAGGTCAAGCGAGTTCCGCGGGACGGGCATCCGAGATTGCCCGTCCCACCTGAGAACACGCGTCATTCGTTCCGGTCGAAGCCCTGAGGACACTCGTTACATCGGCTCGCACGACGCGGCTCGGACGGCGTGGGCGACGATCGGTTCTCTGCGCCAGACGCTCGCCCGATCGCGCGTGGCTTCGACCGCATCTTCGCGACGTGAAAAGATCATGGCTGAACGAGCCTCGGATGGGAAGCTTCCATCTGATTGGAGGGTCGTGGTCAATCGAGCCATGAGCGAGCCGCTTCGACACGATGAAGAAATCCGACTCGCCGCGGCGCTCTCCGAGCTTCGCGAGGGCCGCGGCGTCGGCGTCCCGTCGCTGCAACCGCGGTCACGGGCAGTGCGGTCGCGAACCCCTTCGCTCATCGACGTCGCGCTCGCCCCAGAGCAACGAACCGTCGTCGAGTTACCGAGAGGCCGCTCGACTCTCGTCCTCGGAGAAGCCGGCCACGGCAAGACGACGGTCGCGCTCCATCGGCTCGCGAAGATCTGGCGTTCGACGAAGGAGCCGCTCAAGGTGGCGGTCATCGTCCCGACCGATGGGCTCACGCGGCTCCTCCAGCCGTTGTTGCGCAAGCTCGGCGTCGACGTCGAAGCGACGACTTACGAGCGTTGGGCCATGATGCAAGCGCGTCCCGCCTTTCGCGATCTGCCGCGGCGCGAGAGCGAGGATGCCACGGCGGGGATCATGCGGCTCAAGCGAGATCCAGCGATTCGGCTGGCGCTCGAAGAGATCGCACGGCACCCGCCCGGGCGAATCGACGACGACCGCGACGTGCGCCAATCCCGCTCGCGGGCGTTCGCTCGACGCGCCGATCTCCAGCACCTCTACGGCGACAGCGTGCTCATGCACCGCGTCGCAAAGGCGTCGCGCGATCCGGTGTCCGAGCGCATCGTGCGAGAGCTCCTCGAGCACACACGGGTCCAGTTCGGCAAGCCGACCGAGGTCGAGTTCGCCCACGTCGTCGACCGGGAGCGCTTGGTCGCGGTCGATCAGCGTCCGCTCGATCGAGGCACCGCGACGAGCGACGTTCGCACGGTCGACAGCGAAGACTACGCCGTGATGTTCGAGCTCGACCGCCTGCGCGCCGAGCGCGCCGGAAAAGAAGCGACCAAGCCGCGCGCCTTCGACGTCATTCTGATCGACGAGGCGCAGGAGCTCGCGCCGCTCGAGCTCGCGCTGATCGGGCGGAGCCTCGCTCCCGGAGGAACCCTCATCGTGGCAGGCGACGAGGCCCAGCAGGTCGATCCGACGGTCACCTTCGAGAGCTGGGACGAGGCGATGCGTGAGCTCCGCTGTGACGAGTACGAGACCGTCGTGCTGAAGGTCGGCTATCGATGCCCACCGCCCGTCGTCGCCGTGGCGCGTCACCTCGCAGCCATCTCCACAGCCGAGCCCTACGCAGCGATCGACGCGCCGACCTCGCTCCGATTCGCTGACGAGACCGCGCTCGTGGCGCGCCTCGCCTTCGAGCTCGATCGCCTCTCCGACGACGATCCGAAGGCCAGCGTCGCCGTCCTGTGCAGATCGCCGATCGTGGCGCGTCGAATCGCACGTTGGCTTCGCGCGCGCGTCCCCTCGCGGCTCGTGTTCGATGGCCATTTTCGGTCGCGCGGGGTTCAAGTGACCAGCATCGACCAGGTGAGAGGCCTCGAGTTCGACTTCGTCGTCATCGCCGACGCCGACGCCGACGCCTACCCCGATGACTTCGCCGCGCGAAGAAACCTTTACGTCGCCGTGACTCGTGCACGCCATCAGCTGGTCTGTCTCCACGTGGGGCGCGCGAGCCCACTTCTCGGCCCACCCTTCGTCTCCGAAATCGAAGCTGTCACCCGTGATCTCCAAATGTAGGTGAATTTGCCTGGATTTCGACCGGCTCGCTGTTTAGGGTGCGCCGACATGACGATCTCGCTCCCTGTCGCAAATGTCACCAGCAAAACGGTCACTGCAGGCGACACGAAATACGAAATCCAGGTGCTCGACGCCGATCAGGCCACGGTGGTGCTCGGCGGCCTCCCGGTCGGCCGCATCGTGTACACGTTCGGCGCCGCCAACGGCGTTCCCGAGGGCGATGCCATCAGCGAAGAAGCGCTGACGCAAATCGCCGAAGCTTGGTTTGCCGCGGCCGAAGCCGAAGCCTGAGCTGCTCTCGCCCGAGCTGATTCGCCCAATCCCCGTACCGGCCAGCATGAACGTCGGGCGAGATCACCGAGACAGCTCCCCTTCCGCGCTCAATCCGCAGACTCCCTCGCGCGCGCCGCTCTGGTTCATCGCCGCTGGCGCGATCGCAGCGATGCTCATCGCGATCGTGGCGACGATCGCGATGACCGAGGCCGACCGCGATCGATCGACCAAGTTGCTTGCGCCGTCATCGAGCGTGACCGACGACAGCATCGAGCTCGACCTCGTGTCGACGGCGCCTTCGAGTGAGGCGTCCTCAGTGCCGCCGCCTCCTCTTCCGCACGTCGATGAAGACGCGACGCCCCCAGCTCGGTGAGATCAGACGGCTTCTTTCGAGGCCCGACCATCGACGTTCTCGTCGCCGGGCATGACCGCGACGACCCTCGTCTTCGCGATGTGATCGTGGAGACAGCGCTGCTGTCGACCGAAGATGGCGAGGGCGTCGGCGAGGGCGAAGAAGCGTCCGAGTCCTGGGATGATGCCGATGGCGAAGGGGGCCCATTCGCGAAGAACCACGCCCGAGATGAAGTCGACCGGCGCTCCATCGGAGCGGACGACGCGGATGCCCAAGACTTTCTTGCCGAGGCTTTGGCCTCGTCTCGTCACGAGAACGCTCTGAACGACGACGATTGCGAGCACACCGATTCCCATGAGGAGGACAGGCAGCTCGTAGCGTCCACTCGATGGCGCACCACGTGAGTCGAGCCACAACCACACGCCTCCGGGGAACGCTCCTGCGGCAAAGGCGAGGTTGTCGACGCAGCGAGCCAGAAAGCGCGCCCAGCGCGTGGCCGGGACGCGATCGAGCGTGCCGCCAAGGTGTTCGTCGTGGGTGTACACGAGCGGGGCGGCCCCCAAAGTCGGCGCATAGCCTGGTGGCAAAGACTGGTGCGTGACGCGCTCGGGTTCGCTCTCGTTCACACGTTCTCCGCGAAAATGCGTTCGGTGGTTGCGCTCGTTCGCAGGCCGGTCAGGGGGGAAGCACGGTACCGGGCAATTTGCGTTGATGGGTCACGTAGTCGTGGAGCTTCTCTTCCTCGACCTCGAGGTACGAGCTCGCACCGTCGACCAGCTCGTAGCGATCGGCTCCGTAGCGAACGCCGATCGAAGGGTCTCCGGGCTTGCGCTCGATCGTGAGCCGGTATCGCCCCTCGCCTTCGTCGAAGGTGAGACCGTTCTGAGCGTCTTCGGGGTCGAAGTTCACACGGAGGCCTTCGCCGCCGAGGCTCACGCCCGGCGTTCCGCTGTCGATCAAGAGCTCGTCGTACGACCGACCGTCGACCACGCGCAGGGTGTGCTGCTTCGTGATCTCGCGCGCGCCAACGGTCGTTTCTCTGCGCAGGATGACTCGCCCATGCAAGTAGAGCTGCAGCTGTGTGAGGTCTTGGGGGGTGAGCTTGTTGTCGTCGATGAGCGCCTTGGTGAGCGCGAGCCGGTGATGCGAATTCTCGGGCGCGGCGCGCTCGTGTTCCGCGGGGGTCTTGGGATCGGGTGAATCACCGGTGCACGAAACAGCAGCGAAGAGGAGAGACGACGCCATCGCGAGGAAGGCGGGGCGGGCACGCATGCGCGAAACCTACCATGCGGGGCGGTTTTCTGGCGAGCCGCAAGCCTGCCCCGAACCTCCGGGGAAAACGACACGCGCCGAGCTCGCTACGCGTCGTGGTCCGCGGTCATAGGGTTTCGAAGGCGGAGCGCGGGTGAGCGCGTAGACGAATCCGATGCCGGCGCCGGGTGCACGCGGCGAAGGCCATGCTTCGAAGGGAGCTTGACCCCCCGAGGGTCGATGGTAGAAGGCCGCGCCAGCCACGAGAGCGGTGGGTCTCGGGCCCCGCTCTCCGACCGAAGCTCACGCCGAAGGGCTCGAGTGCGAAGCGACCGTGGCCGCTCGCACGTTCAAGGGAGTTGCCATGGAAGAGTCTCAGCTCACGTCGGACGAGCTTGCCGAGGCCTGGCCCGTGCTTTCGCTCGACGAGCGCATCTCGGGCTTCAAGGCACTCGAGCGCGTCGACGCCGACGATTTTTTCCACGGTCTAGGCGCCCACGAGCAAGCCGCGCTGATCGAGGCGATGCCGCCCGCCGAGCGACGCCTCTGGATGCGTCTGCTCGCCCCTGACGACGCCGCCGACGTCGTTCAAGAGGCCCCCGAGGCGATCCGAGGCGAGCTCATGGCCCTTCTCGAGGAGCCGACGCGCCGCGAAGTCATCGCCCTGCTCGCGTACGCCGAAGACGCGGCCGGCGGTCTCATGAGCCCGCGCTTCGCCAGGCTACGCCCCGACATGACGGTCGACGAGGCGCTCTCCTACCTGCGCAAGCAGGCGCAAGCGAACAAGCTCGAGACGATCTACCAAGCCTACGTGCTCAACGCCGAGCAACACCTCGACGGCGTCGTTTCTTTCCGCGAGCTCTTCACCGCCCAGGCGGCGAAAAAGGTCCACGAGGTCATGGAGCGCGACGTCGTCACCGTTCAAGACGATCTCGACCAGGAGGCCGTCGCGCGCATCATCGCCAAGTACGATCTCGCGGCGGTCCCCGTCGTCGACTCGGCGGGGCGCATGCGCGGCATCGTCACCGTCGACGACGTGGTCGACGTCGTCCAAGAAGAGGCCACCGAAGACATTCAGAAGCTCGGCGGTATGGAGGCACTCGACACCCCCTACCTCGAGACGCCGTTCACCTCGATGGTGAAGAAGCGCGCAGGTTGGCTCTCGGCTCTCTTCCTCGGCGAGATGCTGACCGCGAGCGCCATGGGACACTACGAAGAGCAGATCGCAAAGGCGGTCATCCTCGCGCTCTTCGTCCCACTCATCATCTCGAGCGGCGGCAACTCTGGCTCGCAGGCGACGACCCTCGTCATTCGAGCCATGGCCCTCGGAGAAATCGGCATCAAAGACTGGTTTCGAATCGTCCGCCGCGAGATCCTCGCCGGGTTCGCCCTCGGATGCATCTTGGCCACGATTGGGCTGTTCCGAATCCTCGCCTGGCAGGCCCTGTTTCACACCTACGGCGTCCATTACATGGCCGTGGCGACCACGGTCGCGGTCAGCCTCGTCGGCGTCGTCACATGGGGAACGACGGCCGGCTCCATGCTCCCGTTCATCATTCGCCGTTTTGGGTTCGACCCCGCCAGCGCTTCAGCTCCGTTCGTTGCGACACTCGTCGACGTTTCGGGCCTCGTCATCTACTTCAACGTCGCGCAGATCATCTTGCGCGGCTCTCTGCTCTGAGGACTCTCCGATGCCGATCACCCTTCGTTCCATGCAGAAAAGCTCAGCGCTCCTCGCCGTCCTCGTGGGGGCCACCGCTTGCGGCGACAAGGGCACGGCTCCCGCGGCGAGCGCCTCGACCGAGGTCAAGGCACCTGCCTGCGAATCGGTCCCGCGGCCCGAGCAAGAGAAGCGCTGCGACACGGGTGATGCGCACTGCTGCAGCCTCGTCCTCGACGCCACCAAGACGAGCGACCCGAAGTACTTCGACGTGGTCGCCAAGGCCTGCGCGAGCGGTCATGAGCCCGCCTGCCAAGTCGTTCGCGACAGCGGTCGCGACCCCACGTGGAAGCTAGACACCCTCGAGAAAGCCTGCTCACGCATGGGTCGGTGGACCTGCCGCATCGCGACCGAGCTCGCGATCGTGGTCTCGGCCGATCGCGTCCCGAAAGTCTTCGACAACTTCTGCCGACAGACCGGCGACTCGGAGCTCGTCATCGGGGGCCAAACGCTGAAGTGCAAGAAGCTCGACACCAACCTGCTGAATGCGATGTCGCACGAAGTCGATGATTGCAAAAAAGGCGATCTCGCCGCGTGCAAGGCGCTCGCAGGCGTCGATGGCGCGGCCTACGATCTCTACGCCCAGATCGCGTGGAACACGCGGGGCGTCGATCCGAGCACCGCCGCGACGAACCGCGCCCAACGCGACTACCTCGGGCAGGTGGTCGATACCTCGGGCCCCGTCGGCAACGTGACCGTCACCGTCGGAGACGCCGGAACGCTCGACAAGGCCGCCGTCAAAGCGGCCGTCATCAGCGAGCGCAAAGATCTCCTGGGTCGATGCTCCTCGTGGGCGATGGAGCACGATCCGAAGACCAGCGGCGAGCTCGAGCTCGACACCTTCGTCGACAAGAGCGGCCGCATCGCCTACGTGAAAGAGACCGCGACGAGCACGCTCAAGACCAAGACCGACGTCGTGGAGTGCATTCGTCACCGGCTCCAAGACGCGCAAGTCTCCGGCCCCAACCCCGACGTAGTCAAGGTCACGCTGAAGCTCAAGCTGGCGAAGTAGCGGCCAGATGAGCGCGCCCGGGAGAAGGGTCTCTTGTCTCTCCCCCGGCGTCAGGTTTGCCGTCAGTCGTCGATGTCGTGTGCGAAGCTCTCGGTGATTCAGTGCGCCGAGGGCTGCGTCTTCGCCGGCTCGAAGAGCGACTTGTATGGCCCGTACCCTTCGCCGTCGAGCTTGCTCACGGGGATGAATCGGAGCGACGCCGAGTTGATGCAATATCGCATTCCGGTGGGCTTCGGGCCGTCGTCGAAGACGTGGCCGAGGTGCGAGTTTCCGTCGCGCGAGCGCGCCTCGGTTCGCTTCATCCCGAGCGACTCGTCGGTCTTCTCGACGACCCGGCTCGCCTCGATCGGCTTGGTGAAGCTCGGCCATCCGGTGCCCGATTCGAACTTGTCGAGCGAAGAGAAGAGCGGCTCGCCCGACGCGATATCGACGTAGATCCCCTCTTCGTGGTTGTTCCAGTACTCGTTGTGGAACGGCGGCTCGGTCTCCTCGTGTTGGGTGACCTCGAACTGCGTCTCAGTGAGCTTCTTGCGGAGCTCGGCTTCTGCAGGCTTCTTGTAGGTCTTCACAGACTTGTCTCCCGGGCTTTCGGCGTGCTTGGCCGGTGAGCGCGAAGGGGGCATGGGCTCGGCGTCGGCCTTCATCGCCGACATCGCATCGGCGTCTCGCGACGCCTTCGGGGCGCAGCCCGCCACCGCCAGCGAGAGCGCGAGCGACACGCCTGCGAGCGATGACGCTCTTCGGATGGTCGGTGTGAACAGCGCCGAAGAAACCGCCGCAGCGCTTTCAGGAAGGGTTCGCGCAGAGCTCATCTGGTCACCTCACCGACCGAAATGGCCGTGCGTGGTCTACGTGCCTGCTCCGAGTCGGTTTCATCGAGGTGCGCCGTGTCGGTGGCGCTCCAAGTCTCCTCGAGCTGGCGACTTCTGCGGACACCCCTTCAAGAAGCGCCGGCGTATTGGGTGAGAAGACGATCGATCCGATGGAAAACGTCGGTGATCGTGTTCTCGTCGGGAAGCAGCGTCAGCCGCATGTGATTCTTGGAGGGGACGTTGAAGCTCGACCCTGGAACCACCAACACATGCTCGCGCTCGAGCAGGTCCATCGCGAACTTCGCGTCGTCGAAGCTCGGAATCAGCTTCGTGTCGACCGAGGGAAACGCATAGAGCGCCCCCCTGGGAGCGACGACCTCGAGAAACTCCGACTTCGCGATGCCATCGAGGAGCGCCCGTCGCTGCTTGCCGAGGCGCCCGGTCTCCGCGGTCAGCTCGTAGATGCTCTGCTGCCCGCCGAGAGCCGTTTGCACCGCCCATTGGCCGGGCACGTTCGAGCAGAGTCGCAACGAAGCGAGCAGCTCGAGCCCTTCGAGGTAATCCGTCGAGTGGCTCTTTTTGCCGCTGAAGAACACCCAACCGGTTCTGAGGCCACACGCTCGGTACACTTTCGACAAGCCGCCGAAGGTCGCGCAGAGCGTGTCGTTGCAGAGCGCCGCGGCAGGAACGTGCGTCGCGCCGTCGTAGAGAATGCGATCGTAGATTTCGTCGGAGAACAACACGAGCCCGCGTCGTTCGGCGAGCCGCACCAATGCCTCCATCACCTCGCGCGGATAAACGGCGCCCGTGGGGTTGTTGGGGTTGATGATCACGAGCGCACGCGTTCGCGGAGTGACGAGCTTCTCGACCTCTTCGGGATCGGGCACGAAGCCATTGTCCGGGCGACAGGGATAGTGGACCGCGCGCGCCCCCGTGAGTGAGACCGCCGCGGTCCACAGCGGGTAGTCGGGACCGGGGACGAGCACCTCGGCGTCGCGCTCGAGCAGCGCCTCGAGGCACATGAGAATGAGCTCGGAGACGCCGTTCCCCATGAACACGTCGTCGACGGTCACGCCGCGGAGCCCCCGCGCCTGCGTGTCCATCACCACCGCCTCGCGTGCAGGAAAGATGCCTTTTTGGTGACAGTAGCCCTCTGCCTCCGCGAGATTTTCGATGATCGCGAGGCGCATCGTCTCCGGCATTCGAAACCCGAACTGCGCAGGGTTGCCGATGTTGAGCTTGATGATCTCGTAGCCCTGCCGCTCGAGCTCGTGGGCGCGACGCGCGAGCGGCCCGCGGATCTCGTATTTCACGCCCTCGAGGTGGTGAGCGCGACGCAGTGGCGAAAGAGATCTCGACGAGTCGATGCTGTTCACGAGCCCTCCGTGCTTCGTCCGTGAGCGAGAGGCAAGCGCCACGGAACCCCACCACGTAGAGATTGTTCGTGGGGGCCTGCGAGCAGCGCAGACTCACACTCATGCGTGACGTCAGAGGCTGCTGACCGCCGGCGCTTCAAGCGCGCTTGGCGACGTAGATGAGGTGCACGCTCGCCCCGTGGCCGCGACGAGCGAGCTCGACCTCGAAGCCTGCGGTCCGCAAGATCCGTTCGAACTCGGAAGAAGGCTGCTCGCACCAGACCGCGTACGTCCCTCCCGCCTCGAGCGCCGCATACACGTTGGCCGTGGCGCTCGGTCCGTAGAGCGGATGCTTCGCTGGGATCCGGCTCTGAGGTCCCTCGTAGAGGTCGATCATGATCGCGTGGAGTCGCTGACCCCCCGCCGCTTCGACGATCGCTTCGGCTACGTCACCAACCCGTAGTGTCGTTCGCGGATCGTCGAGTGGATGTCGGGTGAGTGGAGCGAGGGGGCCTCGACACCAATCGGCCACGACGGGGTTCAGCTCGGCGACGGTCACACGAGCATCGGAGCGCAGCGCATCGAGCGCAGCACGCAGCGTGAAGCCCATTCCGAGCCCACCGACGAGCACCCGTGCTTTCGGCCGTGCACCCGCATCGGCACACGCGAGCTCGGCGAGCGCGTCCTCCGATCGGTGAGCGGCGCTCGTCATGAGAATGCGCCCTTTGATCGTGATCAGAAAGTCCGCGTCGCCCCGTCGACGGAGCGCGAGCGGTCCTTCGGGTGTCGGGACTGTCTCGAGCGTCTCCCAGGTGCGCGTCATCAGCGGCGAGTCTGCCTCGGACCGAGCGCCTTGGCTCGAAGAGTTTGTGCGTGCGCTCCACTACCCGTGAAGCGTTTTCTGCGTTCGCCCCCATCGGCGATCAGGGGTCACATCAGATCCAATGTGCGAGAAACACGCGGGCACGCGTTTCGATGATCCATGGCATGAGAGGATACATTTTCGCCGAGGATTCCAAGGCGGATTGACCGACGAGAGGGGTCTCCTATGCTCGCCGAGCACCTTCTCCCTGACGAGGTACCTGCATGGCTCTGTCCTTCGGTATTCGCTCGAGCGCTCTTCCCTACCACGCCAAGGTCGCTGCGTTCCGCGGCAGCGAGGGTCTGTCGCGACCCTACGTCTTCGACATTTACGTCAACGTCGCAGGTGAAGACGATCTCGATCTGGCCGATGGCATAGGGTCGAAAGCTCTGCTCACCATCGACGGCGCCGGCGGCGCTCCCGTGTACGTCAATGGAATGATCGCGTCGCTCCAGCTCCTCCGAGCCATCACGGGCAACGCGCTCTATCGCGTTCGCATCGTGCCGACGCTTTGGCAGCTGTCGTTGACCAAGCACAGTCGCATGTTCACCAAGGTCAGCGCACCCGACGTGATCAAAGCGGTGCTCGCGCTCGAGGGTGTCGACGACTTCGAGCTCCGTCTCAATGGTCATTACGAGATCGAAGAGCACATCTGCCAATACAAAGAGAGCTCGCTCGCCTTCATCCAGCGATGGATGGATCGCGAGGGCCTGTACTACTTCTTCGAGCAGAGCGACTCGGGTGAGAAGCTCGTGATCGCCGACGACAAGTCGACGCAC
>JAYUUB010000104.1:0-94088 GCA_043755175.1 Polyangiaceae bacterium | reverse complement strand
CGAGCGTCGCGAGCTGCTCCACGCGGGCGATGACCTCGCTCGCCTCGCCTGTCTCGATGCAGCCCGTCTCGTCGTAAAGGGCATTCATCTGCGTCGCGATCCCCTTCAAAATGGCTGTCTTCTGACGCTTCGTGCCGCCGTCGAGCTCGATGAGCGCCTTCGTCGCCTCGGTGAAGATGGCACGCGCTCTTCGCACCACCGACACCGGCCAGTGCGCGCGCCAATGCGCGAAGGGCTTCTCTTTCAGCATCTCCGGCAATGTCAGCTTCGCCTTGCGCTCCGCAATGCGCGCGGCGCGCGCCAAGGCGGCTGAGCGCCACTCTTCTTCGACGGCGGCCCTATCGTGCTCGAGACGCCAATGCTCGAAGAGCTCCGAGCGCAGGTGTTCTGCGTTCTGAAACACCATCGTACCGCTGGCCTCGGCGACAAAGGCGAGCACGGCCTTGGTGGGCGCTTTGGTTCCAGTCACCACGAAGTCGGAAGGGATAGGGCCCCAGAAGCAGCCTTTCCAATCGTCGTTCGCATGGTGCGACCCTTCGGACTTCGCGAAGCGTGCCTTCGCGAGCTGGGCGGCGGTTGGCAGCGACTGCCAATACCCGTCGAGCACGACGAAATAGACAGACCCTTTGACGAGCTTTCCCCGAAAATCTCGATATGGCTCGTGGAGCGTCAATACCCACGTAGCCGCATGGAGGCCGTTCGGCATGGGAATGGCCAGTAGGTCACCGACCGTGAGCAGGGTCGGGAGCGACTTGGGCAGAGGCTTCTTCACAGGCTCCACGCTCACCGACGCGACACATCCTGTCAACCACGACCCCGAGGCCGACCGCGTTGGCCCATGGTGACCGCAGCACGCGCAAGCAATGCTTGGTAGCTCTCCTCTCGGCCCCGGGCGAGTATCTCTGGATGCGCGCGCTCGTCTGCTGGCTCTTCCTCATCATCGCATCGGGATGCCATCTCTCGGGTTGTCGTGCATGGGACGACGCCCGCGAGCGGCAGAGACAAGCGGATGAAGCAGCGAAGCGCGAAAAGGAGCAAGCCGCGCTCAGCTTGGAAAGAGCCCGACTGAAAGAGGCTGCGTTGCAAGCCGCACGTCAGCTCGCGGAGGCCCACCCCGATCTCCCCGAGAGCGCGCGTTGGTATTCGGACCGCCGTGTCTCGGTCAGTGCGTCACCCACGCGCAGTCGGTCACGACGCAGACGCCTCCGCGGCGCTGCAGAATGGGACGAATCGTCTCGACGATGCGCTCGACGTTCTCGGGTTCGCAGACCGTCATGACATAGGAGTTACGGAAGACGCCGCTGAGATCGTCGGCCCGCTGGAGGCCGCGACCGCCATTGCCTTCGACCTCGCGAATGATCGTGTAGCCGGTGACGCCGAGTCGATCGAGGGCGACGCACACGATCTTGAGCTCCACCGTATCGACGACGATTTCGACCTTCTTCATCGCTTGCATGGCTCACCCCCAGAGAAATCGAATGACCGTCAAGTAGACGGGTATGCCCACGATGACGTTGAGCGGAAAGGTCACCGCGAGCGACAGCGAGACGTAGACGCCCGGGTTCGCGTCGGGCACCGCGAGCCGCATCGCGGCCGGCACCGCGATGTACGACGCGCTCGCCGAGAGCACGGTGAAGAGTAGCGCATTGCCCTGAGAAAGACCGAGGACGCGCGCGACCACGATTCCCAAGACCGCGTTGACGAGCGGCACGACCAGCGCGAACCCCACGAGGAACCCTCCGATCTTTCGGAGGCCACCGAGGCGGCGCGCGCTCACGATCCCCATGTCGAGGAGGAAGAGACAAAGGACACCTTTGAAGGGCTTGTCGAGAAAGGGCCCGACCGCCTCGAGCCCACCCTGCCCCGTCGCTGCACCCACGACGAGGCTTCCGAGGAGGACGAAGACCGACGCGTTGAGGAAGGCGTCGTGAAGGAGCGCCGAGCGCGTCATGGGCTCGCCCGCGCCATAGCGGCGCGCGAGCAGCACGCCGGCGACGATCGCGGGTGATTCCATGAGTGCCATCGCGGCCACCATGTGCCCGTCGAACTTGATTCCGAGGGTCGAGAGAAATGAGCAGGCCGTGATGAACGTGACCGCGCTCACCGAGCCGTAGGTGGCGGCGATCGCAGCCGCGCTGGAGGTGTCGATGCGGCGTCGGAGGAAGAAGAACGTGTAGAGAGGGACCAACAAGGCCATGGATATGGCCGCGACGAGGGTGACGAACACCTTCGTGTCGAGCCCGCTCGACCTGAGCTCGACTCCGCCGCGGAAGCCGATCGAGATGAGAAGGTACTGCGACAGCACCTTCGGAATGGGCTGCGGGATCTCGAGGTCGGAGCGCGCGGCGACCGCCAGCATCCCGAGGAAGAAGAAGAGCACCGCCGGGTTGAGGACGTTCTGTACGACGAGGCCTAGACCCAAGTCCGGTCAACGCTCCGGGGTGGTAGGTCGAATGCGATTCTGATCATACGAGTCACGATGCACGAATTATGTTTCGTGCTTTGCTTAGCGTCCTTCCTTGGGCGAGACAAGCCACGTCGAGAAGCCCCGTCTCACGGCCGCTTCACGCTCCGAGTCGGTGGATGTCGCGGGCCCTCGCGATCGAAGGATCTCGCCAGTTTCTTTCCCTTGGCAAGCTCGTCGATGAGCAGGTGGGTCTCGATGACCTGCAGCTCGTCACCCGTGTAACCGGTGAGCCAAGTGATGATCTCGTCGACCCGAGTTGTTGATACACAGGCCCTAAGTCCGAAGGCCCGTCGACCTCCGAACGACTCCCGTCTCATCGCGGCGTGCGAGTCGACGACGTAAGTGGGCGACGGCGCGCAGCTCGGCGGGTGACCGGGCTAAAGGCCGAGCGAGTCTGTGCCGTTGGTGAAGTGACGGCGGAGCCAGCCATCCGAGCAGGTCGAGAAAGGATCTCGTCCCACCCTGGCAGCCGCAATCCGGCGCGTTCGCGCGCCCGAATCGAGGCAATTCGCGCGCTCCACGTGCCGAGCGGGAAGACACGGGCACCCATTCACATCTGCAGTCAAGGATCTAATTCAACATGCACGGCCAATCTGGCTTTCCTCGGCAGGCAAGTTTCGACGGCGACGCCGCGTCGGTGCACATGCCTCCGCCGGGCAGGCGGACGCGGTCGAGGCGCAAGTCCCTCCCCACCTCGGTCGACTCGATGGCTTCGCCGACTTCCGACGCGGAGCCGGTCTCATTGAAGATGTCGGCAGCGGAGAGCCCCAGGGCCACCGAGGTCGCAGGGCCGGTTTTTCCCGCAGAGGCCACGAGCCCGACTCCACCCTTCGCCAAGCCAGTTCCTGTTCAGGCCCAATCTACGGGGGTGTCGCGACAGCATGTAATCATGGGGCTCCTATGCCTGATCAACATCGGAGTCATCGCAGCGCTCGTGACGATTCGCATCGAGAGCCGGCAGATACGCGAGCCGGTCGCAGAGCTCAGCGTGGAGGTGGGCCGTCTCAGCGGTGAGCAGGCCGACATGCGCGGGCACCTCGACGCCACCCGCGCGACGCTCGATGAGAACCGCGCCAAACTCGACGAGACCCGCACGAAGCTCGACAAGCAAGGGACCGTGCTGGCGACGACCGTCGAAACGGTTGCCGCGAATGCGCAGCATCAGACCGAGCTCGAGACCGAAGCGAAGGAGCGGGAGGCTCGTGAAGCGCGTGCAATCGCCTCGATGGAGGGCAGGCTGAACCACGTCGAAAAGCGCGTTCGTGACGCGTATTCGCTGAGCGAGGCGCTGTCTTTGATCGACGCGGAGCAGGGCAAGCCGGTCGCCGGCTCACACTCGAAGGTGACCGCTTACGGCGGCAAGCTCTCACTGCCGCATTGAGCGAACGCTTTGAGAGAGCGCTTTCAAAGAGCGCCTTCAGAGAGGCTGCACCCCGAAAAGGCGCAGCGTATTGTCTCAGCGGGAGCATCCTCGGGGCAAATCGGCATGTGCGTCGCGCGCGAGACGGTCCTTTCGGCGGCCGACCAGCGCGGTATGGAATCTGCTAAGGCCGCGAGCATGCATCTGAAAAAGAACATGTTGGGCCTCTCGATCGCCGCCACCGCTCTGCTGCTTGCCTGCGGCGGAAGTGAGGGTCCCCCTGTCGCCGGCACGCCGGCCAATGAGCAAGCGACGCCGGCCACGCAAAAGAAGGTCGACGAAGCGGTGGTCGATCAGGTCACCAATGCCCGCTGCGACCACGAAGAGACCTGCAAAGGTATCGGCGACGGTCAGAAGTACGCCACGCGGAAGGTGTGTACCGAAGATCTCCGCAGCAGCATGGCGAACGACCTGAACGCCTACAAATGTCCGCGCGGTATCGACAGCAAAGCGCTCGACCAGTGCATGGCATCGATCAAGGCAGAAGAATGCGGACACCCCTTCGATTCTTTGCAGCGCAACGCGAAGTGCCAGACGAGCAATCTCTGCCTCGACTGATCGTCAGTTGGTCGCCGACCCCCTCAACGCCATGATGACGGTGGTGAGGGTCTGCACCACTCCCCACTCGACGTGATTCACCATCCTCTCACGGCGGGGCAGAGAGCTTCGGTCGCCACTCAAAGGGTGTCGGCAATCCTGAGGAAGAGCACCGGCCAGTCGACGTCGCCGTAGCCGTCGCCAAAACGGACGACGACGGTGTTTCGAGACGGGATCACGAAGACGTATTGTCCGTTGAAGCCTTTGGCGAAGTAAGCGCGCCGATCGCGCGTCCAAAACCATTGGTAGTTGCCACGTTGCACCCATCCGTCAGACGTGCGGATGAGGCCGGCGACTTGGTCTTGCGACAACGACCGCTTCACCCAGGCTGGGCTGACGATGCTCCGTCCGTTGAAGGTCCCCTCGTGAAGAAACAGCAATCCGAGCCGCGCTTGGTCGCGTGGGCGTGCATTGAATCCAGCGGATAGTTTCTCGATACCGCTCCCCGCGCTGTCGAGAGACCAGGACGCGTCGTACTGCGCTCCGAGCGGGCCCCACACGCGGCGCTCGAAGTAGTGGGCCACGGTCTCTTCGCCGAGCCGCCTCTGCAACACTTCCCAGAGGAGCGCAATGTTGACGCTCGCATAGGCGTAGTGCGAGCCCGCCGGCCATCGAACGCCGTGCGAGTACACCTCGTCTCGAATCGAGCTCGTGTAATAGAGACGAGCGCCCTCCGGCGACTCCTCGTCGAAGTCGATTCCAGACGTCATGCGCAGAAGTTGATCGAGAGAGATCTTGTCGTAGCCGGGCTTCTTGACGAGCTCCGGAAGATAGCGAATCAGCGGGTCATCCATCGAGCCGATGAGCCCATCCTTCACGGCGCATCCCATGAGCACCGCGGCGAACGTCTTGCTCATCGAGAAGCTTGGCAGCTCGCTCCGCAAGTCGACGCCATCGAAGTAGCGCTCGTAGACGACACGGTCGTCGTGCACAATCAAGAGCGCGCGGGTGCCGTTGGACGCGAGAAAGTCGTCGAACGAATCGTAGTCGGCTTCGTCACCCGGTTGAAGGTGGAGCGTGGCCTCGCGCTCGCTGCGCTCCAGCGCCAGGGGGGTATCGGACGCGTGGACGACGCGGTTGTCGAAGTTGCTCGGCGCCGAGAGGTCCGGCACGTTGAAGTAGAAGACTCGCGCGTAGGTGCAGGCGCTACACGCCAAAGCTGCCAGAGCCAAGACGACAAATCCGAGCCGCGTACGGCGGCGCCCGGTGGGTCTTCTCTCATCCGTCTCGTCGGGGCCGCTCGATCGCATCGATAGGCTGGCCCTGCATTGCTCGAGACGTGCCAGGGCGAATGCGCGACATCCGCCGATCAGCGGGTGTCAAAACGCGACACAATGTCACATGGGGCGGGACCGTCGCTCTGCGCGCGTCAGGCGAGATCGTAAATGAAGATCTCCGAGGTCGCCGAGCGCGTCATGGGCAATGGTTGCGCCGTGATGCCGCCCACGCTCTCGCTACCCATAGAAGCCGACGGCGAGTGGCTGTGGTAGCTTCAGGCCCATGCCGCGCCGACCCGAGGCCCCGAAAAAGAAGCGATCCAGGCTCGCCATCGTCCCGAGGCTCGTTCGTTCGGCCGTGCAGATCGGCGTCATCCCGGCCTGCGCGCTCGCCGCCGAAGGGTGCGCCGCTCCGCCGCCGCCTCCGGTCGTGGCGGCGATGGGCCGCGACTACGGCATCAACCCGCCGGTCGTGGCGGCGATGGCCGATCTCGATCGACGCCCTCCGCCACCGGTGGCCATGGTGATGGCCCACGATCGCGACCCCATCGCTGATGCGGGCACCGACGCAGGCATCGATGGCGGCGTCGACGCGGGCACGCAGAGCAAGGGTCAGTCGACCGACCGCGACACGAACCGCATCGCGCCCCCCGTCGCAGCGAGCCACCGGCCGCCGCCGCCCGTCGTCGCGGCGATGCTCTCGCCGGTGGTCGCAGCGCAACTGCCACCTCCACCGCCGATCAAGAAGAAGAAGAAGCCGGGCGACAAGACGCAGCCGTGATCATCGTCGAACGCTCGGTCACCAGCACGGCGCTCACGCGCCGCTACGAAAAGGATCCAAAGCTCGCGCGAACGCTCGACGTCGATCTGGAGGCGTTCGACACGTCGCGCTACCACCCTCGCGCGGTCGAGCTCGCCGCCGAAGCACTCACTGCGCTGGCGCGAGGCGAATACCTCGCTGTCGATCTCTTCGCGCGTCTGTCGGCGCAGCTCGCCGTGCACGCGGCGCCGTTCGACATCATTGCGGCCGCGACGCGCGCCCAATCCGATGAGCTCCGTCACGCCGAGCTCGCCATCACTGCCGCGAAGAGGCTCGCTGGTCGCGACGTCACCTTCGGCATCGATCCCGAGCAGCACGCGACGCTCGGCCGAAGGCTCTCGCTCGCCGAGCTCGATGGCTTCATGGCCGAGCTCCCCGCCATCGGTGAGTCACTCGCTTGTTCGATGATCGCCCAGGCTCACGCGCAATGCACCGATCCGGTGTTGCGGAGAGTGTGGGGCGGCCTCCTTCGCGACGAGGTCCATCACGCGCGCCTCGGCTGGTATTACCTCGAATGGCGGTCGCGCTCATGGACCCTCGAAGAGCGGCAGGCATTGGCCGACAGAGTGGGTCGCTTCGTCGTCGAGATCGAGGTGATGTTCTCGCGCGGGCGCGACGCCCCGCGCGGCGCAGGCAAAGATGCGCGCGGCCTCGGCGTCCTCGACACGAAGACCCAACGCCGTGTCGTCCGCCGCGCGATGGAAGACGAAATCGTCCCGGGCCTCGACGGCTTGGGCCTCGGAGCCTCGCACGCATGGCGCGCTCGAAAGAGACTCTAGTGGCGCCTCGCGAGAGCGCGATCGCCGCCGTCGGCCTCACCCCTCTCGCGCGCGGCCTCGGTCCGGCCCTCCGAGCGAAGCTTGGAGCTCACCTCCGAGCGCTGCTCCGTTTTCGCGAGACGCTCACGCGCTTTCCGAAGCTCACGGGCACAGGCTCGGCCACCCCCATCGTCACGGCGTACCGCGAGGGGCGCCTCGTCGCCTGCGCCGTGGGTCGACGCGGGCGCACCGCGAACGAGCGCCTCGCGCGCGCCTTTCTCGAGGCCACGAGCGCGCACGACGGCCCTCTCGACACGGAGGTCGTCTTCGCCAAGAGCGCGCGCTGGCTCGCCTCGTCCGACGATATCGAGCTCGGCGAAGAGGGCCTCGCGCTCATCCGCCCCGACGACGTCCCCGTCTTGCTCATTCCACAGATGGCGCGCGACTTCGGCGTCGACGGACGCGGTTTCGTCGACATGCTCGAGAGCAAGGCGCGCGGATTTCCGAGGGGCCATCGCCTCGTCGCGTTCACCGTTGAGCGCGTCGTCGGGCGGCTCGACGCGAGCGAAGCAAAGTCACGAAGAGCCGCAGCGCGATCGCACGCCGATGCCATCGACTTCGCGGCCGCTTGGATCGCGAGGCTCGTCTCGCCCGACGGATCGATCGCGTTCGCGATTGATCCCGTTCGCCGCATTCTTCAGCCCCGCGGCAAGCTCCACCACGCCCGCGTCGCGAGCGCCATCGAGGCGCTGGCAGCCCATGGTGGTTATGGGCGCGAGGTGCGGCGCGCACGGGCCCACCTCGAGAACGAAGCCATGCGCGCGCTCGAAGGCGAAGCCATCGAGCGTTGGCCCACCACGCTCCCAGCCGTGGCCGGAACGCTCGCGCTCCTCGTGCTCGCCGGCGTCGACTTGGGTGACGAGCTCGCGACCCTCGCTCGGGCGCCTTCGCTCCGCGCGGCGCCGTGGCATGCCGGCCAAGTGATGTTGGCGCTGGGCACCGACGCGCCGAGCGATCTCGCTTTCGTGTGCAACGCTTCCCTCGACCCAACGCCGTTTGCGCCTTGGACTGCCCTCGGGGCCCACCGTGCGGGCCACCGTGAGTTGTGTCATCGAGCGACCCGCGCGCTCGCCGACAGCATTCGCATGAAGTCGCCTTTCCGAGGAGGAGCGTCGGCGACGGCCATTCCCGAGGCGGGCCTCACCGCCGTCGCCGCGCACGCGCTGGCGCTCGATCCGAAGCACCGGAACGAAGCGAAGCTCGCACTCGATTACGTACGACGCCTTCAGCTGTTGCCCGACCGAATCCCGGCTTCGCTCGATCCGCGCCTAGCGTTGGGTGGCTTCGCGGCGTCGCCAGTCAACGACCTGTTGCGGGTGGACTTGGCCGGGCATGCGCTCACGGCATTGCTCGTCGCGGGCGGCTGAGCGAGCAGGCACGCGCGACGCGGTTTCGGAGGACGCGCCGACTCGAAGCCCGAATCCTCGGGTGCAGTCGTCGTCGGTATCGGCTTTCGGAGCTCCCCGCTCCTCAGCAACACGAAAGCGGATTATGAAGAGCGACATGACTCGCGTTCTCGTCACTGGAGCCACTGGAAACGTCGGGCGCGAGGTCGTACGCGCTCTGCAGACTCGCAACATTCGAGCGCGCGCTGCCGAACGCGATCCGACGCGTGCGCGTGCGATGTTCGGCGAGGAGGTGGAGGCCGTGCCCCTCGACTTTCGAGATCGCACCACGTTCTCGTGTGCAGACGGAGCCGATGCGCTCTTTCTCCTTCGTCCACCGGCCATTGCCGACGTCGATGCGACGCTGCTGCCGTTCATCGACGAGGCGAGGCGCCTCGGCGTGCGGCACGTCGTCTTCTTGTCGGTCGCCGGCGCCGAGAAGAACAGGCTCGTCCCACATCATGCGGTCGAGCGCCACCTCATGAAGACGACCGGTTGGACCATTCTGCGGCCCGGCTTCTTCGCGCAGAACTTCGGCGACGCCTACCGCCAAGACATCGTCGACGACGCGCGGGTCTACGTCCCCGCAGGTCGTGGCCGCGCCGCGTTCATCGACGTGCGCGACGTAGCGGAGGTCGCGTCGCTTGCGTTCGCCTCCCCGGCGGAGCACGACGGGAATGCCTACACGCTGACGGGACCCGAAGCGATCGACTTCACCACTGCGGCGTCGCTCCTCAGCGAGGGTCTCGGCCGAACCATCCGGTACGTCCCGGCTTCGATCGTCGGCTACATCCGCCACCTTCGTGCGCGTCGAATGCCGTGGGCGCAAGTGGCCGTCCAGACCGTGCTTCACGCCGGGCTCCGGCTCGGCCAAGCCAAGCGCGTCGACCCGACGCTTCAGCGCCTGCTCGGTCGAAAGCCGCGAACCCTCCGCGAGTATGTACAAGATCACCTTGCGGTCTGGAGTCGCGTTCGCTGACGGTGAACCGCCGCAATCCAATGCGGAGCGGTCGGTCGGCCCACCGCACCGCGGGGACGACCGAGAGGAATCGCCCGGATGCTGAAGACCGACGACGACGATCAAGACAACCTCTAAGCGATCGCCAAGACGCCTCTCACCGGATCAGGGCGACCTCCCCGTCCCCCTCCCTGACGATCGAGATCGGCGCTCGAGGATCCATCACGCTGCCTCGCGCGCGAAGTCGCGCGAACGCCTCACGTGTCGCGAATCGCCTCTCGTCGGCCCAAGCGAGTACCGGAATCGTGCGAGATGAGCGCGATCGATCGGCGGGCATCATCCGTGCAACCCTCGAAAGGCCCATGTACGTGAACAAAATGACCTTCTTGGCCGTGACTGCCACGATCGCGGCTGCCGGTGCCGGCGCCGCTGGCGGATACCTCTATCGGAGCGGTCATGGTGCACCCGTCAGCGCCCTTCCACCCGAGGTTCAGCCGGTGGTTCCCGCGGCGACCGCCGCTCCGCTCCCGCCATCGGCTGCGCCGAGCGCCCTCGCAGTGCTTCAAGCGCCGCTCGGCCCGACTTGCGACGATTCAGTCGCCGTGGTCGCGGATTGCCCGGTTACGATTTCGTCCGAGGACGAGGGCATCTGCAAAGCCGGTATCTTCTGGGCGGGCAAGCGCTGCGCCGAATACAAAGCGGCCTTCAAGCCCAAGGTCGCAGCTTCCGCGGTGCAGTGCCTTCGCGCATTGAAGGGCGCCGAGACGTGTGACCAGAACCGCGCGAACCTCTGTGGCCACCAGGCCCTCATGCTCGCCTGTCAGGAGACGATCCCCGAAAGCCACGCCACCATGTCGTCGTCGAACCTGAGCGGCGCCGCGCCACTGCCCGAGGGCGCATCTCAGCTCGCAATTCAATGCCAAGACATCGTGAAGAGTTGCTCCAGCGGATTCGCCGGCGCGACCTTGGCGGACTGCTATCGCACGCTATCGGGTATGACCGAGGCGGGGCGCAGCTCGACCGCCGAATGCATGAAGAGTCATTGCAGCGACAAGGGGTTCGTCGGCTGCGAAGCCGCGACGACGCCGAAGACCGCGCTCGCTCAGTGAGCGACGCTCTCCGAAACAGATTTAATCAATCAGCGTCGCGCGTGCGCGCCGCGCGCGATCTCCGCGTCCGAGAAGGGTAGGTCTTCGCCGTCGACCATCTGGGTCCGCTCGTGCCCCTTGCCTGCAATGACGATGACATCTTCGACGCGCGCCTTCTCTATGGCGCGCCCGATGGCGCGGGCCCGATCGACCTCGATGTCGACATCCGTTCCTTTCGGAACGCCCGCCATGATCTCCTTCGCAATGGTTCCCGGGGATTCGCTTCGCGGGTTGTCGCTCGTGAGAATCACGGCGTCGGCGCGGCCCGCGGCTTCGCCCATGCCCCGACGCTTTCCGTGGTCGCGTTCGCCACCCGCACCGAAGACGGCCACGACTCTCCCGTCACCGCGCAGAAGCGTTCGAGCCGTGCCGAGGGTTCGCGCAAGCGCGTCGGGCGTGTGGGCATAGTCGACGACGACGAACGGTGAGCGCGCGATGAGCTCGAAGCGACCCCGGGGCGTCGCGCAAGCGGCGATTGCGTCGGCCGCCTCGGTCGCCTCGACACCCATGGCGATGGCTGCGAGCAGCGCCGCCAGCGCGTTCTCCGCGAAGGGCTCTCCGATGGCGGCGACGTGCATGCGGTCGGGAGCGTGGGGTGGGCGTGAATCGGCGCTCCACTCGAGGTCCATCGTCGTACCGTTCCACGACGGCATCACCGACGTCGCCTCGAGGTCGGCCTTGCACCATGCGTCTCCGCGAGATGCCACGCCGTAGCTCGAGATGGCCACGCCGCTCGGCACGACGTTGGTGAGAAGCTCGCTCGCCGAGTCGCGCGCGTTCAGCACGGCGCTCCCACCCGGAGGCAGGTGGACGAAGAGCTGTGCTTTGCTGGCGAGGTAGTGCTCGGCGCTGCCGTGGGCGTCGAGGTGATCGCGCGACAGATTGGTGAAGACGCCGACGCGGCACGGCCATGCGAGCGCGAAGCCCATCGCGAGGGCTTCGCTCGTCAGCTCGATCGCGCCGAACCGGCCTCCACGCTCGTGCGCACGACGAAAGGTCTCGAGAAAACCTGGGTATCCAGGCCCGACGTCGAGAACCTCGTCGTCGACGTACCGGCCAATCGTGGTGACGCGCACCACCCGCGATTGCACTGTGCGGAGCGCCGCGGCGACGAGCGTCGTGGTCGACGTCTTGCCGTTGGTTCCGGTGACGCCGACCGTCGTCATGTCGCTGACCCACGAAGGGAGCTCGGGCGCAGTCGTTCGATTCACGAGCTCAGTCTAGGTGGTTCTCGCCGCGTTGCGTACGAGCGCTGACGGTCTCACTTGTGGCAACCGTGCGCCCTTCACGCACGCGAAACGCGCAGGAGCCGGCGGCATCGGCGCTGGTATGGTCCGTGCTAACTCCGTCGACCTCACCGAAGGAGTCACTAATGATCAATGCCACGCAAATCAAGCCGCACGCACCCGTCGTTTGTTCGGAGAACGGTCAGTTCGCCGTCGTCGATCACATGGAGGGGAGCGATACGATCAAGCTCGCAAAAGACGACAAGGGTCAGCACCACTACATCCCGATGAAGTGGGTCACTTCGGTCGACGACAAGGTGCATATCGACCGCCCGGGGAAGCAAGCGATGCGCGAGTGGTCGAACACCAAGCCTACGATGTAGTCGTCGCCGGTTTAGCCGGCACGCACCGCACCATCGGATCTGGGTCGCCGAGGAAAAGTCGCCGAGAAGAGCTCGGCGACCCAAACCGCGGCGACCTCGAGCCGTGGCCCGCGACGACTCGGTCCAAGCAAACGTCGATCTCTTCAGGTACTTTTGACCCGCGCTGGACACCAGCGACCTGGGGCTCCCTGCCGTATTCGACCGGCACTCCGGGAGAGCTTCGCGTACGAGCCGGAACCTTTACGACTCACGACTTCGGCGCGCGCGGACGCTCGTGATAGATTCGTTCGCCCTCTCGATTGGCCTCTTGTCGTGGCTCGGCATTGGCTGATCGAGCCCCGTCGAGCGATGACATGACGGCACAGGGCTCGTGAAAGCCGGGTCCCCTGCTTCGCGGTCATGGTCTGCCACCCTCTGGCATTCGATGAGCGCTTCGTATTCAGCCAGCAAGCTCTCCCTCGCCGTCTGGCGACGCGAGGACTACTGTATAGGCATCTAAGTCGCGTATCCAAAGCTCGCGGTGGTTCGCGTTCGGATTGCGGTGAACATCGAGCACGATGGGTGCCTCGAGGTCCCGCGCACGCGCCACGGCGGCGTCGAAGTCATCGACCTCGAACCATAGCAACACTCCGTTGCCGACGGCGCGAGAGGGGTCGCCCATCGATCCGTGGTGGTGATCGATCTCCCAAGAATGGAGCTGCAGGAGCAGGCCGTCGGAGCCCCATTGGCTGGTATGCAGGTTCGGATCCCAGAGCCGCTCGTACTCGGTCCCTCCATGGCCGCCGACGCACCCGAGAAGTCGCTGGTACCAGCGGCTGGAGGCCTGGACGTCGCGGCAGTTGATGAGAGGTTGGGCGCGCATCGCGACGACCATAACCCAATGGGAGGCGCGACGGATCGAAGACGTCGGACGGCGCGACGATCGCCTCGAAAGCTCGGCTTCCGTCAGTCGCGCCCATTGAACGCAAAGACGCGGCGGAGACGGCGAAGATCGTCTACCGGCGTGCCGAGACCTTGCGGCCGCGCGGCAGCGCATAACGCCGCGAAGCTCGTGAAGGGCTTGTGCTCGGCGTCAGTGAGGTACTGCCATAGACTCCGCTCCTTCGATTGGCCATCGAGGAGCGTCTTCATCACCGCAGCCGACGCGCTCTGACCATCGATCGCCGTCTGATACGCCTTTCGCCATGCCAGCGCATCGGCCACTTGGTTGCCCCGCTTCGACTTCTGCCACGCAGCGAAACCAGACTTGTCTGCGTAGTCGGCGCCGGAACGAGGAGAGGTCTTGCGTGCTGTCATGACCTGGGCAGCGAGAGGCTCGCACTGGCCGCGAGCGAAGTCGAGGGCGCGGAAAAGGGCGGCTCGGTCGAGGAACGCCCGTGCACGCCGTCATCGTCAGGAACGTCGGGTCTTGCACGGTACGCAGCCGCGCGTCTCGTCGAGTGGCGAGCCTTCCTGACGCGCGGCTCCACGTGTGCTCTTGCAAGAAGACGACGCGCCGACTTCACTTCGCTCCCGACGTCAGGTCTTCGAGCTTGCCACTGGCGCTCGCGTCCACGATCGTCTTGTCGTGGGCCTGCGGTGACTCTGCTGCCGGGAGCGGCGGTAGCGCGTCGACCGGCGCGACGAATGCGGTGACGTCGGCGACCGGATCAACGTCGGCGGTGACGAGCACCGTAGCGACGAGCGCGAGCAGCACTGGAACGGGAACCGGTGGGGGCCCGATGAAAAGCGCATCGCGTCAGTATACGCAGACGGAACAGCGTTCGTCTGGCCGCTCTGACGTGCAGTGGGGTACGTGATGGAGCCCCGTCGACTCGAGTCTCGACGTCATGCCGGTTCTCGTAGTGACGAGTCGTCGGCGTGGGCCAAGACGAAGGTCGCGGCCGCAAACGCGACCGTGGCAGCGAGGAGGTCGGTCTTGGAGACGTTCTCGAAGAGATCGTTGGCCGTGTGGTGAAAATCGAAATACCGCGTCGCGTCCTGGCGCAGGTCGATGAAGGGAACGCCGAGTTGGCGAAGCGGGCCGATGTCGACGCCGCCGCGTGAAGCACCGCTGTCGAAGATCATCGAGAGCGGCTCGAGGGCCGCGAGAAGTCGTCGCGTCGTCGCCGAGTCGGCCCGACCGGCTGGAACGCGCAGGGCCCACGGCGCTCCATCGCCCTGATCGGCTTCGAGCGCCGCGATGTGTTTGGGCGCCTCGGCGGCGTGATCGCGGGCGTAGGCGAGACCGCCGCCGGCACCGAGCTCTTCGTTCGCAAAGAGAACGATGCGGACCGTGCGACGCGGAGGCCTCGGCATGGCGGCGAGAAGGCGTCCGACCTCGATCGCGATGGCGCAGCCTGCGCCGTCGTCGAGCGCGCCCGTGCCGAGGTCCCACGAGTCGAGATGGGCCCCGAGAAGAACGATTTCGTCGGGCGCTTCACGGCCTCGAACCTCGCCGATGACGTTCGCCGACTCGCCGACAGGCAGCGGCTTGCAGCCGAGCGACAACCGACTGACGACCTCTTTGCCCGATGACAAAGCGCGCGCGAGCATGTCGGCATCGGGTGTCGCGAGCGCGGCGGCGGGGATCGTCGGCGCGCCGGGCTCGTAGAAAAGCGCGCCGGTGTGCGCTGCGCGCATCGAG
Organism: Polyangiaceae bacterium; assembly: GCA_043755175.1. Lineage (GTDB taxonomy): Bacteria > Myxococcota_A > Polyangia > Polyangiales > Polyangiaceae > CAYYKK01. The sequence continues at coordinate 79,023 of JAYUUB010000104.1, read as the reverse complement.
TCGGTGCCGATCGATCGAACGAGACACGCAAGCGCGCCTTTCGTCGCCGCGCGCGACGGCCCGGTCGTCCGCACGACCGAGCCTGCGTTGTAACCAGTTCCGTCTCGCAACCGCGGCATCACATGATGCAGGTAGACGATGCGCCCACGGACCTTCTCGGGGGGCGCGGCGTCGAGCTCGGCGAGCGACGTGAACATCACCACCGGCGCTTCGATGTCTCCGTCGGACGTCCCGACACTCCCGCCGAGCGCCGAGAGCACCACCGATTGCGGCCTCGGCAGTCGAAGCACGCAGCTCTCGGCACCGCGCTCCCAAAGTGTCGCTTCGGCGCGCTCCGATCGAACGTTGGTCAGGCCCGAGGCCACCATGGTCTCGCGCGCCCACGCCTGAGCTGCGACGTCCCCTGCCGTGCACGGAAAGCGCGGGCCGACCTCATCGCAGAGCGAACGGACGACGTCCCAGGCACGGGCTTCGGATCTGGCGGCGCGGAGCAGTTGGTGGAGCACGGACGATGGCTATCGCGGGTCACTCACCGAGTCCACGTGTCGCGTCGGTGCGCGTGCCAAGAGGACACTTTCGGTGAGGCGCCTTTCGAGCAGTGGGCAGGCGCTGCGCGTGAGACGTCTGTGCAAGCCGTGGAAACCCGCCGCGCGGTCGACGCTCGGGCGCCGAAGTAGCCGTTCGCAACGCACTGCGTTCGCGGAGTCGAAGACGTTTTCTGCGCCAAGTTTTCCCCGAGCCGCATCGCCCCGTATGATCGACTGGTTCGATGCCCGAGCCGTCGCCCGTAGAGATCATCGCAAGGCTCGAGAGCGTGGACGGCGTCGTCGGCCTTCACGAGAGAGCCGATGCCTTCGACTACGCCTGCTCGCGCGCGCGCGCCGACGCGATTGATGGCATTCTCATCGCGGTGCTCGAAGAGCGCGGATGGTCGCTGTTCGACCAGGCCGTGCTCGAGCGGGTTTCGGTCGAGCACGACGGCAAGACGCGCGCGCGAATTCTCGTCGACGGACGCCCCGCGACGCCATGGTGGCAAGACCAACTCGTGCGAAGCGACGACGCATTGACCTGGCAGTTCGCGCCAGCGCCGTGACCTGAGCACGCACCGCGAACCACTCGGCTCGTCGCTCGCGACCCATCGCGCACGAGGCCGACGATTGTCTCTCGAGGGCGCGTGTGCGAGGTTCTCGCGATGCAACCCTCGTCGTCCGCCTCGCGCAGGTGGAGGCTCGCTCTCCTCGCCGTTGGTTGCTCCACTGCCCCAGGATGCTCGCCGACACGTGAGAGCGAGCTGAGAGGCCACCTCAAGTCGGCGGCGCTCTACGACGCCACGTTGGTCGACAAGGCGTTTCGGCTCGCAGTTTGCGGTTGGATTCCGGCGCCGGGGCAGACCTTCGAGGTGCAGAGCCAGACGTCGAAGCTCGTGGGCGACCACCAAAATGGGACCGGCGAGGTGACGGCGACCTTCCTCGCATCGCCCAAAGCGGCGTACCGATGCGAGGGCAGCGTGGCGTTCGACTACGAGTTTCACACCGATAAAAAGTACCCCGACTATTATGCATTGAGCCACATCCGTCGAATTGGTGCGCCCGCGACCATCGTCGCCGACGTCGAACGGCACGCGAAGCCCCTAGCGCTCGACACCCCGGCGACGGCGTTCGACGGCGACTGGAAGCTTCCCGATGGAGCGACCGGTGCTGCCTACGAGATCGAGGTCACGAACCGAGGCCCATACACCGTCACGTATGCCAAGAAATACCCTGCCTACGAAGGTCCGCGCGTCGTCGCGTATCAAGACGAGCTGCCTGTCATCGAAGGCAGCGAGGGTGGGGCCCTCGGCTTCTGGCAGCTGAGCCCGGGGCCCGCGTGGTTTCTGCTCTCCCTTCCTCGGGCCGAGCCCGTCGAAGTCCGGCTCACGCTGTCGAAACACGATTGAACAGATGGACGCGCCGCTCCCCATCGTCGGGCTGAGAGCATCGTTGCTCGAAGCGCTGGCGCGCTCTCCGGTCGTGGTCTCGTCGCCCACAGGATCAGGCAAGTCGACCGAGGTGCCGCGCTGGTGCACGGGTAGAGTGCTGGTCGTCGAGCCGCGACGCGTGGCATGCCAAAGCTTGGCTGCGCGAGTCTCGGAGCTGGAAAGATCGCGGCTCGGCGAGCGCGTCGGCTTCGTGGTACGTGACGAGCGCGTGATGAGCGCCGCGACGCAGATCATCTTCGCCACACCGGGAATCGCTCTGCGTGACGCGGCGCTTTTCGCCTCGGCGGAGACCGTGATTCTCGACGAATTTCACGAGCGGAGCATGGAGGTCGACCTCCTCTTGGCGCTGCTCTTGCGCGTGCGCGCCGGAAGCGAAGAGCGCAAGCCCAACCTCATCGTGATGTCGGCCACCATCGAGGGCGAGCGCATCGCCAAGCACGTCGAAGGCACTTACCTCGTGGCCGAGGGCCGTACATTTCCGGTCGAAATTCGGTACCTCAGCCAGGGAGACGCTTTGCCCGACGGAGCCGATATCGGCACGCGCGTCCTCTCGGCGGTCGAGCGGGCAAAGACCGATCCCGGCGATGTCTTGGTCTTTTTACCCGGCAAAGGCGAAATCGAGATCTGTCGACGTGCGCTTCTGCCCATCGCGAAGACCCACACCATCTTGCCATTGCACGGGGGTCTGTCCCTCGATGAACAGCGCCAAGCGTTCGCGCGAACAGCGACGCGAAAGGTGATCTTGGCGACCAATGTCGCAGAGACATCGCTCACGATCCCCGGAGTGGGCGTCGTCATCGACACCGGGCTCGTCAAAGAAACACGTTACCGCGAAGGGCGCGCCTCGCTGGTTTTATCACCCATTGCCGACGACTCGGCCGCGCAGCGAGCAGGCCGCGCAGGTCGCATGTCGGCCGGTGTCTGCTACCGACTTTGGAGCCCGTCCGCCAGGCTCGCGCCGATCACGTTGCCTGAGATCCATCGCGAATCGCTCGTGCCTCTCGTGATGTCGGCGGCCGCCTGGGGCGCACGTCCCGAAGACCTGCGGCTCTTGGACGCGCCAAAACCGTACGCGCTCGAAGCGGCGCGGGCCGACTTGAACGCTTGGGGCGCGCTGTCGAACGACGGAACGTTGAGCGAAGGAGGGCGACGACTCCATTCGTTGCCGATCGATCCTGCGCATGCGCGACTCTTGGTCGAGGCGACGACGATGGGTTGTCTGAACGAAGCAATCGATCTCGTCTCGGCGCTCTCGGTGGGCCGGCCGATCTTCCAGAGTGGGCCCAGCGACGACGACGCCGAAGACCTGCGTCGCGCGGGGTGCGACGTGACTGCGCTCGTTCGAGCCGTGCGCATCGGACGCCCCGACACCCATCGCGTTTCAGGATTCGTCGTAGAAGAGGCGCGGCGCACGCGTGCTCGGCTGCGCCTGTCGCTCGGACTCTCCGTCGAGAAGCCCGTCGATGGCCCTTTCGATCGCGATACCCTCTTGAAGGCGGCGATCGCTGCCGATCCGCGCGTGGTCCACGTCGCGCGAGCACGCGGACGCGACGTCGCCTTCTCCAACGGCGGAACCGAGCTCGAATTGGCGAGAGAGAGCGCCATTCGAAACCTTCGCGAAGTCGACGCGCTGGTCGTCCTCGACACGCGCGCGTTCGGCGCGGGCAAAGAGGCGCGGCTCTTGGTGACTTGTGCATCTGCGATCTCTCTTGCCGAAGTCGCGCGCTCCGGGCTCGGGCGCGATCGCTTGGGATCTGTGCGGCTCGAGTCTGGACGCGTGCTGGCGAAGGTCGAGCGCGTCTATGCCAAACGCGTGATCGCGACGCGCGACGAGGTGCCGTCGGGCGAGGTCGCGCGAGCTGCGATCGCCGAGCTCTTCCTTCGCGGGAGCCTCTTTCGATCGAGCGGAGCGCTCGCGGCGACGCGCGACCGACTGGCTGTACGCAAGCTTTCGAGCTCACTTGCCGCGCGGGGCCACAAGGCAGGTGTCGCGGCCGACAGACCAATATTGGCACTCGACGAATGGGTCGCGCAGAGGCTCGTCGATCTCGGCGTGGAGAGCGGAGACGATCTCGCGCTTCTCTCTCCGATCGACCTCACGGCCGATGACCTGCCTTTCGAGGCCCGCTCGATGTTGGACAAGGAATTTCCCCGATCGGTCGACGTCGGCGACGCCTGCTATGAAGCCGACTACGATCTCGACGCGCATCAAGTCACTTTGCGCATCGTCAAAGGCTCACGCCGAGACCCGCCGCCCATTTCCTATTTGCCGCGTTTCACCGGGTTGCGGGTCTGCGTCGAGGGTCCGCGTGGGTTCACCGTGCTCCGCGAGAGGCGCTGAAACGCGGCGCTCGCTCGACCGAGAGCCCTCTTCCTTCGCGCGACCGTCCAGACGCCGCCGGGGATCGTCGACGACAACCGTCTACCGAGCCGACCAGAGCCCGTACGCTCTCGGCGCGCGATCTCCTCGGGCGCCCGTGCCCGAGCAACGAGCACCGAAAGCCTACTTTTGTAGGCTTCCGGTGCTCACTCGTCGGGCGACCGTCTCGCTTCGGTCTCGGAGGTCTCGCGACGCGCCTATTTCGACCGCGCGCCTTCGCGCGGATCGTCGAGCGCCGGCTTCGACAGCACCACCTTCTTCGCCCAACGATAGAATACTTCGTTCTCGTGCGCCGCGTGGTGCCGCAGCTTGTCGACGAGCCCTCGAACGTCGTCGAGCCGCAGAAGCTGCTCCTGAATCGCAAGGCCGAGCCGAAGCACCTCACTCCTGAGCTCGATGTGCTCGGCGGTGAGCGCTGCGACGATCTCGGTCTGATCGGGTCCGACCTTGGCGAACCGAGGAAAAAGCTCGCTCTCCTCGAGCTCCATGTGCGTCTCGAGGCGGAGTGAGAAGCCGTCCCACACGGCGTCGCATTCACGCCATTCACCCGACTCGGCCCGGTGAATGAGATCGTCGCACATCGCCTCGAGCGCCGCGTGCTCGTCGGAGAGCTGACTCGTGCCATGATCGTGTGACATGGCTCGAGACGATAGCACCGCTCGCGGCTCCGGGGCGTCGCCATGCATTCACCCCCATCGTGATCGATCGCGTCGTCGCGGACCGCTGCAATGCAATCGTGACCCGATACGGTCGGACGAACGACGAAGGCCCGACCGGATTTCTCCGACCGGGCCTCGCCCCGTAACTCAGTTGCCTAGCCGTCTAGGCAGCCTGGCGCTTGCGCCGTCGCAATGAAGCGACCGCGAGCGCTGCGATTCCGGCGACGACCGGATTCGACTCGCCCAACGGTCCGCTGGTCGAGCAGCCGAAGATGCCGTGACCTTGAGCGAACACCTCATTGCTCGAAGCGCCTCCAGCCCCGCCCGTGTTGGAGCCACCCGCCGCGCCCGAGGACGCGACGTCGGAGCCCGATGAAGACGACGACGTGGTCGGATCGTCGATGCAGGTTCCGATGGTGTTGTCTTTCGACGTGCACACCTTTCCGGCCGCGCATCCGTTGCCGCCGCTTCCGCGGCAACCGGGCTCGCAGGTCTGCGTCGCGTTGCACACCGTGCCGGAGGTGGGTCCGCCACAATCGGAATCGATGATGCAGCCTACGCAGGTGTTCGACGCGCTGTCGCAGATCTGATTTCCGCAGGTCGAGTTGTCGACGCAGGCGACGCATTTGCCGTTGTTCGCTCCCGACGTCGCGCAAACAGTCGAACGACAGACGACGCTGCCGTCAGCCCCGGTGCACGGACCATCGCCGTTGGCGTAGCCGCATTTGTCGTCGCTTTCGTCGCAGACCTTGCTCACGCAGACGAGCGTCCCCGCCTCGACCGTACAGTTGCCGTCGAGCGTCGGATTGGTGTGCGGCACGTCGGTCGGAACGGGAGTGCCATTCACGAGCGGGTCGGTGCAAGCGTGGAGTGCTTCGTTGCACCACTTGCCTCCGGTGCAGTCGGCGTCGACGTTGCAGCCGCCGCTCGGCTCGCAGAGACCGTTGTTGCTGCAGGCGCCGGAGCGGCAAACGACCGAGCCATTGGCGAGGGTGCAAGGCCCGTCACCATTGGCGTAGCCGCATTTGTCGTCGGCCGTGTCGCAGACGCTGCTCAGGCAGACCAGCGTGGCCGCTCCCTGCGTGCAAGTCGCGTCGAGCGTGGGGTTCGTGTGGGACGGATCGCTCGGAACAGCCGTTCCGTTCGTGAGCTTGGGGGTGCAGGTGTGCGTGCTCTCGAGACACCAATTGCCACCGGAGCAGTCAGCGTCGACGTTGCAGCCGCCGTTCGGCTCGCAGAGCCCGTTGGTGCTGCAGGCGCCCGATCGACAGACGACGGGCCCCGTCGCGACCGTGCACGGTCCGTCACCGACTGCGTAGCCGCAGAGCAGATCGGGATCGCAGACGCCCGAGCGGCAGACGACGCCCTCAGTCGCCACGGTGCAAGGCCCGTGGGCGTTCAAGAAGCCGCAGTCGTTGTCGGTCGTGTCGCACACGCCGCTCACGCAAACCAGCGTGGCTGCGGGGACGGTGCAGGTTCCACCGAGGACGGGAACGGTGTGAGGGGGATCGGTCGGAATCATCGATCCGTTCGGGAGCTTCGGCGTGCAGGCATGCACGCTCTCGTTGCACCAGTTGCCTCCCGAGCAGTCGGCGTCGACGTTGCAGCCGCCCGACGGCTCGCACAAGAGGTTCGTGCTGCAAGCGCCGGAGCGGCAGACGACTCCTGCGTTGGCCGCGGTGCACGGACCATCGTTCACGGCATAGCCGCAGAGCAGGTCGGCGCCGTCGCAGACACCCGATCGACAGACGACTCCGCCGTTGGCCACCGTGCAGGGACCGTCAGCGTTCAAGAAGCCGCACAGATTGTCGTTCACGTCGCACACCTTGCTGGTGCAGGTGAGCGTGGCCGCAGGCGCCGTGCAAACCGACGTGAGGGTGGGGCCGGTGTGCGGCGGATCGTTCGGAATGGGTGATCCATTCGGGAGGGTCGGTGTACAGACGTTGGTGGTCTCGTTGCACCAGTTGCCTACCGAGCAGTCGGGATCGACGGCACAGCCGATCTTGGTGTTGACGTGGCTACCCAAGAGCGGGGTCTCTTGATTCGAGTGAATCTCGTAGTTGCCCTGAACGATGGTGCCGGTCGCAGCGCAGTTGATGTTCACCGTGATCTGGAAGCTCCCAGCGGCTCCTGCCGCGAGGTTACCCACGGTACAGCTCACCACACCGGTCGCTCCGACGGCCGGTGACGTACACGTCAGTCCGGGCGCATTGAAGGACTGGTATGTGGTATTCGGAGGCGTCGTGAAATTGACCACGATGCCAGTCTCGTTGACCGCGCTGCCGTTTTGGTAAGCGAGGTTGTAGGTCAAGTTGCTGCACGCAGGAGCGACCTTCGCCGCCGTTCCACTGACGAAGAGACCGGGGACGGTGACGCCACCGGTGCCGTCGACGTAGAGCTTGCCGAAGTGGGCGCCTTGCGAACAGCCGCTGGCCATGAGCTCGAGCTTGACCTGGTCACCCGCGACGAGAGCTCCGCCACCGGGAGAAATGTCGACCAGCTGCCAATCGGTGTAGTCGATCTCTTGCGCCGTGTTGCCGTTCACCGTCTTCCAGGGCACGCCCGGCTGGGCGCTCAGGTTGAAGTCGGTATAGACAATCTTGTTCTGGGTGACGTTCGTGAGCTGGACGAAGTAATACGGTTGCCGCTCCGCCGGATGGAGCGGGTTCTGGAGAACTGGGGCCACCGCGAAGCGGATGTGAACCTGATTGTCGACCGGATCGACATCGCCGGCCCCGATCGTCATCGTCTGCGCCATCGCGTTGACGTTCTGGTTGTTGCCGCCCTGGTTGACGAGCGCCGCCTTGTTGCCGAACCGAGGCCAGCGCAGCGAAGCGCCATTTCCGAGATTGTTGTCGGCCTGCGTCAACGGACCGCCGGGTGCGTTGAGCGTGAGCGTCAACGGAATGCCGCCCACGGCGAGGTTCAAACCTGCGCGGGTCTGGGGGCTTTGGATCGTCACGCCCACATCTTGGGGATCGATGAACGTGTTGACGGTCCATGACGGCGGGGGAGCATTGGCAGCTCCTGCCTCGAAACCGCCGTTCACGAAGACAGCGCTCTGTCCGGTGCCGAGATTCTCGGGCGGCGGCGCGTCGACCGAGCAAGCGCCCGCCACGGTGCAAGCGCCTGCAAGGAAAACCCCTAAAGTGACCCATTCGGTAGTTCTTCTGCTTCGTTCCACGAAACTCCCGTTCTTGCCCCGCCCCGGGGCAGCAATCGCGACTCGGTGCTGTCTCCAGACCTCAACCCCGAGGTCGAAAAGACTCAGCAGCCGTCCGTGCCCCCCCCACGATCTGCGGGATTTGGAGGCGCATCGACGCGGTCGAAAAGAAAGGCGCCCCAATTGCTCGAGGCTCGACCTCAAAATATAGCACGCGGCGAGCCAACCTTGGAAAAGGTTGCGCAGCGTCGAGCCTTCTTCACCCATCGCGAGCACTTCGGCGTTCTACACGGCCCAGCGTACGCGGATGCGCGGGCACACTTGCTCGCACTACCTGATACCCATCGCCCAGAGTAGCAAGCGATCAGTCGCCGTTCAGCAGGCATTGGAATCAGGGCGTTCTGGTTCGAACAGAAAGGCTTCGCGGGGTTGGCGCAAACCATGTTCACGGCGCACTGACGACAGCGGTCTGCGACGCAGTGAGGTTGAGTCAGCGGACAAACGGTCGGTTCTGTGCATTGAAAGCACGGGTGCTGACGTCCTAAAAGGTACCTTCGACGGACATCCCGGTTGGCTGGAGCGAGACGTGGGCTTCGGTCGAGGCGTGGCGGAACGTGAGGCCGATTCCGACGCCTCCAAGGACCGCCCCCGCGGCAGAGAAAACGAATCCCACGTTCGAGACGTTCGCGAGCGTGTTGGCCTTCGACTTCTCGGCGTCGATGTTCGTCGTGCACTTACCCTGCGGACACAGCTTTTTCAGAGCGCTCGTCTTCGAGAGCGAGAGCGCGCCAGCCGTCGCGCCGACGAGGAGACCCACGCCCGCCACACCGGCACCCGCCCAAACGAGCGGATGGATGGGCCGCCCCGAAGAGGCCGGCTCGACTGACCCTGGGACGATCGGCGCGACCGGCTCCGTGCTCGCGAAGCTCACGAGGACGACCTCGTGCTTGCCACGTTGGAGCAAGACTTTGCGGTCGACCGGAGCGTGGCCGGGCGCGACGACGTGAACCGTCACCGACCCAGCCGCCACCTCGACGTCGTCGACCGGAGCGGGACCGATTTCACGGTCGTCGATCGACACGCTTGCGCCGACCGGCGCGTTGACGGTGATGGTGCCGACGTGCGCCAAGAGATCGGCCAGAACGCTTCGGGCCGCCGCGCGCACCTCTGTTGGAAGTTCGGACGACGCAGCTTGGAAGCGTCGAATCGAATCGAGACCTGCGACGTATCGGCCAATCTGCAATTGGGCTTTGGCCATGTTGAACAGAAGCGAGCTGTCTTTGTCGCACGCATACGCGCGAGAATAGGCGGTAATCGCGTCTTCGTAGTGGGCCCGGCCGAAAGCGGCATTGCCGTCTTTCTTGAGCTTGGCGACGTCGTGGCAGTCGTCGGCGCGTGCCTGCGAAGAGAGCGACGAGGCAACGAGACCAGCGGCGAGAGCGAGCTTGAGTGACTTCATGGGCAGACGAGCTTCGAGCCGACTAAGATTTTCTGAGCGTCAGGGCAAATTTTGGGAGCAAGCTTGCCGGTGAGCGCGGGAGCAGGAGTCTGGGGCGAAGACGGCTGCGTCTGCGGCGCCGAGGTGGAAACGGTGGGCTTCACCGAAGCGGTGGTCGACGCAACAGGGCGCGCCTGAGCTTCTGCTGTCGCCGAAGGCGCGACTGGAACCGAAGCAGCCGAGGTCGCCATCTCGCGTGCCGAGGGCATGGATTCCGAGCTCGTCGGGCTGCTCGTCGGGCTGCTCGTCGGGCTACTCGTCGGGCTACTCAACGACGTCGCCTGCGCCGAGCGCCCTGGATGCTGAAAGATGATGAGCGCCGCGCTGAGCCCGGTCGCGATGAGGACGAACAGCGCGATGAAGAGCGCCAGGTTGGTTCGGCTCGGAATGGGCGCAACTGGCCCACCCGGCGCCTCGGCCCAGCTCGCTTGGGTGGGCCCGGGCGGAACCGAGAAAGACGGCGACTGCTGCGAGGGCGCCTGTTGTGAGGAGTCGGCGAGCAGCGACTGCGATCCCGACTGAGAGATCGCTGCTGATCCGAGCGGCGTGACCGGAGAGACGGGCACGAGAGGCGCGAGCGGCGCGGCGATCGGCGATGGCCCGTAGCCTGCGAGCGAACCGCGACTCGGTTCTGTTGGATCGAGCGCTGCGCGAAACGCCAATGCCGTTTGGATGCGCTGCTGGGGGTTCTTCTCGAGCCCCGCCATGACGACCTGCTCGAGCCATGCGGGGATGTCGGGTCGGAGCGAGCGCAACGAGAGCGGAGCGTCGACGACGATCGCCGCGGCGATCCCCGTTGCAGATTCGCCGTAAAAAGGCGGCTTCCCAGTGAGAAGCTCGAAGAGAACCACCGCGATCGACCACACGTCGGTCCGCTCGTCGACGGACTTCGCCGATCGGATCTGCTCGGGTGACATGTACCGCGGCGTGCCGAGCGTCGACTCGGTAGCGGTCATCTGAGTGTCGCCCACGAGCTTCGAGACGCCAAAGTCGACGACCTTCGCGATCTCGTGAATCGAACCGTCTTCGCGCGTGCGTCGAACGAGAAAGACGTTCGACGGCTTGAGGTCGCGATGAATGACGCCGGCTCGGTGCGCCTCTGCGATGCCCGCACAGATCTGCCGGATGCACTCCACGGCCCGGTCGATCGCGAACGGTCCGCTCGCGCGAAGCTCTTTCGCGAGATCGGTTCCTTCGAGACGCTCCATGACGATGAAGGGGAGACCGTCGTCGGTGACGTCGACGTCGAGCACGCGCACGACGTGGTCGCTCGAGAGCTTCGCGATGAGCCGCGCTTCGCGCTCGAACCGCGACACCAGCCCGGGCTCCGCGAGGATCTCGGGCCGCAAGACTTTGATCGCCACGTGTTGCTCGAGCCGCGTCAGCTCGGCCTCGTATACGATGCCCATCGCTCCTTTGCCGAGCGGCCGACCGAGGAGGTACCGCCCCGCGAGGGACGTTCCCGGCTGCGGCAGGGCGGGCGCTTGGACGGACACCTCCCCACTATACGAGGTTTCGACAAAACGCGGAATGAACGCACTCCGCTCGGCCGACGCGGTTCGCCGCGCTTCTGATCGGCGAAGGCGCGTGTATCATCCGATGTCCATGCTCAGTCCGAACACACGCCGCGGTCTCTTGCTCTGCGGAGGTTCGTTCCTCACGAGCTGTCAGCTCGTGAGCGGGCTGAGCGGCCTGGAGTCTGGGAGCGGCGGCGGAGGCGGCGTCACGACGACGAGCAGCGGAGCGCCTGCGAGCAGCGGAGCGCCTGCGAGCAGCAGCACGTCCAACACCACCGGCTCGGGCGGCGCCAGTCCGAGTACGACGACCGGCGTGGGTGGCAGCGCCCAGTCGAGCGCATCGAGTGGTACCGGGGGCGCCCCCTCCGAGCTGACACCGTGTGGTGGCGTGATCGACACGTTCGACGCGCTCAATCCTGCGGTGTGGACCCAGGTCGGCCCGGTGCAAACACAGAACGGGAAGGTCGTCGTCAACAGTTTCGGTATGGCTTCGGGGCTCCGCCTCAACAGCCTGACGAGCTACCACGAGTGCTTCGCGAGCATCCGAGTGCTCGGCGGCACCAATGGGACCGAGGCTGATTTGCTCGTGGAGCACGGCAGTGGGGCCCAATTCGAAGAGATCGCGTTGGCCAACGCCGTTCTTTCACAGAAGCCGACCACGATGACGAGCTTGAACCTCTCGGCAACGTACTTGGGAATCGCGTTTCATGGCGCCCAGGTCTACTTCCTCTACCAGCAATTCCAGGGGTGGTTCGTTCTCGCGTCGATGCCTCGCGCGCCATGGATGGACAACGCAGACAATGCGATCGGATTCGGAGTCGCTGGTGGCCCGGGTGGCAGTCGCAGCTTCGACGACTTCAACGTGAGCCCCATCGTGTTAGCCGACTTGCCTTGATTGCGCGGCGATCGCGCGGCGCTGGTTCAGGGCACGAGGTGTGTGATTGACCGCCTGCTCGGAGACCACTCCAATGAAGACGCACCGAGAACCATCCCGCGGTCGAGCGCCGATCGAGTACCCCAAAAACAATCGAGACGCGCCAGGCCCACAGCCGTGAGCCCCGTCGGCCTCCCAGGCTCGAAGGCGTGGGCTCGCGCGGGACACTTCGTATCCTGCCGGCGGTCGTGAAGATCGTCTTTTTTCCGCCCATCCCGACCACCGATTGGACCGAAGCCACGATCGGTCAGCACATCGAGGATCTTCGCGCGCCTTTCCTTCGAACGCTCCCAGCCGCTCAGGTTCTTCTTGGCCGTGTGAAGGACGCGAAAGAGCGCGCAGAGCCGGTCCCCGAAGGGTCTGGAGCAGAGCCGCCTTGTCATGACCCCCCTCCGCCAGAAGATCGACAACCTTGTCTTTCGCTGGCCCGAAGTGTTCCGCCCACGTGCCTCGACAGGACGGGGTGTCATTGATTGTCCTAAGACATTGTCCGGCACTTCGCCAGCGCCCCTCCGTGGTTCACATTGGGCTCATGCGGAAAACGAACGAAACCCAGCTCCCCCTACTCGAGCTTCCGCCGTCGACGAAACGACGAGCGGCTCGCACGCGCTGTACTAGCCCGAATCAGGCCCGCCCGAATCAGGCTCGCCCGCGTCAGGCTCGCCCGCCCCAAGCGATGCCGGCCGAGCTCATCGCGCGCCACTGCAATGCGCTCCTCGCCGAGCTCGACCGCATCGCCCTCGACGAAGACGCCCGCGCAGTACGCCTGGCCCAGCTGTTCGCCGCGGTCGAGCGAGCCCACGAGTCATCAACGAACGAGTCACGAACGAACGAGCCGCGCACGAACGAGTCACGCACGAACGAGCCACACACCCACGGGTCGCGCACCCAAGAGTCCGCGAGCGCCTGACGTCCGTCGCCCTCCCGACTCGCCGCCCCTGAGGGCTTTTTCTCCTCCGCAGCGGGTGGTCCAGATGGGGCTGTCTCCGATCGAGATCGTGCTTGGGATCAGGGCGTCATCAGGCGTCTCTCGGGATCATCCCCAACTCGATCGTTCACCTCGTCGTTTAGTTTGGCTTTCTTTGGTTCGCCCGAAGCGCAGCCGGTGTTCCCAGCCAAGGCGGCGCCGCGCGAGTCACATAGACGGTCGTGATCCACGGCGACGACGCCGTCGAATACCTGGCGAAGCCCCCAGCGGGGCTATTCGTACCCCGAGTGCCTGCCCAAAGGAGCGCTGCTTCGGAGCTCGCTCGACGGGATCCGCTTTCACTGGGCGTCGTTGCCGGATCGGCTTCGCTCGGCGCTCGAGGTGCGGCCACTGCCGACCGGGTAAATCTCCACCGTGCTCACCGACAGCGTTTCGCTCGTCATCGTCGACACGTACTTTCTCACGACCGAGGCGATGACGAAGTGGAACTACGATCGCATGCTCCAGCCCGCGAACTCACCGATTTACCGAATGCTGAGGCGCGTCGCAGGTCTCCCGAGCTTTCGCCGCAGCTCGGTCGAGATGCACGGCTTCTTCCAGCGAAGGACCGACATCGGAATCAAGCTCTCCGAAGGCGAAGCCGATCTTCGGCTCGAGCACCCACCCCAGCCGCACGGGCGACTGAACCATTTGTCGAACGAAGCGGTCTTTCGGGCGTTGCTCGACGCGGCAGGCGCACGAGAAGTCAGCGTGCTTCTGCTCGAGTCGACGCCACGCTTCGCGCGCTATCGAGCGAGCTGGCGAACGTGAGCCGACGCGACGTCTTGACTACTGGAACGGTCGCGGGCCCTCAGATGCCGCCGAGCAAGACGTCGGCGATGTGACGTCGCGGAGTGAGCCGAGGCGGATCACCCGAATAGGCACCGATTCGAAGGAGCAGCTGCGGAAGCGCGCCCGGCGTGAAGTCGCGCGCGAGCCGCTCTCGAAGACTCGAGAGCTCGATCGGCTGGTTCAAAAACGACGCCGAGAGACCGAGCATCTGCGCTTCGAGCAGCAGCGCGGAGAGGGCTTCACCGACGTGGATCCAGTCGCGGACCTCGTCGGTGTCGGTGGCGAGGACGACCAGGAGCGGAGAGCCGTCGACGAGCTCGGCGTCTTTGGCCGCCTGGCGGGCACCGGTGTCGAACCTTCTCATGACGAAGGGGCCGAGCGATGCGACGACGTCTCCGAACCCCTGGGCGTAGCCAGGCATCCCGTCGCGGTGTCGCGATCGATTCCCATGGAGCCAAGAGGCAAGCTCTCGGCGAAACGATTTGTCTCCCATCTGAGCGCGATCGGCCTCTGCGACGAGCTCGGCCAACGCGTGCCTTCGGTCGTCGGTCACCAACGTGACGCGCGCTCCCTGACTCTCGGCCGCGAGACGAAGATCGTCGATCATTTCGGGCGATACGGGCTTCGCCACGAACGGAAATCGGGTCGTCGCACGCTTGCCAGCACCGTCGAGTCTCGCGGCGGCGAGCGTGTCGAGCTCGGTCCGATCATCGAGCACCACGCGCGCGAGGGTGTCGCTCATTCCGCCGCTAGGAAGAAGCTCGACGGTGATCGCCTCGCCGAATGCCGCGAGCGCCGTGCGCAAATGGTGGAGCGCTGCGCCGCAGCTGATGACGAGCTCGCGATCGTCGGGATCGGCGACGGGAAGCGCTCGCGTGCGGTCGGCGACGACGTCGACACAGTTGTCTCGGACGTGGAAGAGCCAGGGTTGGGTATTGTGTGACGAAGGCGCGAGAACGGCATACCGAACCGCGAACCTCAGCCGAGCGTCGGGAGCGGCATCTCGCGGGTAGTCGCCGGAGGCAGGGAGCTCGTCACGCAGTGTGGCGGGAGTCATTCGACGCAGGATAGGCGCTTCGCGCTGCCAAGTCGTTTCGAATTCGAATTCGAAGACCGAACGACCTCTCGATCGTCCGATGCACGAGGGCGCCTCGAGGGTGGGCTCGAGGCGCCGACGTACGACGACTCAGTTCGGAATCGGAGGAACGACGACCTGATTGATGGTCGCGGCGTTTCCTCCACCGGCATATCCATAAGACGCGTAGCTCGCGAGGCCCCACACCATGAGCCCGAAAGGCAGCGAGCTCGCTGCGGTGTGGGGGCCGTTGGTGCAGGAGCCGTTGTTGCCGCCGTCGCGAATGAGATCGAAATCGGTGATCTCGTAGAGCCCATCGCTTCCGACGGGCTGCCACCCGGTGAGGGGTCCGGTCGCGCAGTCGACGGTCACGTCTTTGAATCCGCTCGCGCCCTTGATGCGTACGAATACGAGGTTGGTCGTCGGATAGCTGTAGTCGGTATAAAAGACGTACTTCGAGAGCCATTGAGCGGGCGGCTCGAGGTTCACGAAGTCTTCGTCGCCGATACCGTCGTTGTTGCCGACCATCTCTTCTCCCAAGTAAAACGGATGGTTGTTGTCTTGCGATTTGACATGGAACGGAGTCGTCGACTCGAAGAGAACGCTCTGGCCCTTGCCGAGCGACAGGGGTGCAGTCCCGAGAGGCGGATCGTAGGTCAGCACGGTTCCGTCGACTGCGCCCACGATGCGATAGGGCACCGACTCGACGCCGCCGCGTGACTTGTAGGGCGGAGCCACGTAGTCGAACCCGAGCGCGCGAACCGGAGGCACGAGCTGGTGGCCCGAGTCGCAGCCGCCGGGGCCCGAGGTCGCCGACGCGTAACACTGGTATCCATCTCCGCCCATGAAGGCGATGGGCTTGTCGGCCTGGAGGACCGAGCCCGTCATCTCGGAGCCTTGCCACTGGATGTATTCGCCAGCGTTGAGAGTGAACGTCGCCGTCGCGTTCGCGGCAGCCGCCGGAACGCCGGTTCCGCCTGGGAGGGCGACGTTCGGCAGAACCTGAATCGTAGTCGCGTCTTGCGATGCGATGACCTGAGCCCACGACGGACCGGCCGAAGCGGGCGGCAAGACGGCGACGTAGTTCGTCCCCCATGCGCTGGTCGGGAACACGAGCTCGGCACTCGGCAGGTACGACGATGCGCCGCCGAACGGAAGGATGTCGTAAGTGCTCACAGGCGCGCTGCTCGTGATGTGCCAGGCGAGCCCTTTGCCGGTCCCTCCCGAGCCATCACCCGACCAGATGGCTGTCCCATTGGTGGTGTGGACCGCCGGCGTGACCGGGCAATCGAGCGACGTCGCGTTGTAGCTCGCCGGATCGGCCGACAAGAACAGCACGCCGACCTGACCGGGGGGGACACCCGTCGAAGGAATGGGCGGCCAGCTGGCAGGATTGGGATCGGTGCTCGCGATGCGCCCGAATTGGCCCACGTCGTAGTTGGTGCCGCCGCGAGTGACGGTGATCTGCGCAGCCTCGTCCCAGTTGTTGGTGACGAACGCAGCGAAGCACGGCGGAGCGATACCCGTGTAAAAGTTGGGCGTCGACATCACGAAGTCGCATCCGACGTTGCCTTGGCTCGCCGCGGCGGCCTGGCACGCGGGTACGCATTGCCCCCCCGCGCAGCCTTGGTCGGGCGGGCACGTCATCAAGACGTTGCCGCTCGAGTCGATGACCTGCTTGAGATCGGGGCTGCATTGGTTGGCCGACGCGCCGCCGCTTCCCGTCATGAAGGCGCCGCTCGACGAGTTGCCCGGGCCCGCAGGTCCCGAGTTGTTGGCACCGGAGCCGCCAGAGCCGCCGGAGCCGCCGGAGCCACCCGAGCTTCCAGCGCTACAGGCTGCCGACAAGAGTCCCAGTGCGATACCAATTTTCAAGATTCTCATTTGCGCCTCGATTCCCGAATACGACCGATCGTAAGCAAATCACGGTGCGACCACCAGATCCACGTGAAGTCCGGGCCTCGCGGACGAGCGCCCTCCGACCCCGATCTGGACGATTCGCCTCGCAGCGGACCTACGCCGGAGCGACGCGGACACGTCTCCGTCGACACGAAGGCGGCGAGCGCAAACCGAAAGCTTCAGGAGCAGAGCCACCGGAGCGAAGCGATCGACCCGGAGACGGCGCTCGGCCCCAACAAGGCCGTGGTCGATCTGACGATCGCCATCACCAAGCTTTCGCCTCGCGCCCGCGGACGATGGCTTGGAGCTTCGCGCCGCCGAGCGTGAAGATGTGGTCCAGGGTCGGGCTCTCGATCGACGAATGCCGGTAGAGAGCCACAGATGATCAAAACTTCATTTTGGAGGCTTCTCGCAGCCCGCGACTTCGGGGACAATGAGCGAGCCATGCAACTTGCTCACGTGTTCGCCGCGGTCGTGGTCGTGTTCACCGTGGGCGCATGCGCGCAAGGCTCCACGATCGGCACCGGTGGCGCAGGCGGCACAGGCGGCTCCGGGAGCGGGACCACAGGGCACGGCGCCACGGGCGTCCAAAGCACGTCTGCGGGGCCTGCAACGACTGGATCAAGTCCAACGAGCTCGCAGAGCGTCGGAGCGACCACTGGCGCCGTCACCTCGTCGTCGAGCGGGCTCATGTGCACCGGCGTCCAGCACGTCTGCAACGGCGCTTGCGCCGACAACACCATCGCAACCGGCTGTTTCGGATCGTCGACCTGCGCTCCCTGTCCCGGCTCGCCCACCAACGGGATGGCCGTCTGCTCCGCGAGCGGTCAATGCGACGTGACCTGCTCGAGCGGCTACAACCACGTGGGCAACGCCTGCGTCTGCGCCACCATGTGCTGTAGCGTCGCCGATTGCGGAACCAATCAAGTCTGTACGGGCGGCACGTGCCAGAACACGTGCAATTCGCAATCGTGCACTGCGAGCTGCCTGGCCACGTGCGCCTTGCAAGGCAAGGTCGGCGTCGGCGCATGCAACAACGGTAGCTGCGCCTGCGTCTGCATCTGAGTCATCGTCAGCCGACCGATCAGGCGAAACAGAGCTTCCAAACCGCGCCGAGCGCGGCGGTCGCAGCGAGCGTCTTCGGAAGCCCGAGCTTGAAGCGGAACATTGCTATCATCGCGCCGAGCGAGAGCACCGCTGCTGCGAAGTCGAGGCTAGCCGGCGCCGGGACCAACAAGCGAAGCGGGCCGACGTGGGTCTCGGCAATTTCGCGAAACACCACGTGAAGACCAAACCATAGCGACAGGTTCAGAATGACGCCGACGATCGCTGCGGTGATCGAGCCGAGCGCAGAAGAGAGACCGCGGTGGCCTCGCAACGATTCGATGTAAGGCGCGCCGAGGAAGATCCAGAGAAAGCACGGAACGAAGGTGACCCAGACGGTGACGACCGATCCGACGACGCCGGCTAACATTGGCGGGAGGCCGCCGGGGTGTCGGTACGCCCCGAGAAAGCCGACGAACTGAGTCACCATGATGAGCGGCCCTGGCGTCGTCTCGGCGAGCCCGAGACCGTCGAGCATCTCTCCGGGTCGGAGCCAGCCGTACGTCTCGACGGCTCGCTGCGCGATATAGGCGAGGACCGCGTACGCGCCTCCGAACGTCACGACAGCGGCCTTGGAGAAGAAGACTCCTTCTTCGACGAACACCGAGCGCGATCCGAACATCAGGGCGAGACCGATGAGGGGTGCGGCCCAGAGGACGAGACAGGTCGCGACGACGCGAATGGCGCGCACCGTCGACGGCTTCGTGTGACCGAGCTCCCCTCGAGCAGCCATGCCTTCGATGACCGTCTCGTGCTGACGCGAGACCTCGGCGGCGGTCGCCTTCGGGAACACCGCGGGCCACCATCTGCTTCCGAAAAAGCCGAAGAGCCCTGCGCCGAGGACGACGGCTGGAAAGGGGACGTCGAAGAAGAAGATGGCCACGAACGCGGCGACTGCGACGCCGACCATCGCGCGGTTCTTGAGCGCTCGCTTGCCGATGCGCAGCACCGCCTCGACCACGATCGCGAGCACGGCGGCCTTGAGCCCAAAGAAGACCGCGGCCACGGCGGGGAGCTCTTTGAAGCCTGCGTACAGAAGGCTGAGAACGAGAATCGAGACGAAGCCTGGGAGCACGAACAAGAGCCCGGCAGCGAGCCCGCCTCGCGTCTTGTGCATGAGCCAACCGATGTACGTCGCGAGCTGCTGGGCCTCGGGGCCTGGCAGGAGCATGCAGTAGTTGAGGGCGTGTAGAAAACGCTCCTCGTCGATCCAGCGACGACGCAAGACGAGCTCCTTGTGCATGAGCGCGACCTGGCCGGCAGGCCCTCCGAAGCTGTAGAGGCCAATCGTCGCCCACACGCGAACGGCCTCACCGAACGACACACGCTCGGGCTGAGTGTCAGGAAAGACGTCGGAGTACGGTGAGGGTTGGGTCATGTCGTGTGGCGGGACCTCGAGCCGAGCGCTCGCTCACGTGCCCGCTGGTTTCATGATTCGTAGAACCGGCGTTCCCTTCGGGCCGGAAACGAGCGGAAAGAACACGTGATGGGTCGCGGGATCGACTGCGACCGAGTGGCTCGCATCGCCAGGGTGCTCCGAGTCGACCGAGACGAGGCCTGGCTTCTTCAGATCGAAGATCGTCAGATCGCCGCTCTCGGCCGCGACGTAGATGAGACCGAGCCCCTCATCGATCGCCATCACATCCGGGCTCGAGCCGACCTTCGCGAGATCGAGCTTGCGCGTCTTGCCGAGATCGACCCGCGCGACCGTCGAGCTGCCTTCGCACGCTACGAACGCGCTCTTTCCGTCGGGGTGAAGACGAAGGCCGTGCGCTCCGAGGCACCCTGTCAGCGCGATCGTCGAAGTCGCCCGGGCGGTGAGCGGATCGACCGCGACGAGCTGGTCGGGTGGGCTCCCGGTCACGACGGTGATCCAGAACACCGCGCGCTTTTCGTCGAACACCACGTTGCCCGTTTCGGCGCCGAGATGAGCCTGCTTGCGGGCACCACTCCCCGACTCGCCGATGAGCGAAATCGCTCCGTCGCTCTGATCGGAGACACCGACGATGGCATGCGTGGGATCCCAAGCGACCCCGTCGGGCCCTCTGCCGGCGTCGACGCGGGCGATCTCGGTGAGAGAACCGTTGTCGATGATGACCAGCTTGTCAGGTGCGCTCGTGACGAAGATCCGTCCGACATCGTCGGCGACCACCACGCCGCGCGCGGTCGGGATCGACGCCAGCACTTTCACGACCGAACCGTCGCGGGTATTCACGACGACGACCGAGGCGTCGTTCATGTGCGTGATGACGAGGTGGCCCTTCGCGGCGTCGATGTCTTGGTAGTCGAAGCGAACCGCCTTTCCCGGGAGCGGAACGTCGGCCACGAGCACCAACGGAAACGGCCCACCGGCCGTGGCGCGGCTCGAGCTGCACGAAAAGACGACCAGCGACGCCAAGGCAAACGCTTTCGGATTCGAGTTTCGCATGGCTCTCGGTGGAGACTAGCCGAACGAAAGCTCGGTCGCCTCCGGATGAAGAAGACCGAGCCCTCCGTCAATCACACCTCGTCGTCGGCCTCGCGAACGTGGCGCACCAGATCGTGCGCCATCTCGATTCCCTCGCCGTCGTAGACGAACGCCGAGCGGTTCACCGTGGCCCATTCGAGCGCGAGCGCGAGCGGGACCGAGAAGTCGTCGCGTCCGAGTAGATCGTTCACCGCGACCGTCATCACCTCGCTCATGCGGATCGGTCGCGCGACGTCGCGCACCTCGGGGCTTCGACTCGCGCAGAGCGCGGCGTCGGTCGTGACGTGGTACTCGCGGCAGATCATCGGTCGCTCGGAGTAGATCCCGCACGTCTCGTTCTCGAGGAATGGACAGGCGATGCCCGCCTCGAAGTAGCGTCGGCTCGTGTCTTCCCACGCGGCCGAGGGATCGGTCTCCTTCGACATCAAAGCGGCCCTCCCCGGCTTGGCCTTCGAGTCGACGAGACCGAGCTGCTCCATTCGCTGGACCGCCTTTTCAAAGCGCTTCTTCACGCTCCGGCGTCGCTCGAGCGGGAGCCCCTCGACGACCTCGAGGAGACGCACGGCCTCGGCCGGAGCGATGGGGATGAGCGGTCGGCAACACGCGGCACAGCCTGCGCGGCACGAGATCTTCTCGCCACGAGCCTCGGCATCGGCGAGCGCGATCGCCGACACGCTCTCGGAGATCGCGCGAGCGAAGGGCAGGAGCTCGAGCAAGCGAGTCGGCCCAGTTCGGGGGTGGGTGTCGATCTCGTGATCGGCACCCAGCACGTGGAGGTGCAGCTTCAGGTCCCCATGAGGACGATCGGCGATGGCCATCGGGGCGAGGCTAGCACCGCGATCTTGGGCTCGGCGCGTCGTCACGAAAAGCGTGCTTTTCTTGGATCTCGCGGGCGCGGCTCCAGAGTATGGTGATGCGCGACAACCTCGCGCGACCGAGGTGTGCTCGCAGTTGGTCACTCTTTCTTGTTCGGGAGCGCGATGAAAGATCAACGAAGTATCCGGCTCGTGGCCCTCGCCTCGCTCTCGCTCGCCATCGCGGCCTGCGACGCCGAGCCCGCACCTTCCGAGAACGTCGGCGAAGCCGAGAGCGAGCTCAAGGTCTGCCCAGGCGCGAAAACCGTGCGCGGCATCGACGTCTCTGAATACCAAGAGACCATCGACTGGAACCAGGTGGCGGCCTCGGGAATCAAGTTCGCCATCGCGCGCAAGAGCTACGGAACCGGGCACATCGACGCCACCTTCCCCGCCAACTGGGACGGAATGAAGGCGGCCGGAATCGTTCGTGGCGCCTACCAGTGGGTGCGCCCCGGCCAAGACATTCAGGCCCAAGCCGACATCATGATCAACGCCGTCGGCAAGCTCGGCCCCGGCGACCTGCCCGCGATGGCCGACATCGAAGAAGCCGGAACGCTCACCAAGGCTGCTTATGCAGCCAAAGTGCAACAGTGGCTCGATCTCGTCGAGCAGGGCACCGGCAAGAGGCCGATGATCTACACCGGAAGTTACTTCTGGGATGCCAACGTCGCTTCGAACAACTTCCAGAGCTACCCGCTGATCGACGCGGCGTACATCGGTCCCTGCTACTCGAGCTCGAGCTCGTTCGTCGCCGCCAACGATTGCTGGAAAGCCAATTGCCCGACCATCTCGAACGCGTTCGACGATTGGCAGTTTTGGCAATACTCGTCGCAGACCCACGTCCCAGGCATCAGCCAGTTCGACTACGTCGACATGGACCTCTTCAACGGCGACGAGGTCGCGCTGAACCTCCTCGCCGGAAGCGCGTACGCCGCCGAGGTCGTGAGCATCGACGTGCCGACCACGATGGGGGTCGGGCAGACGGCGCTGGCTCACATCACCTACAAGAACACGGGCGTCGCCACCTGGGACGTCGATACGAAGATCGGCACCACCGGCCCCCGCGATCGAATGAGCGCCTTCGCCGCGCCCGATTGGGAGGCAGCGAACCGAGCGTCGCACGTCGCCGGAACGGTGGCGCCGGGAGACACGTACACGTTCGACGTCGCGCTCCTCGCGCCGAGCCAGGTGGGCTCGTACACCGAGCCGTTCGGCTTGGTCGAAGAGAGCGTGGCTTGGTTCGCCGACCAAGGCGGCCCGACCGACGACGCGGTCACCGTGAAGATCGACGTCGTCGAGACCCCCCAGACGACGACCTCGGCAACCGGCACACCGGCGACCTCATCGACCTCAGGGACCGGCGGTGGAGGTGGGACCGGCGGCGACGGTGCGAGCGGCGACCTCCACGGCTCCTGCTCCTGCAACTTCGCGACGGCAGAACGACGTGCAAGCGACGGCCTGGCGCTCGGGCTCATCGGGCTCGTCTCGATCGTCCTTCGACGCCGCACCCGTCGCTGATCCGCTCAGCGCCGCTGCCCAAATGCTCCTTCGCGGAATCGACAACAACCTCATCGTCCCGCTTCACGCTCCGCTCCTCGAGCGCAACGTCACTCGAGCAGCGGCGCGCGTCGGCCTCGGACAGGTGTCGATGAGCCACGCGCTTCGCGTCTACGCGTACACTTCGCCGACCCGCTGCTCGTGCTGGTCGGTCGCTCGATGGTTCTCACGGAGCGCGCCAAGGCGCTCATCGCCCCGGTGAGCGCCGCGGTGACCCAGCTCGAACGCGTTTCACGGGCGAGCGCGTCGAGCCGCCCGGCTGCGCGAATAGGCTATTGGCCCATCGGTGGCGGCAGACTTCGCCGCGTGGTCGCGTGGACGCCGTACTGGCGAAGCACCGCATCGATGTCTTCGGAGACGGCGATCGACGGCCCCCCGGCGACGCTGCTCACCATCCGCGCCGCTTGCACGGCCATGCGCAGAAATGCGCCTGCCCTGTCGAGGACCACGACGGTGCCTCGAATCGGACGCGGCTTACGCATCTCGGCGAGAAACATCTGACGCGCCTCCGGATCGTACGACTTCAGACAGCGCCAATCGCCGATGATTTGAAGCCCTCCGGCCGCCTCGATCTGCCTCGCGTGAGCAACGTAGAAGCGGTCGAGCGAAGCGTGCATCGCACGCACGGTCTCCACCGTTCCATGCGCCACGGTGATGCAATCGATGAGGACCGCGGGCTCGCGGTACCAACGGTAGCCGTACCGAGGATCGTGATCTTCGGTGGGCCATTGGTCGAACGGGGAACGGCGCGGCATGATCGATGGAGCCCCTCAGGGCGCGAGCTCGTCATGAACGCGGCAGACGTGAAACGTACCCGAGACATCGTGCGCGGCATTGCCTCCGTGGGTCGTCATCGCATCGAAGTGCCCGTCGATCGAGCCGCCGAAACCGTCGACCTTCGTGACGACCACCGAGAACGAGTCACCCGACACCCCCCACGCCTGGCCACTCGGATCGGTCCACGTCACGCTTCCTTGGGTGAAGGTTCCGGGAGCCATCGCGTTCGCGAGCGACAGGAAGACCCCTTCGCTCTTGGGGGCCGCGCTCACGCAGCCAACGAGATCGAGCGCCTGAAAGCCGGGCGCAGGCCCTCCCGAGAAAGAATAGCCGAGCGCCGTGGTCGACTCGTTGGCGCCCCAGCTGCCATCGCAGACAGACCCATAATGGACCGGAGCACCGTTGTCGGCGACGACGTCGAAGAAGCCCACACAAGCACCGGCCCCACCGCTTCCGGAGCTCGAGGTGCTGCCGCTCGTGGTCGCACTCGACGTCTTTCCGCTGCCGGTCGACGAGGCTCCGACGCCCGTGCTCGTGGCCCCACCCGCGCCGCTCGTCGTCTCGACGACACCGCCGCACGACACCGCGAAAGCCGCGACCAACGCGAGAGCCAAGGTCCTCATCTTCGAAGGATAGCGCACGCTACCGTGGATGGGGCCCCGAGCGAGCGTTGCGCCAGAGGATCTTCGGACGCGGTGAGCACCACGCCATCAGCCGCGGAGCTTGAAGCACTGAATCTTCCCCGTTGCGGTCTTCGGTAGCTCGCTGACGAGCTCGATCCATCGAGGGTACTTGTAGGGAGCGAGCCTTGCATTCACGAAGGCTTTGAGCTCGTCTTCGAGCTCGCTCGACATGCTCCGACCCGTATTCAAGATCACGAACGCCCCGAGCGGTCATGGTGGCTCGAGCGATGGTAGCCGCATCGAAAAGCCGCGAGGAGCACGAAGGCCGACTGCGCGAACGCGCCCGAGTCATTGCGACATCGACGAGCTCTCGTGCGTCGACGAAACGCGCGTGAGGCGCGCAATCACCGGATAGTGATCGCTGTGCCCGCCCTCGACGACGCGCGCATCGATCGCGGAGAAGGCGCGCTCGTCGTAGAGAATGTGGTCGAGGCGCAGATGGATCTCGCCGACTCGTGTCGGCCAATGCCACGTCGGCACGCTCGGCGCGAAGGGCGGAAGCGCCGAGCGCATGTTCATGCGCTCGAGGTATTCGATGGCCGAGCCGCCATCGCCCTCGTTGAAGTCGCCGACGACCAACGCAGGGAGCGCGCGATCGATCGTCTTCGCGTAGGCCTCGATCTCCGCGAGACGATCGCTCTTGGTCGAGAAGTAGCCGCTGAGAAAGGCCTTCTGGTCCGAGAGCTGAGGCCGCAAGTGGACGTCGAGGACTTGAACCTTTCCGAGGGGTGTGTCGGCGATCACGCGAAAGCCCGGGAACCAGCCGCTCGGAGAGTCGACCAGCTCCTTTTCCTCGATCGGCCTCTTGGAAAGGACGCCGATGCCGCCTGCGAGCTGTCGCGCCGGACGAAATGCATGGTGCGCATAGATGCCCCCGAGGTCGCGCACGAGCGCGGTCTCCCAGTCAGCGTTCGTCTCCTGGAGAACCACGAGATCGGCCCCCGAAGCGCGGATGAGATCGATCGAGTCGGCGTCACCCGGGATCCCGAAGTTCACGTTGTAGGTCATGACGGTGAGCTCTGGTGTCGTCGGCGCGACGATGGGCGGGCCGACGTCATTCGAGACACAACCCACCGAAGAGAGAGACCCGAGGACCGAAAGAATCGAGAGGAGCGTTCGCAGCATGGAAGGCTCATCGTTCGACGAGGGCCGATGTGACGCGCGATCGCCGAAGACGCGGAACTCTATCGACGCACCAGACGAACCGCCATGGGCCACGGGCCGCTCTCCGAGCGAACCAGTGCGCCGGCATTCGTCAGGCTCACCGTGATCGGGATCGTCCGTCCCGACGCGTCGGTCGTCTCGCCCGCGAACCGTCCGTCGCCCAGGTGCTCGAGGTGAATGCCGCGTCCTCGTTCGCCGTTCGCCGTGACGAGAGTGACCCAATCACCACGTACCTCGATCGTCGCGAGCACCGATTGAGCGAGGATCCAGGCACGCCCTTCGGGCGCGAGGCCATCGCTATCGAGCACCTCGGCCACGCTCCAAATTCCGTCGAGCGTGGGCCCCGCGACCTCTTGAACATGAGGCCGGAGAGGGCTCAAGTGACGTGCTTCGGGTGGTAGATCGACGCCTCGTCTGGTGAGCGCTCGTAGCGCTCCGAGGGCGAGGGCCACCGCCAAGAACGGAAGGAGCCACTTCGCGCGAAGCCTCCGTCTCAGACGGGAAACGCGCTTTCTCACCACCTCCGCGGGAAGCGCGACCTCTTCGGCGATGTCGGTGAGCGGCTCGCCCGACCATTCTCGCACCACCCAACGAAGCGTCTCGGCGGCGCTCCCCTTCGCCTCCTCCTCGCCGAGCCGCACCAAGAGATCGCGCTCTTCGACTGGCTCGAGCGGCGCGCGAGCCTCGACGACGTCGGTCGCACGCTCACGAAACGCCCGCCTATGGAAGTCGGCGATCTTGTTGCGAGCGATCCCGGTGACCCAGCGTGGGATCTCCGCTGCTTCGGTCGGCACGTGGGCCGAGGCGAGCGCATCACACAACACCGATTGAAGGACGTCGTCGACATCTTGAGCAGGTATCCGTCGGCGCACCATCGAGCGCAAAGACTCTCGAAGGCCTCGTTCGCCGAGCTGCGCGTGAAGCCCGACAGGGCGACCGAGAGAAAAGGCCGTGCTCGACTGAGGGATCGACGTGCTCATCGCTCACCTCATCGCGTGACGCTGCCAAGTGTGACATCGGCAGTGGAAAAAAGGCGACGCCGAGACCCTTGATCTCCCCCCCAAACGCTACGACCAGGGCAGCCATTCCCCGAAGGACGGCGCTTTCGCGTCGAGGGCGAGGTCGAGGTCGAGGTCGAGGTCGAGGTCGAGGATTCAGTGAATCACGTCGAAGGCCAAGAGCCCGAAGATCACGACCCCCATCGAGGCGCCAGCGATCATTCCGGCGGTGAACACCTGACCTTCGTCGCCACGTAGGGTTTTGCGCCGCCGGAGGCCCCATCGGTAAGTGAAGAGCCCGAGCAGCAACCCCACCGGACCGATTACCGCCGGTCCGGTCCAATCATGGGGATGACGAACGAGCCAACCGAGCGCGTAGCCCACCATCGCGGGACCCCACACGAACAAGAGAAACGTGATCTTCGTCATCGATCGGTCGCTACTTCCGCCGAAAGCGAAAGCGTCTCACGAGGTGCGGAAAGAGCGCCCAAGCACGCGCTCCGTCGAGCGGCGAGATGGGCAGTAGATTGACTAGAATCAAGATCATCGAACGAGCCGACCGAATCGGCCGATTCGTCGCGGCACGGTTCTCGAATGAAGCGAGGGGCCTTCAGCGTACATAGCCCAGTACGGCCTCGAGAGACGTTCCCGCGGGGCAGCTCGCCGTGAGCGAGTAGGCGTGCCCCACCGCCGGGCCGAAGCATCGACGAAGTGCGCGCAACGTCTCGCCGCCCTTCACGGTCGAGACGAACCCGACCTGACCGAGGACGGTGGTCCCCTCGCACGCGGGGTCGGGAGAGAAGAACTCGTCGGAGGCGCCCGCGTTGCAATGGTAGAGAGGGCTCCGATCGGCCGACGGGCCCAGGCTCGTCGCATAGACGACGAAGAGCCCACCGCTCCCGTTGAAATAGGTATAGCGGTCGCTGAACTTCCCGCCCTGACAACACGGCTCGTTCGGCTGGTCGCACGTCGCCGACCCCAGTCGATACACACGTATGCACGAGCGCACCAAGTCGTAGATCATACTGCCGTATTCTTTGCTCGGCTCGATGTCGCGCGAGAACTCGACCCCGTAGGTGTCGACGAAGGCGCGATTCGCGCCGCTCGGGTCGGTCTCGAGGCCCATGCTCGCTGCGGGCGCGCCCGATTGGGGCTGCGCGATTTGCTCGTTCCAACCCGAGAGAAAGAGCCAATTGGGCTTCAACGAGAACGCCGTCTCGAATTGCTTTCGGAGCGTGATGCCGTGATGAACACCGACCGCCTGAAAGGGGACGCTCGCGTAGCCGAGCTGGTAGCTCGGAGACACGGCGAGCTGTGAGCCGACGACACTGTTCGTCGTGGCAGTCTGCGCGCAGGGCGCATCGGTGATCTGCGTCCCCTCCTGGCATTGCGCGAAGAACGACCACGATCCCTGTGCCTGACGCTGGACCCACATGGGAACGGCGACGATGTCGTTCTTTCCGCCGTTTTGGCTCACCAGCGCCACGAGCGCCGGATCGACGTCTGGGAGATCGGGATAGAAGAAGAGCTTCTTTCCAGACGCCGCATCGCGCGGGATCATCTGCGCGTTCTCGGGGGCGTCGTAGACCGCGAGCACGTGAGGGACCATCGAGCCCGGAGCAGAGAGCCGTTGCCACGCGGCGACGTCGGGGGTCTTGATCCCATTCGCTCGTAGCTTGCGCCACTCCTCGATCATCACCTCGAAAGGTCGGAGCTGAATGGCATCTCCGAATGCACCGTAGTCGGCGATGTTGGTCTGATCGGTGACCACGAAATCGACACCAGCGGCGGTGAGCTGGGAGGCGTGTCGCGCGAGCGTCTCAGCGTACATAGGGCAATCGGCGACCTGTCCTGATCCATAATTGCCTTCGTGCGTGGGCTCGTAGTTGAGGTCTCCGGGGCTCCTCGAGTGTACTAGGCAATAGGGCCCGGACGCGGTCGTCGCTTGATAGTAGAAGCTCGCCGCGAGGCCCTCCAATCCGTTCTGCGCGAGGATCTGGTCGAAGGTGTAGATGGGGCCGGGCGGCGTTCCGCTCTCGACGCGGCTTCGAAGCACGTCTTCGACCGTGAGCACCGGCTTTCCGAGCGCGAGAGTCGCCTGGACCGCCGTGAACGCCGGTTGGTGCCATCCGAGATAAAAAATGCCGACACGTCGACAGGGACCGCTTCCGTCTCCACAGTCTTGCGCGCAAGTCGAGCAGGTCTCGCCCGCGTCGCAGACGCCGTTTCCACAGCACGTTGCGCCGTCACAACAGGGCCCACAGTCAGACGGACACGTGCTGCAGGTATCGGATCCGCCGCAGACTCCGTCGCCGCAGTTTACGCCTCCGCCTGTCACTGAAGCGCTCGCGACGCTCGTGGTCGCAGAAGAGGAGGGGTTGGTGCTCACACCCGACGTGGAGCCGCTGCCTCCGATTCCAACCGCACCGCCTTTGGCGCACGCCGTACCGAGCGTGGCAGCGAGCCACGAGACGACGACGAGGGCGCGAAGACGACCGGCTGTTTGCTTCGAGGTTCTGATGAGCGACACGCGCTCCAGCCTATCAGGATGCTCGCAGTCGAAACGAGGCCTCACTTCTTGGTCTTGGCGCCCGCGTCCTTCGGCTTCGCGACTCGCGCCTTCGGACGTGGGTCGGCCTTGGCTCGCGGCCGGTCGCTGTCGCAGGTGCTTCGCGATCCCGACGAAACGAAGCCTCATCCAGGTTGGCGACGCGCAATATGCCTTTCGACTGACCGGCCCCGAGAAGACGGTCGCTAGCCGACGCGCCGACTTCGACGACTTGGTCGCAAGCTTTCGTGTGAAATAGCCCTGGTTGCGCGAACGACGCTTCGTGCGCGGCGCGCCGTCGGTCGCGGGACGGGCTACTTTTCGACGGTCGGCGAGCGCCGCGCAATCTTCTTCACGACCCGCGAAGCTCGCCCGCGAGCGCTTTCGACGCGGCCGGAGAGCGGCGGCGACGCGCTCGAACCTGGCGCGGGTGAGGAGATACGCCGCTATCGACCTGGCGAAACGCTCGTCGAGAGGCGTAGGACGCAATGGCAATCCGTACAGAGCGGCCCGTTCATCATGTCGAGGAGCTCTTCGACGTCGACGTCTTCGCGGACTTCGCCGCGACGGACCCCGCGTCTCCCGAGCTCGGCAGCGCCGCGACGTCGAGGGAAAAGTGCGGCAGCGCGAGGCTGCCGTCAGGAGCACACGTTCCTGTTCGAGGCGTGCAACGAAGTCAAACGTCCAGGGTCGACCCGTCCATGGGCCGCGTGCTGCAGAACGCCACGCCTGTGGCGCTGGTGCAGCGACCTCGAATGCGCACGCTGCAAAGTCGCTACGAGGCGAAGCGGCCTTGGAATTGCAAACCCCATTGCATCGAAAAGAGCGACGCGGTGCTGGGCGTCGTGGCTGCTCTCCGTGCCTCGCCATCTCGATCACCCACAAAGACGACGCCCGCTCGGGACTGTCAGCCTCTGGGATCGCTCGGCCTCCACCATGAACGAACGAACGACCGTCTCCATCGGTGCATTGCTGTTCGGAACCATCCTTGTCGCGTGCACGCAGCTCGCGCGCGTGAAAGAGGACCCAGCCGCCCATACACGCAGGCTGTGGAACGCGGCTGGCGAGGGTCCGAGGATTCACGAAGTCCTCATCGCGATCGACGGCACCCGCTGGCAAGACATCTTCAACGGCACCGACCCCACGCTCGCCGACGTTGCGTCGATCCCGCTGATGAAGCGCAAGACGGCCGACGAGCTCACTCCGAACCTCCACGCCTTGATGCGAAACGGGTCGAGCCTGGGCGACGACGACGCTCCCTTCTCGGCGTCGGGTCCGAACTTCGTATCACTCCCGGGCTACGTCGAGATGTTCGGCGGGCATCGAGCAGCATGTCAGGAGAACGGCTGCGACGACGTCCCCGTGCACACCTTTTTGGACTCGTTTCGTGAAGCGGGTGCGAAGCACGACGAGGTCGCGGTGATATCTTCCTGGGAGCGAATCGGAAACGTCGCGACGCGCGACGCATCGAGCATCTTCATCTCGAGCGGCCGCACCGACGGCTCGACGCAGCAGATCGGCTCCGACCCGATCCTCGGACCGCTCTGGGCCGCGGGCGCCAAAGCCAATCCTGCTCCTGGGCATGAGGGATACCGACCCGACAGCTTCACCGCGCCGCTCGCCGTCGCCTATTTTCGCGAGAAGGAGCCGCGCTTTCTGTTCGTCGGCCTCGGCGACACTGACGAGCACGGCCACGAGGGTGACTACCGCGCCTACCTCGAAGCGCTCCGCGCGAGCGACGACATGATCGGCGAGATGATGACGATCGCCAGTGATTGGCGTGCGCGGGGCGAGCGCGTGATCTTCATCGTGACCTCCGACCATGGACGCGAGGCTGCGTTCCGAGAGCACGGTCGTGACCATCCCGAGTCTGCGCGCTCGTGGGTCGTCGTCTCGGGAGACGGGATCCGACAGAACGAGCGTCCTTCATCGAGCGAGCCACGCGCGCTGTCCGACCTCGCCCCGACCATCGAACGGCTCGCGGGGATCGTCGATCCTTCTACGGATCAGACCGGCACCATCATGGCCGATCTCATCGCCGAGCCGCCGTCTGCGTGGAGCCGAAGCACGCTAATCGGCGCGGTGGAGACGCGTCCGATGCGTGGAGCGGTCTTTCCCATCGTGCGATGAGAGACATCGAAACGCAGCGGTGAAGCGGCGGGCAAGCCCATGTAGACTGACCCCGGTCGTGACCGGATCCCGAAAGCTCTCGCCGCAGGCCGCCCACTGCGCCGCCACGCTCGAGCTCTCGACAGACAGCGGCGAAGCCGAATTGGAGCCGAAGAGAATCGCGTTCCTCGTTGATCCGACCGGGATGGGCATTTCACATCACGGCGCTCGTGAACTTCGCCACGAGGATCACGTTTGCGGTGATCGGGTGACTGAAGCCCCGAGACGCCGTCGTCCTTCGAGTCGGGCGCTCCTCTCGGGTCGCGACGACGACGCGCTCCCAGGCGACCGAACGCCCTGACGACGGCTCGTCCCGTACACGCGGGGGCTGTGTCGATTCAACCACGGGGTGAGTCGCAAAGAGCGCGCCTCTCGGGCTCGAGAGCGCCGAAACTGCCGAGAATCGTGGTCTAGAGCGCGGCATGTCGGCTGCAATCGCCCATCGTATGGTCGCTCGATCGAAACGTCGCATGGTCAGCCGCAGCGCACGCATCGCTCTTCGGGGAGCTCGACTCGCAACGTCGGCTCTCGCCCTCT
Source organism: Polyangiaceae bacterium (assembly GCA_043755175.1). Classification (GTDB taxonomy): domain Bacteria; phylum Myxococcota_A; class Polyangia; order Polyangiales; family Polyangiaceae; genus CAYYKK01. Next base: position 47,300 of record JAYUUB010000104.1, on the reverse strand, counting down.
CTGGGGCCCTACTCGCCGGTTGCAACGAGCGGTGGGAGGAGCATGGTGTCTCCGGGATCGTTCTATCGAGCACGGCGCCTTCGAGCCACAGGAGCTCGATTGTACTGCGCGACGCGGTGAAGCAGGCGTTCGCTCCATCGACCCAAGGCTGCGAGACCGTCGAGGTGTTCGCTTCAGGAGCGCCCGCTGGAAGCGTCTGCACCAAAGACGCGGCGGCGAACGGCCTGACGATCGTCGATCTGTCCGACACCTGGACGCCTCGTGTGTTCGCACCCGATCCGAAGACCCAAGACGCGCCCGAGTACCGGACGAAGTACCTCGAGCTCGCGAACCAGACGACCGCCGACTTGGGGCTCTACGGTATCGCACCGAGTCTGTCGGTGCTCGCGTCGCGGCTGACCGACGACAAACGCCGTTCGTGCGATCAAGTCGTCGATCTCGCGCCGCTCACCCAGGTGCTGACGACGTGGTCGACCGCACCCGACGATCGCTCACGCGCCGGAGTGATTCGAAGCGCCGCCGCCAGACCCGCCGTCAAAGCGGCACAGAGCGAGCTCGCGTGCGCCGGGCTCCTCAAAGACGGCGCCGTCAACGGAGCGATGGGGACGTCGATGCAGATCGCGCTCGATGCGTTCCGTCGCCGGCACATGATCGTCGGTAGCGGGCTCGACGCGAGCACCCTCGAAGCACTGTTGCTCGGCGGCGACGAGCTCGCTTTCCGCGGCCTCCTTCGTGGCCTTCGAGAGCGCGTGGCCGAAGCGGGCGGCCTCGTCGAAGACGGGTCGGCCTCTGGTGAAGAGATCGCCGTCGTCGACCGAGCGCTCGATCTGTCACGCTTCGCGCCGCCTCCGCACGACGCGCTCGACGGCGCTGCGCCCGATCTCGTGGACGCAGCGACCGACAGAGCAGCGCGGGAGCTCGGCTGGACGAGCCCCGATGCGGCGCGCACCTTCGTCGCGGCCCGAAATGACGGCCTTCACACCTTGCGCGTCGCCGTCGCGCTGCCCACGCCTCCGAGCTACCACAGTCAGGCGATGGATCTGCGCGTCGAGATCGACCGCGGCGATGTCTTCTACGAGACGCCCGGTCGCGCGGCTGCCGAGCGCAAGAAGCTCGGCGGCGTGCATGGCCCGAGCTTCGTCGTCTACGCCAAAGATGGTGACCGCGACCGGCCCCTCATTCGTTGGTCGACGACCATCGGCGGCTGGAAGAAGGAGCGAACCGAAGAGGGCGAGATCGCGCTCAAGTACAAGGAGAGCGATGTCGGTGACCGCGTGTGGAGACAGGTCGTAGCGGCGCCGGCGTGGATGCCGCCCGACTCGACCCCCGAGACCGATCTGCTCCACGAGGGCAAAGACGGCAGCTTCGCGCTCAAGCGCGATCTCATCCAACCCGGCTTTCGCAACGCCTACGGTCTCGTGATGTTGATTCACGAAGAGGCCGTGCAACATGGTTCGGAGACCGTCTGGGCCGATCACGGCATTCGCACCCACGGATCGGTCGACTACCGGTCGATCGAGCGCGGAGAGAGCCACGGCTGTCACCGACTCTACAACCAGCTCGCGCTCCGATTGAGCGGCTACTTGCTCGAGCACCGACACAACGTGAGGCGAGGCAAGATGCGCGTCGGCTACCACCGCACGCTCGAGTGGAACGAGCAGACGGTCGAGGTCGACGTGCCGACCCGCGGGTACCTCTACGAGCTCGATCCCCCGGTCCCCGTGCGCGTGCTCCAGGGACGAATTCTCGGCGATGCGCAGAAGCCGATGTCGAGCGTGATCCCGATCAAGCCGAGCGAGCCGAAAAAGGGTTGAGCCTTCGACCGACCCGACGCGTGCACCCCCCCTACGCGCGCGTCAGCCGACCTCCGGTGAGCCTGCAAGATCGAACGTGCGCCAACGCCCTCCCTGAAAGCGCAGACCGAGCGTGAGCGCCAGGAGGCAGATGTACAGCGCGAGCGCCGCGAGGGCTCCGATCTCTCCGAAGTGGAGCACGCGAACCGAGACCCACGCGCCCGGAACGAACACCAACCAGGCGATGGCGACACGCGCCCAAAGAGAGAACGCCGTGTCGCCGGCGGCACGTAGCGCCTCGGCGAGAGTGTTGGCGACGGCGTCGAACAGCTGCCACGCAGCCGACAACATGAGCATCCGCCTTCCAACCTCGAGAAAGCGAGCCGTGTCGGTGTGTGGCTCGACGAACGCCGAGAGCCAGAACGTCGGCACAGCGAGGTACGACAGCCCCACCAGACCTTGCCAGCCACCGGCGACGCGCATCGTGAGCCACACGATGTGAGGGACGTCGTCGTGGCGCTTCGCACCGATGGCCTGTCCGACGAGGATCGAGCCCGCTGTCGTGAGACCGAAAGCCGGCATGAACGACATCGAGTTCACCTGCATGACCGCCATCATCGCGGCGAGGCCGGTGGTGCCCAGCCCGGCGACGATGACATTCACGAAGAACGTGAACGCCATGAACTCGAAGAACCAATTGAAGCCCGACGGAAGCCCGAATCGGAGCATTCTCGAGAGCTCGGCGAGACGGAGCGGCTTTTTCTCGGCTTCGGGCTGAATCGGCGGAGCCCCGACACCACGAAGAAAACAGACGAACAAGAAGCCGAATCCAACGAGGGTCGCGAAAGCCGCGGCGACTCCGGTCCCCATCACACCGAGGGCTGGAGCGCCCCAATGGCCGCGAATCAAGACGTAGCTCACGCCGACGTTCAGGGTCATCGCGATGACCGACGCAATCATCGGTAACCGTGTATTGCCGATTCCACCATAGTAATTGGCCAATGCTTCGAGCCCGATCGCGGCGCCGCCCGTGATGAGCCTCGCCGTCAGGTATTGCGACATCAGCATACGCACCTCGGGCGTGTAGCCGAGGTGTGCCAGCGCACTGGGCGCGAGGGCGGCGCCCGCGAGGCAGAGGAGCTCGCCGAGTACCGCCACGGCGAGGCCGTACCAGGCATAGCGGCGGGCCCCGGCGAGGTCGCCTTTTCCGAAGAGCTGCGACGCGAAGCTCGACACGATGAACACGATGCCCATGGGCAAGATGAGCAGCGTGAACGAGTTGAGCGCGCCCGTCGTCGTGGCGGCCAAAGCCGACTCGCCGAGCGACGACACCATGGCGGCGTCACAGAATCCGATGACCACCTGCGTCCCACGCGAAATGACGACAGGCCAGGCCAGGCGCAGCAGAATACCGAGGGTCGGTGCGGTCATCGGAGGATTGAAGACGTCGAACGAACGAACGAGCGCGCCGACCCTGACGGGAGGCCCCCTTCCCACCTGACATCGTCCTCTTCTTTTCGAGGATGGGGCTCGGAGACCCCCGGCGAGCGGAGAGCGCTACCTGCCCGATCATTGACACAGACGACAAGGGGTTTGTAGATGCGCAGCAGATCCAGTCCCGATGAGCGGCATGTGCGGGGCCTTCTGGAGGTAGGTCTTCACGGTTTGACCGCACGGAGCGAGCACCGCCGCGTCGGTGTCTCCGTCGAAGAGCGCGTGCACCGTCCCCGAGCCGGGATCCTTGTAGATGCGCGGAGTCGTCCCTCGGGGAGCCGCGCGCCTGATCTCGTCGGCCTAAGGAGTCATGGGCCGTCGATGCTACGACGTCGACCCACCTCCACCAAGCCATCCGGCGACCCGGCGCGTGACCGTCACCGAGAGTTGCAAACCGCGCTGTCGTGGATTTGCACCTTGGGAGACTTCCCGACCTCTTTCTTCACGGCTGCGACGAACGCCGTCTTCTCTGCCTTCGACAGCTCGCTCAGATCGAAGCACGCGTCGTGCTCGCCCTCTTTTCCCCAATGCCCAAGGGCCCAATGCAGCGGCTTCGGCGCGGCTTTCACGAGCCCGAGGAGTCTCTCGTAAGCAGCCTGATCGGTGCCGTCACCCGGGCTGATGAACGAAACGACGAACGCGTAAGTCTTGCCCTTCATGGGAGCCGACGGCGAGTCGCTCTCCGGCTTCGCGGTCGGGCTGCTCGAAGCGCTTGGCGGCGCGGTCGACGCGCTCGGGATCGCCGTCGGGATGGGCTCCGAAGAAGCGACCGTGGGTCGTTCGCCCGCATCGCGGTCGGAGGAGGGCACCGTGGCCACCGTCGGATCGGGACCAGGCGCACCACAGGCGAGGCAGAGAGAGCTGGAGACGAGAAATCCGAACAGACGACGCACCATGGGCGAAGTCTACGCCGAACGCTCTGCGTCGTCGCTCGGTACCGGCTTCTCACGAAACCGGGCTCCCGCGCGAGGCGCCTGGTAGTCAGCTCACCAAGACTTTGGCGCCCAAGTGCCCTCGAGGACCGAGGGAGCGACGTGTCGGCACACCTCCGCGGCTCTCGGGTGGCGCGCGAGCTCGAGGCGGAGCCGCGCGACCACCTCGGGCGGCGCGACGTCGGCGAGGTTCTTCGTCTCTCCGGGATCGGTCGCGAGATCGAAGAGTCGAACCCCGTGAAATTCGTCGATGACCCACTTCCACCGCCCGTCGAAGACACCCAATCCGTCGGCGACGGGATCCCAAATCGCAGACTCGGCGATCGCCAAGATGGTCCGGTCGTCGGGCAATGGCTCAATCAAGCTGTCACCTGCGATCGCAGGTCGTGAAGCGGGCGAGTCTTCTCGCGTTGGGCTCTGCCAAATACCCAGTATCGTGGGAAACACATCGAGATTCGCGGCGCGCTTCTTTTGGTTCTTACTTAGATTGGCGCACAGCTCGGGCGCGCCGACACAGATCTTCTTGGGCAGATGCACGAAGAGCGGGACGCGCAGAACTCCCTGATAGTAATTGACCGAGCGCGCCGGACGCGACCCGTCGAAGCTCTCTCCGTGGTCGGAAGTGCCGACGACGACGACGTCGTCGATATCACGCGTACGCGTGAGCGCGTCGGTGAGGCGCGAAAGCTCGCGATCGACGTAGCCGACCGCGTGGGCGCAGCGCTCTGGGATCGCGACAGCGCCCTCGAGATCGGGTGACCAGCAAGGCCAGTGCGTGGCGTTCATCTGCACGACGAGCAAGATCGGCCGGTCGCGCGGGGCGTGCTCGGCGAAAGCGATCGCGTCGTCGACGGTGCGAGCGTCGGCGATGCCGCGATCGTTCACGCGGGGGAGATCGGCGTGATCGACGGCGTTCTTGCTCTCGTCGGGTCCGCCGTCGGAGAGATAGAAGCCTTCGAAGAAGTCGACGTGAAAGTCTTGAGCAGAAAAGAACGCCGTTCGATAACCACGTACGCGCGCTTCGTGCCAAAGGAGCGGCGCCTTTTCGTAGTCTTCGGCCGATGCGTCGGGCGCGAGACCGCTCAGAATCGAAGGCACCGATATGGCCGTCACCGGCGCGACCGAGACGGCATCGGAGAACCAAACAGTCTCACCTCCATGGGCTCGAAGCTTGGCCAAAAGGCCGTCGGAAGGCAGCTCTTTTCCGTTCCACGGCGCGACTTGCTCTGCGCCGAGGCTCTCGCCGACGATGACGACGATGTCGGGCGCGCGCGTCGGCGTGGCCGCGGCCAGGGCGACTCGATGAGGGATCGGGAGCGCGTGCAGAGGCTCCGACCATCCGCGTCGAGCGATGCCGCGAACGATTGCGCGCTCTCCGCGAAGCTCGGCGATGCACGGATAGCCTTCGCACCCGGTGAAAGGAATCGAGACGAGCGCGAGCGGTGCTATCGCGAGCCAAGCCGTAAACCGAGGTGGCTGGGTCTTCGGAGAGAACGGCCGCGCCGTCACGAGCGCCGACGTCACGATTCCGAAGAGTGCGCCGCCCACCAGCGCAAAGCGCACCGATGGCGAGAGCGAGTGCTCGACGAGAGACGCCGCGTACCGGGGATTCTCCAAAAAATAGGCGATGGCGATGGGTCTGACATCGGTCCCGAAGAACCAGCGATAGTGAATCGGGCCCACCGTCAGGAGCGTGCCGAGAGGCCCGACCAGGGCGACGGCGGCCCATCCGAGCTTCGGCGAGCGCGCCCTCAGCGATGCCACGCCCGCTGCCACCCACCACCAGGTGAAGAGCGATCCCAGCGCGGTGAGCGCGTACACCAGCGCTCCCGTCGCACCGCGCTCGAACGGCTTCGCAGAGCCCAGCACGAGCTCGGGGAGGAGCGCGAAGGCGAGCCAGAGAATCATCAGCGCGACGGGCCTCGCCATCGAGGCAGTCGCGGGTCTCATCGGCTTCTCGGCGCCTTCGGATGATAGGCTCGAAGTCAGGCTCATTGGATCGAGTCGATGAGCTCCTTGGCTTCGAGCAGGCTCGCTCCTGTCTGCTGGCAGTGGAGGCGGATGGCTCCGAGCTTGTTGCCCTGATGAACGAGCCCGATGACCTCTTGCGATACGTTGCTCGGACCTTGGTCGACGAAGCTCACGCCGAGGTGTCGCTCGAAGAATGCGACAGCTCGTTCGAGCTTCGCGACACGAGCGTGGAGGGCAGCGACATCTCCTTCGATCATGCCCGCAGGGTGACCACGAATGGGGCCCCCCGACAAGCCCGCTCGCGCCTGCGGGGGGGTCAGCCACAGAGCTAGATCGGTGGGGGTGGGGCGTGTCTGCACCGGCGTCGTCGATATACAGATAGCCGGGCGACGGCAAAGGCCCGTCGGCCTTCGACTTCGAAACCCGTTCGGTCGAAACAGCTATTCGGACGGACTTCGGGCCGCAATCGTCACTTGGTGAAGCGAGCGGCCCATCGCATGCGGAGGCGCGAAAGGGGCTCCTTCACCGAGAACGAGGCTCAAGAAGAACAGCTCACGCCGCGTGTCGTCGGCCGTCGAGGACCAAGTCGTCCGCGTGTCGTCGGGGCTCATCGCATCGGTCGAGCGTTCCATGGGGTCTCCCTCTGTGCGGCCTCGGGTGGCCGTGCATGGGGAGACGCAGAAGGCGTCGCGCGATTACACCGATTGGTTCTACTACCGGCACGCAGTGGATTGGACCGTTGGGCGCAGCGCGCCGGTCGGCGGCTCACTGAACCAAACGAATCCTTCGAGGCACTTTCGGGGCATGGTGCCGTTGAGCCCGAGGCAGAGAAACGATTCCGGCTTCTTGTTCGCGACCTGACTTGCGCTCTGGACCTGATTAGGCTTCATTGTGGGGCTCGCTGGCGCCCTGCTTGCCTCATGCGATCGAGCCCGTTCGGCGAGCGCTTCGAAGTCACTCCAGCCTTCGGCTTTTTCGCGACATCAACGCTATGGCGGTGGTGTCGCTGCCCTTCTCGTCGAGCTTGTGTCCGCTGAGGTACTTCAGCTGATTGGCGTCGGAGCGCCTACCTCGAATGGCGTCGGCCGGCACCAGCTGCTCGAGCTCGGCCACCGCCTTCGCGCCGAGCGGTTTGTCCACGGCGCCGCGCGATTGCCCTTCTCGATCGTCGCATACAGACCCCGTTGTTGATCGCCTTCACGTGCATTGCCGGCCCCAAGATCTCGGCTGGTTCGCGGCCATCGTGCTTGCGAATGCTCTCTGCGATCTCCCGGCCGACCAAGCCCTTTGACACGAACGCTAAAAGTGAACACATTCACTTTATGAAGGAGCCATCGATCTCCGTCCCGCAAGATCGGGCTCTCCGGAGCCGCCTGCGCATTCTCGAGGCGGCCACCTCGCTCTTCGCGGCGCGAGGCTTCGAGGCAACGACCATCAAGGACGTCGCGGAGGCCGCCGGGCTCTCGGTGGGACTCGTCTGCCGCTACTTTCCGACGCGCGAGCACCTTGCCCTCGCCCTTTACGGACGCCTCGCCGACGAGCTTGCGGCGGTGGCCGTCGACCTTCCGGCCGGGACGGTCGCCGAGCGCTTCGAGGCGCTCATGCGCGCGCGCATCGCCCAGTGCGACGCCGAGCGGCGCCCGCTCACGGCTCTCCTCGGCAAGGCCCTCGATCCCGAGTCCGCGCTCTACGCCCTCGGCCCCGCAACGGACGCGACGCGCGCAAAGATCCAGGGCGCACTGCGCGTCGTGCTCGCATGCGCTCGCGATGCGCCGCGCAAGGAAGAGGAGCTCGTGCAACAGGCGCAGCTCCTCTACACGATCCACCTCGGGATCGTTCTGGCGACGCTCGCACGCCCCGACGGAGGACTCGCCACCGCGCTGCTCCGCCAGGTAGGTCGAGCGCTCGGCATGGCGCGGCTGCCGTTCGTCCGAAAGCTCGTGGGACGGGAGCTCGAGTCGCTGATGCTCGATCGCCCTCGCGGGCGCGCGGCGAAGGACGAACGCGCGATCGTCCAGGGGATCCTCGAGCGCCTCTTCGCGAACAACCGCGTCCTCCCCGGCGTGCCGCAGGGGCTCACGCCCGCCTCCGAGGCACTGCACTTGCCGCGCATCGAGGCCTTCGTCCGCGCTGGCGCACCCATCGAGCTCGTGCTCCCCGCGTTCCCCGCAAAGTCGCCGAACCTTCAGAAAGTCCTCGGCCCGCTACCCGACCTCGCCGAGGAGCGCGCGCTCGAGAGGCTTTCCGAGCTGCTCGACGACCTCACGGAAATGTGGCCTCCCGGCGCCCGACTCACGATCTGCTCCGACGGTCACGTGTTCGCCGATGCCGTCGGCGTGAGCGACGACGACGTCGACGCCTACCGCGCCGCGCTCCTCGCTTCGATCGACGATCGCCGCATCGGTTGGTTCGATCTCGAGACCGCGTTCGGTGACGGCGCCCCCGACGCACTGCGCGCGCGGTTGATGAAGACCTACGCCGAGGAGGAGGAGTCGCTCCGTGCACGAGCCGAAGGGTCGCGCTCGCTCGCCGCGCAGCTCGACGGCATTCATCGCTTCCTCTACGACGACGAGGTCGCGCTCCACCCTGAAATCACGAAGAGTCAGGCGAAGAAGCGGACACGCGCGCGCGCCTATGAGGTGGTCCGGCGGAGCGAGGCGTGGGGTTCGCTGGTCGCTGCGGTGTTCCCCGCTGCACTTCGCCTGTCCATCCACCCTCAGCCCGATCCTTCGATCAAGATCGGCGTGAATCTGCTGGGCGTCCTCGACCCCTGGCTCACGCCCTGGCACGGCGTCGCCGTCGTCGGCCGCGACGGCACCTCGCTCATGCACCGTAGCGATGCCGAACGTGCCGGCGCGCGGCTCGTCGTCGATCGCGGACGGCCCTCACATCTCGAGCTCCCGTGACACCCAGGCTGATTCCGCTCGAGCCGTTCGGCGTGCGCGTGGAGCTGGCTCCAGGAACGCAGCTCGGCGAGCTCGACATCGCGCTGCTCAAGTCATGGGTCGACGAGCACCGGGTGGTGCAGCTGCGTGGCATCGAGCCGTTGGGCCCGCACTTGCTCGCCTCGGCGAGCCGTCGCCTGGGTCCGCTTCAGCCGTGGTCCTTCGGGGCCGTTCACGAGCTCAGGCAGGTCGCACGCACCGAGAACTATCTCTACACGGAGCACGCAGTTCCGCTGCACTGGGACGGTGCTTTCGCCGACGCAGTGCCGCACTGGCTCGTGTTCCAGTGCGTGTCGTCTCCCCCCGCCGGCGCGGGCGGCGAGACGGTGTTCGTCGACACGATTCGTGTGCTCGCACGCGCGACCGTCGAGCAGCGCAAGGCCTGGCGAGCGGCGCGCTTCCGCTACACGACGGAGAAAAAGGCACACTACGGTGGATCGTTCGTATCGCTCGTCGTGCAACCTCACCCGACGCTCGGCGTCGACGTCGTCCGCTATGCGGAGCCGGTCTTCGACCTCAACCCCGTGAGCGTGGAACCGCTCGACATCGCGTCAGGAGAGGGCCTGCGGCTCATGAGCGATCTCGGCGGCGCGCTCGCCGTTCCCCAGGTATCGCTCGCGCTGCCATGGTGCGAGGGCGACTTCGTCATCGCCGACAACCACGCGCTCCTGCATGGGCGCCGGGCGTTCCTCGACGGCTCACCCAGGCATCTCCGGCGCGTGAACGTCCTCGACCCGGATCACAGCCTCTCGACGATGCTGCGCGCCGCTTGGCGGGTACGCCGCCCCGAGTTCTTCCGCGCCGAGCTGCCGATCCTGCTCATCCCTGTGCTGCTCAGCGCGAATCACCCGAGGAGCCTTGCGAGCCTGGCGCTCGTCGAGGCTGCGCTCCTCTTCTTCCTTCTGTTCAATGTCGGCGACATGGTCAATTGCTGGCTCGATCGCGACGTCGACCTGCACCGGAAGACTCACCTTGCAGAGGCGGTGACGCTCCTCGGCCGTCGCTCGCTCGGCATCCAGATCGCTCTCTCCGCGCTTCTCGGAACGCTGCTCGCGGTACACCTCGGGCTCACGCTCGGACGCCCGTGGATGGTGCCGGCCGGGCTCGGGGGCTCAATCCTCGGCGCCGGATACACGGCTCCGCCTCTTCGATTGAAGAGCCGCGGCCTGCTCCAGCTAGCAGCCTACGTCGGTCTCTTGTTCGTCGGACCGATGGCGATGGTGGCCGGGGTCTTCACCGCAGTGCCGAGCATCGCGCTTCTTCTCGCAGCGACGGGCTTCGGGCTCATGCAGACCGGCGTGCTCCTCGTGAACACGGCCGAAGATCTCGACGAGGACGAACGCGAGGGCATACGCACGGCGGCGGTGGTGCTGGGCGCGAGGGGGACGATCCGTCTCGCGCGCGCGCTCGTGGCGGTCGGGTCGGTGCTGTTTGCTTGGGTCCTCGCGACTCGGTGTCCGCCCGTCTACTGGCTCTGGCTCCTTCCGCTTTGCGGCGTCGCTGCGTGGAACGAACGATGGCTCGCGCGGCTCGATCACGAAATGGAAGGGCGGGACGAGGCAGGCCGGCGCACCGCCATTCGTGCGCAGGGTAAGCACGTGCCGCGGCGGATCGAGCTGGGCGCATGGCTGGCGCTCCTCGCCGCGACGGCGAGCTTCGTCGCGAGGAGCTGGCCATGAAGGTGGGCGATGCGCTCGCCGCCTGGCGCGAACGCCATGGCCGCATCGACGATGGCAAGAGCCGTCGTTGGTTCTGGGTCGCGGTCGGCCCGCTCCGCGTACCGGTTCCGCATCCCGCGGCCCTCCACTGGCACGATCTCCACCACGTCGCCCTCGGGTACGGGCCCGACCTCGTCGGCGAGATGGAGGTGAGCGCTTTCGAGCTACGCACGGGGCCGGCGAACTTCGTGGTCCTGTTCCTGTGCATCGCTGCCGTGATGCTCGGTGCGGTCGTCGCTCCGCGCCGCACCCTTCGTGCCTTTCGCGGTGCGCGGGGAACCCGCAATCTCTACCGCTGCTCGCTCCCGAACGGAGATGTGCTCGAGTGGCAGGTAAACGAGCTGCGCGCCTGGATGCGAATCGCCACACGATGACCTTCGCGTTTGATGGGTTGGACGGTCGGCACAGGAGCTACTTCGGCGTGTCGATGTGCCATGTCTGAGGTGCCGAGGTCGGCTGATGGTAAGTAAAGCTGTCCGCAAGGCGGACTCAGTCATGCGTCCCACCTCCGGAGAAGCTCCAATGCGGCGCGCTCTTCTGCAAGGTCGGTGAGCAGTATTGCGAGGTGCTCGTCGTCGGCCAAGGAGCCGCGGAGACGGGCACCGCGCAACCCATTGCCTCCGTGCGGTCCGACGTGCGACTGCTTGCTCGGCTCGACCTGCGACGGCACGGGCGAAGGAGGCATCGAGAGGCATTGCCTGAGCGGGCTCTGACCAACGACTGTGCCAGGGTGAGCCCCCCAAGCGTCGGCATGTCGAGCCGAATCGACGAACGACGCGGTTTCGTGGGGATCGATCGACGGCACGACCCTTGCTCCGGTGGTGGGAATGTCAACATCGATCGTGCGCATGGCACGCCCACGCGTCGTAGCGCCTTTCTCTTTGCTCGCAGGATGGCTGCTTGCGCTCGCGGTCTCTTGTGGTGGCGTAGTGACGACCGAGTCGACGGCGCAGACTGGCGGAGCTGGGACCGCTGCTGGCGCTGGCGGCAAAGGCAGTGTCGGCGGTAGCGGCAACCAGGGCGGCGCCGGAAGCGTGGGCGGACACGGCGGTGGCGGCGCAGGCGCCGGCCCCACCGACGACTGCACCGGCGGCTCTCAGATGGACGGCTTACCCTGCAAGACCGAAGGCGTCACTTGCTCGTTCGGCGGAACCTCCGCCTACATCGAATACACGTGCACCAATGGGCACTGGGTCGAACAGGTGATTCAAATTGCCGTCGCGGTGGGCGTCTCGTCGAGCTCGACCGGCAACTGAGTACCAGCGACAACGGCCCTTCTAGGGCCCGATGCCGTCTCGCGCCCGTTCTTCGGGTCGCTCGGGTTTTGATCTCGCGACCTGGTGGGTCTGATCCGACACCTCATTTCCCATCACCGGGCCAACAGCTCCCGCGCCCGCGGATACTCGCTCGCGTCCCGAAGCGACGAGAGCGTTTTATGCGCATCGGCGACCTTCACGAGCGCAAGCTCGGCCTCACCGTTCTTCTTGGCCGCCTCGGCCCAATCTAGATCGAAGCTCGCCGAATCGAGCGGATGCATCTTCGCCCTGGGTCGCATCCCATCGGCTTCGGCGAACCGCGCGAGCGCCTCCGTCGCGTCTCCTAGAGCGAGCGCATCGCGCGCGAGCTCGATCTTCAGATCAGCGGCGTCGCCATGGCTCGCCCCCACGCTTCGCTCGACGATTTTGAGCGCCACGAGGTGAAGCGCTCTCGCCTCGTCAGGCTTGCCCGACAGCCGCCGAATGATCGCGAGCCCATTGGTGATCATCGCGAAATACGGATGCTCTTTACCGACCGTGCTCTCGACCGTCTGCTCGGCGGTGCGCTCCTCCACCTCGGCCTCGTCGAGCTTGCCCATACGCATCAGACACTCTGCGAGGTTGTGATGCGCCATGCCCACTTCGGTGTTGTGCGCGCCGAGGGCCGCCTCGCCGAGCGACAGAACGCGTCGAAACTTCGCGAGCGCGTCGTCGTACCGCCCCCACGCGAGCTCCAGGTCGCCGAGCCGATTCAGCGTGTATGCGACCTCGATGTGACTGGGTCCGAAGGCGCGGAGCTGAACGGCGAGGGCTTGGTCGAGCGCCGCGTGCGCCTCGTCGATGCGACCGCTGAAAGCGTAGAGCGCGCCGAGCTCGGTCGTCACGTCGGCGACCACCGGATGCGCTTCACCGAAGAGTCGGCTCCGGAGCTCGAGCGCCTCGTGGAGCGCCTTCTCTGCCGCGTCGTATTCACCGAGGTAGCGCTCCGAGTGCGCGAGTCGCAACAGAATCGACGCGACCTCTGGATCTTCGCCGGCCCCCCGTCTTCGAAGCCGCTTCAGCGCCTCTTCATAGTGACCTTTGGCCTCTGCGTACTCGCCTTTCTCGTAAGCCGCGATCCCGCGTCCCTCCAAGAGAATCGCGTCGTGCGGATGAGCGCGCTCACCGAGACGCTCGGCCAGGGCGCTGGTCTGCGCGATCCATTGCGCCGCCTCCGACGACTTCGCGAATCGGTACGAGAGAATGGGCACCAACAGCGCCCCTGCAGCGAGCGCACCGAGATCGTCGTTGCCTGCGAGCGCCACGAGCGCGCTCCGCTCGTAGCGGTCACGAGCCTCTTCGAACTTTCCGAGCCGCTCCGCCAAGGTGCCCCACAAGAGCAGCGCTTTCGCCTGGAGCGGCTTGTCTCCGAGCGCTTCGGCGTCGGACGCGATGCGCGCCGCGTTCCCGTCGGCCTCGGCATAGCGGCCCGCTCGAGAAGCCGCGCTGGCCTCCGCGAGCTTGCCCTGAAGCTCGTCGTATCGGGCCCGCTTCTCGGTCGAGGGAGGCGGAGCGCCGCGCTCGGCGAGCGCCTCGAAGTCGTCGCACGAAGCCGTGCTCGGTAGAGCGTAGGCCCCCGCGACCGCTCCCTCGACGACTTCGGAATTGGCGTTTACGAGGGTATCGACGAAGGCGTTCGTATACAGCAGATTCGACTGCAAACAGGATTCGCGCAAATCGGAGAGTCGAGACGCCGTCGACGACCCCTCGCGGCACACCGCCGTACGCGCAGCACGCCAACCGTCGAGCTGGAGATCGATTCGCTGCTCCACCCGCGCAAAGGCGGCCTCGGCGTAAGGGAGCTTCGTCGCGACGAAGGCCTCGTGCATCGCTCGACGCTGACCCTCGGAGAAGTGATCTTTCGCCCGCACTGCGACGTCGGCGCACGGATCGCGACGCGACGCCCGAACCGCGCCCCACGACGAGAGAGCGACGACGACGAGCGCACCGGCTGCGACGGAGCGTCCCTTCCGGGAACCGAGCATGCGCGACTTCGGCAGGAGCTCGGCCACCATCGCGTCCAAGGTGGGAAACCGGTCTTCGGCTCTTGGACGCATACCGCGGACGATGGCGCGACGCGCGTCGGGTGACACGGCGAGGCCCGCCGTCGGAATGAGGTGCGCGGGGTCGGCCATCTGGGCTTGGAGCGTCGCGAGATCTTTCGCGGAGTGCGGACGGGCTCCGCTGAGCGCTTCGTAGAGCACGACCGCGAACGCGAATTGATCGGCTCGCGCGTCGATCTCGTCGCCGCGAGCCTGCTCGGGGGCCATGTAAGCCGGCGTTCCGACGAACCCACCGCACGCGCCGATCGTCGAGAGCGCGAGGCGCCCTCCGTCTTCCCTCACCTCATCGCCGCCGTCGCCGGCCTCGGCTTCGCGCTCGGAGCTCTCTCCGAGGTCGCGCTCCGACGTCGACTCCCGCCACGCTCGCCACGACGAGAAGAGCCCATGGGCCAGCCCGAAGTCGGCGACTTTGACGCGGAGGCTCTCACCCTGCTTCGAGACGAGCACGTTGTCGGGCTTGAAGTCGCGATGAACGAGCCCGGCCCCGTGCGCCGCAGCGAGGCCCCGCGCGGCTTGCACGAGCACGTCGACGATCAGCGACGGGGGTGGCGCGTCTTTCGCGAGCCATTGGCCGAGGGTGTCGCCTTCGACGAACTCCATGGCGACGAACTCGCGACCCTCGCAGGTTCCGACATCGAACACGTGCACGACGTGGTCGTCGGAGACGCGCGCGAGAGCCCGCGCCTCGCGAACCAAGAGGCGGCGCCCCGCATCGCCAGAGATCCTTCCAGGCTGCCTCAAGACCTTGAGCGCGACCTTGCGATCGAGACTCGAATCGTAGGCCGCATAGACCACGCCCGAGCTCCCGGCGCCCACGGCCTCGAGCACGGTGTACCGTCCGAGCTTCGCGCCGGGGACGAGCGGGGCCGCCGGTCGCGCTTGGGTTTGCGACGTCGAAGCCTCGCTCCGGCCCTCGTCGTCGACGCCCCTGGCACCGCTCGCCAAAAGAAGCACAGCCCGGCGGCACGCTCCGCACGAGGCGAGGTGAGAGTCGAGGGGTCCCCCCTTGCTCACGCTGCCCGCGACGAACGCCGCAAGCTCTTCGATTCCGAGGCACCCGGACACGTTTGAAAAACGCTACCACGGCCACGTCTCGGCCGAGGCGACTCCCCCGAGGTACGCCTGCGCGACCGACCCTCGCGCGCTGCTTGACGCGACCGGCGCGCGCGCCGAGCTTTCGATTCGGAGTCCGTGATCGGCTCCTTCGACTGCCATGGAAAGTGACGCAAGACACGTCGGACGCTCGGAGACCGAGGCTGCATTCCTCGACGCTTCGCCAGGCACCCCCGACGACGCGGTGATCGCCGAGCTCCTCGCGCAGCGAATCCGCGACGCCCAGAGCAAGTGGCCATACGCCCACGTCGCCGACATCGAATTTGCAAGAGAGCTCGGCCGGGCGACCGGCGAAGGCTCCTTCGACGTGCTCGACGGCATCGACACCGACGATCTCTATTTGAAATGCGCCTGCCTCGCAGGCGATAAAGCGTCGATTGCCCATTTGTCGGATCTCGTTCGACGAGGCGCTTCGAAGTGGGCCTCTGGCATCGAGATCGACACCGACGATCTCGCCCAGCGCGTGCTCACACGACTTCTCGTTCCGAGCGACGACTCCCCTCCCCGCCTCGCTCGCTACGAAGCGCGAGCGCCGCTCGTGGCCTACCTCAAGACGGTGACACGAAACCTCGCCGTCTCGACGGTGCGCGGCGCCGATCGAGCTACGGCGACTCCGGCGCCGTCTGCACTCTTCGCAGCCGTCGGCGATCCGGAGCACGATGCCATGCGCCTCGAGCTCGGCGAGGCTTTCTCACGGGCGCTCGACGAATCGTTTCGCGCGCTCGAGGGACGTCAGCGCGCCGTCATCGCGATGCACTACGCCGACGGCGCCGAGGTCGATGCGATCGCCAAGGTCTACCGTGTCCACCGCGTCACCGTCTCGCGCTGGCTCGCCGACGCGCGCGAACAGGTCTTCGACGCCACCCGAAAGCGCCTGCGTTCGTCGCTCGGCCTGACCGAGTCCGAGTTCGAAAACGCCCTCCAAATCATCCGAAGCCAAATCGAGATCTCGCTCAGCACCTTGGCCACTGCCCCCTAGCAGGCTGTTGAAAAACTCATGCGCGGTGCTTCCGAGCGGGATGGGCTCGCTCGCGTCGTTGGCGGACACTCGAAATAGCAGCCGTGTTCCTTCGGTCTGCCGCCTAGAGATCGAACCCATCGCGCCTCGAAAACCCACGAGCAGAGTACTTCAACAGCCTGCTAGTCCGTCGACGCCGAGGACGCGACCTGTCGGGCCTCGGTCGAGCGAGCAACTCGAGCCCGGATGCAACAGGAAGACACGAGGACAGGAAGGACAGAGGGATGGCTCGACCGAAGGTCTGCGCCGTTTTGACGCGCAAATTCTCCGTCTTCCGGTCTTCTTGTCTTCCTGTTTCATCTCCGCTGGCCTCGGCCCTGTAAATCCACTGTGTCGTCACCCCGCGTCGCGCGCCTCACGCCGCTTGTGAGCGGCGAAAGCGAGCCCCTGGGCGTTCAGATCGAGGTCGAGCGACAAGAGCTTCCAATCGTCGTCGGTGAGAGCCAGGCCGCGTTGCGAGGCGTCTTCCGACACCGCGCGACGGAGCTTCGTCTCGATGGGCCCGGCCATGCTCGGGAGCGGATCGATCCCGTGCGAGCTCTCTTCGACCCACCGCTCGGAGCGAGCGATCCAGGCGTGCATTTGAGTGGCCACTTCGTCGATGTCGGTCACGGCATCGAAGTGGGTCAGGCACGCGTTCGCGCGGCCGAGCGACACTATTTTGTCGACGCTGCGATGGGCCTCGGCGGCGTCGAAGTCGATCGGTGAGGTCGACGCGATCGCGAAGCGAACACCTCGTTGCAATGCAGGATAGACGAGGCCGAACGCGTCACCGGTGTACACGCTGTCGAGCGCCGGATCGTCGACGATGAAATGATGTTTGGCGTGGCCCGCCGTGTGATGCACCGTGAACCGAGCGTCACCAAGCTCGAAGCTCTCGCCGTCTTCGAGCGCACGAACCCGCTCTTCCGGAATCGGCTCGATTGCCCCGTATAGCTCCGCGAAGCGCGCAGAACCGTAGACTTTGGTGGCGCTTTTGACGAGCTTTTCAGGGTCGATGAGATTGCGCGCCGCCCGTGGGTGCGCGAGGAGCGTCGCGTTGGGACACAGCGCGAGCAGCGCGCCAGCGCCTGCAGCGTGATCGAGATGGGCGTGCGTCACGACGATCCACCGCACGTCTTCGAGCGCGAAGCCGCTCGCGCCGAGCGCTGCGACGAGCCGCGGTCGCGCATGCGACGTGTGGGTCTCGATGAACGCGCACTCGTCACCGGCGACGCGAAGATAGGCGCAAGTGAACCCAGGCTGCGTGTCGCAGTCGATCGTGTACCGAGCGTGAGCGGTCATTCGCTGACTGTAGCGTCCCGACCGCTCGTCTTGTATCCCCGATGCTGGCAGCGACGACCCCGCACCGAAGGATCTCTCCATGTCTGCAAAAGCAGTCCCCGAAGGCTATCGAACGATCACCGCGCAGCTCGCCATCGACGGCGCCCAAAAGGCGATCGAGTTCTACAAGAAGGCCCTAGGCGCCGAAGTGCTCGACTCGGCGCTCGATCCGAGCGGAGAGAAGATCTGGCACGCGGCCCTTCGCGTCGGCGACTCGATGCTCTTCGTGAACGACGTCTTCCCCGAGATGGGCGGCACGCCGAGCCAGTCGAGCCTGTGGCTCTACGTCGCCGACTGTGACGCTTCGTTGAAGCGCGCCGTCGAGGCCGGCGCGAAGGCGACGATGCCCGCCGCCGACATGTTCTGGGGTGACCGCATGGGTCAAATCGTCGATCCATTCGGTCAGAAATGGACGATCGCGACCCACACCAAAGACATGACGAAAGAAGAAATGAAGGCCGCCGAAGACGCCTTCAAGGCTTCGATGAAGAAGCCCTGAGACTCGACAGTCGACCGCCGGGCGCGTCAGAGCCGAGCTTGGCGGTCGAAGGGTTGGCGTGCGTAGAGCTGAGCGCGGGCGCGATCAGCCTGCCGGATCGCGGAGTCGTGTGGCTTTGACCGCTGCGAGGATTCCGAAGCCGAGCAGGATGAGCGCCCCCACCACGATCCAATGAGTTGGCACGTGGAGCATGGCAGCGGCGTAGCTCAGCCCGCCGACCACGAGAAGGATCCCTGCGATGTAGATTCCGAAAGACATGGCGGCAGCACTCTCCAGACGGAAAGACGGGAGTCTGTGAAACCGCGCAGCTCGCTTCGCCGCTCGGCTTCGCTGTGGCGGATCATCGCCGAGCGCTTCATTCGCGGGCTCTTACGCGGTCAACAGCCAGGCAGCCTCGGAAAATCAGGTCGCGAGAAGCTTCTCGAGCTCGTCGACGTTGTTCGTGAGAATAGTCGACTCTTGCTCGAGAAACTTCTTCATCTCCTCCCACTTCTCGCTCGTGACGCCGCGGAGGTCGGCTTTGTCGGTGTCGAGCTTGGCTCGCTGCTCGTTCACGAGCTTGAGGAGCGAGGTCGCCCTCGAGTGCGCGACAGGCTTCGCCGAATGGATCTTGGGCGTGAGAACGGTCACGCGCGCATCGACCTTGGCGAGCGTCTCGACGATCGAGGCGTCGAGCTTCTTCTTGTTGGCGTCGAGATCGGCCGACTGCTTCGCAGCATCGGCTTGGTCGTCGGCGCTCTTCTTCGACTGATCCGCTTTGAGGTCAGCGCGATCTTCTTTCTGTTTGCGCGCGAGGTCGGCGCGCTCGTCGGATTGGTCCGTTCGCTGCTCGTCTTGGGCCGTCGCCGCCTCTTTCGGCGCGCAGGCGACTGCGCCGAGCGCCACGAAACCCAATACACACACGTTCACAATCCGCATGACCGTCGTCTCCTTTGACCCGCTGCTCGCTCGGAAGAAGCTTTCGCGGGGACTCGGCCCCGGAGCACGGAGCGTGCCGAAGGACGTCGATCGTCTAGAGCCGACACGCTTCGATGAAACCGCCGGGAATACCTGGTTTGAAGGCGCCCGAGCGACGATCCGAACTGAGGCAATCACGCACTCGTGGGGCAGAGAGACACAGTCGCTCAGCGATCGAGCGGGACGACGACGAACGGTTTGACCGTCTTGGCCACGCGACGCGGATCGTTCGGAGCGAGAGGAACGATGGCGGTTCCGACCGCGGTGAACTCGACGACTGGCGCGGCCGAGCCTGCGACGACCGCATTGCGCGCCGGACCAGCCATCATCTGCGGCCGGTGCGCGAGCTCGCTCACGGTCATTCCGACGATCCCGGTCGGCGCATCGGGGTGACCCACCGGCCACCAATTGAAGAGATCGTATTGGAGGCGGCCCATCGCGGTCTCACGCGCATCGAAGAAGGCGCGCGTGAATTCGACGACTTCGGCGTTGTAGCCCTGATACCGCGCGAGCTCTTGCAGATTCAGCTGGTAGACGCACGTGCCGCTCGCGACCGTGACCGGACGAAAACCGGCTTGGAGCAGCGCCACGAAGTCTTGGCCCGATAGATCGCTCGTGAACGGCGCGCCATTGGCGAGGCGTAGGCTCGGAGCATTCCTGATTTCTTGGGGACCGTGGTCGCGATCGAAACCGATGGCGGTTCCCACGGCGACGAACTTCACGACTTGGTGATTGCCGCGCCACAGATGGTGCTCGACGTCGAGTCGAACGCCGACGACGCCCTCGGCGCCGAGCTGCGCCGCCTGCATCCGCATGCGCTCGATGGCGAGCGTGCGCGCAGCTCGTACGGCCTCGGAGAGCGCGACGACCTCTTGGGTTTGCACCGGTTTGACGAGCGGGCCATTGCCGAAGAGGGCTCCCCAGATGTCGATCTGGGCCGCGCTGCCGCTCGTGTTGGCCTCGTAGACGCTCGCGCCGACCACGAGCCCATGGGGCAAGAATCCCATGCGCGAGAGCGTGAGAAACTCGGTCACCGAGAGATCGCTGAGCGCCGGGACCGGACGAGCTGCGCCGCTCATTCGCTGCGCCCTCCCACCGTCTGCTCGGCCCGTCGATCGTTGACGACGTGAATGAGCTTGGTCTGCAAGCTCTGATCGGCGCCGGGCATCGGAATGACGGCGGTGCCGATGACGAACAGCTCGATCATCTCGCCGGTCACGAGGGCTGCGTTGCCGATGTTCACGTAGTTTCGCTGCCAAGCATGGCTGTGCTCGGTGACCGTCACGTCGACGATCCCGGTGGCGCCGAGCGCCTCGGCCTCCCATTGAAGCCGTTCGATGGCGAGCTCACGCGCGTCGTAGAGCCCGTGGGTGTACCCCGAGAGCTCGCAGCTCTTTTTGGCTTTGGCTTGGAGGAGCCACGGTGGAACGTAGTAGACGCAATTGCCCATCACGAAGCCGACTGGCCGATAGCCCGAGCGCACGAGCATCCAGAACTCTTGCCCCGAGAGATCGGATTGGAAAGGCTTTCCCTTCTTGTTCTTGAAGTTCTCGTTGCCGCGGTGCTTGACGGCGGTGCCAATCGCCATGAACTCGACCACGTTTTGGCCGAGCGCATAGGTCGCTTCTTTCGGCGGAAGCCCCCAAGGCGGCGGCTGGAGCGGCCATCCCATGCGCTGACACCATACGGCCCATTGCTGCCAAGCGACCTGCTGCCAGGTCGAAAACCAGTTGTTGCCGAGGTTCGTGATCCGTCGCGGATAGCCTTGTTCGTGGGCCCACGCTTGCCATTGCCTGTATTGCTTCCACGCGATGCGCTGCGGATCGCCGTCGAGATTGACGACCAGGCGAACGCCGATGATCCCGTCGCCACCGAGCTCTTCGGCCTCTTGCTCCATGCGCGCCATGGCGAGCTCGCGCGCGTGATAGAGCGCCTTCGTCATCTCGTAGAGCTCGCAGCCGGGGGCGCCTTTGGCGAGCTGCGGAACGGCCGGAATGACCTGGTAGATCGATGTGCCCATGACGAGGCCGAGACAGTCGAAGCCCGCCTCGCGTACGAGCAAGAACTCGTTGATCGAGAGATCGCAGGTGAAGAGCTTCTTCGCCTTCATCTCCGCGATGCGCTCGTGCGCGTGCTGCGGCAAGACGGGGGCGTTGGGATCGTAGGGGTTGGTCATGAGACGCTAGCGACCCTCGTCGGCTTCGAGCGCGGCTTCTTCGGCGTTCTCGGCTTCGATTTCGATTTCGTCTCGGTCGTCGCCACCGGCGATGACGTCGCCTTGGCGCCGACCGAGTGGAGTCAGGGTGAGCGTGAGCGGCGGCACGTCGACGTGCTGCCGATACGAAGCTCCGGGGATGCGGCGAACCCCGGTGCAAAACCAGCTCAGATCGACGTCGAGATCGTTTCGCTCGCAATCAGTGAATCCACACGGCACTTCGCGGACCTTCAAATCGATGTCGCTTCCGACGACGAACTCGCATTGAAACGCCGCAGCTTGTCGCTCTATCTTCATCGCAGCAATGTTGCGCGCCGCCTCGATGGCCGCCGTCGCCTCGACGATTTCGCCGTGAAACTGTTGCGGAGGCGTGACGTGCCAAACGTGGTAGCGACAGAACTCGAAGAGAAAACAGCAGGGCTCGTATCCATCTTTGGCGAGCGCCCAAATCTCTTGGCCCGATAGATCGGTAATCACCGGCTGACCGGGCGGATGCGTGATCCATGGAGCGCGAACCGCCGTGCCGACCACGGTGAACTCGAGCACCTCACCGCCGTCGTCGCCGCCTTTTCCGCGCGCGCCCATCGTGATCATTCGTTCGCTGAGGCGCGCGCCGATCACCGCGTCGGCGCGGACGAACGCTGCCTCTTGGTAGAGACGCGAGACTGCTCTGCGACGCGCCTCGCGATGCGCATCGCTGATGACCGTGATTTCGCCGGTCTCGCCTTTGTAGTCGGCAATCTGGCCTACGTGGTAGATGCTGCTGCCCATGACCTGCGAGATGGGCTCGCACTTCACGTCGCGCGCGAGGAGAAACTCGCTGACCGAGAGATCGCTCGTGAAGAGGCGACGATTCGGGCCGGCTTCTTCCATGAGCCGCTCTTGCGCGCGCAGCGGGATCCCGCCTTGAGCGACGTGCTGCATGCTCGCCACGAGGTCGATTGGCGGACGACGCTGGTTCACGTGCCGACTACCCGTTCACCGAGAGAACGAGCTGCGGCTTTTGGATCTCGTGGTCGGCGCGGATGGGCATGACCGCGGTTCCGATGGCGCTGAACTCGAGGACGTTGACGCCCCAGGTGTGGTTGCTCTCGTCGACGGTGACGCCGACGATGCCTTCGGCGCCGAGCTCTTCGGCTTCGGCTTGCATACGCTCCATCGCGAGCTCGCGTGCGTCGTAGAAGGCCTGCGTCGGCCCGGCGAGCTCCATGTTTTGTTGATAGCCCTGCTGACCGCCCCAGCCTTGTTGCTGGCCGAAGCCCTGCCCTTGGGCCTGCGGCGCCACGTAGTAGACGCAGTTGCCCATCACCATCCCGAGCGGGCGGTAGCCGGCGTGAAGCAGCGTCCAGAAGTCTTGGCCCGACAGATCGGACTGGAACGGCTTTCCAGACGCGAGCCTGAAGGTGCCTTCGTTGGAAACGTTTTTCACTGCGGTGCCGATCGCGAGAAACTCGATG
This sequence comes from Polyangiaceae bacterium, assembly GCA_043755175.1. Lineage (GTDB taxonomy): Bacteria > Myxococcota_A > Polyangia > Polyangiales > Polyangiaceae > CAYYKK01. The sequence continues at coordinate 24,507 of JAYUUB010000104.1, read as the reverse complement.
ACGTTGGTGCCCCAGGTGTGAATCGTGAGGTTCAATCGCACGGCCACGATGCCATCGGCGCCGAGCGCGTCGGCTTCTTCTTCCATGCGGACCATCGCGAGCTCGCGCGCTTGGTAGAGCGCTTGCGTGAGCGTCGTCAGCTCTTCGCTCACGCCCGGTCGCACCGGGTGCCATCCCACGTGAAAGATGCTGCTCCCCATCACGAGACCGAGAGGCTGAAAGCCGACCTCTTTCACGAGCAAGAACTCGTTCACCGAGAGATCGCTCGTGAAGAACTGATGCTGCCGCATGCTCGCGAGGCGTTCGCGCGCGTGCTGCGGCAGCTCGTGGTTGTATTGCGCGTGCTGATTTCGAGCGCCCTGGTTCGCAGGCGGTCGGTACCCGGGAGGCTGAGGCGGCTGTTGCATGGGGCGCCCGACGCTATCTCGTTTTCACGCTGCGTGACTAGAGCGCCGGCCGTCGAGATTTTCGCTCGGGCGCCGGAGAGCCAGACGAGAAGGGTTTACTTGTGCTCGCCGCCGGTGAGCTGAGCGAGGACCCAAGCGGCGCGGGTGTTCGAGCTCGCTTGGCGGGCCAGGGCGTTGGTGAGGAGCCGTACCCACTCGTCGAGCGGAATCACCTTGGATTTGAGGGCGATTCCGCGAACCACCTTCTTGTGATGAGCGACGACGCCCGCTCCTTCACGACGAACGGCGAAGCCGTCGGGATCGACCATCACGTCGATCGACAACACGTAAGAGCCTTGCGCTTGGATGCGCGTGCACTCGGGATAGCCCGCGTGCAGCGTGTTGGCGAGCTGACCGAGAAAGCCGTCGATGTTGCGAAGATCGAGCCGCATGCCGGCAGCAATCTGGTGGCCTTCGACGGCCACGAGGACGTTCGTGTTGCAATAGCTACAGTGATACGTCCGGCCGTCGGCCAGCGGTGTCATCGGTGCCCCGCAGTTCGTGCAAGGAGCGTGCGCAGCCGACATGGTAACAACGGTAGCGCTCGGCGCTCGTTGCGGACAAGCCCCAAGTGGCCGAGCATGCGCCCATGACATCCCGCGCGAGCAGCGCCAAGCCCGCGAAGCTGCGGAAGCCCACGCCCAAGCCCAAGACTTCGAAGTCCGTCGCCGCGAAGCCCATGCCGAAGGCTTCCGCACCGAAGACGAAGACCTCCGCACCCAAGGCGACGACCTCCGCACCGAAGACGAAGGCCTCCGCACCCAAGTCGAACGCGACGTCGACGTCGCGATCGGATGCGAGCGCGACGGCCTCTAAACAGAAGAGCCCGAAGAAGGGGCGATCGGCGAGCGCGAAAGCGAACGCCGGTGCTGGCAAGACTTCCGTGTCCGCGCACGCCGATCGCTTCGATCGCATCCCCTACGAGCTGTCGACGATGGAGCTTGGCGAGGCCGTCGCTTTGGCCAAAGAGCTCCTTGCAGCGAAGCCCGCGCGGACGACGGCTGCGATCGCCGAAGAGGCCGAGCGCGTGCGGGCTGCGTTCGACCGCGCGAACGAGCTGCGAGACGACTCGACTGAAGCGACCTCGGTTCTGGCCCGTCCGTTCGACGTCGCGATGGATCGCGCGTGGGCGACGTTCGTTCGTCGCGTCCAAGACTATGCCGAGCTCCCTGCCGCTCTCCATCCCGATGCCGTCGAGGCGACCAAGGTTTACGCGATCGTCGAAGATCTCTCGATCCTCAAGCTCAACTACCTCGCCGAGTTCGCCCAAATCGGCTCGCGCCTCGACGCTCTCAAACGCGAAGGCCTCCTCGACCCAGCGCGCTCGTTCGCTGGCGCGCCGTTCTTCGACGAGGTGCTTCGTTGTCACGCGATCTACGGCGAAGCCATCGGCGTCGCCGACGCCCCGACGGTCGAGAATGCGACGCCCGATCGTGGAAACGCGCGACTCGAGCTCGTCGACGCCATCGGCGAATACGTGGTCCAGACCCTCGCCACCGCTCGCGCTGGCAACCACGAAAGCTGGAGCGTCGTGACCGGCGCGCTCGCACCGATCGTGGAGCTTCGGGCACGCCAGGCCGAAGAGCTTTTGGCGCAGCCACCACCGAAGACGCCGAGGGTCCATCCGCCCATTTCGAAGGGCGCCTGACGCTCGAATCGCCGTGCCGCTGATCCGCATCGACTCTCGAAGACTCTTCAGGCTCGTTCTCGTCGCCTCTTCGGTCGTCTTCGATGCTGGCGCATGGTTTCTCGCGACGAGCTCGCTCGCCATCACGCTCGAGCAGACTGGGCGGACGCTCCGCGAGGTCGGCGAAGTGTTCGTCCTCTCGTCGGCGCTCGGTCTCGTCGGCATGATCGCGTCGAGCCCGCGTCATCTCGCCCGCGTGGCGGCTTATCTGTTTGCGCTCGATGCTGCAACACTAGTGCTTGAGACGAGCCTTCATCGCTGCGAGCTCTTCGTCGACCTCTTGCTCGCGAACCGCTTGGGCTTCGGCGAGCGCGCGCGCGCGTGACTCGACTTCGGCGCGACGGGCTTCTGCGCTCGACGGCGCCGGCTCTGCGTCGGCGACCTTGCTGACACGCACCGACGGGGCGGCGATCGCTTCGACCTTCGGCTCTTCTTTCGGGAGGCTTCGCTTGGCGATTCGACTCTTGAGGCGCGAATAGCCTACGAGACCGGCGACGCCCAGCACCCCTGCTCCGAGGAACCAGTACCAGTAGCTCAAGAGGAGACCGATGAGGCCGACGACGAGAAAGAGGCCCAGCACCCCCATCGCGATGAGCTTCCAGCGCCTCGACTTCGAAGCTTCGGCTTTCTCCGTCTGAGGCACGGACGCGTCGTCACCCGATAGGAGCTCATCGACTGCGCGCTTCGCAGCATCGCGGCCGACAGCGATCGCTGCCTGGGTCGTCGGGTCGTCGGCCAATCGTTTGAGGTCCGTCATGCGCTCACCTTCGCTCAGGCGATGATGCACCCGATCCGTTAAGAAACCGAGACGATTGGGTCGATTCCGACCGTTCGAGAGGCGTCGCGCGCCGAGGCCGTCGCCGACGTCACGGCGCGTCGTGGCGCACGATGGCGATTGGCGTCGGGAACGCGCTCCACTAGACAGACTCATGCAGTTGCCTCGGTTGAGCATGGTTCACGCGCTCTTCGCGGCACTCGCCATCGGCGCGGTCTTCGCGATCTACGAGACCACGTCGTCTCCCGGTGACGCGTCGTCATCTCGCGCAGAGGCGTCGGCCAATGCGCCGTCGACCCATCACCCTTCGACGGCCGCTCCTGCGATGCCCGAAGCGCGTGCGAGCGACGCCGTCGACCGAAGCCCCGGTGGCGCGGTCGAAGGCGAGGTCCTCGAGGTGCTCGACGTCCCGCAGTACACGTACGCGCGGCTCGGTGCGAAAGGATCGGAAGGCATCTGGACGGCGTTCGGATCTGCAAAGGTCGTCGTCGGACAACACCTCGAGCTCCGCAACGCCTCGTTGATGACCGACTTCACGAGCAAAGTCCTCAACCGAACCTTCCCGACGATCTGGTTCGGTGACCTCGATCCCGGCGGCACGCCAGCGACCGAGAACCCGCACGCTGGAATGGTCGGCGCCATGGCTCCGAGCGCGATGGGCGCAGACGAGCCTCGCAAGAACGCGGTCGTGGCGATGCACCCGGTCGACCGTGCCCCAGGGCCCGACGGAAAGACGGTCGCCGAAATCGTCTCCGGTCGCAGCGCGCTCGCCGGAAAGACTGTGCGTGTGCGGGCGATCGTCGTGAAGAAGACCACTGGCGTGCTTGGGCACGACTATCTCCACGTGCGCGACGGCTCTGGCGACGAGGCCGATCACACCAACGATCTCTCGGTGACCACCAACGCGACGCCCGACCTCGGAGACACCGTCCTTCTCGAAGGCAAGCTGCTGCTCGACGTCGACATCGGCTCTGGCTACGTCTTCCCGACGCTGCTCCAAGACGCGAAGATCGTCGCCCCCTGATCGGTTCTGCGCTTGCTGGCTTGACCGACTCGCGTTGCGCCCGTCATTCTCTCTTTCATGTCTCCTCCTGCGCCGTTCGACGGAGCGCATCTCCGCACGACGCGCGACTTCAATCGCAGAAAGCGATCGCTTTGGGCGACGCGCGTGCTCGGAGCGACGTCATGGGGGCTTTGGGTCACGGCGCTCGCGATCGACCTCTTGCTTCATCGAGGTAGCGGCGTGCTCCCCTTCTCGCTCTCGATCCTCGCCGGAGTCGCGAGCGTCGTCGCGCTCGGAATCTCGGCGGCTCCCGATCGAGCGCGGCAGATCGCACGCCGTGTCGGCATCGATGGGACTGTCGTGCGGGGTGCCCTCGCGAGCGACGTCACGCGCCTCGACGGAGCTGTCGCTGGTTGCCCTCTCACTTCGGGATCGGTCGCCCTCCGAATGAAAGACGGCACGCTCCACGAGCTCGAGCTCGACGATCCGAACGGCGCCGAGCCGCTCCTCGATCGTCTCGGCCTCTCGCTCGATCGGCGTGCTCTGCGCATGCCGCTCGCCACGGGGAGCCGATGGGGCGCGGCGGCGCTCGCGCTCGGCCTCGGCAGCCTCGTCTTCGCTTTCTCGGCCATCGCGCTCGCCGGCGCCCAAGACTTCTTGTTGGGGCTCACCTTCGTCAAGTGCATCACGATGATGCTGTTCGTCGGTGCATTCCTCGGCTCGGCGATCGGCTTGAAACGCTCGCTCGATCGACTCGACAACGGCGAAGTGGTCGTCGGGCTCGACGGGATCGTCATTCGCAACAAGGGTCTCGCGCGTTTCGTGCCCATGGCCGAGCTCGTCCAAGCCGATGCGGTCGGCTCGAGGGTCGTGGTGCGTCGACAGCCGCCGAGTGGCGGCGCGCACGAGATCATCGACATCCCGGTCGCGTGTGCCGCAGACGGCGACACGTCGCGGGCCGACGCGGTGGTCGACGCGTTGAGGCGCGCGATCGAGCGCCGGCCCTCGCAGCCTTCGACGGCGGGCGAAGCGCTCGATCGCGGACCGAAGAGTCTACGAGCGTGGCGCGCGCAGCTCGCGGGGATGTCGCGTGCCGACGCCAGCTACCGCAGCGTGGCGCTCGGCAACGAAGAGCTCGGAGCGCTGGTGCTCGATGCCTCGGCACCACCCGATCGGCGGGTCGGCGCGGCTCTCGCGCTCGCGTCGACGGCGCGCACCGAAGCCCGCGATCTGGTTCGAATCGCCGTCCCCGCGGTCGCCGACGACGATCTGCGTGCGTCGCTCGAAGCTGCCGCCGAAGGTGAGCTCGACGCGACCAGCCTCGCCCGCTCGATGCGTCTCCACGGACGCTCGCGCTGAACGCAGACCGTTTACGATCGCCAACGGGCTACGGATGCAGCGCGATCGCTCGGTGGTTCGGCGCGCGGCGAGATTCGATCGACGACCGGGCACGGTTTCTCCTTCTCGAGCGGCCGACGGCAAAAACAAGCGTTGCGCGGACCAGAATACATCGATACGCGGTGAGGCATGATCACCGCTGACAAGCACATCCGCGACTCCGTCGAATCCTTCGTGAAGGATATCGATACCCTCATTCGTCAAGCCGCCGTTGCCGCCGTCGCCGATGCGCTCGGTGTCGGCGCCAGCTCTTCGGGGGCGCAACTCGCCTCTCCGGCGAAGGCGCGTCGGGACCGTAAGCCCAACGCGGCTGCCCCAACAGCGGCTCCTGCGTCAGCTCGGCCCGCGCGTGGGGCCAAGAGCAAGGGGAAGCGAATCCGCCGCTCGTCCAATGAGCTCGACGCTGTCGCTGCGAGCATCCAAGACTACATCAGCAAGAACGGCGGTCAGGGTGCCGAGCAGATCAAGAAGGCGCTGAAGCTCGACAAGAGCGGCTGGATGCTTCCGTTGAAGAAGTTGATGGATGAGCGGCGTGTGACGAGTAAGGGGCAGAAGCGGGGGACGACTTACTTCGCATCGAAGTGATGCAATGACCCGCGCCGGAAGGCCTCGACTCGACGGAAGCGCAAGCGCCTGCCGCTGTCTCCGGTCAGTCGCCCTTTTCCCTCTCAGCTCGTTGCTAGCGACGCGATGTACTTCTCGTCCTGTTTTCGCTGCTGAGAGGTTCCTCACGGTCTCCAGCGTGCGAAGTGGCACGCGCCCTGGCTTCGCGACCTCGTTCGCCAAGAGCTTGCCCCACACCTTCTGCAGGTCTCACTCGAAACATCCTGGGCATAGGTGAAGAAGCGAGCCGTCCAGTCGGTTCCCGAAGTAAAAAGGGCGCGACGCAATCTTCGACAGCATTCAATGGAGTCGAGAAGTGCCCCTCCGCATGAGTGCGCGCTCCTGCGGCCACGCATCGTGAACGTTGGGAGGATCCGAGCATCTACGTGAACGGCTCGCCTGTGTCGGCGGGCCCGGGGGTGCCCTTTGCCGATCGATCCTCTTCGCGATCTCCCACCGAGCCGCCACGCAGCCGATCCCTCCGGCTGGCTTCGAACCGGCTGGCTTCGAACCGGCTGGCACAACGGCGCCTGGGCCGCCGTCGTCTCGCTCCTCTGCTGCCTCGGCCTCTCGGCATGCATGAGCTTCGTTCCCGTCGTCGAAGAGCCGCTCCGAGTCGGCAACGTGGCCGACCTCTCGCCTGGCGATCTCGGCCTTCGACCAGGCGTGACCACGTTCGAGCAAGCCCGCTCGCTCCTCGGCGCGCGTGGGATGACTGGGATCGTCGAAGACGTGTTCGCCGACGCCACCGGTCCGACCACCTCGGTCCTCGGCGCCGACTATCAGACCCGCGTCCATCTTTTCACCGACGGTCGCTACGATCGAACCCTCACCCTGCCGACGCGCGGCCTTCCGCCCTATGGCGTCGCGCTCCGTCTCGGAGTCGACGGCTCGGCGCACGTTCTCTTGGTCTTGTACCGCGACCCCCTCGGGCGCGAGAGCGAGCCACCGACGCTCATGAGCTTCCGACTTCGCGAGCACGACCTCGAGCTCGCGAGCAGAACGACCTTCGAGACGATCACGTCCGAGAACGGCGGGATGACGCAACCCATGCTTCTCGGCACCGATCTCGGCGAGGGCGTGATGCTCGTCGCCCGCGATCGAAGCGGCGTCATTTGGGACAAGAGCTACCTGCTCCGAACCGAGGGCGACCGCCTGACGATCACCGGTCAGCCGATGATGAACGCGCTCCGTTGCAATTGCGTTCGCCGCTACGCGATGGGCGACGCGGCTCACTGATCGCGACCGATCGCGCGGCTCCGAAACGCGTCGCTTTTCAGCCTCGCAGCCCGCGCCCTCTCGATCGGGTCGTCGCAGACGAGCAGCCTCCGCGAACCTCGTGCGTGACCCCGGGCAAGCTACGAAGATAGGCGGTCAACGCGTTCAAGTCGTCGTCGGGCAGATTAGAGAAGCGAGGCATCGCGCAGAGGCTCGACTCTTCGTCATCGACGCCGTCGCGAATCGCGCGCGCGAGATCGACGTCGGACCAGTCTCCTATGCCGGTATCGACGTCGGGCGTGAGGTTCGGTCCGGAGGGCCTCGCCGCGCCACCGTCTCTCCCGGCGAGCGTTGCATTCGGAGCAGCACCGTCTTGGTGGCAATCGCTGCACGCCTTCGAGCGCGCAAGCTGCTCGCCCCGCGCCACGAGAGCCTCGGGGAGTGAAGTGGCCGATGTGCCCCGAGGCGCAGTCTCCCCCGAAGCGCAGCCGCCGAGGATCGACACCGCGACGAGACATCTTAGTACGACGAGCCGCTTCGACACGCGCGCCAACGACTTTCGATGATTGACCATGACCGAGCCTCCCGCCACGGTTCGATCTCGCGGCACAGGGGCATCGGCCCAACGCGCGACGAGTTGCGTACGACTTCGTCGACATTTTCATTTCCTCACGCAGCCCCACCGAACCAGCGTTACGTTCCTCGGGCTCGCGGCGCGTGGTAGCCTCCGCCGCATGACTCACGGGCTGCACATCGAGTGCACCAGCTGCGGAAAGATCGGCCCCGAAGAAGAGCGCCGCAATGTCCCGACGTTCGCCCCCGCCAAGCGTTCCGATTGTCCTCGACCCCCGCCGCGGCCGTCGGCGACGCTCGAAGCGTGACACGCTTCTTCGCCGCATCGGCCCTCGCCCTCGCGACGAGCGCGTGTGGGTCGCCGGCGACGCCACGACCGGTGCTGCTCGAACGTGAGCCTTGTGCGCAGGCCGAGGAGCTTCTAGCGCTCGTCGCGCGTCACGGTAACGCCACGCTCGCCGCCGCGAAGAGCGCCTGCAACCTGGGCTGCGCGCGCGGCTGCGGCGTCGCCGGCGAGCTCGCGCTCACGGGTCAGCTCGAGCGGTCCGATCCCGATCTCGGTGGCGTCCTCGGACGTCAGGGATGCGACCGCGGCGACGCACGGTCGTGCTTCATCGAAGGCGCCTACCTCGAGGGTCGCACGCAAGGCGATCCGACCGCCGTGCAGGCCTACGAGAAGGCTTGCTCACTGCACGAGAAGATCGCGTGCGCGACGCTCCTTCGGCTCCGAAACGAGGGCACTCGAGTCGTCCAGCCGATCGCGGCTCCGACGTGCCCTCGAGACAGAATCGGGATGTGGGTCCACGTGCGTCACATCGGGCCCGATGCCTTCGAGGAGTTGGTCCTCGGCATCGACGAGCTTCCAGACCACAGCGTGTCGGCGACGCTGGCGCGGCGAGATTGGTTCAACACTCCGTTTCCACTCCACGCGACGCGGGGCACGTTCACGAGCGAAACGTCGACGAAGCGGACGATGAAAGGTGAGCTTCGCGAAGGCGAGCTCTACCTCGCGGGCACTCCCGTCGAGGTGAGCGGCCCGATGTCGAAGCCCGCTGGGCGCGACGCGAAAGACGAATTGCGAGCGCGATTCGAGTCTCCGAACGAGCTACGCGCAGACGATCTGCCATCGACCGGAGCCTCGGTGCGAGGCCTCGCATTTCTTCGCGTCGATTGCTCGCCCCACGCTGAGCTCGCCGATTGATTCGCGCGCGCGTCGAGCGCCCCATCCCAATCGGCCAGGAGGGCTTCGACGACGATCGTCGTCGGCTCTGATCTTCTGATGACGATGATCTCAGCAGCCTGTCACGGAGCGATGAGAACGACTTTCGACGTGTCGTTCTCGTAGTACGCCGCGGTGACCTTCGAGAGGTCGGGCCGGTTCGGATCGGCTGCAGGGGCCATGAGGGGGTTCGTCGCATCGAGCGGCCAGCTGTTGGTCTCGACTCCGGTGCCGATGTCGGCGGCGTTCTGCATGTAGAGCCGCTGGTTCGCCCGGAACACGTAGCTGTCGTACCAGTCTCCAGGGCAGCTCGCCGGACGTACGATCTGGAAAGCCCAGATCGGAGCGTTCACCACACTCGCCGCATCCGGGTAGCAATCGGTCAGGTAGTCGCGTTGCCCGACGAACGCGACCGTTCCGGCGGGGCCGGTGATGTCGAAGTTGGTTGCGACGCTCGCGTTGGTGAGACCGATCCCTTCTTTGAGCGGTTGGTTCCCGCAAGCGTTCCCAGGAACGTGGTTCATGGTGAAGCCAGAGAGCGTCGAGAGCGGTTGGCAGGGCGGCTCGACGGCGTCGTCGACACAGGTCGTGTTGACCAGGTGCTGGTTGATCTTCTTGCAGCCCAGCCCGGTGCCCAGCGCGGCGTCAATCGGAACGGCCGGCTGCCACGCGCCATTGACGGCGACATGGGCCATCCCATCGCCAGTAATCCACATCATCCAGCTGAAGCTCTGCAATCGAACGGCTGACACGATGGAACTGGTCGGCGCGTTCGGATCGCCTGGAAACGCAGCCGATATGGCAACTTTCTCCCACACGGGGTTGTTGCTCGGGAATGCCGCTTTATAGAGGAATTCGGTGACGGGCCCCGTCCCGCCGGCGCCTGTCGACGACGAGCTCGTCGCCGTCGTGGTGGCTGCGCCGGTCGTCGTGCTCGTCACTCCGGGCCCGACCACTTGGCTGGTCGTGCTGCCCGAGCCGCCCCCACCCGTGCTGAGATCGATGCTGGGCGTGCAGCCGGAGATCAGAACGAGAGCCCCGGCCGAGCACACCGACCCGACGGAGAGCGCAGCGAAGGAACGCGCGAGAAAAATGCGAAGCATACCGCATCGTACAGCAAGCCCCCGTCGTTGAAAGATTCGCAATTCGACTTCGAATTCGACTTCGACGACGAAGACGACGACGACTTCGACTTCGACGACGACAGGTTGCTCAACGAGGCACGGAGACTCCGACCTTCTGCTCGATCGTCGCCGCTCGCTCGTCCGACAAGCGCAGCAGCGAAGGAAGCATCCGCACATAAGCAGTCTCCGCCTCGGTATCGATCTTCATACTGAGCAACGACACCGCATAGAACTGCTCCGCGAGCTCGGGCGAATGCACCTGCGCGGCGAGCACCGTCACTTGCTGGGGAGCCCTCATCTCGGCTTCGAGCGCGTTGCGCTCCACCTCGGTCGCTCCGGATCGCGCGAGGCGGTCGAGGATCGCGCGGCGCTCGTCGTCGTCGATCTGACCATCGGCGCTCGCGGCTGAGACCATCGCGCGCACGAGCAGCAGAGCGTGCGTCTGTTGCTCGGAGGTCGGCGCCGGCAACGCGGGAGCGGCGGAAGGAAAGTCCGGGTTCGACGCGGCCGTGGTCGTCGTCGCGTTGGTCGCCGTCGTCGGTGCCGTCGGCGTAGCCGCAGCACCAGCAGCAGTCGGCGCAGCGACCGTCGGCGCAGCGGCCGTCGACGTCGCAGGTGCGTCGGGTTCTTGATAGGGAGAAACGGGTCGATCGGGCAGAGCGCGGTACTGGTCCGCAGTCCACGTCGGCTGCGCGCTCGTCGGCGGCTGCGCGGCGCTCACCCCCCAGCTCTGTTGAGGCGCGGCTCCCTGCGGCGGCCCCCATCCAGCTTGCTGCGGCTGCGTCGTTGGCTGCTGAGACTGCGACGGCGCCGAAGGTCCACCGCCTTGGTTTTGCCACTCGTATCCAGGCACCGAGAAGCCGCCACGTCGGAGATCATTCGATCCCCCCATGAGGCTTCCGAGCATTCCGCCGCTCGGTGCTCCTTGGCCGCCTGCGCCCATCGGTCCGCCAGGAGGAGATCCGAGACCCGAGCCGGGCGGCCCGCCAAAGCCGCTCTGCTGCATCCCGGGTTGCATCGTTTGCTGAGCTCCGGATGAGCCCCTGCCCGCGAAGTGTTGGTACGCGAGGTAGCCGAGGCCTCCGACCGCTGCCGCACCGGCTGCGCCGACAGCAAGGGTCCCGAGACCCGGGCCGTCGTAAGATGATGACTGGCGCCCGAATGAGCTCGAGAGCATCCCGCCGAGAAGGCTTGCTGCGTCCATGCGCGCATTGTCGATGCATCGAGCGACGCAGCGCAAGCATGGTGGCCGACGCCCACGAGCTCACGAGCCGGGCGCTCGAGGCGCGCCGCAGACTGGATCGAGTGCAGCGTTCGCCCGAAGACGCGACGCAGTCCCGAACCTCTCGAGCAGCGCGCCAAAGAACGCTGCTCGTAGAGCTACTCTCTATCGCGCAACGCGTTCCCCGGCGCTGCAGTGGGAACGGCCGTCGGAGCTACTACGACGGGCGAGGCGGTCGGCGTTGCTGGCTCTGCACCGTGCAGATCATGACGTAATGCGATACGAGGCGACGCAGAAGCCGCCGGGTGAGCGGAGGTTGCGGCGGGCGAGATCTTAGGCTCCGCGGCTCCGCCGGGCGTTCCAGTCGGCTGACTCGTCGCGATCGCAGTGGGCGCGCTCGGGCCAACGGGACCTTCGCTGCTCCTCCCAGTCGCGACGGCGGCAGCTGACTCGTGCTGCGCGCCACCGCGCGACGCGGAATACGCGATCGTCCCGACGAGCCCGATCCCGACCGCAAGAGCCACACCGATGACCCATCGACGACGGCCTCGGACCGGTGGCGCGAGCAACGCCGAGGCGCAGTCGGTCTCGGCGAGACCGTCGGGCGGGAGCGACGGCTGCTCGCACCCCTCGACGGCGTCGACGGTCGGCGAATCGTTCGAGACGGGACGAGCGCGTGCGAAACCTCATCGAGATGACCGAGCCGAAGACGCTCGCCCTTCCGCGACCGACGACCCCGGCGAGTCTTCGAGCGCTAAGGCGCCCGGTCGAAATAAGCGCGTCGCGAGACCGCCGAGACCGAAGCGAGACGGTCGCCCGACGAGTGAGCACCGGAAAGCCTACTTTTGTAGGCTGAGGAGCGGAGAGAGGAGGCCGACCGTCGCAGTGAAGGGATCGGCGGTCGCAGCAGCACTCATTTCGACCGGGCGCCTAAGTCAGCCCTCGGCCGTCGCCCGCGCCACGGCTTCGACGGGTGCGCTCCCGCGCACGAAGAAACGCTGCCCGGAGCGCGGGCAGCGGATTCGACGGGATCAGGTCAAGAGTCCCGCGATGCCGCCCGAGTTGAGCCCCGAGGCTCCGTTGTAGCCGAACGACGTGTCGCTCACATCGAGCGCTTGGAGGATCGACGTGAAGAGATCACCTGTCGTCGCCCCTTCACGAACGAGATGACGCCCAGTGACCATGCGTCCTTGCGCACCGCCGGCGAGAACCACTGGCAGGTTCATCGGGTCGTGGCTCTGGCCGGTGCCGAATTCGCTGATCCAAAGGACCACGCTGTTGTCGAGGAGCGAGAGTCCGTTGGGCTCGCTTATCGCGTCCATCTTCGTGAGAAGCTGATTGAAGACGCTCGCGTAGTAGAGAAAGCCCGCCTTGAGCGTGGGGTTGTCGTCGTTGCTGGCCAAGCCGAGACCGAGCGACGGATCGTTGTGAACCTGGGCGTGCCATCCCGAGACGGGCCCCACGGGCAAGAACTCGAACGCGGGGTCTCCGTAGTTGGTGTCTTGCAACGTGACGATCTGCCGCGCGCCACACGCGAGCGTGTTCACCATGATGTCGACCATCAGGTTCGCCTGCACATCCATTTGCCCGTACGTCGGATAGCTCGGCACCGAGAATCCAGGAGGGACAGTCTGGGTGATGCCGCCGCACTCGATCGGCGGCTTGTAGCTCAAGCTCTTCTCGAGATCGGAGATGGCCTGGAGATGCGCGTCGAGACGTTGCCGATCGGCTGTGCTGACCTGCTTTTGGAGCGCGGCGAACGAGCCGGTGACGCCGTCGAGGACGCTCGCGCGGCGCGCGCGAAAACGATCGGCGCGTGTGGTGTTCGAGCCCGAGGGTAGACCCGCGAGGTTGGTCTGGAACGCATCGACCGGATCGGAATTCAGCGGAGCCTCGGGGTTCGCGCCGGTGTCGTTCGGACCTTTTACCTTGTAAAACATTCGATACTCGCCTGGATCAGACGTGCCGACTGCCAGGTTGAGTGGCTCGATGACGCCGAGTCTGTTCGCGAGATAATGGTCAATCGAAGGCCCGAGGCACCGCATCGGTATCGTGACTTCGATGCTCGGATCGTATTGCCCATTGCCCGTCGTATCGACGACGTTGGCCGTGAGAAGCGTGTGACCCGGAGCGTTGTGACCGTTGGACGTATGGAGAGCGGGCAAGTGATTGCCGATCCCCGAAATCACGTTCAGCTTGGCCTGATTCTGCATGAGCGGCGCGAGCATCTCGCTCAAAGTGAGCTGGTCGTTCGCGAGCACCGGCGGGCGCCAGCGCTTGGCGAGGGTCCCCTCGCCGGTTTGGTAGATCACGAGGCGCTTCGGAACCGTGACCCCACCGCCCATGGCGGTGTGCGATTCGAGGAAGGGCAGCGCGAGGGCTGCGCCGCCGAGGGCACGGAGAAAAGCTCTTCGTCCGGATTGGGCTTTCATCATTGCACCTCCTCGGTCGCACGCAGGACGAAGGCGGGCGCCCCCGCGACGTTGGCGAAGAGATCGGTCATCGCGATGCTCTGCTCGGCGAGGCTCGCCGACATGAGCTTCATCGAGCACTGCTCCTCTCGGGTCTCGGTCTTTCCGAGGCTGTAGCGAAACCAATGCGTCGCGAAACAAGCCTGCACTTCGGGAGACGCAGCGAGCTTCTCACCGAGCTCGCGCACCCCGTCGAAGCTCCCTTCGAGCGTGCTCGGAGGCGCGATGTTGCCGACAGTGTCGGCGGCGCCCGCTCCGAGATAGTGACCGGCGCCGTCGAAGGCCGAGAACCCGAAGCCAATCGGATCCATTTGACGATGGCACCCGCCGCACGTCGCGTCGTTCAAGCGCGCCTCGGCCTGCTCGCGAATCGTGGCGTCGGGAGGCGCGATGAGTGCCTGCTGGTCTTGCACGCCTGGCGGCGGCGGATTGATGGTTCCGCACAGGAGATTCAGCCTGACGAATTTGCCGCGGAGAATGTCGGACGGAGCGATGCCGTGGCCGAAGCGCGCGAGGACGATCGGCTGCGTGAGAATGCCCACGCGCATGGCCGGATCGAGATCGACGTCGCGCCAGTCGGTCGGCCCTTGGCTCACGGCGGGCAATCCGTAGAAGGCTTCGAGCACGCTGTTGACCTTCGTGTGGCTCGACGTCAACAGCTCGTGGAGACCATCGGGAGCATCGAGCGCCGCCTCGATGTCGAGACGCATCTCTTCGTCGAGCGCGTCTTGGAGCTCGGGCGCGTGAACCGTCGCGCGAAAGTCTTTGATCATCATCCATTCGCGAAGAAAGGAGGCGAGCACGACCCGGGCGCGCGGGTCTTTCACCATGCGCTTGGCTTGCGTCGTGCGACCCGCCGGCTGAGCGAGGACGCCGCTCGCTGCCGCCGCGAGGAGCTCGTCGTCGGGGAGGCCATTCCAATAGAGCATCGCCATGCGCTGCGCGATCTCCTGGCCGTCGAGCGTCGTCGCAGAAGAGGCAGCGGCCGTAGGCTTTTGCTCGAGCAGGTAGAGGAACTGCGGCATCTGCAGAAGCCCGTCGATCGCGACGCCCACCGACTCGGCGTACACCATGTCGACACGTGCATCGGTGTAGAGCTTCACCAGAATCGCGAGCTCCTGATCCGTCGCCGGGCGTCGAAGCGCGCGCGCCGACAGATCACGCAGATAGGCCGTCGCGCAGGCCGTTTCATCACCAGCGCACGCGGGAACACGCTCGACCGCTGCCATCGCGACCGCCTCGGCGGTCTCCAAGATCGGCTTCACCTCTCCCGCTCCAACGGGGTTCGCTTGGTCGTAGGTCGAATAGGCGAAGCCCTTCAGCGGGATGGGGAACGAATCGTCGTAGACGAGCCCGGGGCCGAACAGCTCGAGGGCCACCTCTCTCCATTGATCGGCGTCGATGCGTTGCATCGGTACCGTGAGCGGCGCATCGACCGCGCAGAGCGGGGCCTTGGCTTGGCCATCTTTCGGATCGTCGCCGATGATCCCGGTGCACGCGGCCAACGTCGAAGACAGGACGAGCGCACCGAGGGTCGTCTTCGAACGGAGTCGACGGCCAGTCGGGCCAGTCGGGCCAGTCGGGCCATCGAGGGCCGAGGCGCGAGGGCTTCGAGCCTGCTTCGAGCCCATTTTCGAGTGTGACGGAGGCATTCCCGGCGTATGTGCCCCGACCCGCGGAAAACGGCTCAACCGTCCGAGCTCAAGGGATCGCGATCTCGGACTTGATGACGTACGGCTCGCTCCCCCCATGCGGGAGGCCTGGCTCGTCGGACCACGGCTCGGGCGCCGAACACACCGAATGCACGCCCGACCCGAAGCATCGACGGCATCGCTATGCCACGGGCCGACGCAGCTCGCCGGCGCCGGTGGATCAGGAGAGCGTCGGGCCCAGGGCGCGGAAGTCAGCCTGGATGAGGCGTGAGGCGGCTTCAGAGATTCCGAGCGACGTCTGAGCGAGCTCGACGTTGTGAAACGTCTCCCCGAGCCCAGGAAAGCCGCAGTGGGTCGCGACCTGATCGGCGACGAGGATGACGCACCCGAGCGGATTCGCGACGCCGTTCTGAAACGGCTCGTGGTGATGGACGATGACTTGTTTGAGATCACTCGGCAGCCCCCACGCATCGCACACGATACCGGCCGCTTCGGTGCGAACCTCGGTGATCGACAGCTCGACCGCCTCGGAAAAGGCGGGCTGACGATCGTTCGGGAGGTCACCGAGCACGACGAGGCACATCGCAGCGCCGACATCATGGAGCAGCCCACACAAGAAAGCTTCGTCGTCGGGGACGGGGGTGTGGCGACAAACCGCGCGCGCTGCGTGCGCCGTGGCGACCGAGTGCTCACGCAACATCTCCATCGGACCTGCGTACCCTGGAGCACGGAAGATCCGCGTGGTCACGGTGACCTGGAGAAAGATCTGCGTGAGGGTGGTGATCCCGAGCCGGGTGAGAGCAAGCTCGAGCGAACGAACCGGCTCGCCGCGTGCGTAAACGGGAGAGCGAGCGATTCGCAGGACCTGACCTGCGACGAACGGATCGCTCTGCAGGATTCGGAGGAGGTCTCGAAACGTCGTCTCTCTTTTGCGACACAGCTCGAGCAGCTGGAACGCCGACGATGGAAGAAGCGGCGGTTGATAGGTCGGCGACCGAAACGCCGAACGCAGCTGGCCGAGCACGTCGAGCTTCGGAAGATCCAACTCGAACGAGGGTCGTGACCCAGGTCTCCTTCGCGTGGCGAGCATTGCACTCCGCTGAACGGTCATCCACCAGCAAACGATAGTTCTATCATGAACGGAAATCACGAGCCCTACGTCGGCGACATCCATCCGATGCAGAACTCTGTCTGCAACTGGCCGCCGGAGCGAGCCTCGGCGATCTCACCGAGGCTCCCACCGTATGCCTGTCTCGCAGCTCACGTGGTGCATCGAGATGCGCTCGCGCCCGATGTCGATAACGCCAAAAAGGATCGGCAGCTGAGACCGTCGCGGACCGATCGATCCAGGGTTCAGGATGACGAGCCCCTTGTCGCGGCCGATGAATGGCACGTGCGAATGTCCGCAGACGACCAACGAAGCGTGTCGTTCGTGAGCGAGGCGCGCGGCGTCGGCCCGGAGCTTCGGACCGTACACCGCGATGTGCATGAGGAGGAGCGTGAGGAGCGTCCGATCGCCGTCGATCACGTCGAGCGTGATCGCGTCGGGTAGGTTCGGCGCGTGGACGTCGATGTTTCCGCGGACGGCCGTGAGCGGCGCCAGCTTCTCGAGGCCTGCGAGAACGCCGAGGTCACCGATGTCACCCGCGTGGAGAATGCGGTCGGGCTTCTGCGCGGCGATGAGCGTCGCGCTTTCGGGATGCGGAAAGCTGTGGGTGTCGGCAACGACGACGATGCGGAGCGTGCCTTCGGGGCCGACCGAGAGCGTCTCGTGCGTCTTGATCAGGGTCGCCGATGGGCTGGGTCGCTTGGCCACGGTGCCTCCGAGAGCTTCGAGAACGTCGACGCTCCATACCGAGATGCTCTCGAAGGAGCCATGACCTTCACGCGCGTCGCTTGCGACCCGAGACCAAATAGGTGATTCCACCGCCCGCGCACGTGTACGTGCCGGCATCGATCGCCGCGGCTTCGCGACGCCGCTGCGTCACGGCGGCAGCCCAGGGCGCCTCGAACGTCGCGGCGTCGCCGCCACCTGCCACGAAATACCGCAGAGTCTCGTCGCGACTCCAAATCCCCATCTCGCGAAGGGCCGCGTCGCGCATCTCGTCTGCCAAAGCGCGCGCCTCGCTGCTCGAGTACGGCGGCGCGAGCGGCAACGCCTTGTCGTTCAACACGACCTTCACGTCGTCGAGATCACGGCCCGCGAACATGGCCGGCACGCGCTCGCCGATCGAGTTGTTGCCGAGCCCGAGAGCCATCTTGCCGCGTTCGCAGACGAGCTGAAAACGCGCGAGCGTCATCACCTCGTCGATAGGAGCATCGAAGCGCAGCGAGTCGAGCGCGAGAGTGCTCGCGACGTTGTTCGGCTCGGCGACGGCGATCAAGCCGCCCGGTCTGGCGACGCGAATCATCTCGCCGAGAACGGCAGACGGATCGGCCGTGTGGATGAGCACCGTCTGACACGTCACCAAATCGAACGAGTCGTCGGCGAACGGCAGCGCTTCGGCGACCCCTTCGACGTAGCCGAAACGCTCTGCGAGACCGCGCGCCCTGGCTCGACGGTTCGCCTCGTTCACCCAAGCAGGCTCTCGATCGACTCCCGTGAGACGCGCACCGCTGGGGAGAAAGCGGCCGAGGAGCATGCCCCAGTGACCTACGCCGGATCCGACGTCGAGCACGTCACGCACCTCATCGAGACACCAGCGCTGAGACACGAGTCGAAGAAAGTCTTCGTTCCACCAGTGATCGCGGGTGTCTCCGAAGTACTCGGCGGAGTGACCGGCTTGGTCGCGAAAGTCGTTTCCCATGGCCCAGTGCTTCTACCAGACGGCGAACACCGCGCTCCTCATTCATTCAAGGGTCTCACCGTGCTCACTACGCTGACGAGGAGACGTTTCGCCAAGCCTCCGCAGCGAGACCCCGCTCTCGTAGAACGGTCTCGACATGCGCTCCCGTCGGCTCGACGGAGCGCGCCGCGGCGATTCATTATTTGACGCTGCGTAAGGTAATCGCGATGAAAGATCGCAACCTGCGCGCGAAGGTCCGAGCAACGGGCTGCTAGCCTCGCGCAGCACGACAATGAAGGACAAGAAGGTCTCTGCCATCGCCGAAACTCGAGCTTCGACGAGCGGCGCCGAAAAACATGGCCAACACCCGCAGCACGGAAAGCTCTTGGGCCTCACGCTCGGCGCCATCGGCATCGTTTATGGCGACATCGGGACCTCGCCTCTCTATGCCATCAACGAGATCTTCTACGGCCATGGGGGCGTTCAGCGAGGGCACGACGAGGTCATCGGCTGCATCTCGCTGATTCTCTGGACGCTCACGCTCGTCATCGCGTTCAAGTACGTGGTCTTCGTCCTGCGTGCCGACAACGACGGCGAAGGAGGCACGTTCGCGCTCTACGGGCTCATCCACCGTTACAAGCGTCTTGGGCTCGGCTCCCTGTTGTCCTTGCTCATTCTCGCCGCTGGATTGCTCATCGGAGAAGGCGTGATCACGCCTGCAATCAGCGTCCTCTCGGCGGTCGAAGGGCTCGAGGTCGCGGCGCCGGGGCTCGCGCACTTCGTCATCCCCATCACGCTCGCCATCTTGACGGGACTGTTCATCCTGCAGCGCAAAGGCACCGCGAAAGTGGGTGCGGTCTTCGGACCGATCATCGTCTGTTGGTTCCTCGCCATCGCCATCCTCGGAGTGATCCAGGTGAGGCTACATCCCGAGATCCTCGCCGCCTTCAATCCCGTCCGCGGAATCGTCTTTCTCCACGGACGCGGCCTCTTGTCGTCGCTCCCGGTGCTCGGAGGCGTCGTTCTCGCGATCACCGGGGGCGAAGCGCTGTTCGCCGACATGGGCCATTTCGGCAGAGCGCCCATCCGCCTCAGCTGGTTCTCGATGGTCTATCCCGCGCTCATCCTGAGCTACCTCGGTCAGGGTGCTTTCTTGCTCGGCGACGAGCCGGTTCAGAGGTCGAACGTGTTCTTCAGTCTCGTGCCACACGCCTTGCTCCTGCCGATGGTCGTGCTCGCGACGTGCGCCACCGTCATCGCATCGCAAGCGCTCATTTCGGGAGCGTTCTCGCTCTCGTCGCAAGCCGTCGCGCTCGGACTCTTTCCGCGGCTGAAGATCGTCCACACGCACCACGCCCACGCAGGCCAGATTTACGTACCGTTCATCAATTGGGCGTTGTTCGTAGGGTGTACGACCCTCGTCATCGCGTTCGGCTCGAGCACGGCGCTCGCCGCGGCCTATGGCCTCTCGGTCTCGGGCGTCATGCTCTCGACGTCGATCGCGATGACGGCGATCGCCAAGCTCGAATGGCAATGGTCGTGGGCGCGCATTCTCTTCACGTTCGTGCCGGTCGGCGTGATCGACGCTGCGTTTCTCACGGCCAACTCGACCAAGTTCTTCGAGGGCGGGTTCGTCCCGTTCTCGCTCGGCATGCTCGTGTTCCTCGTGATGACCACGTGGCGTTGGGGCCGCAAAGCGACCTTCGCCGCCTACGAGAGCAAGCACACGATGACGATGCGTCGACTACTCGAGCTGAAGCATACGGCTACGCTGCTCGACCGCAACGCCATTCTGATGGTCCCCAAGCCGCTTCGAACGCTCGACGAGAGCACGCCAGCACTGCTCCAGCTCATCTGGGATCGTCAAGGCGCGCTACCGAAGAATCTGATCTTCGTGGAAGTGGTGCACCGAAAGGCCCCCTACGTCCACGGTGAGCGGGTGCACGTCACCGTTTTCGACCGTGATCCCGAGCGCGGCTGCATCGTCAGCGTGGCGCTGAGCTTCGGCTTCATGGAAGAGCCGAACGTCGAGCGCGTGCTCGAGCACCTGGCTGGCCACCACGAAATCGACTTACCGCCCGATCCCCACAAGTGGATCGTCCATGCATCGCAAGAGAATTTGCTGGTAGGAAGGCACGTGAAGGGTCTGAAGCGCCTTCGAATCAAGCTGTTCGCGCTCCTCCGCCAGATTTCGCAACCCTCGTATTACTATTATGGAGTCGGCGATGCGGTTCAGCTCTCGACCGAGATCATCCCCGTCCGCCTCGCGAAGTCGTGACCCTCAATCACGCTTTGCTGGTTTTCCGATCAAGAATCTGCGCCCGTGCGTGAGCTCGTCGAGCATCGACTGCATCGTCGCCTCGACTTCGCGATAACAGCGTTCGAGGGCAACAGGATCGTCGGCATCGGCAGGGCCGAGACCCGGGAAGCTCAGCGGTGCGCCGAATCGGATCGTGGTCTGCGCCGGCAACGGTAGGTAGGGGACGAAACCGAGCGAGAGCCCCCACGGGATCGACAAGATGAGCGGGAGCACCTCGGTCCTCGCCCAATGGTGCATACCGATGAGTCGGGCGAGCTTGTCTCCGCGAGCGACGACGATGAGCTGCTCGTGGGTACCCACGCTCACCACAGGCACGATCGGTACGCCCTCGCGGAGTGCGAGCTTCAAGAACCCTTTTCGACCCGCCAGCACGACCTTGTTGCGATCCCGAAAGGGTCGAAACGTATCCATGTCGGAGCCGGGGTAAACGAGCAAGCAAGCTGAGCGCGCGAACGCGTGCCGCGCGCTCGCGTGGCCTGCCCGGAGCATCCCGAGGCGGCCGGCGTAGCGCCGAAGCAGTGGGTCTTCGAACAAGAAGTCGTGAACGAGCGCGTAGATTTCACGTCCGGGTCCGAAGTGATCGTGAATCGCGAGCGCAGTGAAGAATCCTTCGTTCGGAAGAAGCCCCCCGTTGTGGTTGCCCACCAAGAGCACCGGGCCAGCGGGGACCTCGTCGACACCCTCGATCTGCAACCTGAAGTAGTATTTACCGAGTAGCCGATAGAGATCCATGAGGAGCGTGCCGAGCTCCGGATCGCGGGCGTGCGTGTCGTCGGCGACCTGCTTTCCTGCTCGCCCCACGACACGCGCGAGACCGAACTTTCCGAAGCGCCAGAGCAGTCGACGTGGCGAAAGCAAGACGCGCCGATCTTCGGCAGGCACGAGTCGTCTGAAGCGCGAAAGCCACTCCGAGGTGTCGTAAAAAAAGCTCATCTCAGGCACCCTCTTTCGACTCTTTCCAGACGCTCAACCGATGGCTGCGTCGGTGAGCCGTTCGAACGCGGCCACGAGCGTCTCTGGATCGGGGACCAAGCCTGCGTCGGCAGCGACGGTCATGCGAAGCTCGCCCGCGTAGCTGAGAAGACTGATGCCCATTCCGATGTGGCCCGATTGTGGAGCCGAGACCAGCATTCTCTGGAGCGTCGCCGAGGCGAGGTGGAGCGAGATGGGCGGCCCGGGCACGTTGGTCACGAGGACCGACGCCTTGCGCGTGAAGATGTCGATTCCGACGCGCTCGATCTCTTCGCTCGCCATGCCCATCGCGCCGAGGACACTGAGGGCGACGAGGGCGTCGGGCTGCTGCTTGATCTGGTCCATCTCGCGCTTGATCGCCACCATGCGCGCTGCCGGATCGGTCTCTTGAATGGGGAGCGACGCGAAGACCAAGCCGAAGTGATTGCCGAGCTCACCCGACTCGGCCTTTCCGCGGATGTACACCGGAACCATCGCGCGCAGGCTCTTCGGAAGATCGCCACGCGTGAGCAAGTACTCGCGAATCGCCCCAGTGACGGACGAGAGCAGCAGATCGTTGAGCTTCGCATCGTGCTTCTGAGCGCCGGCCTTGAGCGAGGCGACACCGAACGACTTCGACCATGCGACCCTCTTCGGCACGCCGAGCGCACCTTTCAACGCGCTCGGTGGGTCGGAGGGAAGGAGGACGAGGCGGCCGAGCGTGAGCGCTTGTTGTTGCACCTGCTTGGCGAGCTCGAAGACGGAGGTGGGCTTCGCCGGCAAGAGGCCGACCGTCTCCGGCGCTTGCCCTGCCCCCTCGTCGGTGAGAGACAGCAAGAGCTCGACGAGAGCCACGCCGTCACCGATGCAATGGTGCAATCGCGCGACGAGCACCGAACCCGCCGCCAAGCCCTCGACATGGTGGATCTGCCAGAGCGGGTGCGCATGATCGAGCGGAGTCGACGACAAGTCGCTGACGAGATCTTCGAGGGCCCCCTCGTCGCCGGGCGCAGGAAGCGCCACGTGATGCAGGTGCGTCCGCAGATCGAACCCCGGATCGATCTCCCAGTGCATTCCGACGAACGGGAGGCTCGACGAGACGACGCGCTGCCTGAAGCGATCGTGACAAAGGAGCCGCTCGTGAACGAGCGTCTCGATGCGCGCGTGCGGGACCGTCGCATCGAGGACGAGCACCGAAGTGATCATCATCGGGTTGGTCGGCGAATCCATGCGGAGCCACGCTCCGTCGACGGCAGACATCGGCTCTCTCTTGGTGTCGCTCACGCTTTCATCCCCCTCTCCGAGCGGGCTCGCACGTCCGCTGGTCGACCGGACACTACCATCGGGATCGGCACAGGTCGCGCCTGCACCCGCCATTCGTCGAAAGACCCCGGTCATCGCGATCTGCCGCGCTCTCGATTGGTCGAAGCTGGTGTCGGCGACCGTAGGCCTAACGCCCGGAATGGGGTATGGGTCGAAGGGTGAAGCACAACGCCCCCGCCTTCGTGTCGTCGCTCGCCATCGTCGCGCTCGCAGCTTGCGGCGGCGAGCCGGTCAATCCGGTCGTCCACGGCACCACGGCCTCGGCCGGTGGCGCTGCATCGACGACTGCCACGGGCACAGGTGGCTCGCCCGGCACGGGTGGCCAGGGCGGAACGGCACCGGCTCCCGAGCGAAAGACGATCTCCGGAGACATGACGTGGACGGTGACGTTCGACGCGACGGCAAAGACGGCTGGCGCCACCGACTGCGCGTACACACGCCATTACGAGGGCCACGAAGATCGCTCGCGCCCTTGGTATTGCCCCGATTGCGTCGCGGTCTTCGACGCGAAGGTCACGATGACCGCGGGTCAGACCGATTGCTACACGCAGGTGTCGGCGGCAGGCCCTGGCAAAGAAGAATGGATCGGCTTCGACGCCGCCGGCGTTTGGTACCGCGGGCAAGGACCGATGACCCAGCAGGGAACGGTGACGACCCAAGGCTCCACGCTGAAGACGACGAACGTCCTCACGGCGCTCGATGCCCCCATCGGCGGCAAGATGCAATTCGACGTGGCAGGAACGCTCACGACGGCGACTGAAGCGATGGATCCGATGAACGGCTTCGGCGCAGCTTCGACGTACGCGTGCGGATGGCCCAAAGCCAATCCTCCCGCTTACACCGGCGACTACAAGGTCAAGGTCGGCTCGACGATTCCCGACGGGCTCTTCAAAGACAAGTGCGGCGACGTCGTTCGCATCCATGATTTCAAGGGCAGCTACGTGGTCGTCGACATGTCGGCGCGCGACTGCGGCCCGTGCCAACAGATGGCCACGGCCGAAGAAGCCTTCATCGCGGGGATGAAGGCCAAAGGCATCGACGTACAGATCATTTCGCTGCTCGCCCCGCTCCTCGCCGATCCGTTCGGCCCGACGACATCGAACATGCTGAAGGTGTGGACCAACACCTACGCGCTGACCTCACCGGTCCTCGAAGATCGAGGATGGGGGCTGTCGATGTTCGAGCCGATCTACACCGACATGACCGGCTATCCCTCGTGGGCCGTCACGAACGTCGACCTCAAGGTGCTGGCGACCGGTAACGGCTATGACCAATTCGCCGCCATCAAGACCGCGATCATCGCCGATCACGGCCCCTGAAAGGCGCGAGGCCGAGGAAGAAGCCCACGAGGGCTGCCGACACGCCAGCGGCCGGGGTCACCTCGTCGGCGCGCTCTCCTCGCGAAGAGCCGCGTCCCATCCGAACCGGTCGCTCGCGCCGCGCCTCTTCCATTTCGACTAGGCTCGAACGACAGCGTAGGGACCCGCGTATCAACAAGTCGGTCGATATTCAGCCTCAACCTTCGCGAGCCTTTTGCCCGAGGAACGAGCACCGGAAGCCTACTTTTGTAGGCCCTTTTCAGGGCCCGCGTATCAACAAGTCGATCGATATTCCGCCTCAACCTTCGCGAGACACGTGCCCGAGGAACGAGCACCGGAAGAGGTCAACTCTGTTTTTAGCCGCTCGAGTACCGCCCCTGACCGCATCTCGAGTCTCATGATTCTGGCCCAGGCTGT
>JAYUUB010000103.1:0-14786 GCA_043755175.1 Polyangiaceae bacterium | reverse complement strand
ATCGGGATCGGGTTCTCGGTCCGCGAAAATCAACCCCGGTCCGGATCGGGATCGGGATCCACGGGTCGGGGTCCGCGCGCGAAAATCAACCCCGGTCCGGATCGGGTCCGCGAAAATCAACCCCGGTCCGGATCGGGATCGGGATCAACCCCGGTCCGGATCGGGATCGGGATCGGGATCGGATCCGCGCAACCCCGGTCCGGATCGGGATCCGCGGTCCGGATCGGGATCCCTAAGCACCGAAGGAATCAGCGTGATTCGTTGATCCAAGCCGAGCTCGTTCGCGACCAGAACGACCTTCCGTACGAACGGTGAGGTCGGAGAATGGTAGAGCTTCATCGTGCGAGGCTTTCCGTGGGGTTGCGGGAGTCAAACCTTTTGGTTATATACGCTGCCCCCCTGAGGAGAAGCACACCATGAAGGCCGCCATCCACCCCGACTACCCCAAGGCAACCATCACCTGCGCATGCGGCTCATCGGTCGATACGCACTCGACCCGGGGCAGCTTCACGACCGACGTCTGCTCGGCCTGCCACCCCTTCTACACCGGCAAGCAGAAGATGATGGACACGGCCGGACGCGTCGACAAGTTCCGCCGAAAGTACGCAACGACCCCTGCCAAGTAGGGTGTGGTCGCGGCTGGGCCTCGAGTGTTTCTCGGGGCTCTCTGCGTCGCAGCGTGTTGCACCGCTGCGCTTCAAAGCGCGGCATTTCGTCCCCTGCCTTTTTTTCGTGTTCGTCGGGGTTCGCCCGCACGCCGAAAAAGAGACAGGGGATCGGCGCTCCATCCGTGCTCGTTGCTTTCCTGGCTCACCGCCAGTTGGCACGACACCTTGGCGCTCGTGCTGAGATTCGAGCTGCACCCACGGGCGGGTTTCGCCTCCACGGTGCTAGAGTGGGCGGGATATGAGCGATCGAAGCGATCAAGTTCTCACGCCGACGCCGGCCAACGTCGGTGGTCAGGCTGTCCTCGAAGGCGTGATGATGCGGGCTCCCGGCTCGCTCGCCATCGTCTGCCGGCGACGCAACGGATCACTCGTCATCCGCGAGCGATCGGTCGCGCCGATCACGTCGGGTCCGAAGACCTGGCCGTTCTTTCGCGGCATGCTGACCCTCTTCTCTTCGCTCCGGTTGGGATCGCAGTCGCTGCGCTGGTCCGCCGAAGTGCTCGAGCAAGACATGGAAGACGAGGAGAAGAGCCTCGCCACCGCAGGGAAGACGCACGATCTCGGCGAAAGCGATTCTGCCAAGCCCGAAAAAAAGACCTCGAAGCGTGCCGCGGCTGCAACGTCGGCGACGCCCCCTTCGATCTTGACCTTGAGCGCGCTCGCGGTCGCCCGGGTCGCCCTTCTCACCGGCGAAGAAGAGCCCGCAGGCGAGCTCGGCGAAGTGAAGACCCGCAAGGTCGCTGCAAGCAACGAAGCCGAAGACACGAAAGCCGAAGCGTCTGAAGAAGACGCCGACGCAGCCGAGCCCGAGGCCGAAGTCGCCGCTCGCGTGAAGACGAACGGCGAAGCTTCCTCCAAGAAGGCCGAGCGACCTTGGCCTCCGAAGCCCGACGACACCGTCTCGGGCACGTTCAAAGTGACTCCGCGAGGCGAGGGATCGCGCCTCGCAGCGATCATCCCGATCGTCTTCGCCATCGTCCTCTTCATCGCGCTCCCGCAAGCCGCTGCCGAAGGCGTCAACTCGCTCTTCAAGCTGAAGCTCGAGGTCACGTCGCCCGGCTACCAGGTCGTCACGGGCGCCGCGAAGCTCTGCATCATCGTGGGCTACCTCTCGCTCCTTCGTCTGATGCCCGACGTTCGAAGGGTTTTTCAGTACCACGGCGCCGAGCACAAGGCGATTTCGACCTACGAAGCGAAAAAGCAGCTCATCGTCTCCAAGGCCCGCGCCATGACCGCGCTCCATGCGCGCTGCGGCACGACCTTCATCATCATGGTGGCCTTCGTCAGCGTCCTCCTCTTCTCGGTCGTCGGTGCCTTCCTCCCCCCGCTCCCCGGCGGACGTCTCGTCCAGAGCCTCGGCTTCTTCGCGATGAAGCTCCCGCTCTTTCCGGTCATCGCCGGAATCACCTTCGAGATTCAGCGATTCTTCGCGCGGCATTGCTCCACCGGACCGCTCCGCGCGCTCTTGTGGCCAGGCTTCTTGGTGCAGAAGATCACGACGGCCCCGCCCGATGACGACCAGCTCGAGATCGCCCTCGCGTCGCTCCTCGCGACCCTCTCGCACTCCCAGGTCACGCTCCCGGAGAATCATCCGGATCGAACCTTTGCCTCCTACGACACGCTCTTGAGTGATCCGTCCTTCCAGGTCGACAAGACCTCTACCGCGCTCGCCTGAATCCGATGCTCCCGAAAGAGAAGCTCGAGGCCGTCGAGCGTAGGTACGTGGAGCTCGACAACCTGCTTTGTTCGCAGGAAGTCCTCACCGATCGCAATCGCCTCCAGAAGCTCAACAAAGAGAGGAGCGACATGGAGCCGGTGGTGCTCGCGTGGGTTCGTCTCCGCGATCTTTTGAAGCGCATCGTCGAAGACAAAGAGGCCCTCGCCGACCCCGATCTGGCCGAGCTCGCGCGCGCCGAGCTGCCCGAGCTCGAGGTCGAGCGCGAACAGCTCGAGCGGGACGTTGCCTTGCTCCTCTTGCCGAAAGATCCGAACGACGAGCGCAACACCGTCCTCGAGATCCGAAGCGGTGAAGGCGGCGAAGAGGCTGCGCTCTTCGCGGCCGATCTCTTTCGAATGATCTCTCGTTACGCCGAAAAGCGCCGTTGGACGGTCGAGGTGCTCAGCGTGAGCGAAGCGGCTGCAGGGGGCTACAAAGAGGTCATCGCGCTCATCACGGGCGTCGAAGTGTATTCGCACCTCCGTTACGAGGGCGGCGTGCACCGCGTTCAGCGTGTGCCGGCGACTGAGTCCCAAGGACGCATTCACACCTCGACTGCAACCGTAGCCGTGCTTCCAGAGGCCGACGACGTCGAGGTCCACATCGACGACAAAGACCTCGACATCTCGATCGCCGCCTCGGGCGGACCGGGCGGCCAGGGCGTCAACACGACCAACAGCGCCGTCCAGATTCGGCACATCCCGACCGGCATGATCGTCAAGTGTCAGGACGAGCGTTCGCAGCTCAAGAACAAGGCGCGCGCGATGAAGGTCCTCCGCTCGCGGCTCCTCGAAATCGAGCAACAAAAGGCGGCCGACGCGGTGAGCGCCGAGCGGCGCGGAATGGTCGGCACGGCCGAGCGTTCGCAGAAGGTCCGAACCTACAACTATCCGCAGAACCGCGTGACCGATCACCGAATCGGGCTCACACTGCACAAGCTCGACGCCATCATGGGCGGCGATGTCGACGAAATGATCGAAGCCCTTCGCACGCACCGCCAAGCCGAGCTCCTCAAGGGCACGGTCGGCGACGACACGATGCGAGGCTACGCGTGAGCGATTCGGTCGATCACGAAGCTCTGCTCTGCGCGCTCGCTCTCGCCCCGAGCACGTACTCGCGAAACCGCTTCTTCTCGCTTTACCAAGACGCTGAGCTCCGGATCGTTCGGCGCCGCGCGGCCGTCGTGCGAAGCCTCGTGAAGCACCTGACGCGGGCCCGGGCCGAGCCGATCATCGAGCCGCTGACCGACTCTCGAGGCGAGGCGATGTTCGAAGTGACGATCGTCGACCCGGGGCTCTGCTTCAAGCGCAAGACGCGGCTCGATTCGCTCGAGCTCGCGCTTTTGCGCTACATGGTGGCGCGTGCGCGCGGCGTGTGCGCCGACGCCGAGAGAGCGCAGATCGAAGCGACGCTCGCGCGTCTCGCCGGGCCTCTCGTCGCGTCGGCCTAGGTGCGAGAGCACCCAATCGTCGAGTCACGGGCCGTTTTTTTGCTCGATTTCGAGCCTGATCTGCGCCTCTCTAGACGACGGGGTCAGCTCTGGGCGAGGCTCGCGACGATGCGGTCGATGACGGCGCGCTCGGGCTCGTCGAGGGCAGGATCGCGTTCGACGTGACAGGGAAGAGCGCGTGACGAGAGGCCGCTTCGGTGGACGCGGAGATGGGCCGACGTGATCGCTCCGACGCGCTCGCCGAGGCCGTGGAAGAGCGCGTAGAGATCGGGCCCGACGGCGCGCCGCGGTCCGGGGCGAACGACGAGACCATTTCCAGAGGGGAGGCGCGCGGTGAAGCCCGCGACGAAGTGATCGACCGGATCGAGCCACGGATCGGGGACGCCCGGTGTGCCGCGCGCGATGAACGACGCGACAGTCTCGTCGCGGCGAAGGTCGGTGATGCGAAGCGAGAGCCCGCGCGAGGCGGCGGCATCTTCGATCGCGCCGAGCGTGGTCGAGCCAGGCGCGCGTGCGAGGAGCGAGCTCTCGTCGAACGAGAGCGTCGTCGGAACGTCGGACGAAGGAGCCCGCTCGCTCGCGCTCGATGCGCGCGGGAGAAGGTTGCCCGGGTTCAATACGCCCGAAGGATCGAGTGTCTTTCGAAGGGCGTGGACGAGCTCGACCCCGTAGCCGAGCTCGGCTCCGAGCTTGGGCGCTTTGCTTCGGCCGACGCCATGGTGATGCGACAGGGTTCCTCCGGCGGCGATGGCGGCGGAGAGCGCGTCTCGCCAGACCGCGTCGTACTTCTCTTCGGCGAGCGCGCGCGTGGGGGCGCTCCCGGCAAAGGTAAAGTAGATGCTACAGCCATCGGGATACGCATGAGACAGATGAGCCATCACGAACACGTGCCCACGCATGGCGCGGCGAACCGACTCGTAGAGCTCTCCGAGCCGTGACCACGGAGACGCGACCTCCATCGTGTCGCTGAAGGCGCCGGCCATGAAGATGGGCGCCTGCCGGTAGCTCACGCTGTAGCGGTGCGCGAACCAATGCCGTGCCGGTGCTTCACCGAGATCGCTCGCGCCGTTGCGCGCCGCGATGCCGGCGGCGCTCACTCGATCAGCAAGCCCTTCGTCGCTCGCGCCCTCGAAGACCAAGACGAGGGTCACGCCTCCGAAGGCTTTGTCGCCGACGCGATCGACCAGCGCGTTGAGGAGCTTCGGTGCACGAAGGAGGGTCTTGAGAGCGAAGCGTTGCGCGCCGACGCCCGACGCGCTTTTTTCGTGGGCCTTGCCTTTGGCGGCTTTCACGCTGCCTCGCTTCGCCATCCACGAGTCGAAGGCGTCGTAGAGCCGGCAGACCGCAGGACGGAGGCCCGCTTGGAACATCTCGCGCATCGCATCGAAGCCTGCGGTCGGAGAGGGAAACGAGTAGGCCGCGAACGTTCGTGATGGGGGGGCGGGGTGAAGGCGCAGCTTGCAGCGCGTCACGATGCCGAGGACGCCTTCGCTGCCGATGAGGATCGGCGTCATGTCGGGCCCGTGAATGCGGCGCTTCAGCGTCACCACCTCGCCGCGACCGAAGACGACCTCCATGTCGGCGACCATGTCTTCGATCTTGCCGTAGCGCCCCGAGCATTGGCCTGCGCTGCGGGCGGCGATCCATCCACCGACCGTCGAGCAGAGGATCGACGACGGAAAGTGCCCGAGGGTGTAGCCCTGCGCCTGGAGATCTTCTTCGAGTCGAATGCCCATGGCGCCGGCTTCGACGTCGAGCAACAGCCGCTCGTGATCGATGCCGATCGTCTTGGGCATGCGCTTCATGTCGACGACGACGGTGCGTGCGTCGGGGAGCGTGCCTCCGCAGACGCCCGAGCCTGCTCCGAACGGTGCGATCGGCACGCCTTCTTCGGCGCACGCCCGGACAATCTCGGAGACCTCTTCGGTCGTTCGCGGCCAGACGATGAGGTTCGGTGGATGCGCCGCGATGTCGCCGTCACGGACCGCGAGGTGATGACGTGGCCAGAGATCGCGCGCGTAGAGCGCGCGATCGATCGGGCTCTGACTCTGCGGAACCCCCGGCGCCGCTCGGGCGATCGCTCGGTCGATCGTCACGGGGGCTCTAGCTCCGCTCGGCGAGGATCACGAGGCGTGGAGACTCGCTCCCGAAGAAGATCCCCGGGTGCGCGAGATGCCCGGTGACCTCGACCACGCGGAAGCCGACGTCGTGCAGCATCTTGCCGAGCTCGCTCAACGTGTAGAGGCGAATCGTGTATTCGAGCTCGCGCGAGTGACCGTCTTCGAACATGGCGGTTCGCTTCACGCGGAGGCGGCTCGAGAGAAAGTCGACGAACATGTCGTCCATGCAGATGCAGCGGTCGCCTTCGAACCAGACGAGGCCCGGTGAGCGCGGCGCGACGAAGTCTCGGTTCACGACGTCGAGGAGCAGCATGCCTCCCTGACGGAGCGCGCGGTGCAGACGCTTGAGGACGTTGATGTTCGTCTCTTCGTCGAAGTAGCCGAAGCTCGTCGACCAACAATATGCACCGTCGAAGTTTTCTTCGAAGTCGAGCTCGCGCATGTCGGCGCGAAGGAAGCTCGCCTTCTGGCCATCGGGCGCGTTGATCGGGCGTTCGGCCGACGACGCGTGCGCGACGGAGAGCGCAGCCGGAGAGAGGTCGACGCCGACGACGCTGTACCCGCGACTCGCCAGCTCGATCGCGTGCTCTCCGCGGCCGCAGCCGAGATCGAGCACGACCGCCTGCTTCTCGACGCCGAGGCTGTCTTCGATGAAGTCGACCTCGAGGCGCACATGCTCTGGCGCGAGCACGTCCATCGTCTGCAGGTAGTCTTCGCTGAACAGATCTTCGAACCAGGCCTTGGGCTTCGGCTTGGCGTTCGGCTCGACGTTCGTGGCCTTCAACTCGTCGGCGGGGCGCGCAGCGTCGCGCGTCTTCGGCGGGGGAGGTGGAGGCCTCTTCGGCGTCGTGATCGGGTGAATCGGTGCTGCATCGGGCTCGACGTCTTCGAGCAGCTCGCTCGTCTCGATCTCGGGATGACTCTGCGGAGCGAGCTCGGCGACCTCGGGTGGCGTCGGTGTCCACCCCGACTCGATGACGTCCATCGGGGGCGGCAACAGGTCGGTCTTCATCATCGAAGGAAGGTCGGTGCGCGGCACGTCTTCTGCGACGGCTGCGGAGGCCGAAGCGCTCGCTTCGGGCTCGACGTGGGCGGGGGGCCAAACGGCTTCGGCGCTCGTCACGTAGGGCGGCGGGTCGGAGCCGATACTGATGATGCGCAGCGGCTTCACGATCGTGATCTCGTCGGCGATCTCTCCCGTCGGATAGTCGGCGATCATCGGATAGAGCTCGCGCTCACGCGGCTGAGCGCTGCTCGTCATGGAGATGCCAGCGCCCGTCGTCGGTGAGTCAGCCGACCAGCCCGTCGGGGAGCCCGTCGGTGAGTCAGCCGACCAGCCCGTCGGGGAGCCCGTCGGGGAGCCCGTCGGGGAGCCCGTCGGCGACGCGCCAGTCGGGAAGCCAGTCGAGGCTGCGCCCGAAGAGCTGGTCGAGGCGCCAGCCGAGGCCGCGCTGGTCTCGGAGGTCTGCGACCCACGGCGCTCGGTCGCGGGCTCTGCCGCGTGCGACGAATGATCTTCGGGGTCCGACGGGTGATGGTCCTGCGTTCGCGCGCGCGCTTCTGCAGGCTCGAGCACCGTGGGTGCCGTACGTCGCTGGACCGGATCGTCGGGGATCCTCACCGTCCTACGAGACGATCGTCGTCGTCCGGCTTCGCTCGGTCGAGGCGTCGGGACGTTGCCCGAAGAATGCGATCCGTCGCTGCCGGGGAACGCGCGCGACTCGAAGCTCGAGACCTCGAGCGGCGCCATCGGCGAGTCGGGGGTATCGGCATAGGAGGCTTGTTTCGCCGCGCCAGGGGGATAAACGCCGCGGGCGCGCGGGTCGTAATCCATGGTCGGGGCTTCGTCGGCGTCGATCACGTCTTCGTGCTCGACCACCATCGTTCGTTCGGGATCGAAATCGCCCGCAGCTTTCGCGCGCTCGGTGTCGGCGATGACCGAAGCGATCTCGTCGGCCGACATCTTCGTCGTTCGACGGAAGTGCGCCATCGATGCGCCGCCCGATCCGCTCCCGGGTACCGGAGGACCGCTCGGGATCGCCAACGGGCTCTGCCCAGAGGTCTGCGGTGAAGGTGAGGTGGCCAAGCGCGGCACCGTCGGAGGCGCCGGGACCGACTTGGGCCTTTGGTTGGAGTCGCGCTCGGACTCGTCGCTCATCGGGTACCCGATCCGTTCTTCTTGTGAGACGGGGATGAGGAGAGCGGCTCGCCCAAGCGAATGGGGCCGAGGTGTCTCGAGAGCGCCGTGTCGCCGGGCTCGACGAACACGACGGCGGTCGATCCCATGTGGAAGATGCCGATTTCGTCCCCTCGAGCGACGGCTTGCGACGGCTCGATGACGTGGGTGCCGAGGGGCACGTCGTGCGCGTCGATCGCTTTGACCGTGATGCGCCCGACGATCATCGCGCCGACCATGACGACGGTGACGCGACTCCCTCGAGGCCGGCTCTCGCTCGGTGGTGTGTCGATGGCGATCGCCACGCGACGGTTGATCGAGAAAAGCGAGTCGATGTGGCGCTCGCCGATCGAGTTGACCGGAAAAAGATCGCCGGGCATCGAGCGAATGAGCGCGACGCGTCCGGCGACTGGAGCGTGGACACGGTGGTAGTCCCGCGGAGAAAGATAGACGACGGCGAAGTGACCGCCCTCGTAGCGCCTGGCCTCCGAAATGTCGCCGAGGAGCTCGTCGGCTCGGTAGTCGCGGCCTTTGATCAGGAATCGACCGTCGTGCTCGATGGGTCCGAGCGCCTCGACCCGACCATCGGAGGGGCTCACGATCGCATCGGGATCGGTGCACTCCGGTCGCGCTCCGTCTTTCAGCTTCCGCGTGAAGAACGAGTCGAAGCTGTCGTAGCCCCCTTCGGGAAGGATCGCTTCGTCGAGATCGACGTCGTACGCGCGGGCGAAGAGCCCGATGACCGTGCTCGCGATTGGCGCGGACAAGCGCGCGTCGGTCAGACGACCGACCGCGCGGGTGATGCGGATCCGAGGAAGGATTCGTAAGATCTGCGCGGCGGCGAAGGTAGCGACACTCATCAGAAAACCCGGCCCTGATGCTAGGCGGGTCGATTCTCCAAGGTCAACCACCGTGGCTGGCCCTGCGTCGACTGCACCCATTTTTCTCGAGAGAGGTTCTCGAGCACGTTTTAGAGAGACTTTTTGCGAGAACACGGCTTCGAAGCGGTCGTGGCAAAAACGCGTCGAAAGTGAGCGATTCGAGTCCCATGCACACGAGCCATGGGGCTCGATGCGGATGACCGTTCAGTGTGGCTTTCGCCTTGCCGCTTCGCAGAGCGCCTTGTCGGCGGGATCGTCGGGTGTGCTTGGGGGATCTTTTTCGAAGCACGCGATTTTCGGATCGTAAGGATTGATTCCGATCGCGATGGAGTGGGCGCGTTCGCCATCTCCGGGGACGAGCATCCCATGAAGCGACCACCACCGGGCATCGTTTCCGCGAATGTCGTCACTCGACTCGACCAGCGACCGTGCGCGGCCTTCTTCACCGAGCGCCAGGAGGGCGGCGGCGAGGTTCGCCCGGATCACGGCCTCGCGAGGCGCGAGCTCGAAAGCCCGGTTCAGCTCTCGTTTGGCGGCGTCGTCGTGTTTGCGCTCGCTGAAGAGCTGACCGAGACGCACGCGCTTGCGAACCTCGTCGAGGTGCTTCGCCGGTGGCGCGCCGGGGCGCTGATCGTCGGGGAGCTCTTTCGCGTTGGCCGTCACCTCTTTCTGCCAGCGCTCGCTCCACGCCGCGAAGCTCTTGCCGGAGACGTCTTCGATGGCCCGATCGACGTCTTCGGCTTTGTCGGCCTGGCCCATGCGAGCGAGGAGCTTGGGGAGCGCGTCTTCGCCTTGGACCTTCGACCAGTAGCGAATGAAGCTCATCGCTTTCGCGTAGGTGACCTGCGCTTCTTGAGCGCTTGCGAGCATCGCGATCGACGGGCCGATCTTGTCGATGTCGGGTCCGAGGTGATTCGCGAATCCGAACGCCGCGAGATCGTCGGCCGGGGGAACGTCGTCGAACGGGCGAGGAGGACGCCACCGTGTCTCTTCGATGCGCGCGACACCCTCTTGAAGCCAGAGCGGCGCGCGATCTTTGGACGCCCTCGTCTGCGCGAGGTGCGACAGCTCGTGGGCGAGCGTGTCGGTGTAGGCGTAGCCTTTCGGTGCACCGCGTGGCGAGACCATCACGACCCGGCCCCACTTCGCGATCGCGATGGTGCCGGTGGTTCGAGCCGCCTCGATGGGGAGGCCGGTCATCGCGGCGAGCGCGTATTGGTCGCGAACGATCTCGACACGTATCGGGTTCGGAAGCTCGACGCCGAGGTCGTGTTTGAAGAGATCTCGCGCCTTGAGGGCGATCTCGGTGAGCAGCGGCGCGAGCACAGCGTCTTCGTCGTCTTGGAACCGAATGACGATGCCACGCGCATCGTCTTCTACGACGAGCGCACCGGCCATCGACCGAACGCACCCGCGCGAGATCGCGCCGAGCTGCGCTCCTGCCTGCGAGTCTTGCAGATCGGGTCGCGCGAGGATCCCCGCCGCGAGTGCGCAGTCACCTCGGTAGAGCGCGAGCCGAGCGCGCTCGAGCGCCAAGAGCGGGTCTTTCGGATCGGCGTTCTCGAGCGCGCTCGAAGCCTCTTTCACGCTCAGCTCGAGGATGATGTCGCGGATCTTCTCGGCCTTGGGCGCATCGCCTCCGAGACCTCCGCCTTGCGCCGACGCGAACGACGCGCCGAGCGCCAACACGGATAGCGCGAGCGTCGTTCGACCGACCCAAAGGCCGAAGCGCGAACCCGAGGGCACGAGCCGCTCCTTCTTCATTTGAGCAGGCCCTCCGCGTAGCGCTTGATCGCTTCTCTCAGACGAGGATCTTGCGCCATGCCGAGACCCTCGGTGACGCGCTTCCGGAAGCTCTCCGGATCTTTGTGCTGGTCTTTGCCCGGGACGGGGACCTTCTTCGCCATCTCTTTGCCGTCGCCATCGTCACCGCCTTTTTTGCCGGTGTCGTTCGAGCCTTCGTCGTCGTCGCCCTTGGCCATCTCGAGCAGTCGTTGCGCGTCGCGCTGCTTCGACGAGCCCTTCTCGGCGTCGCCTTGCTTCAGCGCATCTTCGGCGTCGCGCATCGCTTGCTCCGCCTGGTTCAGCTTCTCGAGCATCTCGTCGGGCATGCTGGCGCTGCCCTGATCGCCGCGCTTCGAGAGACTGTGCGTTCGCTCGGCCATGCGCTTCTCGTCTTCGCCGGCGCCCTTCAAATCGTCTTTGGCGCGCTCGCCGGCCGCGTCTTGCATCTTCTTCATCGCGTCGCGCATCGCATCGAGGGCTTCTTCGATGCGGTTGCCTGCGCGGGTGGAGCTCTTCGCTGCGTCTTGTTCGTCGGAGAACGGCGAGTCGCCCGCGCGCTTCGATGCTTCGCGCAACGCCTTGAGCGCTTCGTCGCCGCTCTTCAACGCCTCGTCGACGTCGCCTTGCTCGAGCGCTCCAGCCATCGACTCGGCATGTTTGCGCCCCTCGGCCGCCTTCTCGCTCGGCGCTCCGGTCACGCCTTGCTCGGGCAAGCCTTTCACGGCCTCGCGGATCGCTTCGGCTTGCTCTTTGGCGAGCTTCTTCAATGCTTCGCGCTCTTCGTCGGTCGTCGCGTGTCGCATCGCTGCGGCGACTTTGCCGATCTGCTCGGCGTGTTGCTTGATGAGCTCTTCGAGCTCTTTGCCATCGTTCTCGGCCTGCTCATCGGCGTCGGACGCACCTTCGCCGTCTTCGCCCGATTCGCCGCCGCCACCACCCGAGGGCGCACCGCCCGATTCGACTCCCGGCTGACCGCCGCCTCCAATGCTGCCTTCGGTGTGTCGAAGTCGCTCGGCGAGATCGCGCGCGGCGATCTCGGCCGTGACGAGATCGACCTGTTTTCTGGGCCGTTCGATGCGCCCGACTCCGCCGCGTACGATGTCGCCGAGGTCGACCCCGAGATCGCCGAGCTTCACGAGCTGCGTTCCTCCACCGCGAAGGACGCCGATCGCCGCATCGAGCCGAGCCTCGGACGAAGGCCGCTCGCTCGGCTTCTCGGTCCAAGCGTGCGCGGCGAGCGCGATCTCGTCGGCGACGGTCGCGAGGCGCTTCGAGACCTTGGCGCTGTCGGCGAAGCCTTGCGAGCGGATGGCGGAGTCGACGGCCAACACTGCGTCTTCGGTCGTCCGAGTGAGCTCGACGTAGGCCTCGCGGGTCGGCGTCTTTTTGAGCTTGTCGAGGGCGACACCGAGGCGTCGCATCTGCCCACCGATCACGTTGCGGATGCGCCCGCGAATCGTGAGACCACCGTACGTACCGGCGAGAAGCTCTTCGATCTTTTCAGACGCCGCCTTTTGGCGGGCGAGCTCGTCTGCCAGAAACTCCTTCGGATCCGCGCTCGGAGTTGCGCTCTGCGATGATGGCAGCTGTGATGGCAGCGGAGCGGTCTGCGCCGGCGGCTGCGGAGAGGTCGGGGCGGGCGGAGTCGCTGGACGGGTCTTCGACGGATCGGCGTTCGGCGTCCCCGGCTTGGGCGAATCGACGTTCGGCGCCCGAGGCTTGGTCGCGTCGACCGCTCGATCGCTCTTGCGACCGCTCTTGTCTCTCTCTTCCTGAAGAGGCTTGATCATGAGATCGGCGGAGGCTCTCGTCACGCGCGGGGCAGCGAGATCGACCAACTGATCGCGGATCTCGACGAGGGCTGCGAAGCGGAGGGCCTCGGGCTCTCCGACCAACGGAGGCACGACGACGATCGAGCTCGATTTGCCCCATTTCGGGCCCAAAACGGCGTCGTTGTCGCGCGCCTCGATCGTCACTTCGACTGGGATGAAGCTCTTTTGGAAGAAGGGCTCGCGCGTCGAGAGCTCTTGGCCGCCTCGCTCGAC
Organism: Polyangiaceae bacterium; assembly: GCA_043755175.1. GTDB lineage: Bacteria > Myxococcota_A > Polyangia > Polyangiales > Polyangiaceae > CAYYKK01. The sequence continues at coordinate 1,944 of JAYUUB010000103.1, read as the reverse complement.
CTTCGTGTCGGAGGAGGGGCGCGAGAGCGTTCGTCGCTCTTCTTTTCCGCCGGCGCGGAGCACCAGCTGAATCTCTTTCAAGCCGTGATCGTCGGTGGCTTCGTAGCGCAGCGCGACCGACGGTGTGTCGATGAGCTTGACCGTCTTCGGCGCCTCTTCGAGCTTCACCTTCGGCGCGAGATCCGGGATCGATTCGATCTCGAGCGTGTCACGCTGCGCGATCCGAACGTCGCCGAAGCGCGCGGCGATGTGGACCTCGGTCGATTCGCCGAGGGTCCATCGTGCGACGAGCACGCCCGATCCGTCGTCGTTGAACGGTTGCTCGGCGATCCCGTCGGTGAGGACGAGCGTTCGGCCGGGCCGGCTCGCGCGGCCACGCACCGAGATGGTGGTTCCGCGCGGCTGACGTGTGCTGCCGAAATCATCGATCTCTTCGCCACCTTGCTGGAGATAGGCGGGGCGCGTCGCAACGATGTCGATGTCGTCGAGGTAGATGAGGCCGACCGGCGCTTCGCCCTTTTCGGCGACCAGCACGTCGAGCCCTTCGACGATGCGAATGGGCTCGAACGCCGCGAGCCCGATGCCGATGGCTGCGAAGCCGAGCGCCGCGAGCGCGAAGCGTCGCCCAGTACGCTCACTGCGCTCGGAGGTTCGATCGATCGACACCCGACCGAGCTGACGCGAGAGATGCAGCTCGGAGAGCTCGGCGGCCTCGGGCGGCGCTTTGCCGCTCTTCGCTTCGCCGATCGAGCGGTCGTGGAGCGTCGCGGCCCGCACGATGGCCATGGCGAGCGTCGGCTCGCTCGCTCCGACCGCGAGTCGAATGGTTCGAAGCGGGTCGCGGAAGCGTCGGCCGCGCCAGATGGCGACGACGATCACCGAGAGGAGCGCCACGACCAGCATCACGGTGGCGGCGATGCGTAGCTTCGGCGTCCCCGAGCGCGCGAGGAGCGCCGCGCCGAACGACATCGCCGCGAGGAACGCGAGACACGACGCGAGGAACGCGCCACCGATGGCCCGTCGGTGCGCCGTTCGGAGACGCGTCGAGGTTCTGAGCAGCTGTTCGGTGAGCACCGCCACTACGAGCGCCCTCCGCGGTGGCCGCTTCGCTGCGAGCCACGGACGAGCTCGTTCACGGCCTCGCCGAGACCATCGAGTGTGAGATCGAACATCGGAAAAATCTGGGAGATCGGATCGATGGTGGTTCCGCGAAAGCTCTTCCAGTTCTCGGGATTGATCCACACCGCGCGGTGAAAGTGCTCGCGCAGCGATCGCAGCCAGGCGATGCCGGGGACCTTGCCGTCGTCACCGAAGCCCGTCGCGCCCATGAGCTCGTAAGGCGCCATGAGGGCGTCGCCGACGATGACGAGCTTGTAGCCGGGATGACACTCCGAGATCACGTCGCGGATGTTGACCGGGTCGAGGAAGTTCTCGGTCTTGTAGACTCGTCCGTAAACACAGTTGTGAAAGTAGTACGTTCTCAGCTCTTTGAAATGGGTCGCCCGCTTCGCTGCGCTGAAGAGCTGACTCATCGTCACCGTGTAAGGATCCATCGAGCCTCCCACGTCCATCATGAGGATGACGCGGGTGCTCGGGCGCCGCGGAGCGCGCGTGAGGATTTCGAGCTCGCCCGCGTTCTTGGCGGTCGCGTCGATGGTGCCTTCGACATCGAGCTCTTCTTGCTGGCCTTCGTGGGTGAACACCCGGAGCTTGCGGAGGGCCACCTCGATCTGGCGTGTGTCGAGGATGACGTCGCTGCGGTAGGGCTTGTATTTGCGCGCATCGGCCGAGACGATCGCGCCCTTGCCGCCGCCGCCGCTTCCGAGCGAGACGCCGCTCGGATGGGTGCCGCCACGGCCGAAGGGAGACGTGCCCCCGGTCCCGATCCAGCGGTTGCCCCCGTCATGGCGTTCTTTCTGCTCACGGAGGCGCTCTTCGAACTGC
>JAYUUB010000102.1:0-14823 GCA_043755175.1 Polyangiaceae bacterium | reverse complement strand
TTCGGGATGTCCTTGAGGAGGGCATCGACCGTTCCGGCCGGCAGCTTTGCGAAGGCTTCGTCGGTAGGCGCGAAGACCGTGAACGGGCCCGCGCCCTTGAGAGTGTCAACGAGCCCGGCCGCGGTGACGGCGGCCGCGAGCGTCTTGAAGGAGCCCGCAGCGATGGCTGTATCGATGATGTCATGCATGGTAGCAATCTCGTTTGTGAAGTGGAGAAACCTTGGCTCACCCCGGATGGGTCAACCCTGGCGACTCGCCGTGACGCGCATCGGATCGTGAAGAGCGCGGTGTGAGCGTGAACGAGACGGTAAATCCGGGGGCTGCCCGAGCGATCGGCAGCTATCCGTTGAACCGAGACGCTCGGCGCAAGAATGTCTACAGCATTCCTGCGGGCCCATATGGGGCACGAGCCTGCGCGGGGCAAGGGGCGTACGCACCGAGCAGCGAGCCGTTGATTGGCTTCGCACTGTCACGTGCCATCGCGCGCCGCAGGTCCCCAGGGTTGGTCGCATCGCCGACCGCGCATCCGCGCCCTTCCGCCCGCAACCGGACCCATGCCGCGAGCATCGTGGCTCGTCAGCAGCAGCTTCATGTCCGCGCCGATCCGCAGCGTGGTCGATCAGAGCGACATCGCGATCCTCCATGTCGACGCGCGCATCCGTGGCGGCCACCGACGTCGTCACGATGACGCTTTCCGGTGTCGTGGGGAATCCGTGGTGCGTCACTTTCTGCGCCGATAACTGCGTCGTCGACACGGCCGTCGAGGATCTCGTCGAGAATGTGACCGTCACGACTTCATAAAGACTTCCCCGATGATGCCGAGGGCTTCGATCTCCTCTCGATGGTCTTCGAGGAGCGAGGGCAACGCGAGCGGGCACTCGAGCTACTCCGAAAGGCGCTTGGCATCGCCGATGCGAACCCTGAGTACGACGACGAGGCGCGACTCTTGATGCGCGAGCGGCTCGAGGAGCTCGAAGCCACTGCTTGAAATGGCGCCCTCGCTCTGGGGCGGGAACTCGATGCTGATCAGCCGCGGACCCTGGCTCCGGCGATTCCGGTAGGAATGGTAACCCGAGGAGCCTCGCGGGCGGCGGGCTTCTCTGTTGAGAGCTATGATCGCGACGTGCGCCACGGCGAAGTGACCGAGGAGATCGATGCGCCGGCGACCGCCGTGTTCGATCTCGTCCACGATTACGCCAAGCGTCTCACGTGGGACACGCTGCTCTCCGCCGCGTACCTGACCGATGGTGCGACCGTGGCGGGCGCTGGCGTGACGAGCGTGTGCGTCGGGCGACGCTCGCTCGGTGGGCTCGCGCTGAAGACGCGCTACGTCACCTTCGATCGCGGCAAGGTCGCGGCGGTCAAGCTGATCAACTCGCCGCCCTTCTTCGGCACGTGGGCCGCGTCGATCCGGCACGTGGATTTCCCGAACGGTCGCTCGCGCATCACGTACAAGTGGTCGTTCACGGCGAGGCCCACGTGGCTCGCGTGGTTGTTCGAGCCCATCATGGGCCGCGTGTTCCGCTGGGAGACGCGCAAGCGCCTGCGCGCGCTGCGCGATCACTTCGCGACCACCTCGTAGAGCTGGTTCAGATTCCCGACGGTGTCGGAGAAGGTGGCTGCCTTCACCGGGCCCATCTCCCTCGGTGGCGAGGTGAACGCGACGCAGAGCGCGCTCTGCGGCGCGAAGTCCTCGTCGATCGCCGTCGACAGGAACGCGGTCGCGGGGATGTTCTGCGCGAACATCGCCTCCTGGAACTTCCGGATGGTTGTTCCTCGCTGCAATGCTCGACCTGCTTTCGCGTCGCGTCGTCGGTTGGGCAACGAACGAGTGCGACGAACGATCGCGTCCTCGCGCTCGACGCGCTCCGCGACGCCATCCGGAAGCGCAAGCCGCTCCCCGGCCTCACGGCACATTCGGACCGCGGTAGTCCGTACGCAAGTGACGACTACCCGCGACGAGCTCGACCGCTTCGGCATCGTTCCGAGCATGAGCCGGAAGGGTGACGGCTGGGATAACCCCGTAGTCGAGAGCTTCTTCAGCACCTTGAAGACGGAGCTGGTGAGCAACGATATAGTCACCCATCACGCGCGTGGCAGCGGCGTGTGAGCTGTAGATGTCGGGACTGATATAGCCGAGATACGAGTGCCGCCGTTTCGCATTGTAGAAGCCATCGAATTCGAATGAAAGAGCCAAACTCAAGCTATGGCTGCATAGTCAGACCATCCGCGAAGCGGGGGGAAAGTCGCGCCCAATCGCAGGGAGAAAGGTGGCGAGCACTGTCGTCACGCGATCTTGTCCAATTCGGCAAAGCGCGCGCGCAACGCTTCGGAAAGGGGGCCCCTAGTTCCCGTTCCGAAATCGATCATGACGATGACGCTGTCGCCGCGTGCGAACGGCAAATCACTGGGCGCCTTCGCATCGACGATCGCGTATTCCATTTTGAAGCTGTTCGTTCGCACCTCAGTGACGCGCACGCCCACGAGAAGCTCGCATGGGAAGCGGATCGGACGCAGGAATTGACAGCTCGCTTGCCCCAGAATGCGACCTGCGCCTTCGACGCAGATCACGTTTTCGATGAGCGTCGCCGCCGGAAAGTACGCGATGCGCGCCGATTCGAAATAGCAGAAGAATACGGTGTTATTCACGTGGCCGAAGGCGTCGAGGTCGCCCCAACGCACTTGCTCGCGGTGAACGATCGAAAAACCAGTGAGTGCGGACATGCGCCTTGTTGCGCACAGACGCGGGCAAGCGTGAAGGCGTTGCGCTCGTTTGTCGGGCTCGCTACAGCTTGGGTGTGGCAGATCCGCAGATTTCTCGGGGAGACGTGTTTTGGGTGAACGACGGCGTGTCGCAGCACCTGCATCCACACGTGGTCGTGCAGGACGACGTCTTCAATCACTCGCGGATCGAGACGGTCGTCGTTTGCGCGCTGACCACGAACCTGAACCGCGCGAATGAGCCGGGCAACGTAATGCTCGACGTGGACGAGGCAAAACTTCCAAAACAAAGCGTCGTCGTCGTTTCGCAAATCTCGTCGATCCTGAAAGCGTCGCTCGGAGAACGAATTGGATCGCTCTCTCCTGCGCGTGTCGAGCAGGTGCTCGCCGGCCTGCGTTTTCAACAAGCGTCATTCTTCAACGGCCACCGGTAGATCATGGCGCAAGCCCATCAGCACTGGTGCGAAGCTCATTAGGGAGTGACCTTCCCCTCAGTATCCATCTGTGCGGTGCAGGGAATCTGCGGCGAAGCCAAAGGGAACCCGATCATGACTCCGTCGTTTCCAACGAACGACGAGGACGCGGTGGGCTTGCGAGATGTGGGACGCGCGCGCCGGCATCGCAATGGCCGTGTCCATCGTCGCCTACGGGGCATTCGCCGTGCAGCGAACCGGTTGGGCGCTCGCACGGGGTGGTGGGCGCCATGGCGAAGGTGGCGGGCGTCAGGCCGGGCGTGTGCCGAGCCCGCTTCGAGCGCACGCGGTCGCGGCCGATGACGCGACGCCTCGGGCCAGTTTAGGACGTGGGGAACCCCTTCGGGCTCGAGCTCGAACAGTAAAGACGCCGCCTGCACTTTCGTCGAGCTGGCCTCGGTGCTGAGGCTCGAGGGGCGCGTGCGATCTGGGCCGAGACCAACGTCGAATCAGTCCTCAGCCGATAGGCTCGCGGCCGCCCGCACCGAGCTCACTGACGCGTGAACACGATGTCGCCAGCGTCGAACCGGCAGTTGAGCGTCGTGGCGCCGTCGGGCCGAGTGCAGCTCGCGCTCACCGTCGCGTCGAATCCCTTCGCTCCGCAGACGGCCTGGAGATCGGCTCGCATCGCCGTGCGATCGACGCTCTCGCAGTGGAGGTTCAGAGTCAGCTCGGTGTTCCCGTCGTACGCTCGAGAGGTCCAAGTCCCCGCGTAAAGCGCGGTGCCCCACGGCCTCTCGAAGCCGCGAACCCGACCGAGCGCTCTTCTTGATTGGGGAAACCGCGGAAGCGCAGCGTCGATCACAAAAACCTCTGCGCTCGAGGGTCCAGCCTTCTGGCCGTTCAACTCTTGGCGGGCGATGCGGCGGATCGAGCTCTCAGGTCGACCGTGCGTTGCGCGGTCGGTGCAACGTCGGTGCAACGTCGAGCACGGACGACAGCGTCATTCGAAGCTGAAGGTGCCGTCTCCGACCGCGCGTCGCGTGAGGCGCCAACCGTGAAGCGAGCTGGTGAGAGCGTGTGCGCGGACTTCGTGGGGGGCGCGGGCTTGTGGCAGTCGTGACAGATGTGAGCGCTGGCTGCCGCGTGGTCGTCTTCGTCGTCGTGGCCCGCGGAGAGGTCGATCGGGTCGCGCTTGACGGGGAGCGACATGACCGTCTTCTTCTAAGGAGCTTCTCTGAAAGATCTGAAGTGCAAAACGAACCGAAATCGCGATGGCTCGAAGAAAGCCTCCGAGGTTCACGCGTTCTTCAACCCGAACCGGGACACCGCGCGTGGCTTCGAGTAGACGCGCTCCTCATGCGAGGTGCGGCACGGTTCGCTTGGGTGGTCTGTATCGGCATGGGTGTTGGCTTGGGCGCGTGCTCGTCAGCCGAAAAGCCCATCGTTCACGGTGAGTCGATGGCCGCCTCCTCGACCGCGGCGACGGTGGCCTCCGATTCCCCTTCGGAAGCCGCTCATCCCACGGCGCGTCCGCTGGAGGCGTTCGATCGCATCGTCGATGCGAGAGTGCTCTTCGCGTCGGCCGACGGGATTGGCGAGCCGGTATGCGAGAAGTGGAGCATTGCGACCCAGAGCATCGTCGACGACGATCACGGCACCTTGTCGCTCGGTGCCGATCGCCCGGGCGCCGTCTCGCTCGAAGCACGAATCGACCGACGAGAGCTCGCGGTCAGCGAGGCCTGCGCCGCCCTCGGAAAGGGCAAAGCCTGCGCGCCTTGCGATGCCAGTGCGCCGCAAGTAGCGCTCTTCGAAAGCGAAGACGCGTGCCGGGCGCGCAAGAATGCTCTGACCCCCACCGGCTGCACCGCCGTATTCACGAAAGGTTACCGCCAACACGTCCAAGCCTCTCTCGACGGCTCGCTGCGCGCGCGGCTTCTCGAGCGAATCACCAAAGAGCCGACCTGGAAGGGAAGCGCGTGCCTCGATTTCGTCCCGCGTCGCGTCGGCAAGCGAATCTTGCTCGACTCGCAGCTCATGTATCCCTTCGAGATCGAGGTCGGCGACAGCGGGACATTGATCATCGAGGAGGTGCCCGAAGCGAACCCTCGGCATCGCTCGCGCGGCGACGAAGTCGCCATGGGCTGTTGCGATGTCGACCGCTACCGCGTCCTCGATCTCGATGCCCGGCACGCCGAGCTGATCTCGATTCCTCACCACGCCGGCGACGCTCCGAAAGCAGAGACGTGGTGGTTCGGACGGTGCGCTCCACAACCACCGTCTCGCGAGAAATGAAAACGCCCTATCGAGGAGATTGCGGAAAGGGCGCGCGACTACCGGGTTGATGGTCGCAGATGGGTCCTGCTCGGCTGACGCGATCGTGCGCCGATGGCCGACTCTTCAGGGCACGCAAGCGGCGTACTCGGCGTCGCTCTTGTCGCAATGAGGGGACAGGCTGGAGCAGCCCGCGCCCGGTGTATCGTGACAATTGAGGACAGCCCGGTAGCGCGGTCTGCACATCGGGTCGGGAAGGCTCTGGACACACTTGGCGATACAGGTGTCGAATCCGTCGGACATGCAGCCCTCGATGAGGGCGAATCCGCAATAGCTCGCGCAGCGAGACTCGTCGTCGAACGAGCAATGCGAAGCGACCTCGAGAGCCGGCTCGCAAGCTGGCGGGATGCCGTAGGAGCTCGTCGCGCACACCACCGGACTCTACGGACGAACCAACAGGCGACCATCACGGGAGGCATGACTCAGCGCGCGTGTCGGCGCGCCAAGGCCGCGAGGACGACTGCCGCGAGAAGAGGAGCGAGCGATTCGTGGGTAGGGCGACGCCGGGCGTGCTGCAGCCGCCTCCGGCGAGCGCGACGTCTTCGGTGCTGATCCCGGACGAAACAAGCAATTCCAGATCACGCTCCTTGAGAGTGAGACGCCCTCACGTCGCTACGCGGCGGAGGCGACAACTTCTCTGACACAGGGGGATCGTCGACGTGCTTACAAGGTTTCGACTGGGTCGATGGACCTCACTCTGCCGCCTCACTCGAATGTATGCTCTCGCCCAACTCGAGTGCACCTACGACTCGTCGCGCGCGAGCTTCGTGAGCAAGTCCGCGAGGAGGTTTTGATCACGAACTGACAGTTTGCTCCCGATGTGGAGTTCGAGAAGGCGAAAAAACTGCGGTTGGAGCTCGGAGAAAAGTTCAGCCCCCTTGTCCGTGAGCGAGCACACCCTTCCGCGCTGGTCGTCCGCAGCCGAGTTGCGCCTAATCAATGACGCCTTCTCCATCTTTTCGACGACACGCGTCGTGCCGCTGTCGCTCAGCAGGACTTGCCGCGCGAGGTCTTGCATGCGGAGCTGCCGATGCGGAGCCTGCGCGAGGCGGACGAGGACCTCGAACCATGGAAGGGGGATCTGACGAGCCTCTAAATCTTGCTCGACCTTCGAGACGACGGTGCGCTCGGCGAGAAGCAACGCTAGCCAAACGCGCAGAGACTCTTTCTTCACTACGCGACTATGCCTGGCCTTGCGTGCGCAAGCAAGTGCGCTACTATTGCTTGCACACGCAAGGAGATGGCATGATGAAGCGCGTTTTTTCCGGAGGCGCAGTCGTTCTGACTGCTCTACTTTCGGTTCAGCTGAGCGTCGTTGGCGCTATGCAGGTGGTCGGCGCCGAGCCCATCCGCACGAACATCGCGGACATGGGCTACCCGGGTTGGTTCAGGGTCGGCTTGGGGATCGCGCAACTGGTTGGCGTCGCCTCGCTCTGGAGCAGTCGAACGCGCTTCGCGGGGGCGATGGGCTTGGCCGTGATTCTGGCCGGCGCAACGGTCTCTCACCTTCGCTTTGGGCACGACGCCGAGCACACGGCGCCCGCGGTCGTTACGCTCGCATTCCTATCGTTGCTGGCCTGGATGCGCCGCCCGAGAGAGTAGGCCAACGTAGTGGGGGATCGCGCGCAAGAGGGCGGCGCGGGGTCGGGGGGCGGAGCATGAGGTGGCCGAGATTCCTCTGGCGCTGGACTTGGCTCCCTCGCCACGTTTTCGACGTGGACGTGAGCAGTTGTGTTCGGTGCGGCGGGGTGACGCGCTGGCTCGAAGCCGCGACGAGGCCCGAGGCCGTTGCCAGGGTGCTCGCCAAGCACGGGCTCGGGGCTCGACCTCCTTCCGAGATCCGTCCGAAGGCCGGTCAGCTTCGGCTCGCGTTCTCGAGCGCGTGAGCGGGCTCGTTGGATCAGGAACGGCACATCAGAAGGCACGTGTCAGGGCCGGGGCTCCATCTTCTGCTGCGAAAAGCTCGCTCCACGAGGGCTCAAATGCGAAGAGCGGGTCGTTCGGGGAGCCACGGGAGGTTAGGGTCGACTCAGGGAGCGGGGTTCGAGCCGCGGGGGCGCGGGTTCAGCCGCGGTCAGCCGTGCATCCGAGGGTTTTCACGGTTCGATTTCCCTCAGCGGTCGCCGCGGCCGTGAGCAGCTCCCGCGGAACTTCGATCGCGTGCCTCGTCCGGCAGCTCCGCGCCAAGAAGGGGATCGCGAGCGCCGCCGTGACCCTGGCGACCTGCGCTGATCGCGAGGCGCCGACGCGCAGCGCGGTCGCTAGCTCCCCGCTCTTCGGGTTCGACCGCTTGCTCGGGCCTGGGGTCCTTGCAATAGGGATTCACGGACACCTCGCGTGTTGTTCAATCGACGGCAGGCTCGAGCGAGGACGGGTCCTCTCATTTCGCGGGCCGATACGCCTCCGGCGAGCGTCCAATTTCCTTGCGGGGTCTGCCATCGTTTCGCCATCGAACCTCCGCAATCCCTCCTCGACCCGACCGCGCTGGGACCATCATCGATTGGTAGAGTGAGGCATGGACAACCCGCCTTCGCTCCGGCGCGCTCTTCGCCTCGCCCTCTGCTTTGGTGCTCTGTGCAGTCTCGGTGGGTGGTTCACCTCCTCCTGGATGAACGAGCTGGGAGGGGGCGCGGTGGGCGCATGGACCACCGCGGGCTTCGGCGCGCTCGTCGGCTTCGCGCTCGGCCGATCGGCGAGGTCGCGCGGCCATTGGGGCGTCTTCGTTCTGGCGGCGACCAGCGCTGGCGCGGCGAACGCGCTCACGCTTCTCATCGCCCTATCGACCGGCAAATCGCACCTGGATCGCTCGTTCTTGGCGTCGGCGCCGGCGATGACGATGCTGGCCATGGTCTTGGGCTCCGTGGTTGCGGCCGTTCTGTTTCTGCCGCCGCTGGCGATCGTCTACGGCGCCCACATCGCAGCGCCTCGCGCGCGTCCGGGCTCGATGGTCGACGAGGTCGACGGCGGCGAGGTGTGGTTCCGAACGGCCGCGCTCGGCTTCGCCCTGTCGATCGCCGGGAGTGTGTCGACGATCCGAAAAGGAATGACCCACCTCGATTGGCTTGCCTCCGCGGCTCTTGGCGCAATGGCGCTGATTGTCGCCGCTGGTCTCGTGCAGCAGCATCGCTTGCGCCGTCTCTCCACGGAGCTCAGGCGATCAGAAGACGAGCGTCTGGTCGTAACTGTGCCGGCGTTCGACCTCGGAGTCGGCGAAGACCTCTGGACCTCGGGGCAGGAGCAATCGAGTCACTACCGTGCGAGCGCCCGCCCCATCACGACGGTACTGGGCTCGGTCGCCTCCGCTCGCGCCATGCTCGGGCATACGACGTTCGTTCGCGGGCTCGTCTTGGTCTTGGCCGGGGCGAGCTTCGTGTTCGCCGAGATGCGACCCGTGCAGCAGCCGGCACCGGCCACACCTCTGGGGGCAGCGCGGCCAGCGGCCGTCGCATACGCGGCTCCGAATCTGAGCTGGTATCCCCAGCCCCAGCCCAACCTCATCGATCTCGACGCCGACGGAGTCGAAGATGTCGTGGGCCTACGCTGGAATTCCCCGCAACAAGACACTGCTCTTTCCATCGAGGCGACCGACGGTGCGACCTTCCGAACTCGCTGGGCGACGACACCGATCAAGAGCCAATGGGCAAGCCCCCGGACCCACCTCGTCATGAGCAAGAGCGCGCTGTTCCTGACCGACTCGGAGGGGATGCTGCACGTCTACGATCTCCACGATGGAAAGCTCACGAGCGAAATGAAAATTCCCGCGCGTCACGGTTGGACTGCCGAGATCTGCGGCGACCCCGACTCACCGATCGCCTGGTTTCGCGACGATGTCGATTACGCCCACGTGAACCAGGGGACCCTGGTCAGCCCTTCAGGAGAGCTCACCGAGGCGGCGCGACCCTCCTGGTGCCGTCGCGGCGATCGGAATGGCCGCGAGTGTTCCCAACCGGGGGATGGAGTCTGCCATTCGAATGATGGATCCCAGTCGAAGAACAAGAATGTTTCGAGGGGACCGGCCGTCGAGGAGGGCGACGCCGGCGTCACCCTGGCGCACGCAAAGGGACCGACCGGATCCGTTCTCGTGGGCTATGACCCGAAGACGAAGGCCATTCGATGGGAGCGAGACCTCGCATTCGAAGGGAGCGATCTTCATGCGAGCCCGCAAATCGAAACCCTACTGGGCAATGGTCGCCTCTACAGTCGCTATCAAGAAAAGGGTGGTCGATGGACCCTGGGAGCGCGAGACGCCCACACTGGAGCGCCGCTCTGGTCGCACGCGATCCCGAACGCTCTCCACGGTGCGCACTTCGATTCGATGACCGTGTCGACACAGCGTCTCTATGTCGCCCACGACTGGCATGTCGACGTGTTCGATCCCGCGACAGGCGCCTTGCTCGGAACGATGTGAGCCGAGACGAACCTTCTGCGACGCAGCCTCGACGGGAGCGCTCGAGCCTCCGCAGCGCTCACGCCTCCGCGGGGATCTCGTCTTCGCCGTCGCCGAAAGGATTGCCGAGCTCGTCGAGGAGCCCGCTTCCACCTTCGATGGGGATGGCACGCGCGAGCGCCACGCGCTCGATCAAGACGGAGAGCTCGGAGCTCCGCGCGACATCGGGCAGGAATTGGCGCTGACCGTCCCACAGGTCGAGACGGATCTTGGTGATCTTGCCAAGCACCGTGTGAACCGGAGCGCGACGAATGACCTCGGGCGCTGCCGGAGTGAGCACGCGATCGATCTGGGCCCACGCGTACTTCTTGATGCGAGGAACGCCGAGCGTGAGGATCTCGCGGGTCTCGATGCCGTCCGGATGCATCACCATGCCGCTCATCTGCTGACGAAGGAGCGCGGCGAATGCGCTCACGAAGAGAAAGATCGCACAGGCGGTCGAGGACACGACCCGGTTGTAGTCGCCCATGACGATCTCGCGGTAGAGCCACGAGTCCCGTGGCAGATGTGGTGCGATCATGACCGTCAGCACCACGATGCATGCTGCGCCGAAATACAGCGTCGAAGGCAGCCGCGTTCCCCAAGCTGGACCGAAGGTGATCTTCTTCGGTCGGTAGGTCATGTCGAACCCGGGCTATGACTTTACGCGTCCGAACAGCACTGACCACTTCGCCTTCTGCTTTGCACATCTGAAGATCGACGCAGCGTGATCCACGCAATTGGCAATACCGGTCGGCAGACGTCGTTGTCGCCGAGCACACCTCCCCCTGCGGGTCCGATGCGTCCCAGCACCCCCCCGAGCGCCGCCGCCAAGACCCGAGGACGTTTCACTTTCGAGGCCCAGCGAGGCAATGGCGGCTAGCAATTGCGGAAAAAGGGCAGTTCCGGGTTCATTCTAGAACCGGCCCGTCCGTAGTGTGGAGATGATCCCCTCTTGTGGGGGGGGCGCGCTCTACTTCGCTTAGCCAGCGCCGCTCTCGCGGCCGAGGAGACCGAGCCGTAGAGAGCGGCGCTCGTTGCGGCTGAAGAGGAGCCTGGCGGCCGTCATGCATCGCCAGGCGGGCGCCGATATCGAGTCGTGGGAGGAGCGCAAATAGCGGGGCAATCGACGGGAAACGGAGCGGACGCGAGCGGCACGAGTCTTCCTAGAGCGGCGCGCCCTTGGTTCAGCACGCGCCCATTCACGACTCGGTCCGGCGCGGGCGTTACGAGCGTCACCCTCTTTGAAGAGACGGTGCTGTACCGGACGATCCGAGCCGAGCGCACTGGGAGGAGCTTTGCGAGCGAGCGGAGGGAGCGGGCGGGCTACCACGATTCGTGGTGCGTGAGGTTCAAGAGTACCTGCGATGCGGGCTCTTGGAGTTTGGCTGCATTCGGGTCGGGTGTGAGCGTTGCGGCCACGAGCGGCTCGTGGCGTTCTCGTGCAAGCGGCGCGGGTTCTGCCCGTCGTGTGTCGGCCGGCGAAGGTCGGACACGGCGTTGCATTGGGTGGAGAAGGTGTTTCCGGAGGTATCCGTTCGGCAATGGGTGTGCTCGCGACCGTGGAGGTTGCGCGTGCATCTGCGTTACGACAAAAAGCTTTGCGCGGATGACGAGCCGAGCGAGGAGCAGCTTTCCCCATCTGCGTTGTGTGCAGCGGCGGCCTCGGGCCAGGGGCTCTTCGGCGAGCGAGCAGGCAAACCCTTGCTGCGCGTCGTGGACCCGAAGCGAGCGCGCTCGGGCGAGCGGGTAGGCGAGAGCCAGGGCATCAACGTACACGCCGAGGTCGCTCAGCTCGCATGCGAAGGTGCGGGCCGAGGTGGCGCCGAAGGTCGAGGATGCGGCGGCGAAGCAGCGCGCGCTCTTCGAGACGGACATGGGAGTGCTCGATGGGCTCGCTCTCGAGCCTCGCAGGAAACCCTGGGCCTGGCTCCTTCGCCACGTTTGCGACGTGGACGTGAGCAGTTGTGTCGACCACCTCCCGAGATCCGTCCGAAGGCCGGTCAGCTTCGGCTCGCGTTCTCGAGCGCGTGAGCGGGCTCGTTGGATCAGGAACGGCACATCAGAAGGGACGTGTCAGGGCGGGGTTCCATCTTCTGCTGCGAAAAGCTCGCTCCACGAGGGCTCGGATGCGAGTCGGGGTCGTCCGGGGAGCGACGGGAGGTTGGGATCGACTCAGGGAGCGGGGTTCGAGCCGCGGGGGCGCGGGTTCAGCCGGGCTGCCGAGGGTTTTCACGGTTCGATTTCCCTAAGCGCCTATTGGCTATGTGCCACCGGCCGAGTTCGAGGCGGCGTACTATCGAGATCAATCGAGCCAGGCTATGGTGGCCTAGCTGAAGCAACCGAGCATCCGGACTTCCCGTAGCGGTTCACAATTTACGTTAGGCAAGACGACGGCGAGCAAGCTGAAACGATGAGCGCGATCCGAACTTCCGTCACCCATCCTCTGCGCGTCGACTTCTTGCCAGCCGACGTGCTGCCACTCCCCGGCCGTCTCGGCATGACCTTCGCTCCCGGAAAGCAAGGGGCGGGCATCGGGGGCTCGTGGAAGCGCGATCTCGAGGCAGACCTCGCGCGCATCCACGACGTGCACGGCGCAAGCGTGCTCGTCTCGCTCATCGAGGACGTCGAGCTCGCGAGCCTGCGTATCCCCCGGCTGTTCGAGCGTGTCCAAGCCCGAGGGCTGACGCTCGAGCGCTTGGCCATCCGAGATGGCTCGGTGCCTGCCGATGCGCAGGCGTTCCTGGCCCTTGTCGCGCGCCTCGTCGGCCATCTCACCGATGGCAAGAACGTCGTCGTTCATTGCAAAGGCGGTCTCGGCCGTACCGGCACCTTGGTCGCCGCGTGCCTGATCTCCGCCACGGGCATGCACGCCAATGATGCGATCGCCGCGACACGGGCTGCGCGCGCGGGCGCGGTCGAGACCGGTGCGCAGGAGAATTTCCTCCGAGCCCTGGTCGTCGCGCGGGTCGCGGCGACGCCTTGTGGTAAGCCGCCCGACGCGTCGCCGCGCTTTGGCTGGGAGTCCGTCGCGTACACGATCAATGGCTACGAGCTCTGGGGATCGCTCGAGCGATGCGCCGACGTCGCGCGTCGCGTGAACCGCTCCTTCCGAACCGGGGACCGCTCAGTCGAGCTCACGATCGACGAGCTCCGCACGGCTCTCTTCTTCACCGCGCGTGCGGACCGACACAGCGGCCAGGAGTGCGATGGGGTAGTCGAGGGCCGAATCGTCGACGCGATCGTCGAACGCATGGGCAGCGCCTGGATGCAGGCGGAGGTCGACCGCGATGGCCGTCCTGCTTCACCCCCGCGCTTCGTCGAACGCAACGCCATGCCTTTTCTGGGTGCGGCCTTCGGCGACGCCCTTGGGGCCGGCGTCGAAGGAGGAAAGGCACTGGCCCGTGCGATCGCCGAGGCCCCCGACGAGGTTGGCCGACGCTTCTGGCCGTACAGCCCTTTCAACTTTAAGCCCGGCGAGGTCACCGACGACACCCAGATGACGCTCATGGCGATCCTGGCGCTTCGTGGCGAGCGCCCGAATGTCAGCACCGTGGTCGGACGAGCCAAGCTCGCCGAACGCGTCGGGGCCGCATACCGCGCGTGGTTTCAAAGCGGCCCCCCTGATATCGGGAACGCCACACGCGATGCGCTCGTGCGCCCATCGACCGCGGGAGGCTGGCTCTCGTGGGGTGGTGGCGACTCGGCGGGGAACGGCTCGTTGATGCGGGCAACAGCGCCGTACACCGCAGGGTATCGCGGTGACCAGCTCCTCGCCGCCGCGGTCGTCGACAGCGCGCTCACCCACCCCGATCCGCGATGCATTGCCTCGTGTCTCTGGTACTCGGCGACGCTGGACGCGGCGGCCATTGCGGACGACCCCACGCTGCTGCCGGACGCGATGCGACGCGGGCTGGAGGCCATGAACGCCACGGACGTCGAGCCGTTGCTCGCCTCCCTCGCGGCGGCCGCGCCGGCGGCATGGGCGACGTTCCTGGCTCGATGGTCCGACGCGAGGGCGGCGGTGGCTCGAACCGTCGAGGCCGCGCTCGTCGGCGAGCACATCGATTGCATCACGAGCTCATGGTCGAAGTGGCCGACGGGCTTCGTGATCGACTCCCTCGGACAGGCGGCATGGGCTGCGCTTCAAGGCACCACCGCCGACGAGCCGCTTCGACTGGCGGTACTTCATGGTGGGCGCGACGCTGACACGATCGGCGCCATCGCCGGGGGCCTCGTGGGGGCGCGCTTCGGGGAACGCGCTTTAGAGCACTGGTCGCCGGGTCTGCTCTCCCAAGTTCGCGTGGGACACGCCCTCCCGGGCCTCGAGCCTGGCCTGATCCTGGACCTCGTGCGCGCGGCGGGGGGGTGACGGTGCGAACCTCAACCCGCGAGGCCCCACAACTCGGGCGGATCGTTGTTGTCGCGCGAGATGGTCGCACACCATTCGCAAACTTGCGGAGCGCATCCGCAACGAGACCGACAAGGTCGAAAAAGAGGTGCGCAAGGGCTCGAAGAAGCTCCACACCCTCGTTCGCGATGCGAGGCAAACGCTGCGGGCGCTCGACGTGAAGCTCATCGATCCGGCGGAGGAAGCCATCATGCTTCCCGGTGCCGATGACGATGCCGCGGAGTAAAGCGCGAGGTCACGGGGGGCAGGTGCTGGGCTGCGACCTGCCCCCGATTTTGTACCGCGCCGCGAGCTTGCCTTCACGGCGTGCACCGCCGGTCGGGGGATCGCTGTGACACGAGGTGCACGCCGCGCTGAGAACGTCGGTTACGGAGCACGGCTCCTTCAAGCAAAAGAAGACGAACCACCGAAGGGGCGCTCAGCCGGTTTACAGCTCGTGCAGCGCGCCGTCGCCCGCCGTCTCGCGCCATGAGACGAAAGTGACCTCGAGCCCCGGACCGGTCGGAGCGCAGCAGAAG
>JAYUUB010000101.1:0-14886 GCA_043755175.1 Polyangiaceae bacterium | reverse complement strand
GGCCAGAGCCACGGACGGTGCGTCAGCTCCGAGAAGTGCGCGGGCTGCGTCGCCACGGTCGCCGCGGTGAGCACGGCGCCGAGGCCGAGGACCATGGGCCAGAGGCGGCGCGCGGTGGCGGCGCTCCGATCGCGGACCGCTCCCGACGTCTTCCACACGAGATAGGTCGCTCCGTGGGCCGCGAGCGTGACGAGCGCGAAGATCCCCACGAGCAACGTGTAGATGTCGATCGCGCCCAGCGAGCTCCCGGTCGCGCGAAAATTCGTGAAGAGATCTTCCTGGAACCACCCGGTCTCGTCGATTGGCACGCCGCGGACCAGGTTGCCAAGCGCGACGCCGAGCACGATCGCCATCACGATCGAGGCGAACGCGAACACCGCGTCGAAACCGGTGCGCCAGAGGGGGTGGTCGACCTTGGAGCGAAACTCGATCGCGATGCCGCGAAGGATGAGCAGCCAGAGGACCATCATCAGCGGCAAGTAGAGCCCGCTGAATGCCGCCGAGTATGCGCGTGGGAACGCGAAGACGAGCACGCCGCCCGAGGCGATGAGCCAGACCTCGTTGCCGTCCCAGACGGGGCCTATCGCTGCCGACACGAGCTTTCGCTCCTCCGCGTTCTTGGCGACCCATAGCGACACGAGCCCCGCTCCGAGATCGAACCCGTCGAGGACGACGTAGGCGCTCAGCGTCATGGCCGCGAGACAGAACCAGAGGATCTGGAGGCTCATCGGTCACCCTCGGCATGCGCCTTTTCAATTGTCGTCGCGGCTCGTGCCGGCGAGGGGCTGGGGCCTCGGCCGATGATGCGCGTGAACAAGAAGAAGAAGAGGAGAGCCAAGAGGGCATAGAGACCCATGAAGCCGAGCAACGAGAAGAGGACGTTCCCCGTGGAAACGTGGTTGCTCGAGCCGTGCTCGGTGCGCATGAGACCGTAAATCAGCCAAGGCTGTCGACCGAGCTCGGTGGTCATCCAACCGGCGGTGTTCGCGATATAGGGGAATGGGAGCGCGAGCATCAGGATCCACAGCACCCACTTCGTTTCGAAGAGCTTCTTTCGGAGAAGCAGAAAAGCCGAGAGCGACATGATTGCGATGAAGATGGTGCCGAGCCCGACCATCGCGTGGTAGGCGTAATAGAGGAGCGGAACGCGCTCGGGCCACGTCTCCTTCGGAAAGTCGGACAAGCCTTCGATGGGCGCGTCCCAGCGCTGGTGGGTCATGAAGCTCAGCGCCTTCGGAACGACGATGGGGTTGTCGAGCTTCATCGTATCCATGTTGGGCTGACCGATGAGCACGAGGCCTGCGCTGTCTTCGCTCTGGAAATGACCCTCCATGGCGGCGAACGTCACAGGTTGGTGCTCCACGACGAGCCGCGCTTGCATGTCGCCCGTCGGCATGGCCATCGCGATGCTGGCGACGAGACCGGCGATGACGCCGACTTTGACGAAGAGCTTCGCGTGCGGAACGTGCCGCTTCGACAACAAATACAGCGCACCAATCGAGGAGATCATGAACGATCCGGTCACGACGGCACCGGTCATCGTGTGAATGTATTCGACGAGCGCCCAGGGGTTGGTGAGATAGGCGACGAGATCGGTGACGTGGAATCGTCCTCTGGCGTCGACCTCGTAACCGACCGGGTGCTGCATCCACGCGTTCGTCACGACGATGAAGTAGCCGGAGAGCCATGACCCGACGAAGACGCACACCGCGGTTGCGAAGTGCATTTTCGGCGAGAGCTTCTTTTCGCCGAACAGCAACAGATAGAGAAAGGTCGATTCGAGGAAGAACGCGAAGATCCCTTCCATTGCGAGCGAGCTACCGATGACGCCCCCGGCGCGCTCACTGAAGCGCGACCAGTTCGTCCCGAACTGGAACTCCATCGGAATTCCCGTCACCACCCCCATCACGAAGTTCAGGCCGAAGATTCGGCTCCAAAACCGCGCCGCCTCGTTCGCGATCGCATGGCCTCGGTAGGTTCCCAGATACTTCAGCACCGCGATCAACAGACCAAGGCCCATCGTGAGCTGCGGGAACAGGTAGTGGAACGTGATCGTGAACGCGAAGTGGAACCGGTGGTACGCGAGCGCATCCATCGACTGATCCCATAGGCCCAGCGTATGATGAAGTCGATCGATATTCCGTCGACACCGAGGCGAGGCAGGGTCCCAAAACATTCGTCACCGATCAGTCGAGTCGAGAGCGGCGAATCCGATCGCGGCTTGTTTCGCGGTCACACCATCGATAGCCTCGCGTCATGCGTTCGATAGAGCTTCTCGGATGGGCCTTCATCTTCGTCATCGGTTGCGGCACCAGCGACTCTACCGCTGGCGCCGGAGGTGGAGCACCGCTCAAGCGCGGCGAATGTCCTGGAAAGCCTGAGAAGCTCGCGGTGAATCCGGTGGCGCCGTTCTGGAACGGGCTCATCGCGTTGACGTTCACTTCGACCGGCAAGGGAACGCCGACCTACAACGACATCCAGGTCTACGACCCTTTGCTCGGCGCGTACGCGCAGAATGGCGGAAGCGCGTACCAGAAACCCGACGGAACCTTTCTCGCGCTCGTCAGCCCACAGGCCAAAGAAGACAGCAAGGATCTCGACTTCAAGGTGCGCGTACGCTCCGAGCTCGATGGTTGCGCCCCCTCGGATTGGGTCGAGAGCCCGACGTTCAAGCTGGGTGATCCGCTGGTCGGGACGACCTGGAAGGCGACGCTTGGGCCGGCCGAATACACCGAGAACGTCACCGTGAGTGGACCCGGAGCGCAAACCACAGTGGGTCCCTACTTCATCGATCCGTCGGGTGTCGTCGACACGCTCGCGTTCGCGAGCGACGGCTCGTTCACCGACACGGTGGCGTTCGGCATCGCGAGCGGGCACGCGGGCGACCTCTATGCGGGCTGTCAGTTCCAGCTTCATACCCAGGGTCATTGGGAGGTGAAGTTTCTCCAATACGGCATGGTCACCGTTCTCTCCGATCGAAAACTGACTGCGTCGCCGCTCTCCGGGTCGGCGTGTGCAAACCCGTCGCTCAGCCAGATGGCCATCAATCAAGCGGGATTCGACGCCAACCTCCAGCCGGTGGTGATGGGCTTCGGGATCGACTACACCAGCCTGCTCTATTCGCCGCCCGGCGCGGTCAAATGGACTGACGCCGCGCTATTGAGCCAGCTCGGAAACGTCTTTCCCTTTCTCGACGCGAGCGGGGTCAACGGGAGCTCCAGCGTGAATGGCTATTTCAGTGCGTCTCAGTCGCACTACGAGAAGCAGTGATCCCAAATTGGAGGCGTGAACGACGCGCGAGCTTCGGTCGTGCGCCACGCCTCGTCGCGAATCGACCGAGGATCCGTTCATGCTCACGCGCCCTGCCTCGATTGAGGACTATCACTCGTTCACGCGCCTGTTCCCCGCGCTCGGCGTTCCCGATCCGACTCCGAGCGAGAGTCGGTTCGTCGAAGCCATCTTGCCCGACGCGACGGTCGCGCTCCATGGTGGAGAGGTCGTCGGGATCGTGTGGGCACGTCGAAGAGGCGACCGCCTGCACGTGGTCTACCTGATCGTCGACGACGCGCATCGGAGGCAAGAGGTCGGCAAGATGCTCATGCTCGCCGCGGCGGCGCATGGGCGAGCTCTCGGGCTCGAGCGATGGATGTTGAACGTGAAGCCTGACAACATCGCCGCCCGAGGGCTCTATGCGCGCTCAGGAATGAAAGAGACGATCTCCTCGGTGTCGATGAAGCTCGATTGGGCCGATGTCCATAGGCTGCCTCACGCACCCATTGCGACGGCCGTCGCGCCGCTCTCGAACGATGCGCGTTTCGAAGCGGTCGCGGGCCTCGGTCTCGGCCCTGGCGAGCTCGCTGCGCTGCGCACGCTTCCTGGTCGGGTGTTTTACGGCGCCGAGTCGGAGGGTCGGCCCGTGGGGCTCGTCGCCTTCGACGCTTCATTCCCGGGCGTGTCACCCTTTCGCGTGTGCGAGCCATGCCATGCCCGCGCCTTGCTCGAAGCGGTACGACCGCTCGCTCTCCACGACCACGTCTACGCATTCGTCGAGGGTGACGCCGATCTGGAGGGGGTGCTCACGTCGGTCGGCGCCGTCGCTTCGCTCCGAACCCTCCGAATGGAGGGAGAGATTCCGCGCAATTGAATCGGGTGTCGTCTGTCTTTTCTATGACTGCTAAGCTCCAGTCGACATGCTGACGCTCTCACCGGTCGGAGGCTCGCTTCCCAAAAAAGTCTTGGTGCTTCAGGGCCCCGAGGGGTGCGGTGCGAGACTCAGCTCGGTTCTCGAGACGGCGTTCGATATTCCGTTCGTGCTCGGAGAAAGGCTTCCTTCGATGCGCGATCGCGCGTCGAAGTTGGTCTCGTTGGTTGCTGAGAAGCTCACGAAACACGGCGTCGTAGCCGTCGAGTCGTTCGGCGCTCCGAGCGATCTCTTCGACGAGCTGGCGACGCTCGCCCTGCTCGTCTCACTGCCTGTCGACGATCTCCTCGATGAGCGAGGTGCGTTTGGCGAAATAGCGCTTCGCGCGACGCTCGGAGATCTCCTCAATCGCTTGGGCATCGCGCCGAAGGCGACCACGCCCCAGCTTCGGTGCGACCGGCTTCTCTTGCGAGGCTTTCGTGACGAAGATCGAGCTGCTTTCGCCGAGATGAACGCGGACCCGAGCGTGATGGAGCATTTTCCGACGGTTCTCACGCGAGAGGCGAGCGACGCGCTGGTCGACCGCAATCTCCGCCATTTCGATACTTATGGTTTCGGCTATTGGGCAGTCGATGCGCCGGGCGTGGCGCCATTCATCGGATTCGTCGGACTCGCCGTCGTCGGCTTTGCTGCACCGTTTACGCCCGCCCTCGAGATTGGTTGGCGGCTGGCAAGACGCCATTGGGGGCGCGGCTACGCCACCGAGGGCGCTCGAGTCTGTGCTGCGTACGCGTTCGATTCACTGGGCGTACGAGAGATCGTTTCCTTCACCACGCACTCGAACATCCGCTCACGCAAAGTGATGGAAGCCATCGGCATGACACGCGACCTTGGCGGCGACTTCGAGCACCCCAGGGTCGCCGAGGGCGATCCGCTCAGAAAGCACGTGTTGTTCCGTCTCAAAGTGGCGGGTGAAGTGCTTCCGCCCCGCCCCCAAGGCGAGGGAAAGGCGGAGATTCGGGACGCAGGCCCGCGTCACCTTCCGTAGGCGACCGAACGATAGAGCGAAAAGCCGCGTGCGCAAGCCGGGTCATCCGCGAAGGGAACCGGGGCGCCGAGGGCGGCGGCGGCGGCGAAACCCGACAGCGTCGCCATCTCGTGCGTGTTCATGAAGGTCCACGTTCCAGCATATCGCGTCCGCCGCCGACCCTGGACGAGCCGCCCGCGTGGGACGGTCCAAGCGAAGTGCCGCCAGGTGTGCGCGAACTGCCGCCAGCGCTTCTCGAGCACGACCGCGTCGCGAGCGATCTCGGAGCGAGTCCATTCCGCGGCCCGGCTCTCGTCGAGGAAGATGGTCTGGAACAAGGGTCGATCGCGGTTCGCGAGCTGCGGCTGGTAAGCCGTCAATACGAACGACATTTCGATGTGCTCTCGACGCGTCGGATCGATGCGGACCAGGTAGTGGTCCGGGTCACGGCGAAGAGTGTAGTGGCGCCGCATGTAGTCCACGTCGCCGTGGGTCACCGTGAGGTCGTCGTAGTAGCGCACCGAGCCGAGCACCCCGCGCTCCATCGTCGTCGCGTCGTCACCGAGCACCATGAGCGCGCTCTCGGCATCGCACGCGAAGATGACTTGGTCGAAGTGAGCGCACGCCCCGTCCGCGGCGCGTGCGAGCACCCTCGTCGGGCTGCGCTCGATCGAGAGCACACGCCGCCCGCACCGAATGCCAGCGCCACTCGCGGTCGCGAGTGACGCGTAAAGATGAGACAATGACGGGAACGCGAGCATCGTCGGCTCGGTCGAGAGCAACCGTTCGCCATCGAGATCGAAGAGCCGAGCCTCCGGGTCGAGGAACACGCGCGCGACGAGCGCAGCCGGAACCGAAGCCGTCTGGTTCCCTGTCCCGAAGAATAGCGCGACGAGCGGCAGCACCATCACGTTGCGAAAGCGCTCCGAGAAGCCGAGCATGCGGAGCAAAGGCGCGATCGGGGTCACCACCGACATCGGCTCGGCGCGCGCGATCCAGGGCAAAAGCCGTGCGAACCGCGCGATCTCGGGCCGCAGCGAGCGCACGAGCGCCGAGTCGCTCGTGTTGCCCCACGCATCGTCGCCGCGGCCGAATGCGATGCGCACCGAAAATGGGGTGGGCGTGAAGCCGAGTGCTCGATGCAGTCGCAGCGTGTTCGCGTAGCTCGGCGCGGCGGCTTGGACACCGTCGTTGAAGAAGCTGCCGTCGTCGAGCGGAACGGATGTCGCGACGCCGCCGGGGTGCTCGGCGCTCTCCCATACTTCGACGGCAAAGCGGTTGCCGGCACGTCCGAGAGCCCAGGCTGCTGCGAGCCCAGAAGCCCCGCCTCCGACGACGAGCACTCGTTCACTCACCGAGAGCGCCTTCGCCAGCAAGGCCGCACGACCTCACCGGCGGGAAGAAGTCGCCGGCAACGCTGACATCAGAGCCCCTGAATGAAATGACCACCGCTGGCATCTAGGGACGACTCTGCGCGAAGTCGATAGGGACATCGACGCCTACAATCGGGCTTCCCGCGCCACCAATGCCACTCGGTCGCCAGCCATCATGCGGCGTTCGCGTTCATTCGTTCTTCACAGCGAGCGCCCGCCGAACTCGGCATTCCTCGATGTTGCAATTGTCAGGGCGCACGTCAGCTGAGTGCGAAGCTCGCTTTGAAGCGCGCGGTGTGACCGGGGATGGCGAGGTGATGGAGCTGGCTTCGTCGAGAAAATCATCCCGCACGTCCGGCGAGCCTGGACGAGCGCCGCGACTTCGCAGCGTCAGTTCCCGCGAAGTGCTCTCCGAAATAAGCTAGAACTGCAGTGAGCGCAGCGCCTCCTCGAGGGTGTGCGCGGAATGCTCGAGCAGCGCCATCTCGGCTTTGGCGTACGGCACCTCAATCACGCGAGAGACGCCTCGAGCGTCGACGACGCTGGGTACCGAGAGCGGCACGCCGGAGATCCCGAGGTCGTCGTCGAGCACGCTGCTGACCGGCAAGATCACGCCCTCGTCGCGCAATGTCGTCTCGACGATGCGCGCACCGGACAGTCCAATGGCGTAGTTGGTCGCGCCCTTGCCCCCGATGACTCGGTACCGCGGTCTTGACTTCTTCGGCGACGGAAGCTCAGCCTTCGGCTGTGGGCGGCGACCGGCCAACTTCGGGTGTCCAGTCGAGGATGGGCACCGGGCCGATACTCGCTTGAGACCACAGCACGAGCTCGGGGTCACCGTGTTCACCCACAATCATCGCGTGCACGCTTGAAGTGGCCACCCCCCAGGCGCTCGGCGAGCAGTCACCGCAGGTGGGATGAGTCCAGCACGGTACCGGATGCGAATACCCGGGATGCCGGCAGGCCGCTGATGCGTTGTGCGACGGCCCTAATCCTATGCCGGCCCTAGTCACCGGTGTCGCCTTCGGCCCGGCGAATGAACCGGCTCGCCCGCAGGCTCCGATCTTCGCCTACCAATGAGTTAATTTGCTCGGGCTGGTCAACCCCGCCTCCTCGCGGCCCGAACGGGGGGCGGGCGACCCAGATCGGCGGGCTGCCGCAATGACTTCGCAAGTACGAGAATACGTCGACCGCGCTGTCGTGAAACCCTGACTGCGCGACGACCATCGGGACGAACCCACCCATCTGTCCGTTGGCGATCGCGGCGATCCCCTGACGTACGCGCGCGAAGAAGGTCGCTGGAAGGGTGAAACCCAACAGCGGCACCACGCCGTCGTGTTGCTCCTGGGAGAGGGTGCGGATCTCCGGCACCGGAGGTGATTGTCCCGCAAACCCGCAGAGCGCCAACAAGTTCTCGACGGCGCTGCTGGGAGCCACGCCCAACGTGTCCCAATACAACCAGGGCTCCACGCCGACCTTGGTGCCAATCATTCTGTGGAGCGCGCGCAAATCATCGGCCTCGCGGCAAAGCGCGACATGGAGCACCTCTTCCTCGCCCTTGTTCATCAGGGCCTGAGCAGCTTGGTAGTCAGACATGCGTCACCGTGTCCATCTGCATGAGGCCGAGCACCGCTTCGAGCGCGGCACCGTTGTGGAAGTTTGCTTTGATCTGACCAGGCAGATGCACCGCGAACTCGAGGTACCCCGTCAATGGCATGGCAACGGCCTCTAGGTTGGGCCCGCCGAACGACATCGAAGACACCGACGGCTCCGGCGCTCCTTTGACCCAAGACGCCATCGAGAACCCGACGAAGTGCGGCGCGTCCTCGATGCGCAGCGTCTGAAGCCGGGCGAGATCTCGTGGATTCAAATGCCGGAACTCGGCGAGCCACCGAAGCGTGCGCGTGTACGACGGCGAGAGGAGGCCCACGCCCTCCGTGATCGCCTTCATCCCGTGCTGGATGATATCCCCGCGCATCCCATAAGTTTGGGCGATCGAAAGGACGTCACTCATTCGCCCAGCGAGCTCGTAGCTGTGGGCCAACCCTTCGCCGTCACCTACTACACCATGAACGGGCTCCATCGCCTCGACGGCCGAGCACGATCTCGCCCACGGCTCGGTGCTCGAGAGCTCTGATCCACAAATTGCGCAGTGGTCCGGCAGCACGTCTGAGGGCTCAGGACGCACGATCGGGCGGGCCCGCCTCAACCTGCGAACGCCAGCGATCGGCGCCGCCGCGGGCGATCCCGCGGGCGGCAAAGAGTCCCCAGCCGCATCGTAAGGGTTGAGGTGCAAGTCCCGCTTCGCCTGAACGATCACGTCGCTCTCGGCGGAGACGAGCGCGACCTTCTGCCGTCCGCCGATCGCGATCTCATTTTCGCTGAGAACGGAGATGTGGTCCATCGCGTGGAGCACGATGTTGCCTTGCGCCATCATCGTGATGTTCGGCCCATCGAGCACGATCGACGCCTCGCCGGTGCTCAGCCGAATTTGTCGATCGACCATCTCGATCGCCGTGGGCGCTGGCCCCCCAGCCTCCATCTTTCGCCCCACCGTCGAGGTCGTCTCCACCAAGGACTTGAGCCCATCGAACAGCGCCGCCCCGAGGCCAGCCAATACCGACGTGCTCGCTTCGGCCAGAGGCGTTGCGGGGACCCTCCCGAAGACGGTCTCTGCCTTGCCGCGGAGAACCTGGCCGACGCTGCTGGCGATCTGCTCGAGGTCACCCACGAGCTGACTCGTCATCCCGCGTGCCACTGTGACAGCCCACCGCGTCCCAACCATCGTATGATCTTCGATTCCGATCTGGTTCGTGCGATGCATTCCGACAAAGTTGGCTTGGTTCACGCCGACCGCGTTCGCGTGACTCACGTTGACGAAGTCGCTACGACTGCCGCCCACAGCGTGTGTGTCATGGCTCTGTACGAACCGGGTCGATTCCCCGCCGACCGCCTGCTTCAGGTTGTTCTTCACGAGGTGATCCATGTCTTTCTGGGCTTGCAGATAGACATGCTCGCTGGATGACGCGTCGTCGAAGCGAAGCTCGTTGAAGCCGTCGCCGCTGGGCGATGACGCAGACTTCCAGGTGCTGACGGTCTTGGAGGCAGGTAGCGGGTGTGGGGGGGGCTCTGCGGCGTTATGGGCGCGCCCCACGATCATCGGACAATCGGGATCACCATCGAGGAATGCAATGAGCACCTCGTGCCCCACTCGAGGGATCGCAAAGAATCCATAGCCAGCGCCAGCCCAGCCCTGGCTCACCCGTGTCCAGACCGAGCTCTGATCGTTGAAGGCGTGCTCTCGATCCCAAGGGAACTGCACGCGAACGCGCCCGTGCTCGTCGACGTGGATCGTTTTGTCTCGCAGGACCTCGGGGGCGCTGCCCCCTTCCAGCGCGACGGCCGACAGTCTCCCCACTGCGCCACGCAGCGCCGTATCGAGGGGGCTCACCGTCTCGCGGCTGAGGTGTGGCCCAACGACCACCGCCGTCTGCAGACCGTGTATGCGAGGCTTTGGCGTGATCTGGGGCGCGCGAAAGGGCGCGTTCGCGTCGACCGCGATGCCCGTGAAGACGAACGGATCGCGGCTCGCGACCTCGCCCGTTATCGTGTGTCGAATGGCGAGCAGTCGCCGTCCACCGCTCAGGTCGGCTCGAGGATGCCGTCCAATGCAGAAGACCACCCCAGGCGACAGGTCTGAGATGTTGATATCGTACATGATCAGCCGTCGTTCGCTGTGCGCCGCCTCCTGGGCACGCTGGACGCGCAGCGCTGCCTGCTCGCCGTGCCACCTCGCGACCCCTAGGGAGTCGGCGGCGGGGAAGACGCCCTTCAGATCTTCCCGCTTCGGGTGCTCGGCCCCGCCCACGCCGGGACTGAAGCGGTATTGCTCGTGCGCGCGCTCGGTCTCGCGCGACGGCTCCGCGTGGCTGAACAGCGCCTGACGTGGGCGCATGAAGTCATGGTCGCGGAAGGTGAAGCGACCAGGCTTCGAGCTCTCCTTCAGCCGGACGTTGCCAATCAGCGCGCCATTCGTAGTGTACCCCGCGGCGACGTCATCGGCGAAGAGGAGCGGGGGTCCCTCTCGCGTCTCGGCATGTTGCGGCTCGTCGCAGAGAATCAGCCTGCTCGGTGCTTCGTCCTGGTCCGAGAAGCTGTAGCTGATGCCGGCCTCCTCGAGCAAGCGAGAGACGAAGGCGAAGTCAGTCTCGGCGTATTGGGTGCGCAGCTCCATCGCCGGGTATTTCTCTCGCGCAATGGTCCAGGTGTGGTCGATTTGCCATTCCTGAAGAATCGCTGTGACGATCTCGGGAATGGATACGTGCTGAAAGAGGCGGTTCTGCACTCGCTGCGTGAGCCTCCACATCATGGGCACGACAGTCAACTCGTAGGTTGCGAGCCCTTGTCCGTCGTCTGCCACGCGAGCGAACTCGGCCGTGTCGCACAGACCGGACCACCTGCGCCCCACGTTCCAAGAGAGCTCGAACGACGCCTGGTCTCCCACGAGGCTGGAGAGATCGATCTCCGCGTAGGGCGACACACACGTGAGCCGTATCGCGAACAGCTGACTGATGCCCTCCTCGACCGAGAAGGTACGAACGGACAGATCGAGGTCTGGAGAGGCCCCGAACCGTATCCGCACGTGCCTGTCGTGCCTGAGTGCTTGTCCGAGGTCTCGGAGACTCTCCACTACGCGTGAGCTCGTCATATCACTTACCCTTCGGAAAGCCCGGACTCATTGCCATGTTGGTGTCGCGAACGACAGTCTCACCCGCGACGCCCGGGACGAATGTGTCAAAGAGATAGTCCTGCGTGCGAAGAGCGCTCACGTTGCCAATCAAGCTTCCAAACTTGACGGCATTCCCAAATTTTGCGTAGTTGTCCTTCGTGCTGAATTTGACTCGCCACCCCGGACCCGACGGCCCCTGGTTCAGAAACATGGAGTCGGGCTCGCGATGCTTGTGGGCGACCTTGTCGAGAAAATCATCAATCAGTTGCCTCGTCTCGCGGAAGGCCTGATCGGATGCCGCAGCTTCTGCCCGTCGCTTCTTCAGCCCTTGCACACGACCGGGATTGTCCTCGCTACGACCCTCATCGGTCGCTCGCGGCTGGATGTCTTGGTCCCCCTCCTCGGGCTTGAGACTTCGGATGAACGCGGCATCGAAGAGTCCCGCTGATCCCAAGGCCGCCAGCGACTGATTTGACACCTGGTACAAGCCGCGGCCCGAGTCGGCGTACTCGCACGTTTTCTTGAAGGTGAGCTTGTCGTAGCCCCAACGGTGGAGCCCTTCGAGGGGCCCGATTTCGAACAGCCGACCGATGAGCCAGTCTGTGTCGTGCGCCATGGCAATCGTCGAGAGAGGTTCCCCGGGTTTGCCGCCCAGCTCGGGATCCCACTTCAAGCCCTTATAGCGCAGGGTGAAGTCGAGGACTTCGGGCCCATTGCCGGCGGTGCCGCCGTTGACCTCGACCTCCGCGAAAAACTCTGGGGGAACGAGACCACCGGTTCGAGCCGATGCCCCCATGGCCCAGACTGCATGCTGCTCACTCAGGAAGTACCCGTTCCCGACTGCGATACTATGCATTTGATGAATGTTTTTGCCGTAGCAGAGCTCGTCGTCGCGAGCCTTGATGGTACGAACCTCCTCGATTTTCTTGTTGAGCGCATCCCGAGTGGAAGGCAGCTTGAACGTCGTGATCGGGGGTACCCTGAGCCAAATGTGCTTGGAGTGTATGACGTAGTGGCCTTGTTCGTCCTTGTTCGAAAAAATGAGATGTTCGCGTATCGCGTCCTGCATCCTCGCGAAGGGGCAGCCATCATCACGGTACCAATCCACCTCCTGAAGTTTGACGGGAGGAGTCACCGCTTGTGAAGATATAGTTTTCCCAACCGCTTGGAATGTCGATGGGTGGTTCTTCTTCTCCTGTTCGGCAACGAAAAGATTGTAAGCCTCAATTTGGGTGTGGGGCTGACGCTCATGTTGTCTCCACGCCGCAGCCTTTCGCGCCGCCCAGACCTTTTCGAATTCGGGTACGGTGTACCCTTTCGCGCCATACTCCTTTCTCGTCGCCTCCTGGGTCGCGGGCGACATGTCAATGACATTAGGGTCTCGCCAACCCCCTGCGGGCATGACCCCTGGGGGGGGGAGGGGATCCCGGTGCAAACTGTCGTAAAAGTCGATCTGTTCTTGGATGCCTACTTGTTCGGACCCCATGGAAAGGCGTGTGAGCATGGTTTGTGCCACAGGTGGCGCCCGCGTGGTACACGCTCTTTCCGCGGCGAAAGTGGCGCCAGCTCCGTTTACCTGTCGACACATGATGGGTCCCGCCTGGTGCCAGCAGGCAACAGCACGGACGCGCAGTTCGCCTTCCGAGCGCGGCGCGGAGCATGCGCGCAGGGGCGCCCCCACCCTGTTTCGACCAGAGCGATTGTCACTGGTGACTGTCAATCTGAATTGAGCAATAGGCAGTTCACAGTGACCTCTAGCCGACGAGCGCGCGAGGCTGATACCTATGAAGTCCGTGCTCCGTAGATAATGTAGTCGTCGAGGTGACCTTCCCCCCACTTCGCGGACACCTCGGGTAGCGCGAAACGGCGCGGGAGTGTCTCATGAAGGTGATGAAGAATAGTTCGCGCTCTCTTTGGTGACCAAGTTGAGGCTCCGCGTTTCGATTACGCCGAGCGCTCCACATTCGGCGCCGTCGCCGGCTCTACCGCGCTCTTTCTGCTCCGCCCGCCCGCAATCGCGAACGTCAAGAGCACGTTGCTGCCGTTCATTGATGAGGCTCGCCGCCTTGGCGTGGGACATATCGTCTTTCTCTCCGTCGCAGGCGCTGACAAGAACGCGCTAGTCCCGCACCATGCCGTCGAACAGCACCTGTGCGCGCAGAAAGGGTGGACCATCCTGCGGCCAGGCTTTTTTTGCGCAGAATCTCAGAGACGCCTACCTCCGCGACATCCGGGAAGACCATCGACTATTCGTTCCGGCCGGGCGCGGCCGCGTCACCCTCGTCGATGTTCGCGATGTGGCCGAAGTGGCCACGCTCGCGTTCGGTTCACCGGAGCAGCACGACGAGAGGGCCTATAAGCTGACAGGGCACGAGACGATCGATTTCGCGAAAATCGCGGTCGAACTCACGGCGGCCCTCGGCCGACCCCCATCCGCTACGACGCAGCATCCGTCATCGGGTACTTGCTCCATCTCCGACGGCGGCAGATGACGTGGGCGCAGGCTACCGTGCAAACGATCTTGCACGTTGGTTTGCGGTTCGGTCAGGCGGAGCAAATCGATGCGACCCTTGAGAAGCTCCTGGGTCACCCATCGCGAACCGTCTACTCGTACATCCAAGACCATCGCGAGCTCTGGCTCGGCGCCTAATCCGCTAGCAGGGTTAGCTGCATGCGGGCACGAGTGACTTCTTCGCGACGAGCACGCGTTGGAACGGGAAGGTCCCCCATGCGGTTCCAAGCTCACGGACGGAGAGCCCGAGCTTCTCAAACATCTTCGCGTACTCCGGCGTCCCGGCGAGATCCGAGATCACGATTGTTCCGCCGGGCTTCAGCACGCGCACGATCTCACGGAGCGCCTTCTCTTGATGTTCTTCGATGTTGTGTAAACATAGCATCGAGACCACTACGTCGAACGATTCCGCGTCGAACGACATCGCCCGCCCGTCGTCATCGCGAACTTCCACGCGGTCGGCGACGCCTTCGATAGCTGCGTTTTGTAGGACGCGCGCCTTCGTGTTCTGTGAGAGATCGGTCGTGCTCCAGATATCGATGCCAAACGCGCGCCCTGCGGGGGCGCGTTTCGCCGCCCCGATTAACAGGATGCCTCCTCCGGTGCCGACATCAAGTACGCGCTCGTTGCCCGTCCACTCAATGAAGTTGAGCACCCGGTCCCGATGGATGAGCTTGCCGTGAATAACGTAGCGGAGACCAAGAATCGCGGGAACGGCTGCCAACGATGCGACGGACGCGAGTGCGATGGCAGAGCGTGGATGGTCGCACGCACCGAGAATTCCACTCGCCACTCCGAGGATGATCGCAGCTGCGCTCAAGCCGACGAGGTAAGGGTAGCCGTCGACTCCATAGGTGGGCCGGGTGCGGCTCGGGTGCGAGGTTGTCATCGGCGAGCAGTGTAGGGGCAAGCGACCAAACGGCAAGCTCGTCCACCGACTCACGCCGATGCCGCCAGCGCGAGAAAACACATACCGAGTGCACAGGTGTCACTGGCCAGGCAGATCCGCAGGAAACTGCCCGAGCTCGCGCCGAGAAGTTCGAGGTCGCCGATGGTGGCGGGTACGGTGAGGGCTGACGCACGCCGAGAAGCATGAGGGCCCAG
>JAYUUB010000100.1:0-95982 GCA_043755175.1 Polyangiaceae bacterium | reverse complement strand
TCAATTTGCTCGTCATCACCTACGAGCGTCGGGTCTTCGCCCTCGTCTTCCGCATGCTCGGTCGACGCGAGGAGGCCGAAGACCTCGCCCAAGAGGTTTTCGTTCAAGTCTTCAAGGCCATCGATCAGTTTCGTGGCGACTCCAAGCTCTCGACCTGGATCTACCGAATCGCGGTCAACCTTTGTAAGAACCGAACGAAGTACAACGCGCGCCGGCACCAGAACGAGCAAGACGACGTCGATGCCATGCACGACCGGGCGCCGCTCTCTGCCGCCAAGGGCGTGAGCGTCGGTGACATCGGTCGACCCGACGAGCTCGTCGAAGGCATGCAGCTCGAAGTGATCGTCAAGCGCGCGATTCAGTCGATCGACCCCGATTTTCGCGAAGTTCTCATTCTTCGCGACGTCGAAGACATGAGCTACGAAGAGATCGCCGCCGTGACCGGGCTGGCAGATGGCACCGTGAAGAGCCGCATCCACCGAGCGCGTGCGCAGCTTCGCGCGCTCGTCGAAAAGGCGATTGGTGAGAAGCTGAGGAACGACCCATGAGCGACGACGCCGATCCGAAGGACCTCCCCGAGGGCCAGAAGGGCGCGACGCCGAGTGCTTCGTCGTCGTCCTCGCCCGACGAGACCCCGTATGAGAACCCGCCCGTAAAGGGGTCCCCGAGCGCATCGTCGTTCGAAGACGAAGACGAGCGCCTGCGCGCCCTCGTGAAGAGGGCCGTCGGACGAACGAAGAAGGCAGAAGGCGATACACCGCCCTCCGGGATCTCGTCCGATGTCGCGACCGACGAAGCCGCGGAGGCTGCGTTCGTGGACGAGGTCGATCTGAAAGATGCCCTCCGTGGCGCTCTGCGGCCAACGCCTGGCGCCGTTGCTCCGAGCCTCCTCGGAGGGGTGCAGCGCAAGCTTCGGATGCGTTCACGTGGCAAGTTCTACGGCGACGGTTGGAGCACCTCCGACTCTCCGAAGACGACCTACTTGGTGACCAGCGTCATCATGCTCGTGCTCGTCGCCATCGTCTTCTTGGCGCTCGTACCCTGGAGCTCCGCGAGCCTGCCCTGAGCTCGATACGAGCACGAAAGCGAGCTTGCCTCCGCTCGCCTCGAGGGGGGAGGTCTGGTATGCGAAAGGGGTGATGACTCCCCCGCTCGCTCCGTCGCAGTCTGGCACGCAAGAACAAGCTGCCCGCATCATGGCGAGCGAGGAGACGATCTACGAGGGCGAGCCGGCTGTCTTGCCAGGGCTCGGCGCCCTCTTGTTGACCATCGTCACCCTGGGCTTCGCCTATCTCGTCTTCTACTTTCGACGAGGCGGCATCAAGTACCGGATCACCACGCAACGCATCGTGATCGACAGCGGCATCTTCTCGAAGAAGATGGACCAGATCGATCTCTACCGCGTCAACGACTTCCAGGTCGAACGGCCGTTTTCTCAGCGCGTCCTCGGCACCGGGAACATCCGCATCACGACCTTCGACAAGCTGAACCCTGAGGTCGTGATGCACGGCGTGAAGGGCGACGTCGTCATGCTCTACGAGAAAATCCGCGCAGCGTCGGAGGCCGCGAAGCAGGCCCGCGGTGTGCGCGTGGTCGACTACGAATAGACTCGATTCGTAGGCTATTTCGCGCTCGAAGTCGGAGCCTTCACGACTTCGCGCGCGCGCCCGAGGTCGCTACGAACAGGGGCCGCAGACGAGCGATCTCGGAGGTGCGGCTGCGTTCGCAGTGCGCTCAGGCGCCCGGTCGAAATAAGTGCTGCTGCGACCGCCGATCCCTTCGCTGCGACGGTCGGCCTCCTCTCTCCGCTCCTCAGCCTACAAAAGAAGGCTTCCGCTCACTCGTCGGGCGACCGTCTCGCTTCGGTCTCGGCGGTCTCGCGACGCGCTTATTTCGACCGGGCGCCTTAAACGACGAACGTCCGCGCCTCCTTCGATGCGGTCGGCGCCCTGCGGGCGACACCCTCCAGCGCCACAGCGTTGAATTTCGGAGCCGCGCTCGCGCATCCGAGCGCCCAACATGCAACGGCGGTCAGCGAGGCGGCGACGAAGGGCTGCCATGGTCAGCTCACCATCTCTGCCTGTCGAATGCCACCGGCGACCTTCGCGAATCGAGTCCTTTTGTAGGAGACACCGAGACGGGCTGTGGCTCGTCGCCCACGCATCCCCCGCTAGTCTCCACACACTCTGTCTGCGCGATGGGCCGGAAGCGAGTATGACGGGGTGACCGCTGAGAAGCCGATCGATGCCCCTTGCCGTACGCCTCGCCATCGCGTTCGTCCTGGTCGCCCTCCTGACGACGGCGCTCGCTGGGTATGGCGTCCGCGCCACGACCCGCGAGGTGCTCGAGAGCGACTTTCAAGCGCGCATCGAGGCAGCGACGCGCGAGGTGCACGAAGCGCTCGTTTCGGAGGCACAGCAAGTGCGTGATTTGACGGTCCCGCTCTGCACGAAGGGCACCTTCTTCGACAAGGCGCTTCTCGACTTGGAGCGGGCAAAAGGAGACGTCTCCGAGCTCGATACCGGGAGTCGCATCGCTCTTCGCCATCACCTACCCGACGAAGCCGTGGCGCGAGCGCTCGATGATCTGTGGCTCGTCACCGGCGATGGGCAGGTTCTCTCGGCCTCGACACCGAAGGCGATCGGAACGCGCGACGAGCGGCTCGGTAAGCTCATTCACAAAGCCGACGACGGATCGCCTCAGCTCCGACCTGCGTCGGCTGGCGGCGAGCCGTCGATCGAGGTCTGGTGCAGTCGGACCGTTCACGGCTACACGCTCGGGCTCGTCGGCACGCGCCGCATCCAGTCGATTCTGGAGCGCGTGGGAAGCGCGCATGGGATCTCGTTGGCGCCTTACGATCCCGGTGGGAATGCGCCGACGGCGGCAGGTGACGTCGTCGTACGTTCGCTCAAGCTCGACGAAGTCGCGGGCCTCGCCGTGCTCGCGACCGTCCCTCGCGACTCGCTCACGCGCACGCTCGCGCGTCTCGATCGAGAGATCTTGGTCAACGGTGGTGTCGCGGTGCTCTTCGCGTTGGTGGTCGCCATCGTCCTCGGACGAAACATCGCGCGACCCATTCGCGAGCTGGCGCACGAAACGCGCGAGGTCGTCACTGGCGAGCCGAGACCCGTGCGTCGCCGCGGAACCGCAGAAGTCCGCGATCTGGCCGAATCGTTCAACCGCACGATCGACGAGCTGACGCGCATGCGAAAACGCCTCGCGGCGACGGAGCGCATCTCGGCTCGTCGCGAGGTCGCGAGACAGGTCGCGCACGAGATCAAGAACCCGCTCGCGCCGATACGCGCCGCAGTCGAGACGCTCCGTCGTCTGCGCTTCCGTGGAGACGACGCCTTCGACGAGTACTTCGACGAGGCAACCAAGACGGTGCTCGAAGAAGTGCACCGCATCTCCAACATCGTGACCGAGTTCACCAAGTTCTCGCGTCTGCCTGCGCCGAATCCAGAGCCCATCGATTTGGTGAGCGTGGCCAAAGGCGTCGTGGCGCTCAACGCGGCCGATCCCGACGACGTACGCACCGGAGGCGGCCCGATCGAGGCACCGCGTGTCGAGCTCGTCGCCGAAGCGATCCCCGAAGTGCGTGCCGATCGCGATCAAATCGTGCAAGTGCTGACGAACCTGGTGCAAAACGGCCTCGAAGCCGCGGCGGCGGTGCGACCTGATCCGCGCGTGTCGGTCACCATCGGGCCTCATGGCGGTGGCCGCGTTCGGATCGTGGTTCGCGACAACGGTCCAGGCGTCTCGGAAGAAATGCGTGACAAGCTCTTCGAGCCGTATGCGACGAGCAAGGCCAGCGGCACTGGGCTCGGTCTTGCGATTTGTCAGCGCATCGTCTTCGAGCACGGTGGCGAGATCGCGTATCGACCCGCGACCAAAGGTGGGGCGGTGTTCGAGATCACGCTGCCGATCGCCGGACCGAGCCTCCTCGACAAATCGATCGAGATCACCTCGCCGACGATGGGCAAGCACGAGCGAGAGCCCGACTCGCGCGGTTGAGCTCGAACGCGAAAGCAGCGGAACAAGCGGGCTTGCCGCGTGTTGTCGTGGCTCGATGGTCGCCTCTCTCCCTTTCTGGCATGGTCCCGCGCGATGGCTCTGACCCAACTGCGCCGAGTTTCAGTGCTCCTGCCGCTGTGCGCTGCGCTCGGGTGCGCGGCGCACGGGCCGAAAGAGGCGAAGCACGCCACGAAGGGGGTCGCGGCGCACAAGTCCGAGCCCGGCACCCTCGAGGGGCCCGCCGCGCCACCCATCCCTGCGTTCGCGATAGGCTCGATGGACAACGACGCATCTCCTGCTGCCGTCGCGCGGCGAGGAACCGACGGCGTGGTGGTCCTCGATCGAGGCGGCCATCTCTACGCCCAGCGCTTCGACACCAAGACCGGCGTGACGGGATCGTCGATCGACCTCGGCGCCCACGCGCCGCTCGCACCCGGGGCGCTCGGGATCGAAGCGAAGAGCGACGGCTACGTCGTCGTGTGGGACGAACAAGTCGATCAGAATCACGGTTTCAAGGTGTTGGGCCTCGATCGGGAAGGCAAACCGACCGGACCGGCGCTCTCGCTTCCTCCGCTTGCCGAGCACGTGACACTCGTAGGGCTGCTCGCTGCCGGCGATGGGTTTCTCGTCGTGCACGAGCACTCGCACGAGGGCACGAGCGACGTTTACGTCACGCCAATCGATTCGACCATCAAGCGAACGCTCTCCGGAGCGCAGCTCGTCGCTCAAGGCGCGCTCGGTTGGAATGCGACGCGTGGACCGAAGGAGGCGAGCTTCGCCGTCGTCGCGGGGCCGGCTGCGAACACCGACGGAGAGATTCTCGGTCACGTCGAGGCCTTCGGTGTCGACGCCGCGGGAAAGAAGAGCGCGACGGTTCCGCTCACGACGGCGCCGGTCGCCGACATCGACGTCGAGATCGCGACCGTCGAAGGAGCGACGCTCGTCGCGTGGACCGATCACACCGAATCCGAAGCCGCCGTCCGCTTCGCGACGCTGCAAGGCGGCAGGGTCGTCACACCGCCGAAGCGCGCGAGCACGCCGTTAGGAGAAGAAGCTCTCATGGGGCTCGTGGCCGATCCGACCGGCGCAGGAAAGCGCGCTCTCATCGCCTGGGAGAACGTCGGTGAGCAATCGGGCGAGGCCCGGCACGTCGAAGTGGGCACCATCGCCGCCGACGGTCGCGTCTCGAGCGAGCGAAGCACCTTCTTACTCGACGCGCAGGGGAGGCCTGATTTTGTAGCCGATCGAGATGGTTTTGCGATCGTCACGCTGGCTCCGGCGGCCGTCGAGCAAGGACCCGCCGCGACGGTCCACGCCGACACGCCGATCTGGCCCAGCTACGTGAGGCTCGGTGCCGATCTCGCGGTCACCGGTGGTGAGCCGGTGCGCTTCCTCGGCACAAGATCACGTCAGGGGATCCCCGATTTGACCCATTCGCTCGCTTGCGATGCAGGAGACTGCTCGCTCCTCGCGGCCTCGAACGGTGCGCCGACAGAGCTCTATCTGGCGCTGCTCCCTGCGCGGAGCTCGCCGTGGCATCCCGTCGCGTGGCGCACCGATGGGGGAAAACCGCCGCTCGTGCGCGAGGTCCGGACCCTCTGGGAAGGCGACTCGATCTCCCAAGTCGCCGCGACCAAAATCGGAGGGTCGCAGCCGACGACGCTCGCCAGCTGGGTCACGTACTTCGTCGATGGGACGAGCGAAGTCGAGGCTCCGCCGAAGGGAGATGCACCCTTCGCAGCCACGCTCGGAGTTCGAGCAGTGCGAAACGACGGAACGATGAGCGAGCCCATTTTGCTCTCGCGTCGCGCCTTCACCGAGGGTGGCGTCGCGATCGCGGAGGGGCCCACGAAGACGCGAGGAGAAGCGGTCGTCGGCTGGGTCGCGAGCGAGAAGACCGGCCCTCAAGTGTACGTCACCAAGATCGACGCCGACGGCAAGAAGACCGCCCAGAAGAAGCTCACAGTGCTCACCCGCACCAAGGGAAACGGCAAGACGGCGGCACCGACCTCGTCGGCCTCGAGCGTCGCGATCGCTTACGCGCCCGCAGCGGCACCGACCAAACGCATCGAGTTTTCGACGGGCAAACACGACGAAAAGTCGAAAGACAAACCCAAGAAGCCAGGCGCCGAGAGCAACACCAAGGGCTCTTCGGGATCGGAGAAGGGCGGCAAGAGCGGCGACGGTTTCATCGTGGGCTGGGTCGATACACGCGACAAGAATGGTGAAGTCTACGTCGCGCGCATCAACCGCGATCTCGACAAGACCGTGGTCGACAAGCGCATCACGAACGCCGAAGGCGACGCCTCCGACGTGCGGATCTTGGTTCACGGTAGCGACACGTTCGTCGTCTACTCCGACGCGCGTGGACAAGATCAGGGCGACATCTACGTCGCTCATCTCGACACGCAGACGCTCGCCACCATCGACGCGGAAGGACGGGTGTACGCGTCGGCGACGCACTCCCGATCACCGAAGCTGACACTCGCGGGTGATCGCATCATGCTCGGCTGGATCGAAGAAGGCGCTCAAGGCGAGGGAGGCGTGCGAGGAAAGGCGACGCTTCACTTGGCAGAGCTCGATCCGCTCGGTCGGCTGGTGACGACACCGACGATTCTCGACGTCGAAGGGAGCGTCACTTCGTTCGAGCTCGCTTGCTCGGGAGCGACGTTCGCGACGTGTCGCGGCGTCGTGAGCTCGGAGCTCGACGGCCAAGTGTCACTCGGCGGATTCTCGCTCGGTGCCGACGGAAAGCCTGGGCCGACACGTCGGCTCTATCATCTCACCACCGCCGCGCTCACCGACGTCTCGCCAGCGTTCACCGACGCCATGGGCTCGGGCCTGCTCCTGCTCGAAGAGACAGGTCGTGGTCGCGCACGCCTCATGGGCATCGACTGGTGAACATGCTCTCGCCAGCGCGTCTCACGCGCTCGGTGTGGTTCACGTACGCGCCGACAGCATCGAAGAAATCTCCCGATGGAATGCCCGGAAGGTCGATTCTTTCGGCCACTCCGGCGCGCCCTCGAGGAGGGCCTTGGCCTTCTCCGAATCGCCACCATCGACGGCGACGATCGCAGCGCCGTACCTCATGGCCCAGTGAACCAGCGGGCTCGATGCGCTCGCCGCTTCGAGTCGCGCGAGGTCTCCGGGTCGTGCTTCGTGAGAGAAGGCCCGAGCCAACGCTTCGGTGGCCTCGCGAAGGAGGGAAACGCGCTGCTTCATCAAGGGCGCTCCTGGCATCGGCAGCACCGCGAGCCGCGCGGCTTGCGACTTCGCCGTCTCGACGTCGCCCTCGAATGCGCTGAGAAGAACATCGATGAACAACCGATGCTCTAGCGCCGCTTCCCACGCTGGACCACGTGCCGCGACGGCGAGGGTCGCGCGTGCCTCGTCGACTCGACCAAAAGCCGCGAGCGCCGTGGCCGTCATGAGCGGCGCCATGGTCTCGGGGTGAGGAATGTTCTCGAGCGAGCCCGACCACTGGGTGATCGCCGATGCGACGTCACCCCGCTTCAGCGTGACGACGAGCTTTCGGTGAGACCACCAGCGCCACGTGAGGAACGCGCCGATCAGAACCAGCACTACGATCCCGACGATTGGGTGACGCCACGTCTCGCGCAGAATCGTCGCGGCAGCGAACGCCGAGCCGATGAAGGCGAACGCACGGAGCCATCGCCCCAGCTTCAATGCTTCTTCGGTACTCGGTTCCATCGGACCTCACTCTAGTCGTTGGCGTTCGCAGTCGCTATTCACGCACGATCAAACCACCGACGACCAGAAAGCTTCCGCGCCCACTCTGCGCTTGCTCCGAGCCTGCCCAGGGAGGGCTCACCTCAGGGGCTAGCGTCTCGGGGAAGGCCAGCATCTCGAGGGGTCCGCGTCTCGAGGGGTCCGCGTCTCGAGGGACGACTCGGGAAAACACCTACAAAAGGTAAACGGGCCTGCCACACCCGCTTTCTGCCACCGTTGCACCCTTCCGGGCCTGGCGGGTTCACAGCGCGCAGTCGGCAGACCCACAACATGCAGTCCGTAACAGGGTAGATACCAGAGCGATCGCGGCTTGTCGAGCCCTCACCGATCCAGCCTGCGATCGGCGGTTGATGCCGCCCCCGAGCCGTCGTTACCTGCGACCCGTGACGATCGACCTCGGCGTGCTCATCTCCGGAACGGGGACGAATCTCGGCGCGATCCTCGATGCGATTCGCGCCAAAGAGCTCGATGCTCGGGTGAAGCTGGTCGTGTCCAATCGACGGGATGCGCAGGGCCTGCTTCGAGCCGCCGCTCACGAAGTCGAGACGCGCGTCCTCTCTCACAAGTCGTTTCCCGATCGGGAGTCGTTCGATGCCGAGCTCGTCGCCACGCTGCGCGCGGCTGGTGTCGAGTGGATCGTCCTCGCGGGGTTCATGCGCATCATCACCCCCGTCTTGCTCGACGCGTTCGTCGATCGGGTCATCAACATCCATCCATCGCTCCTGCCTTCGTTCCCGGGTGTCGACGCACAGGCACAAGCCGTCGCCTACGGAGCCAGGATCTCTGGATGCACGGTGCACTTCGTCGATGCCGGCGTCGACTCGGGGCCCGTCATTCTCCAGGAGAGCGTTCCGGTGCTCGAGACCGACGACCGTGACGCTCTCGCCTCGCGGATTCTGGAGCGCGAGCACGAGTGTTTGGTCCGGGCGCTCGGCTACGTGTCCGCCGGAAGGCTCTCGATCGTGACGCCGAGCGACGGTGCACGCCGACGCGTCCTGATCGGCCCCCCCAAGTGATGTAGGTGCTTTTATGATGCAAAAGCACTACGATGTCATTGTTCTGGGGCGCTCCATCGGCGCGTTGACGGTCGCCGCGCTCCTTGCACGGCGAGACTTCACGGTGCTCGTCCTCGGCCAAGGCGCTCCATCGCCGACCTACACTGCGCTCGGGTACGAGCTGTCGCGTAGCGCTTTCACCTTTCTCGCGGCGACCTCGCCGACCTGGCGACGGGTCATCGCCGAGCTCGCCCAGTCCCAGACGTGGAAGCGGCGTCTCGTCGTCACCGAGCCGATGCTCCAGGCCATCGCAGCGGGTCGAAGGTTCGACGTCTGCACCGATCCGCGCCTCTTCGAGCGCGAGACGCGTCGCGAGTTCGGCGAGCTGCTTCGAGTCATCGACGATCTGTACGAAGATCTCGGCCGAGCGAACGCGGTGGCCGACGACGCATTCGAAACTGACGCGCTGTGGCCCCCCGGAACGTTCTGGGAACGTCGCGAGACGGGCCGTCTCGCCGATCGCTTGCCGTACGCGCACGCCGAGCCTGACGCCGATCTCCTGAGCGAATTCCCCCGCGGCCACTTCTACCGTCGCATCGTGCGGGCTTCGGTTCTTTTCGCGACGCACCTGTCGAGCGTTCCGCCGCCGTTCGCGGTGGCGCGGCTTCATGGCGCGTGGACTCGCGGATTGTTCGGCCTCCCAGGCGGCGCAGCCGAGCTCGAAGACTTTCTCGTCGAACGCATCGCGATGCATGGGGGGCGCTGTCTCTTCACGGGGCGCGCGCAGTCGATCCTCACGAGGCGCGGCATCGCGAGCGGCGTACAGATCGATGGCGACGAGCACCCGACCGGCGCCGACTTCGTGATCACCGACCTCGACGGCGAGTCGCTGGCAGAGCTCGCCGGAGGGCAGGGCATTCACAAGCGAGCGCTTCGCGAGTGGCCACGCATCACCTCGACCGTCGGACGTTTCGTCGTCTCGATGGTCGTCCGCACCGCGGGCCTCCCCGCTCCGCTCGCCGCCCAAGCGTTGCTTTTTCCTCGCCCGCTCAAGGAAGGAACGCGCCCTCTCTACATCCACCTGTTGCGCAACGATCTCCCTGATGGAGAGCGCACCATTCTCCTCGGCGAGGTTCTCCTCCGCGATCACGGCGCGCTCGCGCTCGAAGACGCGCGCGCCTTCGTCGTCCGTGAGGTCGCCCGCGAGCTCCCGTTCGTGGAGCAACATCTCTTGCTCGTCGACTCTCCGCACGACGGGCTCCCCGTCTGGGTCTACGAAAACGGTGAGCGCCGTGAAGTAGAACGCGTTTCGGAGGGTCTGCCTCGCATCGAGCCGATGCTGCGGCAGCTCGAGGTCGATCCGCCAGGGTTCCTCGGTCTCGGTGGCGAGCCCATCCGCGGGCCCATCGAAAAGACGCTCCTCGTGGGGCGCAGCGTCTTGCCCGGTCTCGGCCAAGAAGGTCAGCTCCTCGCCGCTTGGGGCGCCGCACGTCTGGTCACCAAGAGCGACGGGAAGAAGGCTCGAATGCGTCGCGACATGTGGACGAAGGTCGAGTTCGGATGAGACCGAGCCGACCTGCACGGACGATCCCTCCGCGACGTCTCGCGAATCTGTGCATCTCGACGCCACGAACGAGGCGACCAGTTGCCCCGAGGCACGGCTCGCACGTATTGTCTGGGGCATGCGCTTTGGGGTTCTACCCGTCCTCTTGGGCGCGAC
Source organism: Polyangiaceae bacterium (assembly GCA_043755175.1). Lineage (GTDB taxonomy): Bacteria > Myxococcota_A > Polyangia > Polyangiales > Polyangiaceae > CAYYKK01. The sequence continues at coordinate 85,503 of JAYUUB010000100.1, read as the reverse complement.
GTTCGTCGTCGCTTCCGCCAGACCTGCCTTCGCCGACGATGCACCCGCGGGAGCCACGGCGTCAGGAGAGCTGCCGCTCGCGGTGCTCACGGTTCTCACGCCCGATGCGTTCGAACAAGCCGACGCGCTCACCGTCGCTCTGAAGCGCGCCGTCGAAGATGTCCCTGGGTACACCACTGCAGACAGCGACCAGTCTCTTCAAGTCCTCGAGCTCACGCTCGGCTGCGGTGATCCAGGCGCCTCACCCGGCACCGTCCTTCCCGACTCGACGTGCGAGCAGAAAATCTCCGAGCGCATCAAACAAGAGCGCTTCGTTTGGGCGCACATCACGAAGAAGGGCGACTCGGTCAAAGGCGATCTCCACTTCTTCCAAAAAGATCGTCCGACCCAGACGGCCGTCCTCGACTACTCGGCCAACCTCACCGTGGGCGCCGACGAGACGCTCATTCAGGTCGCGCGGGCCGCCCTCGAGCAGGCAGGCGCAGGTCCCGCGAAAGGAAAGATCAAGGTCAGCGCTGGGACCGCCACCGGTCAGGTCTTCGTCGACGGGAAGAAGGTCGGCGACATCCTTCTCGGCTCGGGCGAGTTCGAGGTCAGCCCTGGCTCGCACGAGCTTCTCGTGAAGACGGCCGATGGGGCCGAGATGGTCAGCAAGTTCAACCTTGCTCCCCTCGGAACCGCGTCCGTGTCGCTCACGCCTCCTCCACCTCCAGGCAAGGGCATCGACAGCAAAATCATCGCTGGCTTCGGATTGCTCGGTGCGGGCATCGGCTTCGGAATCGGTGGCCTGTATTCCTCGCTCAAGGTCCACTCGATCCAGGGTGACTTCAAGTCGACCTACAGCCAGAACTACTCCACGACCGAGAACGCTTGTTCCACCAAGAAGAACCCGCTTCCGCTGAACCACAACAAGGCGCTCGAGCTCTGCAACGACGCTTCCACCTTCACCACGTATCAAGAAGCCTTCTATCCAATCGCTGGCGTCGCTGCGGGCGTCGGAGTCGTCTTGCTCGCGCTCTCCGATTGGCACCCCAACAAGCCCGCCAAAACGGCAAAAGACGCGGGCCTCACGATCGAGCCCTGGGTCGGCAAAGACGGCGGCTTCGTCTCCGTGAGAGCCCGCTTCTGATCCCCGCGCGAAAGTACTCGAGACGGCCCCGATGCGTGTGATCGCCGGCAAGCTGGGCGGACGAAAGCTCGTCGCGCCGAAGGGGAGTGGAACGCGTCCCACGGCCGATCGCGTCAAAGAGGCGCTCTTCTCCATTCTCGGCCACCTCGGTGATTCCGTCGTTCTCGATCTCTATGCAGGCACGGGCGGCCTCGGGATCGAAGCCCTTTCGCGTGGGGCCGCACGCGCAGTCTTCGTCGAGAGCGCGCCTCAAGCTCAGCTCGCGCTGAAGAAGAATCTCGACGATCTCGGCCTCGCCGCGGTGTCGCAGATCGTTCCTTCACGCGTCGAGCGAGCCGGCTCGCGCATTCAAACGCTCGGGCCATTCGATTGTGCGCTCGTCGACCCACCTTACGCCGACGTCGATCAGGCGGTCTCGGCGCTCGAAGCGCTGGTGGCCCGCGGGGCTTTCTCGGAGCACGCGAACCTCGTCCTCGAGCACGAAGCGGGAGCCAGCTTCACGCGAGCTTCGCTCGAGGTTCTCGATCAGCGATCCTACGGAACGACGGGGCTCACTTTCTTTCGGCCCCGTCGCCAGCCCGACGCCTGACTATTTCTTGAGGAGCCCGCTCGCGCATCGAAAACCGATCGCGGGCGATCGCGTCTCCGGCTTCGAATAGCCCCTCTGCGCCGAGCGCAAGCGGTCGGAGGCGCACTCGAAATCACCACCGCGAACGACGCGGCGCTCTCCTTTGGGCGGGCCTTTCGGATTCACCTCTTCGGCGTCGCCGTAGGGTCCGTACCAGTCGGCTGTCCACTCCGACACGTTGCCGGCCATGTCCGAGATACCGGTCTTCGTGTCGCCGCTCGGAAAGCTCTTCACGGGCGCGGTGCCGGGGAACTTGTCGTCGGCGTCGTAGGCCGTTCCGGTGAGCGGAAGCTTCTCCGCCCGCTCGAACGCGACACATTCACTGCCGCACGCGTTGACGCGGCCGATGGGTGATTCGCCGCCCCACGGATGAACGCGTCCGTCGGAGCCTGCGGCCGCGAGCTCCCACTCGGCCTCGGTCGGAAGGCGCATACCCTTGCTCGCGCAATAGCCGCTGGCTTCGTCGAAGGTGATGCAGTTCGCCGGGTGCGACTCTCTGCCGACGGCACCGATCGTGCACTCTTTCAACCGCGCGTCGCTCTTCGACGAGCTCGCGCCCGAAGGCCCCTCTTCGACCAGATCGAGCGTCGACGGTTTGCACGCGCCTGACTCCACGCATCGCAAGACATCGGCAGCAGTCACCTCGGTTCGGTCCAAGCAGAAGGCGTCGATGAACACCCGATGCTCGGGTCCGGCGTGATCGATCGCCGGGTCTCCCATGTCGAAGTGCCCTCCAGGAACGATCGCGCTCGTCGGAGGACAGATCGCCTCGGGGCTCCGCGCGGCAGCTGCATTCGACGACGAGCTGGGGCCGCTCGAGCCGAGCTGCGCGCTGCTCGGCGTGGCGGAAACGGCGGGTGTGCTCGCCGAGCCCGAGGCTGATTCCGAGCCGGTGCGAAGCGCGCTCTTCGCACCGAAGATCGCTGCCGACACGATGAGCAGAGCCCCGATCGCCGCCGCGCCGACGATGATCGTGCGTGAGCCTCCGCCCCTGGGCTTCTGAGCTTTGCCGACGGAGATCGTGGCCGAGGTCGGCGTCGCCACACCCGCCGTCGTGTTGGACTTGGCGTTCGGCTCGTTCATCGTCCACGCACCGGCGTCGGGAAAAACGGCACCGTGCATCGCGGTCCAAAACTCGCCTGCGGTCGCGTAGCGGTCCTGCGGTCGAATCGCGACGGCTCGTCCGAACACGGCTTCGACGTCGTCCGAAACCGTCATGCCGATGAAGCGCGGTGTCGGGCGATGCTCTTCGTCGCGGCTCTGACCGCTGAGGAGCATGTAGTCGTCTCCGCGGTAAACGCGCTCGCCACCTCGTGCGACCTCGAGCACCACGAGCGCCAGCGCGTAGACGTCGGTCCACGGACCCGTCGGTCCGACACCGCGACTAAACTGCTCGGGCGCGCCATAGTGAGGCGTGAACGGCGTCGCAGAAGCCGCCGTGTGAAGAAGGCCGCCGTGGTGATTTTGCATCACCTTGGCGATACCGAAATCGAGGAGCTTGATCCGTGCGTCGGGTCCGCGCGGCTCACCGAGCACGAACATGTTCTCGGGCTTGATGTCGCGGTGCGCGATGTTCTCGCGGTGGGCCGCGTCGAGCGCGAACACCATCGGCTCGAGCAGCTTGATCGACTCCTCGAGTGAGCGCGGTGCGATGCCGCGCTCCGACTCTCCGACGAGCACCCCATCGAGCGGGATGCCTTCGAGCCACTCGAGCACGAGGTACGGAAGCCAGGTGCCGTCGTCGGTCGTGTAGGCGCCCATGTCACGCGGCTGCACGATCGCCGCCGAGCGGCTCGAGAGCGTCGACATCAGTCGGCCCTCTTGAATGAACTCGGCAAGAAGCTGACCGCGCGCCTCTTCGGGAGCGCTCGAGAGCGCGACGTAGAACTTGATCGCGACGGGCATGTCCCACGCGACGTTGCGAGCGCGGTAGACGATGGCGGCACCGCCTTCACCCACGGCGATATCGACCGCATATTTGCCGTCGATCACTCGCCCTCGGAGCCCGAGGGGGTCTTTCACCGGTCCGTCCTGCATCTCGTCGGGGATCCTACGGCCCAGCTCGCGCACGGTTCCAAACGCCCATCGTGCGCTCGCACCGACATCGTAGCAATCTCGAAGCGCGGGCCGAGCAGAGGGTCAATCCCAATGTTCGCTGAAGAAACCACCATCGAGGTAGGGCCTTTGACCGAACAAGAGGCCCCCCCGTTCGACCGCGATGCGGCCGTCGTAGACCACGAAGTCGGGGAGGTACCGAGGCAGATACCGGCTCGCGAGCGTACCGGCTTCGCCGAGCCCTGCGTGGACGACCACGTACTCGTTGGTCGCGTCGGGGCGGGGGGCGATGAACGACACTCCGACGGTGTCGCCTTCGAAGCGTCGATCGTGGACGACGAACGCGTTCGGCTCGAACTTGATCGGCAACCCACTCGCGAGCTTGGCCGTGACCAGGTTTTCGGCCGGCGATCCCACGAGGATCAAGCTCTTTCCCCGGAGCGCGTCTTCGGTCGCGTCGGTGTCTGCGAGCACCGGGTAGTCGATGTCTGCGATCCCGCCCGCGTGTCCCATGTGCTCACCGACTGATCGGTTCGCCTCGACGTGGGCCGCGACTTGCGTTCCGTAAACGACCACGACCGCATGCCGGAGAACGTCGTCGATCGGGCCCGAGACCCCGTGTCTCTTCATGCCACTCCGCGCGGGCTCGGCCTCGACCTTGGCCCAGTGATCGGCTCGCTCGAGGAAAATAGGACCCGATCCGGGCGACACAGGAAGCTCGTCCCCATCGATGGCGATCGTGAGCGCTTCGGCCCAGCGGGCCTTCGGTTCGAGGAGGTCTCGATCGAGCGCGAGCGCCGTGACGTCGACGGTCTTCACCTCGATGCGCCCGCTCTTCTCGTCGAGCTTCGCGTCGATGCTCGCCGGAGGCGCCGAGGCGCTGTCTTTCATACCGATGAGGCGGACCCAGTAGCTCTTGTCGTAGCGGTATTCACTGGTCACGAAGCGAACCGCTTTGGGTGACGCAGGACGTTTTCGGCCTTCGAGCCATGCCACCATCTTGCCGTCTTCGTACGCATAGTCCCATACGTCGTGATCTAGATCGTCTTGGACATCGAAGATGTAGGAGTATCCAAGACTCTTGTACCGATCGACGACCACCTTCGACCGCCCTGGCCCGTCTTTCCCCCCGTGGACGACGTTGAGCGGGAGGTAAGCGCCGTTCTCCGCGTAGTTCACGATGTACTTCTTCGCGAGAAGGGCGTCTTCCCAGGGTGCGTGGGCGACGCCCGAAACGCTGCTGTAGCCGAGGAGGTTCGGGTAGCCGCAGAGCGGCGCAGCGCCTGAGAACACGTCGGGATGGTGAAGAGGTGCGACGAAGGCCACCGTGCCCCCCAGCGAGTACCCGGTGAGCGAGACACGCCGCGGATCGACCTTGTAAGCGGCCGACATCTCGGCGACGACACGGAGCAGATCGTCTTCGCCGAGCGGATGTGGACCCCCCTCGTCGTATCCGTAAGGCGCGACCAGAAGCGCACCTTGGTCGGGAAACCCTGGGAGATTTCGCTCGGCGAATCGGAGCGTCATGTGGTCGTCCGGGGCCTCGCCAATCAGGGTGCGGAGGGCGTGAGCCGGGAGCCGGTCACGCCCGTGATAGATCAGCACGAGAGGCTGGGGCTTGCCTTTGTCTTGCGACTTGGGGATGAACGCGATGTACGGCTGAAGCTTGCCATCGAGCGCCGATCGATAGGCACGCTCCACCACGCCGGTTTCTCCTGCATATGGATCTTCGCCACGCGCGATTCGTTCTGCGTGCCGCTCGGCGATTTTCAGTTTTCGTTCGATGTAGGCCGTGTCGGAGTCACCGCTCGTGAGCAGGCGGACGAGCGCGCGGACCGAAAGCTCGAAACTGTCGCGGCTACCAGGCGGGCAGCTCGCGCTCGATCGCGATGCGTCGACGGCTGCCAATAGCTTCGCAACGCGGCCGACGATGCTCCCGTACGCCGGGATCGTTCGCGCGAAGAGGACTTCGGTCGACCCCTGCTCGGCGAGGCGCGCCTTCAGCTCGAACCCGCCGTGCTCGGGCGTCGTGATCGAGGTGGCGGTCAACCCCTCGACCTTCTCCGTCGCCACGCTTCGTCCCGCGCCAATGATCTCGACCGACACCGGCCAGGGTTTCGCGGCGCGCGGCGTGAGACCACGATAGACCGGATCGAGTTGCAAGAAGAACCCCGATGCGTTGATGCCGAGCACCGCGCCGGGGTCGAGCAGAGACGTCGACGAGCATGGTTCGAAGCGTTCGGCCACCGCGACGCCGCGCATCGGTGAGCCGTCGAGCTCTCTCAGTCTGAGGTAGAACCCACCGACTCGAATCGGATCGGCCGGTGCTTCGAGGACCACCGTGAGATGTGTCGAGCCCTCGGCAAGATCGATCTCGGCCACGTGTTCGTCGACGAGCGGGCGTTTGTCGATGCCGTGCATCTCGTCGATCGTGAGCACCTCTTTCGTCGCGACGAAGACGCGGAGCTTCCCGGAGACCGAGGCCCAGAGGTGGGCGCGTCGGGGTTGGTCGCTGAGCAGAGCTGCGCTCGCCACCGAGACGATCTGCCCGTCGTCTTTGTCGACCCCACGGGCTCGTGGCACGACGAATCCATCGCGTGCACACACTGGGCGAAACGCTTTGGGCCCTCCGATGACGGTCGGGTCGAGGCTCTGCAAGAACCCGTCGACAGCCTTCTTCGAGAGCGGCGTGACGGCCGACCATCCGTTCAACCAGCCGTCTTTGCCCAGCGTCCGAACGCGGTCGCGAGAGAGCTGCGCGTCGTCGGGAAGCACGAGCTTCACGCAGCTTCGAGCGAGACAGACCGAGCCCTCGGCGCATGTCTCGAGCGTCTCTTTGCCAGCACGACAAACGCTCTTGGTGGTCTCGTCGTTGCACGTCGTCCGACCTTCTTCGCACGCCGCTCCTGCGCTCGGCGGCACGCTCGTCGAAAGCGATGGCCCGCCGCTCGGTGGAGCGTTCAGCGGTTCGCGACACGCGACGATCTGAATGAGTGTGAAAGCCAAGAGCGAAACGAGGCGCAGGGTCTTGGCACGGCGCTTCTGTTGTTCAGTGACACCCACTCCGTCCGACATACCGTTCTCTCGATGTGCAGTCATGCCCAACGCAGTGCAAAACACGCGCATTGAATCTCGGCCGCCTGCCTGTATTCTACTTCCCGCTTCACGGAGGTCCTGAATCGTGTCCGAATCGAGTGAGCCGAAGTCCGGCAGCGCTGTTTACCTGTTGGGAGTGCTTTTTCTGGCGGCGGCCATCACGGGTATCGTCTTCATGACTCGGAAAGATTCACCGAAGACCGATCCGACCACGCGCGTCGAGGCGAAGCCGCCCGAGGTCGTCCACAACGCGCCTCCGCCCCCCGCTCCGCCCAAGCTCGAAGACCTGCCCGATGCGGGCGGCGACGCGGGTGATGCCGGAAAAGCGGAGGTGAAGGTTGCCAGCTCGAGCGGCGGCGGCGCTGGTACGTGCAGCAAGTGCACCGAGGGCCAGAGCTCGAGCGCCCTCAACTCGAAGGTGCAGGGCATCGCAGGCTCCGCACAGGGTTGCTACAACCGCGCCCTCCGCACGTCGGCCGCGTCGGGCAAAATCGTCGTGAGCGTTCAAGTCGGCGCGAACGGCAGCGTGTGCAGCGCGTCGATCGCGAACGACACGATGGGCAGCAGCGAAATCTCGTCGTGCGTCCTCAACCGGTTCCGCAACGTGTCGCTCCCTCCGCCAGCGAACGGCTGCGTCACGCTGAACGTGCCCATCAACTTCAAGATCGCTGAGTAGAGCGCTGCGCGAGCTGTACGAGTCGTGCTAACACCTTTGACCGGACCTGGCATCGGAGCCGACACCGATGAGCTCGGCGGCGTAATGCTCTCCGTGGCTTACGACGGAACCCCTTTTTGCGGGTTTGCCATGCAGCGCGATCACCGAACCGTGGCTGGCGAGCTTCTCGGTGCATTGCAAACCGTCGATCCGCACATTCGCGACGTGCGCGGCGCGAGCCGAACCGACTCCGGTGTCCACGCCCACGACCAGCGCGTCGCCTTCGATCCGAGCCTACCGCTGCCGCTCACGGCGTGGCTTCATGGTCTGGCGAAGAGCTTGCCGTCCGAGATCGCGGTTCGTGGTGTATGGGCCGTCGAACGAGGATTCATCCCCCGGTTCCGCGCGATCCAGAAGACGTATCGCTATCTCATTCTCGCCGATCCGTTCCGTGCCCCGTTCTTCGAAGGGCGCGTTTGGCGAGTCCGAGACATCGCCACCGACGACGCCCTCGCGCGCATGCGAGCCGAAGCCGCGATGGCCGTGGGGACCCATGATTTTGCGGCGTTTCGTGCGGCCGGCGACAAGCGCGCGATCACCGTTCGAACTCTCGAGCGGGTCGAGGTCTCGCTCGATCCCGAGGTGCCGCTCCTCATTCGCGTCGACGTCACCGGCTCGAGTTTTCTCTACAACATGGTCCGAATTCTGGTGGGTGCGATCGTCGATGTCGGACGTGATCGCATCGCACCCGGAGCGATTCAGCGCGGGCTCTCGACCGGCAATCGACGAGCCCTCGGAATCACGGCGCCCGCCGAAGGTCTCTATCTGAAGAACATCGTGCTCGACGGCGACGCGGGTCGTGGTCCGTCGCCGACCACGCGTCGCTGAGCGCGCGCGCCGGGCGAGCCGTCGGGTGGTTCGGTCGCTTCGAACCGTCGGCTCCAAAACGTCCGCTACAGACTGCCGTCGATGCTTCTGCCGGTCTGCGGAGGCGGCTTCGTGGGGGGATCTTTGCCGGATGCCGTCGGGGGTGGTGCTTTCACGCCGAGCGATTTCTGACCAGGAGGCTTCGCTGACGGATCGGTCTTTCCAGCTACCTTCGTGGTGTCGCTCGCCGGAGCTCCCGCGCCGGGAACGCCTGCGCTCGGAGCTGCAGTGGCGCTCGTCACGGGAGCGGCGGAGTCGATGGGCTTCAGCTCTTCGCCCTTCGCTGAATCGGTCTTGGCAGGTACGTCGACCTTGGCCGGATCGGTCTTCGGGGCCTCGGCGCTCTTCTCGGGAGGAGCGCCTTCTTTTCCGCCAGCGGCGACGCCGGGCATCTTCGCGCCGGTGTACTTGAAAGCGAAGATGCCGCCGCCGACTCCGAGCAGCACCATCGCGATCACGGCCGCGATGACGGCACCGCCGCGACCCGGTTGACCCGTGGTCACAGCCATCGCGATCTGCGATTGGTTCATCGGATTCGCGCCCGGGGAGCCGGGGCCGGGGTGCGATCCACCCAGCTGCGCCTGGGGCTGGCGATGGCCCTGCTGCGCCTGCGAATGGCTGAGCCCGTAGCCAGGCTGCGAGGCTCCCATCGGCATCGCCGGATGATTGGCGCCCGATCCCGTCGGTCCCGAGCTCGAACCCCATGGTGGGCTCGAGGTGCCACCTCCCGAAAGCCCCCCACCCGATTGGGCGAGCGCGCCCGGATAGTTTCCGTATCCGGGTTGTGAATGCGGATGAGATGCGCCATGCGCGGGCTGACCGCCGTGCGGTGCGTGTCCGTTCTGCGCGAGCCACCCGTCGACGGCCCCTCGGAAGTCGGCGGCGCTCTGGAAGCGGTGATTCAGATCGCGCGCCATCCCGCGCATCACGATCGCGCTGAAGTTCGGATCGAGCCCCGGCGCGAGAAGCTCGGCGGGCTCGGGGCTCTCGAGGGCGATCTTGAACAGGAGCTCGTTGAACGTGTCGGCGTTGAAAGGTACGCGTCCCGTGATCATCTGGTAGGCGACGACTCCGACGGAGTAGAGATCGCTCCGATGGTCGACGGTCTGTCCGCGCGCTTGCTCGGGCGACATGTAGAACGGCGTGCCCATCACGGCGCCGGTGCGGGTCATGCTGAACTCGGCATCGAGCGCCGAGAACTTCGAGACGCCGAAATCGACGAGCTTCACGAAGTCTTTCGTTCCGCCCTTGGAACGAAGCAAAAAAATGTTGTCGGGCTTGAGATCGCGATGAACGATTCCGGCGGCGTGCGCCGCTCCGAGCCCTTCGAGCAACTGACGGAGAATGAGCGCCGACTCGAGCGCGTCGAGCTTTCCGCGATTCTTGATGCGATCGCCCAGCGGCTCACCGTCGAGAAACTCCATGACCATGAAGCGCTCGCCGTCTGGCAGGCTCCCGAGGTCGAGGACTTCGACGATGTGCTCCGAACCGATTCGTCCGGCCGCTTGGGCTTCGCGCTCGAATCGCTGAACGATGTCGGCTTTGCCCGCGACGCTCGCGTGGAGCACCTTGATCGCGACCCGACGATGGATGCGGGTGTTCTCGCCTTCATAGACGGCACCCATTCCGCCTTCTCCGAGCACACGGACGATGCGGTACTTCCCTTCGATGATCTGTCCCGCTTGAAGCGACATTGAGCGGCCCCGCCCTCCCGAAGTCACAGCATACGCCAAAGCCGCCAGGCTCGCCCGTTTGCAAGTCGTGCCGACGGTCCTCGCGCGCCGATTCCGGAGGGATCTCCCGAGATCATATCCTCGTCGTGCCGTGCGATCAGCTCCGACCCTGCGCAACGGTCCAGCGCGGCCCCTACCGTCGATCGACGGCGCGTCGTCTCTCGCTCTCAGAGATCGCCGGTAATCGGACGCCCCGAGGTGGGTTTGGTGGTCGGCTGCGTGCTCGGCTGAGACGTGGGCTTGGCCGTCGGCATCGGACCGGTGTGCCCGCCGCTCGTCACCGGGCCCGTCGGGTGGCTCGTCGGCACGGGCGGCGTGCCCTTCGGATCGGTCGACGCCGAGTCGGTCGGTGCGCCGCTCGCATTGGGCAACGCCAACACCGAAGTTGCCGAAGGCTGCGTGGAGGCGCCGGGCACTGCCGCCGATTCGGTGGCCTGAGCTCCGCGCGCGCGCGCGGAAACCGTGCTCGCCGATGTGGCGGGCTCCGTCGACGACGACGTCTTCGCGGCCTCTCGACTGTGCTTCGTGAACATGACGGCGGCGACGGCGCCACCACCGACCATCACTACGAGCAAGGCGATGATGAACGCGAGCGTGGCGCTCCCACTCTTCTTCGGCGCGACCTGTGACGTGTCTTCGGCTCCTGGAGACAGCGGCTCATTTTGTGGAACATGATACTGTTGCATCTGCGATGCGTCAAACTGGGGCGGCCCCTGCCAGTTTGCGTTCTGCGCGGGCTGCCCTCCTGCCTGCTGCCCTCCTGCCTGCTGCCCTCCTGCCTGATGCCTTCCGAAGGCCGGCTGCGGAGGACCGAAGGGTTGCGCACCGGCGGCGGCCACGTCCGGTCCATTCAGGATCTGCGTGCCGCCGCCACGGAAACCCGCGGGGCCCTGCAGAAACGCCCCCCCGGCGCCTGCGGGCCCCGACGAGCGCGCGCGATCGTGAGCGGCTGCCCAATCATCGAGCCCTTGCTTGAACTCGAGCGCCGACTGAAAGCGCTCGTTCGGCTCACGCGCCATCGCCTTTCGAACGAGGCTCGCGAAGTGCGGATCGAGATCGGGCACGAACGACTCGGGTGGCGGTGGCGACTCGAGCGCTATCTTGAAGATGAGCTCGTTGAACGTCTGCGCGTTGAACGGAACCTGACCCGTGATCGTCTCGTACAGAATGACGCCGACCGAGTAGAGGTCGCTGCGCGCGTCGATGAACTTCGCGCCCTTCGCCTGCTCTGGAGACATGTAATACGGCGTCCCCACGACGGCGCCGGTGCGCGTCATGCTCATCTCGTCGGCGAGCACGCTGAACTTCGAGACGCCAAAATCGAGGATCTTCACGAAGTCGGCGCGGCCTTGCTTCGTCGTCAGCAGGAACACGTTCGCTGGCTTGAGGTCGCGATGGATGATCTGCGCCGCGTGAGCTGCATGGAGTCCTTCGCACAGCTCGCTCACGAGGCGCGCTGCCTCACGCGAGGGAATTCGGCCCCGCGAAATGATGCGGTCCGAGAGAGTCGTGCCCTCGAGGAACTCCATCACCATGTAGCGGCTTCCATCGGGGAGATCGCCCATGTCGAGGACCTCCACGATGTGCTCGGAGCCGATCCGGCCCGCGGCCTGCGCCTCTCGCTCGAAGCGCTGCACGACGTCGGTGCGGCTCGACACCCCCGCGAGCAGCGTCTTGATCGCGACGCGCCGATGGATGCGGAGGTTCTCGCCCTCGTACACCTCGCCCATGCCGCCCTGACCGAGCGTGCGGACGATTCGGTACTTTTCCGCGACGATTTGCCCAGCTTGAAGGCTCATGTTCGCCGTGAGCACACATACCACGCGTGTGCCGCGTGGTGCAGCCCCGAGACCCTCGGCATGCGCCGCTAGGCCTTCTTCGTGCGCCGGACTGCGCGACCGATGAAGAACGGACCCATCTCGGCGATGAACTCGCTCGTCTGTCGTGTCTTTCGCATCGACTGGACCACGTGCGACAACGGGTGCAGGTCTTTGCCGATGAGGCCGATCACGAAGTCGTTGTCGTGGGCGTCGAGCCCGTAGCAAGCGAGGCGCACGTCGTGAGCCAGATCTTGGGCGCCATAGGCACGGCCGATGATCGAGTGCTCGCGCAAGATCGCAGACTGCTCGCGTGGGTCGAGCTTCGCGAAGGCGCCGCTCCGCCGGAGCGGGTACCACACGTGCCAATTCCACTCGGGATTCTGGACCACCTGGCCAGGACGATCGACGAGCCAAAAATTCAGGTCGGCCTCGTGACCCAGGGCGTACGAGCGACCCATCATCGTGAATTCGGTACGCTGAACGAGCGGTTTGGGGCCGATTTCGTTGACGGCGGGGCGAACCTTCTCGACGAAGTCGGCGGGGTTCTCGGAGAAGCTCATCAAGCCGATGCCGCGCGGCGATCCGGTGTCTTCGTAGACGACGGCGTTGGCGCCGCGCGCTTCGAGTGCCTTGACGAGGGCGTCGGGAACGCTCTCGGGGCTGGTCTCGGGCGGGCACTCGAAAACGAGCAGCTGCATGAAGAGCCTGCGGTTGCTCACCTGCGGTTGGCCGTCAGGACCCTTTCCACCGCGCTCGTTCACATCCATGCGCGGGATCTCTTCGGCCCCGTGCCCCTGCCCGTGCGCGTGTCCTTGACCCTCGGGTCGTCCTTCCGGCTTGTCGGTCATGAGACCTTCGTAGCCCCGTCGACGGCTCGGCTCAACCTGCGATCCGCTGGGTCGACCCGCGAGTCGTCGACCCACGCGCGAATTCGGCTGCCTCCGAAGCCCGCCGCGCTATAAGACGACGGACCCGAACGAGAGGTTTGTACGAAATGCCGGCAGTCGTGATCGTGGGGGCGCAGTGGGGCGACGAGGGCAAAGGCAAGGTCGTCGATCTCGCCACCGAGCGCGCCGATGTCGTCGTTCGCTACGCAGGTGGGCCCAACGCCGGGCACACGCTCGTCGTCGGTGAAGAGAAGATCGTCGTCCGGCTCGTGCCGAGCGGGATCCTCCAGCCGCACGCCATTTGCGTCATGGCACAAGGCATGGTCATCGACTGTGCGGTTCTCATCGCCGAGATCGACGCCCTCGAGACGCGCGGCGTATCGACCAAAGATCGGCTCGTGCTTTCCGATCGAGCTCACCTCATTCTGCCCTTCCACTTGGAGATCGACGCGCTCCGCGAGAGTCGCGCAGGCGGCGACAAGATCGGCACCACGAAAAAAGGCATTGGTCCGTGTTACGAGGACAAAGCAGCCCGTCGCGGTCTTCGACTCGGAGACCTGCGTGATCTCGCCCGAACCCATGGGATCGTGGCCAAATCCGTCGAGGCGTGGGCGCCGGTCATCCGTGCGCTGGGCGGGCAAGCCCCCGATGTCGGTGCCATCGTCGCAAAGCTCACCGAGCACCGTGAGCGGCTCCTCCCGCTCCTCGCCGACACGAGCCTCCTCGTCGATCACGCGCTCAAGGCGAAGAAGCGCGTCTTGTGCGAAGGCGCTCAGGGCACCCTTCTCGACGTCGATCACGGCACCTATCCCTTCGTGACCTCATCCTCGGCGGTCGCGGGCGGCGCTTGCACCGGTGGAGGCGTCGGGCCGAGCCGAATCCAGCGCGTCGTCGGAATCACCAAAGCGTATGCGACGCGCGTCGGCGAAGGTCCGTTTCCCACCGAGCTCGATGACGAAATCGGCCGTCAACTTCGCGAGCGCGGTGGCGAGTTCGGCTCCGTGACCGGAAGGCCGCGACGCACCGGGTGGCTCGACATCCCGGCGCTTCGATACGCCGCTCGCGTCAACGGCATCGACGGTTGGGCTCTCACCAAGCTCGACGTCTTGACTGGCATCAACGAGGTGAAGGTCTGCGTCGCCTACGACACGCCTTCCGGTCGGACGAACGAGCTTCCCGCGTTCTCGCTCGAAGCAGCGAAGCCGATCTTCGCTTCGTTTCCAGGGTGGCGAGAGCCGCTCGAGAAGGCGCGCGCGTTCTCTGATTTGCCGAAAGATGCCCGGGTCTTCGTGCGATTCGTCGAAGAGGCTACCGAGGTACCCGTCCACATCGTGTCGGTCGGTCCGCGTCGCGACGAGACGATCATCATCCGCGACCTGTTCGACGCCTGACCGTCGACACCGACGTCGTCGACGTTTCCCGGCCGACGTTCTCGGCGCTCGCGCGGTGACTTGCGATGGGGCGGCGCCGGGGCGGTGCTAGACTCGCGTCGTGGGTTCCATCGCGTTGGTCATCGGGCTCTTCATCGGCTTGCCAACGGTGGCTGCCGACAGCGGGCCGACGCTCACGACACTGGCCGCGGCGACCAACCGTCCTCGAGAGTGCGCGGCCTTGCTTCCGCGCGCCGGGAGCCGCAAAGCTTCGGTGTGGCGTCTCGCGAGAATGCCAACGCTCGGCGCGTTCTGCGACGAGATCGCCAAAGCCGACGCGCTCATCACCACCGACCCGAAGGGCGCTCTCGCTGCGGCTCAGCGGGCCGACGCAGCGTTGCCCGATCGCGCCAGCGCTTCGGTCGCCATCGCTCGTGCCCTCCTCTCCTCGGGTGACGTGAGGTCTGCGCTCGAAGCCTTCGATCATGCGCTCGCGCTCGACAAGCGATCGCTCGACGAGCCGAAGGCCATGAACGACTACGCCCGCGCGCTCGTTCTCGGCGGGAAAGCGGCCGACGCCGCCGCGTACTACCGAGCGCTCGTGCCTCGTGCCGAGCTCTTACCAGACTCCGCGCGTCCGCTCGTCTATCTCCAGGCGGCCCACGCCTTGATGGCGCACGCCGCAACGAGTGGCGCAACGCGTGGACCCGGATCTGCGGGCGTTCGAGATGCGGGGCGCTCCGATTTGGCAGACGCAGCCGCTTACCTCGCCGAGGCACGATCGAGCCAGACCGCTGCGATGCGAGGCGACGTTCTCTATTCGATCGCACTCGTGTTCGATCGATCGGGCGATTCCGACAAGGCATCGATCGCGCTTGCAGAGGCTTTTCGAGGCGGCGCGACGCTGACCGACGAGGGCAAAGGCTACGCGGTCTCCCCCGACGAACGATTGGCGCTCACGGCTCTCGTCGCCGAAGGCAAAGGCTCGCTCGCCGCAGCGGATGCGTGGGCGAAATTTCTCCAATCGAGCCCGCCCGTCTCGTGGGGCGACGCTGCGAAGGCTCGGCTCTCGCTGGTCAAGCGCTCGAACGGAGGCAAAAAGACCGAGCCGAACAAACCCGGTCGCACCAAGTGATGCGATACAAGAGGTTCGCAATTGCGATGGGCGCCTCGGTCTTTTGGGCCGCCGGCGGCGCACACGCGACGCCGACCGTCTGGGCGAAGGCTCGCTCGGCCGTGGTCCATCGCGAGGCGGCAGCGCTCGACGCCGCCGATCACGAGGACGCGATGGAGAAGAAGACCGAAAAGATTCTTCGCATCGAGCTACCCGGTGACGTGACGAAGATCCATCGATTGCGAGCCAAGCGAGCTCTCGAAGACGCTGGCGCCAAAACCTCGAAGAATCCGGTCGTCGTCGCTCGCCTGGCCTCCATTCTCCACGATCTCGACGAATACGCTCAATCGGCGCTGCTCGATCGCCAGGTGGTCACGAGCAACACGGTCGCGTCGCTCAAGGCCGACGCCTACTCCGATCTCGCTATCGCGTACGCCCGGCTCGGGCGCGTCGACGACGAGATCGCTTCGTACGAGTCGAGCCTCGCATTCGACCCCATCGGGCGGAGCCGCGCTGTGCTTCTGTCGAATCAAGCCGAGGCCTACATGGTGAAGGGCGACGTGACGCGGGCCATCGCCGGGTACCGCGCCTCGATCGACTCGCTCTCTTCGTACGAGCTGCCGTTGGCTTCGACGACGCTGTGGAGCCTCGGCGTCGCGCTCGATCGCTCGGGAGATCTCGAAGGAGCGTTGGCGTCGATCGCGCGCGCGCGCACTTACGACCCGAACGACAGCCAGCTGCAGCCGCCCCGTTGGTTCTTCGTCCCCGATTACGATGCGGCCTGGTACGCCGCGCTCGGCGAGCTACTCGTCGCCCGAACAGCCAAAGATCCGTGGGTTCGACAAGCCGCGTACGTCCAATCGATATACGATTGGCGCGACTACATGAGGCGAGCCGCCGCCGACGATCTTTACCTCCCGATCGGGCGTGCGCGTCTCAGGCTCACCGAAAAAGAAGCCAAGGCGTTCGACGCCAGCCCAGCGCTCCATCGAAAGAAACCCGAGCCTGAAGAAAGCCTCAGGATTCACCGGCTACCGCTGCCTCACTGATCACTTGGCGAGAGCCAAACCTGGAGCCCTCGGCGGGTCTGTCGGAGGCGTCTTCGACGCATCCTCGTCGCGGCCCAAGCAGATCCAGCGGGCGAACCGGGGTTTCGCTGGGCTCACACGTGAGCCCGACTCTCACTTACCTCGCAAAGGAGTCACACAACCCCTTGGCGTGCCGTCGATCCATCGTCACCCTATGAGGCAGTCCTGACGATCTCTATGGAGCGCGACTCAACCTTTGGCGATGCCATCATCTGGACCGGACGTTCCAAGCTCGTCTCGGTTCCACCGATCTATCGGGTTGGCTCCTTCGCCTGCGGAGCCATCGCGCTCATCACGACGCTCACTGCGCTGGTCGTCGCCACCGCGCTCCACGCGCCGGTCGGGTCTCTCCTTCTGTTCGCAGGCTGGATGGCAACGTTGAGCCTCGCTTTCATGCGCTTTCCGCGATGGTGGAGGTCGGAGCTCGAGTACACGATCACCGAACGGAGCATCATCGTTCGCCGCGGAAAGCTCCGTCGCTTCATCGATCGGCGGACCATCAGCTTCGCCCGAATCCATTGGCACCCGACACACGCTGGCGTCGGCGACCTCGAGCTCGTCCGCGCGGTGCCGACCGGCGCTTTGCGCCGCCGCCTCACGATCGTTCTCACCGACATCGTCGCGCCCGACCGTGTCTGGGCATTCGTTCGCGGGGTCACTCCGTCGGCTCCGGCGGGCGATGGTCACCGTCTCCTCGCGCAACGCCTCGACGACGGTGAGCGGGTCCTCTGGTCGGCCCACCCGTCGGAGGGCTGGCGAAAGTGGCTCCCCGAAAACCTACGTGCCGGAGCGTCGCTGGGCCTCGGCCTCGGGCTCGTGACCATGGCGATCTACGTCGCCGTGCACGCCATCCACGGGGTCAAGTCGGTGCTGGCTGCGGGCCTCGAGCCCGAGTCGGTCTCGTTCATCGCGCTGGTCGTCGCGGTCACGCTTTCAGTCGCGTTCCTCGGCGTCATCGCGGTCGCCGTCGTCTACCTCTCGGTGGTCCGACCTGCTCGGCTCGTCAAAGACACGCGGTACCTCATCACCGATCGACGCGTGCTGATTCAGCGCGGCGCAGAAGAGCTTCATCTCGACCGAGAACGAATCGTCGACGTCATCGACACGCCTTCCGAAGGAGGACGGCGCGACCTCTTTCTCGTGCTCGACGGACCCAAGGCGCGGGCCTTCGCCCCCAGTGGTGCCTTCGGTGAAGCGGCCATGAGCGGTCTTCTGCCGGTGTTGAAACGTATCGAAGACGCTGAAGCCGTGCAACGCATCCTCCAACCAGCCGACGGCAGTCATCTACCGTTTGCCGTGTGAGATTCTGCGCGCCTCCCGCACCTACGACGGCCGGTTTGCTTGACCAGCCACGCGCGCACCCGCATCCTCGCACGGCTTCGTGGAACCGCTCATCGACCTAGCCCCTGGCGCAGAGAACAACCCGCTGGCTTCGCAGCTCGCGGAGCGGATCCGCCAGAGCGTCGACGGCGATCCGGCTCGTGAGCGATCGTTCATGTCGTTGAAGAGCAGCATTTTGATCGTCCCCTTCGACACGGGCGACGCGCTCACGCTGCGGTTCGATCTCGGCCGGCTGGTGATTCACGACGGAAATGTCGGGATACCGTCGGTCACGTTCGGCGGCCCGAGCGCGGCATTGGCCAAGCTCGACGAGCTTCTGCCGCCAAGGCTTCGCGACCTACTGCCGGGCCGAATGGGCATCGGGCGCCTTCGAGAAGCGCTCCGACTCTTTGCGTCGGGCGACGTCAAAGTCTACGGTTTGATGGTGCATCCGAGAACCATCTTCCGGTTTCTGCGCCTGATTTCACGGCTGCAGCCGGGGCACACATGACCGTCCGCCTGCGCTACATGGGCCACAACCTCGAGGTCCCTGAGGGGCACTTCGTGGTCGGCCGCAGCTCTTCGTGTCAGCTGTCTCTCGACGATGCCCTCGTGTCGCGACGCCACGCGCTTCTCACGGTCGTCAGCAGTACCGCTCACATCGAAGATCTCGGCAGCCGAAACGGCGTGTCGGTGAACAGCAAGAAGATTAGCGGCCAAGAGGCCCTGGCCGACGGAGATCTCATCACTATCGGCTCGCAGACGATGACGATCCACGGCCTTAGAGACAAGCCTGCGGCGGTGCTTCACGTCAAGCGGCCCCTGTTCGACACGATGACGGCTGGCGAGCTCTACGCCGACGAGCCGACCGAGACGAGCAGCCATCACCTCTCGGAGCCCGACAACCCCGACAAGCGCGTGCACGAGCTCAGCCTCATCGGGGCCGTGGCCGACAAGGCGCTCGCGCTCGGTCGTCCCGAGGATGCGGTTCGGCTCCTCGAAAGGCCGCTCCTCGAGATGCTCTCGCGCGCCAAGAAGATCGCGGCTCACGAAGAGGCGGCACCCATCGACGCCCTAGCCGTCAAGCGCGCCGCTACACTGGCTTTGAAAATCGCCAGCGCCAACGGCAACGGCGACTGGATCGACTACGTCTTCGAGCTCTATGGCGCGCGAGTCGAGCTCCTGCCCCAGTCGACCGTCGACGAGCTCTATTCCCTGCTTCGCAAGGTGCGAATCGACCTCTCCAAGCTCAAGACCTACACCAAGGCTCTGGCCAGCGAGAGCCAGAGCCTCAACAAGAACGAGCGTTTTCTTCTCTCTCGCATCGAGGGGCTCGTCGAGCTGGCAAGCCTGAAGTAGGCTCTCGGGCTGATGCAGTTTCGACTGCGGTACCAGGCTCACGATTTCGAGCTACCGCCAGGCGAGTTTGTGATTGGTCGGAGCGACGAATGTCAGCTCGCGCTCGATGACGCCCTCGTTTCGCGGAGGCACGCTGTGTTGCGCGTCACGCCCGTGAGCGTCATCGTCGTCGACCTGGGCAGCCGGAATGGTGTCGTCGTCAACGGCGAGAAGATCTTGATGGAGCGGAGGCTCCGCAACGGCGACCGCGTCTCCATCGGCGGCCAAGAGATGATTCTGACCGAGGTGACCGCCGAAGAAACGTTCTCGGCCGGACGAGCCTTGAGCCAAACGCTCGGCGACATCAGCCTCGTCGAGGTCCAGCGGGCACTGAAAGCGTTGCCTCCGATAGCGCCCCGAGCGCCGAACGCTGCACGAGCATCGTCGCTCGCTGCGAAATCACGGGAGAGCGCTCCTGCCTTTGCGGACGAAGTCACGGCTTCGGGCGTTGCACCCAAGCCCGGCAAGCTCGACGCGACCTTCAAGCTTCTCTCTGGCGTCGCAGACAAGGCGCTGTTCATGGGCCGCGCCGAAGAAGCCGAACGCATCCTGAGCCCGATTTTGAACGAGCTCTTGACCGAGCTTCAGAAAGGCAGCGCGCTCGACAGCTCGGCGCTCGACCGCGCGGTCTCCTACGCGATGAAGCTCGCGACGGGGACGTCGAAGGGCGCGTGGGTGGACTACGTGTTCGAGATCTATCTGGCCTGCAACCGGCTTCTTCCCGCGCCGGTCGTCGACGAGCTTCACGCCGTCGTGCGCAAGGTGAAGTCACCCAATCTCCGCATCGTTCGTCAATACGTCGAAGCGATGCGCGTCGGTCAGCTCAAGTTCTCGCCGACCGAGCGATTCTTGTTCCAGCGCATCGAAGGCGTCGAGCAGCTCTGCGCTCTGAAATAGAGCGCTCGCCTCTCCGTTGGTTTCTCCGTCCACGATTCGGACCGGGCCGAGAGTCGACCTCAGCTCTTCGATGCCCGATCTTTCGCCAGCATCTCTTGCCAACCGAGGCTGCGCCCCGCGGCCCGGCGGATCGCTTCACGAAGCTCGGGCTCTTTCACGGCATCGACGGCTCCGCGGAGATCGGGAGGCAGCGGGAGCGACGGCGGCATTCGGCGCTTCTCGCGTGCCGGAGGACGCTCGGGAGGCGCCACTTTGCCGACTCTGAACCGAAGCGACTTTACCTCGCACCCCAGCCTCTGGAGCTGGATGATGATGCTCTCGGAGAGCAGCGAGAGCTCTTGGGCCCATGCTGCCGACGAAGTGATGACGTGGAGCACGCCTCGCTCGAGTCGGAGGGGTCGGGTCTTGGCAGCGATACGCGAGCCGACGGCTTGCTCCCAGTCGGTTTGCGGGATCGGCTCGTGCGACTCCACGGCGAGCGACTTCACGAGCTTGTCGCGCGACAGAACCGTTCCGAGAGGCTCGACGCCACGATTTCGTTTCTTGCGTCGCATCGTCTTTCACGGGCTCGGCAGACGGCAAATCGAGCTTCTTTCGATGCCCTCGCGGCGTCGCGAGCCTACGACTCGACCCACGAGCCGAGGCTCATCGGCAGAGTCATGCGGTTCCCGCGCGTGGATTCGAACCACGATTCGAGGATTCAAAGTCCTCTGTCCTGCCTTTGAACGACGCGGGATCGAGGCGGGACCATAGCCAATTCTCTCGGCCTTGGCCATGCGTCAGCGGTCGTGTCGACGCTTCCTGTCCTGACCTCGGTGGGACGGCGACACGCTCGACGGCCTGACATGGTGTTTCGAAGGGTGACTGACGTGGGCGACCGAAGCCTCGATAGGGGTCGAAATGGCCGCAGAAGCGGGCGTTTCCGCCACTCCGGGCGCCTCGAAAGAAACTTTTGGCTCGGCCGGCAGGTCGACGAGCGGCCCGATGGTGGCCGGCGCGAGCGATTCGACAGTCGGTCGAGAGGGGGGGAGGTCGGGGCTCGGCGCGGCCGGGAGCAAGAGGGCGACCGACGGAAGCTCCGCCGCCGCTCCTTCTGCGCCTTTGAACGCGCTCGGGAGCGTCAGGAGCGAGGTCGCGACGAGGGCGCCCAGCGCAGCCACCCCAGACCAAGGCGAGATCGCCTTTCTTCGGGGAAGCCCTCGCCGAGCACGGATGAGCGGTTCCGAGATGATGGTTTCGGGCAGCTCGACGGTCGCAGGCCCGGGCGTGACGCTCTTGGCCTCTACCTCGGGCGCCTTGGGACTGACGCTGGAGAAAAGAAGAGGCTCTGGCGAACCGAGGTCACTTTCGATCGTTCTCACTTCTTTCTCCTCGACGTGTTCGTCCTCGGTCCGTTCGGAGAGCTCGCTCGTGGGTGCCTCGATCGATCGCGCGAGCGAGGTGAGCGAAGGCAAGCGGCCCGGCACCAACGTCACGCGATCTTCTTCGGCCACGGCTTCGGCGCTCGCGAGCGTCGCCATGAGCACCTGGGCGTGGAGCTTGAGGGCGCACGCGAGATCGGGAATCTCGCAGGCGGGCTGCCATCGTTCACGACCGACCTTCCACACGCGGGCGTCGGGACCGACGTCTCCCGTTCCGAGCGCGAGCCAAAGCTCGAACTTGTTCATCGCCTTGAGCTCGTCGCCGACATCGACGCACCACTCCGGGTGGTTCGACCCGAGATCGTCGCCACTGTCGCGATCGAAGATCGAGTCGTGCTCGATCCGCTCACCTGCGGTGACCGCGGTGTTTCTCAGGGGATTGGTTTTGCTACCGAGAGCTTGTTCCATCGACGTGCTCCTCAGCTCGAGTGCCGTCGCTATCGGAGATCGAAAGGTCGGGCCAAGATTTGGATCGAGCCGCTGCGGACCCCCTCTTCGCACCGCGTGCCGTGAGTGCTAGGCCACGCGAACGATGTCGAACCGTTACTTCGCGCTGCCATTTCTCGTGCTCGCCGCATGCTCCAGCGCACCTCCGCCCGAGCCGATACCGCCGCCACGCTCGTCGGCCAGCGCACCTCCGGCCGACTTGATTCCTTCGTCGCTTCCGGTGGCTGCGCCGAGCGCGAGCGCTGCGGTTTTGAGCGACGAGTCCCCGCACAAAGTCGAGGGGCCGACCTCGTGCCCAGCAGACATGGTCCTCATCGAAGGCGACTACTGCACCGAGGTCGAACAGACGTGCGTCAAGGAATGGTGGGCCGAGTCGAACAAGAAACGCGTCTGCGAAATCTTCGAGCCGAAGAGCGAGTGCAAAGGCGAGAAGATCAAGAAGCGCTACTGCATCGACAAATACGAGTGGCCGAACAAGGCCGGTGAACGACCCGAGGTGATGAACCGCTTTCACCAGGCCGAAGTGAAATGCGCCGCCGTCGGCAAGCGCATGTGCGGCGAGAGCGAGTGGACTCTTGCTTGCGAAGGCCCTGAAATGAAGCCATTCCCGTACGGCTACACGCGCGATCCGTTGAAGTGCAACGGCGACAATCTCTGGGACGACCCCAACATGAAGAAGGTCGAGAAGCGCGATCCGACCGAGCTCGCGCGACTCTGGCGCGGCGTGCGGAGCGGTAGTCAGCCCGAGTGCGTGAGCGACTTCGGCGTCTTCGACATGCCTGGCAACGCCGACGAAGTGTCTTCGAGCGAGCAGAGCCCCAACGGCAACCGCGGCAAGTTCGACAGCGTCCACACCGGCGGCCCTTGGTACAGCGGCGTTCGCAACCAGTGCCGACCCAAGGTCTACACGCACGGCGAAGACTTCTATTACTACTTCCTCAGCTTCCGCTGCTGTGCCGAGCCTGATGGCGCTCCCACAGATCCACGTACGGCCCGTCAGCGTAAAGACGGCTGGACCATGGCGAAGGTCGAGCACTCCGCACAGTTCACCGTTACCGAGATGCAAGAGAAGCTGAAACTCAAGTCGCAGGGCAAGTGCGAGTGCAAAGAAAAAGACGTTGTCTGCAAGACGATGTGCGGCACGCTCCTCGGACCCAACGCCGAAGACGTGACCCAAGACACGCCGCGCGCGCGCTACGCCGGCAAGGCCCTCAAAGGGAAGTTCCACGGCGAGGACGCCGCGCCCAAGAGCGACGGCGCTGCCCCGAAGGCCGAGCCCAAGAAGAAGAAGAAAAAGAAGAAGCCCTGAGACGTCGAAATCTCAGCGCATTCGTTCGAAGCGAGTCGGCTCGTCGCCTCCGGCTCGCGAGGGGCTTCATGAGGGCGTACGCTTCGACGCGATGAACCGGATCTACGAGCGGATCGCGCGGCCGATCTCACCGGGTGACACCGAAGCCTTTCTCGCGCCGCTCTCGATCCAGCGCACCGAAGCCGAAAGAATCATTCACGCGTCGATCTTCGATCGAACGCTTCGACCCGCCGACATCGAGACGTCAGTGGTCGACGAACCGCGGTTGTTGCTCGTCCCGTTCTGGCGCGTCGACGCGAGCGTCGACGGTCACCACGTCGGTCTGTCGAGCTTCAGCGTCGGGAGCGGGCGCACCCAACTACCGATTCCAATGGGCGGATCGCGTCACAAAGACGCCGTCCTCATGATCCGAGCGCGCTCCTCGTT
Source organism: Polyangiaceae bacterium (assembly GCA_043755175.1). Classification (GTDB taxonomy): domain Bacteria; phylum Myxococcota_A; class Polyangia; order Polyangiales; family Polyangiaceae; genus CAYYKK01. The sequence goes on along the minus strand of JAYUUB010000100.1, from coordinate 61,783 downwards.
TCCATACGAGACCACAGCGCCCGCGTTGCTCGACGGTCTCCTCTCGGACAAGACCCCCATCGAGATCGGAATGCACGAGCTCGAGCCCCTCGAGACGGCGCGTCTCGACATGGACATCGATGAACGCGTCGACGCCGACGTCGATCGCGCGGGCGCCGAGCGTGAGGCCAAGCAGTTCGTGCTTCGAGCGGTCGCGCCCAGCAATGCACTCTACCAAACCTACGAGCCCTCGGTCCGAAGCGCGCACTTCGTTTTGTACCCCATCTATTACGCCGGCTATCGATACGGCGGCGAAGCGCAGCGCCACGCTGGCGAGGCTTATTTCGTCGCGATCTCGGGTCACACCGGCAAGGTCGTCGCCTGCCATCACCCTTCGGGCCTTCGCGCCGCCGCGGCTCGTTTCCGTCGGCTGCTTTCGTTCGACTGATCGACCTTCGGTGCGGCACGTCCCGTGCTAGCGCAAGTCACTCGTCCATGAACCGATCGATCTGCGCTTCGCTTCTCCTCGTGCTCGCCGCAGTCGTCGGGTGCGCCAACAGCGATCCCATCGGAGCCGATGGGACCGGCGGCGAAGGGGGTGGTCCTTGGGTGACCCACGGGCCGAATGGCTCGACGAGCTCCTCTCCGACGAGTGGAGGCAAGGGCGCCACGACCGGCGTCGGCGGACCTGCGACTTCGACGACGACGGGCGGGCAAGGCGCGCAGTGCGGCGACGGTCAGTGCGATCCCAACGAAGACTGCACGACGTGCGCCTCGGATTGCGGCGCTTGCGGACCGTCGTGTGGCGACGGTACGTGTGATGCGATCGAGAGCTGCACGAGCTGCCCGAGCGATTGCGGCACCTGCGCCGCGTGCGGTGACGGCACCTGCCAAGCCACCGAGACTTGCAAGAGCTGCTACCAAGACTGCGGAATCTGCGCCTGCGTGGCCGACGGATCCGAGCCGAACAACACCTCCTCCTCGGCGAAGGGAGCGACCTCGGGCACCGACTACTGCAGTCTCAGCATTTGCTCGAGCGACGTCGATTGGCGGAGCTTCGCCGTTGCGCACGGCTTCACCGCGACCCTCACCTTCGATCAAGGGCAGGGCGACCTCGATCTCGAGATCTATTCGGCGCAGACGCTCAACTACGTCGACGGCTCGTACTCGCACACCAACGACGAATCGATCACCTTGAGCGGGCTGGCGTCCGGAACCTACTGGGCTCGAATTTACGGCTATCAGGGAAACACCAACCCCGACTACTGCTTCCGAGTCGACACGAACTGAGCCGCAAGGCGGAATGCGCGGACGGAGATGAGCGTATCCTCCCGCTCTCGATGTCCACCGCTTCGACGCGCGCTGTCTTTCTTCTACTCGCTCTTCTCGCCGGCTGTGGCTCGCCTTCCGACCGTGCGACACCCACCGCGACTGCCTCTGCCAGCGGCGCGTCTGCGCCGTCTGGCGCGCCGTCGGCGAGCACTGCGGCGCAGCGAGCTCCCGACAAGTCCGCGCTCCTGAGATCGGGCCGCAAGCTCGCGCAGGCAGGGCAATGGAAAGAGGCGGCCGAGGAGCTCAACCTCGCTCGTTCGATCGATCCCGACGACGCGATCATTCTTTCGGAGCTCGGCTTCGCCCAGATGAATGCGGGTGATCTCGCGGTGAGCCAAGAGATCAGCGAGCACGCGCTCACCGTGGCGAAGGAGCCTCGCGTGCGCGCCCAGATTTTTTACAACCTCGGTCGAGTCGCCGAAGCCAAGGGAGACAAGGAGACCGCGAAGAAGCGCTACGAAGAGTCGCTTTCTCTGCGCGCAAACCACGCCGTCCAGGCACGCCTCGAGTCGCTCGGAGGAAAAGCCGCGGAAGGCGCCGGCGTTCCTCCACCGCCAACGCTCCCTTGCGATCGCGAGTTTCCCAACACGCAGGCGCTTTGCGACTGTTTGCTCGCGCCGCAAAAGCTCGATCTTCCGAACGACGCGAAACCCATCTGCAGAGCCGAGCGCTCGGCGCCCAAGCTCGATAGCGGAGAGCTCTCGGTTCTCAGATGGGGAGCCGAAGAAGGCGCCGTCGGCGAAGCCCTGCAACTGCTCGTCTCCAACGCGAAAGGAGGTCTTCGACCCATGGTGCAACTTGGTCGCGATTTCGATTCGGGCGGGACCGGAGTCTCGAGTCACACGAAAGTGATCGGCTTCGAAGAGCGGACCACCGGCGGACGACACGTCGTGCTGGTGCGAACCGAGCAGAAGGACGTCGACGAGAACGAAGGCGATCACGGGCTCTACACGACGCGTGTGCTCCGCGTGACGGCATGCGTGCTTCGCGACGAGCAGCAGCGAGACACGAAGTGTCCGCTCTCGGTTCCTCTCGAGATGGACGATTCGCTGAGCTACGATCGGGCGAAGGGGGGTGGCTACGACCGCAAGGCTCGCTTCGAGCTCGTGCTGGCCGCCCGCAAGGCAACCCTCAAGCTGGTCAGCGGCGCGGAATCGCTCGCACCCAAGTCGACGCTCGGGCCGCACGTTCTGTGGTGAATCCGTCCCCCAGGGATGGATCTTCGGGTATCCAGAATGATCGGGGTGTTGGTAGGATACGCACTCATCTTTCGGCCTAATTACCGCCAATTCACGCTGACGTAAAATTGGTGCACCCCTTGCTTAAGGGGCCTTCATGAACGCAAGGCTCCGCTCGATGGGATGGTTGGCGTTGGTTTTCGGCCTCGGCGCCAGCACGGGTCTGGTCGGCTGTGCGGTCGACCCTGCGACCGGCGACGAAGAAGACCTCACCAGCATCCGCGCGCGCTCCCGCGAGCTCAAGTTCGAAGGCCTCGTCTACGTGTCGCCCACCGCAAGCGACTCCGAGATCCTCGACACCGTGCACCGCCAGACCCGAAGCGCTTTCGGCCCGCTCCGCACGAGCGGCATCGGCGTGAACAACCGCGAGTTGGTCGGCGTCGATCCGGCGACGTTCAAGAAGCGCACGGTCAAGGTCATCGACACCTCGAAGTCGACGGACCTCGGTCAATCGATGGTCGAGGTTCGGTACACGTACGTCGACGACGCGGTCGTGCCGGTCACGATGTCGACGCGCTCTTCGCTCGCGACCGCCATCCTGCGCCCGAGCTACACCGGGGAGACCGATCGTATCGTCAAAGAGTGCACTCAGAACGACTCCGAGGCGCACGAGTTCGCCAGCGACCTCTGGTACGTGTTCGAGCCTTCGGTCGCCTCGTGCAAGGTCGCCATGAAGACCGAGCAAGACACCTTGACCGCAGCACGAAAGAAGCTCGCGCATCCCGACGCAGAGGTCGCGCTCGTCGAGGCGAACCGACTTTACCTTCCCGTCACGATGAGCCTCGGCGCCGACAAGACCAACACCGGCAAGAGCTATCCCGAGTACGACCGGCTCTACGCGGGCGGCGTCCAGAAGGGCAAGCTCGTCATCAGCCTTCTCAACGGCGTCATCGATCACGAGGCGCAGGACCTCTACAAAGACTCGGGCTACGGGCAATGGATGGTCAGCCTCGACGAGGTGCTCCAAGCCCGCCCCGGTTTCAAGGTCGTCGAGGTCGAAGGCGGCGCCGACATCTCGAGCTACACCCTCGCGTCGGGCAAGAGCGTCGGAAGCCTCGGCTTCGCCGACTTCATCAACTACCACAACGGATCCGGCTTTCCGGCGGGGCTGACGAGCGCAGATCGAGAAGACCTCGAGAAGCAGGTCGCCGACCGAATCTCCGACCGATGGATCACCTTCGAGCTCCCGGCCAAGGTCAAGATCGGCACCACCAAGACCCGCAACGTCGCCATCCAGCTCCGCGCGTACTTCGGTCACGCCAACTCGACCACGCCCTACAAGACGGCCATCAAGAACAGCGACGTCTTTCTCTACAACGGCCACTCGATGATCGGCTACGGCCCGCTCGACCCCGACAACTTCACCGCCGCCGACTTCCCGTCGAGCTACCAGATTCTCTTCATCGACAGCTGCGTGTCGTACAACTACTACGAAGCCGACTACATCCCGCTGAAGAAGGGCGGGACGAAGAACCTCGACCTCATCACGAACGCCGTCGAAGCCCCCTCGTACCAAAGCGGCTATGCGCTCGGACAGTTCATCTCGAAGCTCATCGATGGAAGCCAGGCGAGCTACCTCGATCTCCTCGGCTCGGCCGAAGCGACCGGCGACGGAATGCGCGTCGTCGATGGCGAGCTCGACAACGTCTACACCCCGACCAAGAAGAAGATCACCCTCAGCGTCCCCTGAGGTCTCTCGGCTTGTGCCACCGAACCCTTCGCGTACACGTCGCAGAGCGATGTTTCGTGAAGGGTCTTCGGCTTTGTAGAAGCTTTGCTTTCGGATCGAACGATGAGGATTCGCTCCTTCGCTCTGGTCGCGGTGCTTGTAGTCGGCTGCTTTCGACGAGCGACCGCACCTCGCGAGCTCGATCCCGATGCCACGACGGGCCATCCCCCCGACGACTTCGGAGCCGATGCGGCGTGCCGTGACTGGTCGGCGGCGACCGATGACGCCCGCGCGAAGGAGCACACGTCGTTCCCCGAGCTCGCGCGCGAAGGGTGCTTCGTCGCCGTTCGCTACGACGGCTCACGCGTGACCGTCGATCCAACGCCGAAGGGATGCGGGTACCCGGACGATCAATCGGTGCCGGTGGTCGAGCGCCGCGCCGCCATCTACGAGATCGCAGCCACGTCGTGGCGCTCACAGCGACGCGCGCCCCTCGAGCTTGCGTGCGGTCTGTCCGAGTCGGTACGCGAAGCCGCCGCCACTCAGAACGCCCGCGCGCTACGGAGCCTCTCTCGAGAGTGGGCTCGCGAACCGTCGAAGCGTCGGTTCCCCTACGCAGTCGTCGGAACGTTCGGATACGGCCAACCGAAGCAAGACAAGAGTGTCGTCTCGAAGTGGAAGCCAGGTGACGCATGCATCGCCATGTCGGACAGCGACATGGCGCTTCTCGATGTGAACGTGGCCCGCGCCCGACGCGCTGCCGATGCCTACCATGCCGGCGTCGCGCCCCTCGTGACCGTGAGCGGAGGCGCGATTCACTCGTCGGCGATCGAAGCCTTCTTTCTGGCCCACTTGCTCGTTTGCAGCTTCGACGTTCCCGTCGATCGCGTCCTCGTCGATCCATGCGCCGATCACACGCACACGAACGTCCGCAACACGGGCGCGCTCATCGCATCGATCGGAGGTCGCTTCGGCTACCTCGTCACCGACGACGGAATCCAATCCGACTACTTGCAAGATTGGACTGCGTTCGATCTCCTGGGCGGAAGCATCGATCAGCGCGCGTTGCGCGATTTCGGTCACCTCATCGGGGCGTGGCGGCAGGCAAGCGTCGGGATGCGTGCAGGCTTCTGGTACACGCCCTACCGTTTCTGGGCCGCGCCTCGCGACGGGCTCGGATCCTTCACCTGCCAGGGCGACGTCGACCTCTGAATCGCCATCGCAGCCGAGGCCACGGTCACTCCGAAAGCGAGACCGGCAGCGTGATGATGAAACGCGCGCCTCCCGAGGCGGCGTTCTCGGCGGTGATGGTGCCGTTCGCCGACTCCACGAGACCTCGGCAAACCGCGAGTCCGAGGCCGGTCCCTTTGCCAATCTCCTTGGTCGTGACGAACGGTTCGAACAGCGACTCCTTCACCGAGTCGGCAAGCCCAGGCCCGTTGTCGACGACCTCGACCACGACCACGCCATCGCGCCGAGCTGCGTGGATCGAAACCCTGCCGTCGGGTCGCGGAGCCGCATCTCCGGCGTTGAGCAACAGATTCAACAGGACCTGCTCGAGCCGCTCCTCGGCCATCGAAACGAGCGGTAGATCCGACGGGACGACTCGGACGATCTCGACGCCTCGCAGCTCTTTCTGGGGCGCGACGAGCGTGAGCACCGCATCGACGGCGGTCTGCACGCTGCCGACTCCGCCCGTGCTCGCGTTCGCAGCTCTCGTCGGCGCTCGCGCGAAGTCGAGCAGATCACGCAAGACACGGTTGATCCGCTCGGTCTCCCGCTTCATTCGAAGCAGAAAATCGCGCTGCTCCTCCCTCGGTAGGTCACCTTCGAGGAGGAGCTCTTCGAAGCCCAAGATTGCTGCGATGGGATTTCCGATTTCGTGTGCAACACCGGCTGCGAGCCGTCCGACCGATGCGAGACGCTCGGAGCGTATGACGGTTTCTTGTGCGCTCTTGAGCTCACGCGTCGTGGCTTCGAGCTCGTCGACTTTCGCCCGAAGCGACTCTTCGTCGGCGCGGAGACGTTCGGTCATCGCTCGCAGGCTGACCCCGAGATCGACCAGCTCGCGCGCACCCGAGGTGGGGAGCTCCAAGGTTCGTGCGCCGTCTGCGACCTTGCTGGCGCCGCGCGACAACTGCTCGACCGGGCGAACCACGAGCCTCGTCATCGAAAGGTAACCGAGAAAGAGCAGCGCCACGGCCACGATCCCCGTGTAGAGCGCCATGAGGCGAACGAGGGCCGCCGTCGGACCCGTCGACACGTCGATGGCGAGCAGCACGGCGACGGTCGCGCGTCCGATATCTCCTGGCATGACGACGAGCAGACGAGCTCCCGACACCGTACGTTTCGGGGTGGAGCTCTCGACGTTCGGACCGAGCGTCTGCGGCAGAGCGTCTGTCTCGGAACCAGCAACGGCCAGTCGGACACCATTCGGGTCGTAGGCCGCGATCGCTGGCACGCTCGACGGGTCGACTTGGGCTGCCAAGAGCTCACGAAGCGCTTCCGGATCACGGCTCTTGCTCGCGTCGCTGACGTGACCTCCGACGGCACGCCCGAGCTCGCGCGCAGCCCCTTCTTTCGCAGTTGCGAGAGACGCCTGGGTCAGGCGCGACACGGCGAAGAAAAGCGGGAAGAACGAAAAGACCAGCAGCGCACCGAACGCGAGCAGCCATTGGAGTCGAATGCCGAGCCGCACTCCGACACTCTAGCAGCCCGTTGAAAAACTCATGCGCGGTGCTTCTGAGCGGACGAACGCCGAGGGCCACGCGCCAGGAACTGGTCCGGATCACATCGATTCTGGTAGCCCCGACCCAATCGATGTCACCGCTCGTACGGATCTCCCTCGCACTTCGGCGCACGCTTCGGTTCGGCACGTCGCTCGTCGGCGCGCTCGCGCTCGGAGCATTCGTCGTGCTCGACGCTGTGAGCCCGCTCGAGAGACTCCACGCCGCGCTCCTCGGCGTGCTCGTCACGGGGCTCCTCGCTCGAAGCGTCGCGCGACGACTCCGGGCGCTCGACACCGGCTACCTCGCGGAGGCCGAGCTCGGTTGTCTGGCTGTCGTAGCGGCGTTCTTCCTCGTCGTTCGCGCCGACCGTGCGTTCGGCGGCGAGGCCTATCCAGCGGTCTTCGTTTGCCTCGCGCTCGTGAGTGCCTTCGCCCGCCCGCTCGCGGCCCTGACTGCGCTCGCGCTCGCAGCGACGCTCGAGGTCTTGATTCGCTACGTCGCCTTCGGTCAGCCGAACCTCGCCGCCGCGGTGCCGAACATCGCGTTCATGATGGTGTTCACGGGTCTCAACGCCGCCGTTCTCAGGACCGAGATCGCTCGCCTTCGCGGCCTCGCCAGCGCAAAGCTTCGCGACGAGATGGATCGCCTGCGCGACGACGCGCGGAGCTACCGGCTCCTCGGCGCGCCCAGCTCGCAAAAGAAAGAGAGCCGCGTCGACGAAGAAGACCGCCTGGCGCGCTCGGGCGTCGAGGAGATTCATCAGTCGGTGCTCTTCGCGCTTCGTCTCGTGCGTGAGGCATTGAACCTCGAGACCGCGATGCTCCTCTGGCAAAACGACGCGGGTACGCATCTACGAATCAGCGAGCTCGTGACCGACTCACCCGATCTCGTCGAAGGCCCTTTTCTCGCTGGAGACGGCGTGTTCGGAGCGGCGATCTCGCGCGGCGCCCCCGTCAGCCTCTCCGACCTCAAGCCTGGTTACAAGCTCCCCTATTACGCCGGAGCGTGCCCTGTCGGAGCCGTGAGCGTCGCGCCCGTGTTCGAGCACGGCAAGGTGCGAGGCCTCTTCGTCGCCGATCGCGCCGACGGGCGTCCGTTCACGGCACGCGAAGAAGCGATGCTCGAGGAAGCTTCGCGCTACGCGGTCCGCGCCATCCACAACGAGCGGGTCTTTCTCCAGCTCGAGCGCGCGAAGGTCGAACAGGGAAAGCTCTACCGCGCCGCCGATGCCCTCGGCTCGGCCAAGACCGAGGCCGAAGTCATCGATTCAGGCGTGAAGAGCGCGAGAGAGATCACGAGCGTCGACTACACCGCCCTGACGCTCTTCGACGAGACGACCAAGAGCCACGAGATTCGTGCCGTTTCGGGCGATTTCGACGAGACCGACATCACGGGCCTCCGTTTTCGTCACAACGCGGGGCTCGTGTCGATGGCGCTCGAGAATCGACATCCCCTCCCGTATCGAGGGGCCTACGACGAGAAGAAGCAGGTCGTGTTCACGCGCCACATCACGCCTCCTTCGATGCCATCGATCCTGGTCCTTCCGCTGGTCGCACACGACCACCCGCTCGGGACATTGGTGCTGGGCTCCAAGAAGCGCGGCGCATTCGGTGAGGCTGTTCGAGGGACGCTCGAAGTCCTCGCGAGCCACATGGCCGTGTCGCTCGAAGGTGCACGCATGGTTCGTCGGCTCGAAGAGCTAGCTACCACCGACGGCCTGACCGGGCTCCTCAACAAGCGGGCGATGCTCGACGTCGCCGAGCAGAAGATCGCCGCCGCGAAGCGGTTCGGACGGAGTCTGTCGGTGCTCGTGACCGACATCGATCACTTCAAGAAGGTGAACGACAACCACGGACACGACGTCGGTGATGTCATCATCAAGGGTCTCGGCGACATTCTTCGGCGCGCGAAGCGCACGACCGACAGCGTGGCCCGGTTCGGCGGCGAGGAGTTCGTGATCATCTGCGAAGAGACCGACGAGAAGGGCGCGATGCTCCTCGCGGAGCGCGTTCGCGAAGAGCTCGAGCGAACGACCTTCGTGGCGAGTGAAGACGGAAAGTCGGTCAAGGTCACCTGCTCGATCGGCATCGCGACTTTCCCGTCGGCAGGGGCGTCATGGGAGCAGCTCTTCAAGGCTGCCGACACGGCGCTTTACGCTTCGAAGCAGGGCGGCCGCAATCGCACGACGCTCAGCATGGTCGGCTCGGTCCCGGCTGCTCGCTCGTCCAATCGCTCCAATTCCGCAGCCTGAGGCGTTGCGCCATCGGCGCACCGAGCCCGACCTTCTCGGCTCCCCTTGCACCGCGTCCGCCGCGGCCGCATACCCATCCGGTCATGAGCGATCCCAAGCGACCTGCCGATAAGGCCAAAGAATCCCTTCAGCGGGGCTTCTCCGAGGTGTTTCGAGCCGCCAAGAGCGCGGGTCAGGGCATCAAGAAAGAGCTCGACAAGGGCGGCTTGGGCAAGACCATCGAAGACAGCGGCAAAGAGCTTCTGCGCGCAGCAACCAACGTGGCGACTTACGTCGGAGCAGAGCTCCACACTTGGGGAACCAAAGCTCAAGAGACTCTCGATCCGCGCGCACCGTCCGCGCACGCTCCGCCTCCTGCCGATGCACCTTTTTCTGGCGCTCCTTCATCTGGCGCACCTTCATCTGGCGCACCTCCCGGAAGAGCCACCACGGCGGCCGAATGGCCCACGAGCCGCGACGACTTCGAGCGCCGGTTCGGCAAAGTGGCAGGAGATTGGCCGCGCTCGCCCGAAGAGTTCGAACGTCGGTTTGGCTATACGCCCACCGACAAGGCCGTCGGACCCACCCCGCGCGATCCCGGATTTCGCATCGCGACCGACGACGATCCGAAGTGACGACAGCCGACTGCGCCGGCGAGTAGATTTCGGTGGCTAGGAGCTTGGCTCTCCTACACGCGCCCAGGTCATCGCAGAGCGGCCGAAGATCCTGAGAGATTGATCCGCCGGCGTCGATTCGACCTGGCTTTCGAGCCGATCGTGCGCTGAAACCGAGCGTCGTTCGTGTGGCACGACGCGTGCTCCGTCGAAGTCGTGCCCTCTTCTCTCCGTCGCGCCGCCTTCATCACCCCACTCCTCGTCGCCGTGGTCACGGGCTGCGCGGTGCCGCCTCCCGAAGATCCGCCCGAGTCGAGCGAGCCGACCGGAGACCGCGGCGATCCGGTGAGCTCGGGCACCGTCGAGGACGCGATGACCCAGAGCTGTGCGACCTCGAGCATCGCTCCACTCTCACAGCAGATCATCGACGAGATGCGGTGCCTCGCTCCGAACGCTCTCGTCGAGGTTCCGAGCGCGCAAAACCTCACGCTCGGGCCGAACGTCTTCGGCTACCTCGACAAGCCGGGCCGTGACGCGCTGATGAGCGCTCTAGCGTCGCGCCCGAACCAGAGCATGCATGTCAACTCGATGTTCAGAACCATTGCACAACAGTATCTCGTGTACCGTTGGTACCAACAGGGCCGATGTGGCATCGGTCTGGCGGCGAAGCCTGGTGCCTCGAACCACGAGTCGGGGCTCGCGATCGACGTGCAGGAATCGAGCGCGTGGCGGACGGCCCTCGGGGCTCGAGATTTCGACTGGTTCGGAAGCGGCGATCCGGTTCACTACGACTTTCACGGTGCGGGTGGTCAGAACCTGAAGGGCCTCGACGTGAAGGCTTTTCAGCGGCTCTGGAACGAGAACCACCCGACCGAGCTCATCGCCGAAGACGGCGCGTGGGGACCGGCGACGATGGCCAAGCTGAAACAGACGCCCGCAAAGGGCTTCGTGAAGGGGGCGAGCTGTTCGCAGACCAACGATCCTCAAACGCCCGATCCGCAAACGCCCGATCCTCAGACCCAGTCCTGCGCCGAATTTCCTTCGGCCGACTTCACCTGCGCGGCCGACGGCAATGGTCGCGGGCGCTGCGACGCCGGGCAGGTCGTTTTCGAGACGTGTCCGAATGGCTGCCTTCTGTCGAGCGGCACCGACGCTTGCATGGGCCAAACATCGAGCTGGTCTTGCTCGGGAACGACCGGCCAGACGAAGATGCAGAATGGAAACTACATCGCGACTTCGTTCGGATGTTGGGTCGATGGAAACGGCGTCAGCCACCAAGACTCCGGAGACAACTGCATCCCCGCGTGCCTCGCGACGCTCCAGCAAGACGGCATCTGCGCAAACATGAGCGGGCCGGCGTGCGAGCGACACATCAATTGGTACGCAGCCGATCGCGATCGCTTCGGATGCGGCGCGCGGATCCGCGTCACGAACCTCGACAACGGAAAGAGCGCAATCGTCGAAGTGATCGACGGCGGTCCTGCATGCTTCGTCGAGCAGAACGCGCACACGGGGGTCGTCGATCTATCGAACGCCGTCGCGCATTACCTCTTCGGAGGCGAAGTGGGCTGGTCCGACATGCAGAAGATACACGTGGTGGAGGTCGCGGCATCGACCCCACTCGGCCCTCTCTAACCCAACCTCTCGCGCGCGGATCGCTCGCGCACCTCTGTCGGGCTGACCTATCCTCGCGCAGCCATGCCGTTGCTCCCTCGTCTTCCCGGACACCGACTCCGCATCCGTGACGATTCTCGTCCACCCGTCGAAGATCGCGGGTTCATCTACGTACGCAGGCTTCAGATGGTCGCCCTCTTCGCCGACGGACGAGAGAGCGAACCGTTCCCTTACTTTTGCGCCGATCGGTCGAAGATGGACGCCGTCGTCGTGGTGCCGCACTTCACCGACGAGCACGGAGCCCGACACGTGATCCTTCGTTCGGCGTTACGACCGCCCGTCTACGCCCGGCCCATCGAAATCAGGCCCATCGTCGAGCTGGATTCGTTGGGGGAGCTCTGGGAGGTTCCCGCAGGCCTCGTCGAGGCCGACGAGCAGACGCCCGAGGGATTGATCGCCTGCGCCAGGCGAGAGCTCTTCGAAGAGACCGGGTTCGACGTCCCGCTCGCGAGCATCCTGGCCCTGGGACCGCCGTCTTTCCCTGCTCCTGCGATGATCGGCGAGCGACACTTCTTCTTCCACACCGAGGTCGATCCACGCACGCGCGTGAAGCCAACCGAAGATGGTTCGGTGCTCGAGCGTGAAGCGAGCGTCGAGAGTGTGCGGCTCGACCTCGCGATCGAGGCCTGTCGACGCGGTGAGATCGAGGACGCCAAGACGGAACTTGCCCTTCGAAGGCTAGCGGAGCTCTGATAGGCCGCTCCGATGAGCACCCGCTCGAGAACGAAGCCGACCCCCGGCCCCAAAAAGGCCGACGCGCAGAGCCTCGGGATCTCGGGCCGGCGCGTGGCGTACCTCCTCAAGCGTTCGGCGTGGCAGATGTTCGTCGAAGAGCGCGGCGACGCCCGCCTTCGAAAACTGATCAAGAGAGGCGACCCGACGGTCGCGCACCTGAAGACCGCTCACGACTCGCACCAGCGCACGATCGACGAAGTGCTCGAGTCGTTCCAAACACTCGGAGCCATCGCCACCGAGATCGGCGACTCGCCCTCGGATCTGCTTTCGAGAGACTTCGACCTCGTCGTCACCGTGGGCGGTGACGGGACACTCCTCCGCGCGTCGCACTTCGTGAGCGACGTACCCATTCTCGGCATCAACAGCGCACCCGAATCCTCGGTCGGTTTCTTCTGTGCCGGACGCGGGGGCTACGCCTACGAGGCGATCGCACGCGCCCTCGGACACACGCTGCTCGGCACCGTGCTCGCGCGGATGAAGGTCACGCTCGCCGGTCAAGTGGTCGCCAAGCGAGTCTTGAACGACGCGCTCTTCTGTCACGCCTCTCCGGCTGCGACGTCGCGCTACATCATCGAGCTCGGCGGTGTCGTCGAGGAGCACAAGTCGAGCGGATTCTGGATCGGACCGGCCGCGGGCTCGACCGCCGCTCAACGCTCCGCTGGCGGCAAGATTCTCCCGCTGACTTCCCACGATCTGCAGCTCGTCGTGCGCGAGCCGTACACGCCCCAAGGCGAGCGACACCGCGTCCGTCGTGTTCTGATCTCGCCCCACGAGACGCTGACCGTCCGAAGCAAGATGCGCGAAGGTGCCATGTTCTTCGACGGCCCCGAAGAGGTCGTTCAGCCCGGCTTCGGCGACGTCGTCACCTTTCAACGCGCCGACGAGCCGCTTCACGTCGTCGGCATCACGACGACACGCCGCCGCGCGAGCTGGTGAAGGCTGCTCGGCCGCGAGTCGGCCGCGCCCGATGAGCGGGCTACCGCGATGGGTCGGGTCGGGTCGGGTCGTGCGGATTCCCCGACCGCCGTGGGGGACCGCTCAGAACGATCCCGCGAGGCCAACGCCGTTCGGCCCGAACATCGGCTCGACGTGAGCGGTCTTGTCTTTCTTCTCGGCGGAGTCGCTCGAGCCGCGACCGACGGTGAGCGCGAGAATGAGACCAGCCGCCAAGCCGACGCCTCCGACGACGAAGCCCGCGGTCGACACGTTGCCGTCGGTCTTGGCGACGATGATGTTGTCGGTCTCGGAGGCAGGACACACGTTGCCTTTGCATCGTGATTGCACATCGCCCGTCGCTTTGAACGCCAAGATTCCGAACACCGTGCCGAGCCCGATCCCCGCAGCGCCGACGCCGAACGCGACACCCGCCGGCCACATCGTTCCGCCGCTGTGCTTCTCTTCGTCGCTGCCCTTGACCATCACCACCTCGGCGGCGAGCGTCAGCGTGACGGTCTCCTTCTGACCCTCGTTCAGCACGACGTCTTTGGTCGCCGGGCGGTACCCGGGCGCCTCGACCTTCACGACGTGCGTGCCTGGGTCACGCTTCAAGTCTCGACCGACCTGCACCTCTTCGCCGTCGATCTTCGCCGTCACGTCGGTGGGCCCGCTCACCTCGATGCGAACGTGGGGGACCCGTGGCGCGAGCTTCTCGGCGAGCTTCGACGCGGCGACCTTCTGCTGCGTCGCGTTCGCCTCCGACATCCCACCGATGGTCTCGCAGAGCTCGGTCGCCTCGACGAGCTTGCCGGTGTCGGCGAGCGCACGAGCCAGGTCGAGCCGATACTGCGTCTTCGCTTCGAGCTTGTCGGCCTCGCGAAACGACTCGATCGCGTCTTGATACTTCTGCTGTGCAGCGAGCTTCTTGCCCTTGTTCCAAGCGGTCTTCGCAGATGCCTTGTCCGCGGCGGAAGGCGCCGCGAGCGCAGGCAGAGCGCCACCGAACGCGAGAGTGACCCCCAAGACGGCGAGGGCGCGGCCAACGAAGCGCGGGGCCTTCATCGGTGCGAGTCTAAATCAACGCGCAGGTGCAGCGTGCACAAAAGCCGTTCAAATCCTGCATTTGGAGCGCGAAGCCGAGGCACGACCTGAGAGGTGAGCTCGGTCGCGAAGAACGGATCGGCCTTCTTTTGTAGGGGATCGAGCGTGCGTTATCGCGTTTTCGTCTTTGTCCGATCGATCTCTTGTGCTTCTATCGGCCGCGAAAACGGGACAAAGTCCGTCGTTCCGTGAAGGAGACTCCATGGCTGGGAAGAAGACCGAGGCAAAGAAAGACGCGAAGAAGTCGGCTGCGCTCTCGAAGAGCGGGCTCATCAACGCGGTGGTCGAGACCGTCGGCGATGTTTCGCGCAAGCAAGTCAAAGCGATCATGGACGCGCTCGTCGACGTCGCCCACAAGGAGCTCAAGAAGAACAAAATCTTCACCGTTCCTGGCTTCGCGAAGTTCCGCGTCGTCGCCAAGCCCGCGACGAAGGCACGCGAAGGAAAGAACCCCTTCACGGGTCAGATGCAGACGTTCGCCGCGAAGCCGGCGAGCAAGTCGGTCCGCGCGCGCCCGATCAAGGCCTGCAAAGACGCGGTCGCCTGATCGCGATCTCGATGGTTCCTGGTCGGCGATCGCCCAGGCAGTGACTTCACGACTGAATGAAGGCGAGATCGACCGCTCGGGCCCCGAGCAGACGGTCTCGCCTTCATTCGTTCGTCAGCTCGCGTCCAGACGATGTCGTACGAGCACATCGCAATCGAGATGGGACTGCACCCATGGTGCTACCACGCGACGAGCTGTGCGAACGAAGCGTCGCGAGCCAGGCGAAGGCGGTGGAGCTCGGCGAGCAGGCCTTCGAGCTCATCGAGCTTTCCGCCCGTGACGATGCGTGCGTAAGTCTCTGCGAGCGGGCTCTTCGTTGGAAGCTCTGCGCCAGCCATCACGGTCCCGCCTTCGTGCATGCCCGGCGGAATGAACTGGATGAAAGGGTCGGGTGCTCGGCGGAGGAGCCCGACCATCCTGTGAGGATTTTCGGTGCCACCCACCAGCTCCGGATGAAACGTCGCGTGGACCAGCGTCTCGGTGTGGGAGCGCCGAAGAGCTTCGGCGAGCGCGTTCCCGAACCGCTCGAAGCGACTCGCGCTCGACACGTTCGGGATCGATGGTGCGCTCTCTGCCTGACCACGAGCGAGGAGCGGGTAAACGACGTGGATGACCGACGCTTCACTCGCGCGCATGGCTGCGAGCGCTTCGTCGACCCGAGGCTCGACGTCGAGCACGACGCAAACGGCGCCGAGGCCGTTGTCGACGTTGTGCAAAAATGGGCAGAGGTTGAACGCCGAGACCACCTCGGTCGCGAAGCGGTGAAGGAGCCCACATACCTCGAACGCGAATCGGTCGGCGTCCGCGTGCTCGGCGCGCGCGCCGGCAATCCACACCTTGGTGGGTGGTCTCCCGCCTCCGGGGTTCTGCACGACAGCTCTCACCATGACGTACCTCGCGTGCGACCCCTCGGGGTCGGCGACCAGCGTGAGTTTCGATGTTCAAACGGCCAAAGGAGCGAGCCGCCGTTAAGAAAAGGCCTGGAATCTGTCGAGCGGAGTCGCTTCGTCTCGGCGGGGCCCTACCCCAGCCGAGCCGACGGTCCTACCTGTTGAGGCTGCACCGAAGTGCGAGCATGAAACCCAAGCCTCCTCTCTAACAGCGAAAAGGGCTATCTCCCAGGGCTCCTCACTCGGTCTTTTGCCGCGTGCGGGCAGCCGTCGAACGAACCGCATTTGGCAGAGTGCTTTTGCGCACGGCTTCTGTGCTAGGTTACGCCCGCTAAACGCGCCCAGGATGCGCCGATAAAAAGGAGTGCGGTGTGCAGGAACACGCCAAGTTGTCGCTCAACGTAGGGGGAACGGATCAAACGATCGAGCTCCCTGTCGTCGAAGGTACTGAGCAGGAGCGGGCCGTCGACATCGGCGCCCTTCGTGCGAAGACCGGTTACGTCACGCTCGATCCGGCGTTCATGAACACCGCTTCGACGACGAGTGCGATCACCTTCCTCGATGGTGAGAAGGGCATCCTTCGCTACCGAGGCATTCCGATCGAACAGCTCGGCGAGAAGAGTGACTTCGTGGAGACGAGCTACCTCGTCATCTACGGCAAGCTCCCGACGGCGACCGAGCTCTCCGCGTTCCGCACGAAGCTCACTCGGCACAGCATGATCCACGAGGACATGAAGCGCTTCTTCGACGGCTATCCGTCGACGGCGCATCCCATGGCCATCCTCTCGAGCATGGTCGTGTCGCTCTCCAGCTACTACCCCGACGCCATCGATGCGCGGAACAAAGACGTCCTCGATCTCACGATCGTTCGTCTCCTCGCCAAGGTGCCGACCATCGCGGCCTACTCGTACAAGAAGTCGATCGGTCAGCCGTTCGTCTATCCTCAAAATCATCTCGGCTACTGCGCGAACTTCCTCAACATGATGTTCAGCGTGCCAGCCGAGCCGTACGAGCTCGATCCCGAGATTCGGAAAGTGATGCATCTCTTGCTCATCTTGCACGCCGATCACGAGCAGAACTGTTCGACGTCGACCGTGCGTCTCGTGGGCAGCGCTCAGGCGAACCTCTTCGCCTCGATCGCGGCCGGCATCTGCGCCCTCTGGGGCCCGCTTCACGGCGGGGCGAACCAAGAGGTCGTCACGATGCTCGAAGAGATCCGCGCCGACGGCGGCGACGTCTCGAAGTTCGTCAAGCTCGCGAAAGACAAGAACTCGAGCTTCAGACTCATGGGCTTCGGTCACCGCGTTTACAAGAACTTCGACCCGCGAGCGAAGATCATCAAAGAAGCCTGTGACAAGCTTCTCGCGAAGCTCGGCATCAACGATCCGCTGCTCGACATCGCCAAGCGGCTCGAAGAGGCGGCGCTCTCCGACAGCTACTTCGTCGACCGAAAGCTCTACCCGAACGTCGACTTCTACAGCGGCATCATCTACCGCGCGCTCGGCTTTCCGACGAATATGTTCACTGTCCTCTTCGCGCTCGGCCGCCTCCCGGGATGGATCGCGCACTGGAAGGAAATGAACGAGAATCCCGCCACCAAGATCGGTCGCCCGCGACAGATCTACACCGGCGAGAATCTTCGCGACTACGTGCCGGTCGACAAGCGCTGAGCTGCAGCGCTGAGCTGCAGCGCTGCTGATGCAGCGCTGTCGACGTGAAGGCGCCATCCAGGCCGCCGACGTCGTGTTCGTCGCGGATGGGGAGAGAGCCGGGCTCGTCCCGGCTTCCCTTTCGTTTGCGACAGATCCGCGCGACATGAAATTGGGCACCGGGCACAGGCTCGTTGCCCATCGTCGTTTCAGTTGATGGTCGGGTGCCCCGCCTCGTCGACCTTGTCGGTCGCGGCGATGAACGCGGCGGTGGTCGCCCGCAGCATCTCCTCGTTCATTCGCACCGTCACTCCGGGCCCGGTCAGCGTCATGTAGACCGTGCCGCAGGGGCATTGGGTGATGCGTACCGAAGCGTTCGAAGCGAGCTCCACGTGTCGTCCGCACGGTCGGGTCATGGGGTTGGGCTTGCCGTCTGACATGGCCCGCGAGCCTAGTCTGTCTTTCAAGCCGAGCCGGTCCCTTTTCAGCGGCACACCTCCGGGACCCACGCCATCGATGCCATGCCCCGCGGAAGGTCCCGACGCGAAACCAGCGTGAATTCCCGCAATGGGACTTCAGGCACGAATTTGGCTAAAGTCGGCGCACATGACGCGCACGATCCTCGCTTGCTTCGCCCTGACGGCTTCTCTCGCTGTGGCTTGCACGCCCGAAGCGAAGCCGAACCCGGCTCCCGAGCCCACGACACCGCTCGACGCGCCGGAGAAGGGCAAGGGCTTTCAAATCGCCGTGCCCGAGTTCGAGGTGGCAGCGGGAGACGAGATCCAGAACTGCTACTTCTACAAGGTGAAAGACCTGCTCGCCCAAGGCGGTCTCGATCCGACCAAGTCGCTCAATCTGCACGAGATTCAGATCCGTCAGAACAGCGGCTCGCATCACATGAACGTCTTTCGCGTTCGAACGATTCAGAAGCTCAATCCGGCCGAAGGCACCGCGTACGGCAAGAACGGCCAAGGCGAATGCTTCAAGAGCGCCAACTGGTCCGACTGGCCGCTCGTCGCCAACACCCAACAAGATGGGCACCTCAATTGGACGTTTCCCGACGGCGTCGCGAACAAGATCGATCCCGAAGAGACGCTGATGGTCCAGAGCCACTACGTGAACGCGACCAGCCAGAAATCGCCGGGGCCCGCGAAGGTCGAGATCAACTTCTTTCACATCGCCGATAGCGAGGTGAAAGCCGAAATGGGCACACTCTTCGCGACGAAGCAGTCGATCCGTGTCTGTCAGAGCAACCCGAGCCCCACGTTCCAGGGGACCTGCCAGTTCAACAACCCCGAGCCGGTTCACGTCATCGGCGCGAACGGCCACTTTCACAGCCGCGGCAAGCAGTTCGACATCTACGCGTGGGATGGCCAGAGCACCGAGGTGCCTCCGGCGAGTCAGAAGTTCTACGAGTCCGATGCCTGGGACGAGCCGCCCATGTCGCACTCGCCCGAGCTGTCGAAGGACATCCCCGCCAACGGCGGGATCTTCTACACCTGCGACTTCGAGTGGACGCCGCCCGATCCGTCGGTGGGTTGCGCCGGGCTCAATTCGTATGACGGCACGAAGTGGATGACGCCCGAAGACAAGCAGGATTGTTGCTACACGTTCGGTCCGATCGTCGAGAAGAACGAGCACTGCAACGCGTTCGTTTACTACTACCCGAAGACCGACGACGTCGTTTGCTATTGAGCGTTCCGTCGATGCCATCGGCCTTCGTGCGACCCTTGGGGCTCTCGGTCCTCGTCTCGTTGGGTGTCGTGCTCGCGGCGTGTCCGGGCCCCGAGACGAGCGACGGTCCGACGCCGAGCTGCAAGCTCGCTTTCCTCGGCGACAAGACGCAACCGCCCCAAATCGAGCTGCTTTACTGGGCGACCGATGGGGCGAGCCATCCCGTCGTCGACGGTGGCCAGGTCCCGCTACTTCTCCCGCTGCAAGGGGGTCGCGTGATCTACGCAGGAGCGCGCGTCACGAACGTCGATCCGTGCGGTGCCGTCATCACCGGATCACTTCGCGATCTCGACAACAACCAAGTCAGGCTCGACGCGCGCACCATCAACCTCACCCCTCAGTCAGATGGTTGGGGTGAGACGAGCGCCAGCGACTTGTCGGCGTTCGCCAACATCCCCGTGTGTCCGAACGAGTGGTCGCCGAAGAGCCTGTTCGACGCGGGCTACATGCTCGAGGTCAAGGTTCGAGACAAGAGCGGCATCACGGTGTCGGCTCGAGCCACCGTTCGCCCGACCTGTTCCGAGTCAGGCAACCAGGTAGAATGCCGATGCATCTGCAAAGCCGGGTACAAGCTCGGCGAGCAGTGCCAGGGTAGCGGAGGAGCCGGGTCGAGCTCATCGACGGTCTCGAGTGGGAGCGGTCATTGAGGCGCGTTTTCTGGGCCGCCCTGTCGCTCTCCGCGCTCGCGCTCGCAGCGTGTCCATCGACGCCGGGCGATGGCTCGGGCGGCGCCGGCGGCGCGACGCCACCTGCTTGGCAAGTCGTCTTCGATCAGGGCACGCTCGACCGAGCGCTCCTCTCGGTGTGGGGGACCAGCTCGAAGAGCGTCTACGTGGTGGGCGGCCCGCTCGGCAACGACGGGCGTGAATCGCTCGTGATGCATTTCGACGGCTCGAGCTTTCGAGATCTCCACGTCGGTGGCGCCGAAACCTTCTGGTGGGTCGGCGGGACGAGCGATCAAGACGTTTGGATGGTCGGCGAGAAGGGCCGCATCACCCACTACGACGGAAAGAGCTTTCAAGAGAGCTCCTCGGGCGTCACGGCGACGTTGTGGGGCGTCCATGCGTTTTCGAAAAACGACGTCTGGGCCGTGGGCGGAACACCGGGTGGCGCTGCGAACGAGGAAGACGACATCGTTCTCCACTTCGATGGAACGGCCTGGTCGCACGTCGCGCTCCCAGGCCAACCGCTTCATGCATCTCTCTTCAAGGTGTGGGGCACGAGCTCCGACGATCTCTACGTCGTCGGTGAGGCGGCCACGGTCTGGCACAAGACGGGACCGGATTGGGTCTTGGAGTCGAACCCCCCGCTCGCCAAAGGCACGCTCTTCACGGTTTGGGGATGCCGCGCAGACGAAGTGTACGCCGTGGGCGGTCGTGACATTTTGCGACGCGATGCGGCAGGTTGGAGTCGCGTCGACGTTCCGCTCACCAACGGCGTGAACGGTGTGACCTGCGGGGTTTCACACAATGTCGCGGCGGTCGGCTTCGGCGGTTTGAAGCGACGTCAGGTCGATGGCCAGTGGCTCGACGACTTCACCAAGAGCCCCCACGGTGACCTCCACGCGGTCTGGGCCGACGAGACGGGCGCCTTCTGGGCGGTGGGCGGCGATTTCGTTTCGCCCCCCAAAGCCGGTCAACCACGCAACGGCATGGTCGCGCGTTACGGTCCCGGGCACATCTCGACCCAGTTGCGCTAGCCGGTTACGCTAAATAGACGCGCAGTGTGACGCTCGATGCGAGCACGTCGTGAAGCAAAGGCTCCAACACGATATGAAATCGTCTCGTCCACTGAATCTCGCTGCGTGGTCAGCGTCTTGCTAAACATCTGCTTCGCCGCGCGTCGCGCGGCCATCGAAAGACCCAAGGAGACCGAACACATGCGCGTCACGCACTTGCTTCTTACCGCTTCAGCTCTTTCCGTCTCGCTTCTCGTCGCCGAGAACGCATCGGCCAAGACCGTCCAGGAAGCCTGCGGAGCCTTCGACTTTTCTGGTCATGCCGAGTGCAAGGTCGAGCTGACTGGCGGATGCGACGTCGCCTGCACACCAGTCAACTTCCAGGTTCAATGCGCAGCCGATCTGTACGAGACCTGTAGCGGCGAGTGCAAGGTCAGCGCGAACGTCGACTGCACCGCGAGCTGTCAGACCACTTGCGAGGTCGATTGCAAAGCCAACGCCAATTTCAACTGCTCGGCCAATTGCACTGGCCAGTGCGGCGGCACTTGCTCGGGCAAGTGCGCGACGGCGATGAACAAGACCGATTGCCAAGCGTCTTGTGAATCGAATTGTTCCGGTGAATGCGACGCTAGCTGCACCGCGAGCGGCTCGGCGAGCTGCACCGCGAAGTGTCAGGGGTCGTGCAGCGGCAGCTGCAAAGCCAGCGCGAACGCCGATTGTCAAATCAATTGCCAGGGCGGCGGCTACGCGAAGTGCGAAGCCAATCTCCAGGGCGGTTGCAAAGCGCAGTGCGAGAGCCCCAAGGGAGCCATCTTCTGCAACGGTCAATACGTCAACACCTCGGCGATCGATGACTGCGCCGCCGCTCTCGCTGCCGAGCTCAACATCAAGGTGACGGGCTATGCAGCCTGCAGCGGCAACACCTGCAAAGCCGGTGGCAGCGTTGGCTGCGCCGCGGCACCGGTCGACACCAGCGGTTTCGGCGTCGGAATGCTCGCGGTGATGGCGACGGGCGTGGGTCTCTCGTTCGCGCGACGTCGTCGCAACGCGGCCGTCTGAACCGGTCACTGGCTGGGCGAGCATTCCACTCGCCAATCGAGGAGGCTCCTTCACCGGAGCCTTCTCCGTTTTGTGTGAGTGCGCAGAGCCCGCTCGCTGGTTTCGATTCGCTGACCGAAGATCGACCGAGCGTGAGCGCGAAGTCTCGAGCGCGAGACCGCGAGACGATCTCAGGTCACGCTCAGAACCCGGGTGAGTCGACGCCGCCGTGGGGGTCGGTCTTCTTCGGCTTCTTCTTCACGGAGTTCTTCGGAGAGTCGGGTAACTCTTCGGGCTCGATCACGAGTCCGCTCTTGTCGTCGTCGGGTTTTTTCGCCGACGGAGGTGGAGCCGGGGTCTGTGTCTCGCGCTGCATCTTGACGAGGTCGTCTCTCACTTGCAGCAGATCGATCTCGAGGACGTTCGCCGCCCGCGCTGCGACGGCGCCGACAGGCGGGCGTTGACGCGCGATGGCGACTCCACCGATGGCCAATACCGCGAGCGTGAAGACGGCGCCGCTCGCCCATGCGAATCGTCGCCCAGCGGTGTCTCCCGGCGTCTCCCCGCGCGGAACACTCGGGCGATCGGCTTGAATCGGGCTCGGGGCATGGTGCATCGCGATCATCGGAGGCGGCGTCATGCTCCGAGGACGACCGTACGATCCGGGGTAGGGCGTTCCGGTGATGCGTGCAGCAACACCTTCGAGTCGTTCGGCCAGGTCTCGCGCCGTGCTGATCCGCTTGCTGCGATCTTTTTGCAGCGTCAGATCGATGATCTCGCTGAGCTCGGTGGGGATCTCCGGGTTGACCTGTTGAGCCGGCGTGTAGTCGGTCATCAGAATGGCCACCATCAACGCGTTGTAGTTCGCACCGTCGAAAGGCGGACGACCCGTGAGCGTCTCGTACAAGATCACCCCGAGCGACCACACGTCGCTGCGACCGTCGATGTCTTCGTCGCCGCGCGCTTGCTCCGGGCTCATGTACGCGGGGGAGCCGAGCACGGCACCCGTGTTCGTCCGCACGAACTTCGGATCGGCGTTGTGGATCGCTTTGGTCACACCGAAGTCGAGGACCTTCGGGATGATGTCGCCGCGATCGTCGATGGCGAAGAAGATGTTCCCAGGCTTGAGATCGCGATGGACCAGGCCGCGTACGTGCGCTTCTTCGAGACCGCGTGAGATGAACGCGACGAACGATGCGGCTTCACCAGCGCGGAACGAGCTCGAGCGAGCAAGGCGCTGGTCCAGGCCCTCGCCTTCCATCAGCTCCATGACCAGGTAGGGCGTGCCGTCTTCGGCCTGGCCCATGTCGTAAACGGCGACGACCGCGGGGTGCTTGATCTGTCCGCAGGCGCGCGCTTCGAGGAAGAAACGATGGAGCGTGTCTCTCGACTGCGCGAGCTCTGGGAGGAGAAATTTGATCGCGAAGTCGCGATCGGTCAGCTCGTTGCGCGCAGCCCACACCGAGCCCATTCCGCCGCGGCCGAGCTGACGAAGGAGTCGATATTTCCCCGAGACAAGATCGCCAGGCTGCACGTCGAAATGCCGCAGAACGGCCCCCAAACTCGAACAGTGCAGAACCCATGAGCGTGCGTCAACGAGAGAACCGGCCGACCTCTCGCAGATCGACCGGGCCATCTAATGGGGGTCTCTGCATTCGGCCGAGCGGCGCGATGCGCGCACCTGCGCAGACGAGTCGGGACGCTCCGAGAAGGGGGCCTGCCTCGGCGGCGAAGCCGAGGCTCGTGACATGAGGCGCAAGAGGCGAGAGCAATCGCTGGAGGCTCTCAAGGGCCATTGGAACCACATGGACCACGCGACACGCCGGGCCGAGCCACAGCGCTTCGGGGTCTGGATCGAAGCCGACGACGTTCGATGGGCCGACGAACGCCTCTCCTGTGGCTCGCATGATCTCGACGTAGCGAGCCCGCTCTGCGACCTCGTCGGCGTCGAGCCTTCCTAGCGGGATCTCGCGAGCGATGCGGGCGAGCGCGAGGTCGAGCTCCCCCGCGAACCGTCTTGCCCGCGTGACGTCGCCACCGACCAACGCCAATCGTGGCGAGAGGCAGCCTCGCTGATCGAAGGGTGCCACGTCTTCGGAAAGCTGGGTCGCCGCGGCAACGAGATCGTCTCGGGGCTCGACGACGGCGAGACCGAACCCGGAGCCGTGGCCGCTGAGCTCGACACCCTCCGGAATCGACGCGCGCAGCGACGCCAAGGTCGCGTCGGAGCCGTATGCGTGAACGAGGTCGCCAGCGGTCACCTCGAGTGACGACGTTTCGTGCACTTCGCCACCGGCGGAGACGAACGAGCCCGACGCCCTGAGCTCACGCACGAAAAGGCGGGCCAGCACTGGATCGCGGCGTGACGGCTTGACGAACACCCTTCGGGAGCTGGCGACCCCGAGCGCGAGTGCCCGGAGCGCCCCGACACAGACCTGTGCCGACAAGACGACGTGGCATCGCGTCGCGACCCGCGTGCGCTCGAGCAGAGTCGATAGCTCATCGTCGCTGGGGTCGGTTTCGAGGTGGTTCCGAAGCGCGAGCTCCACGCCTTCGCGGCTCAGATGACTCGAATCGGTGAGCTCGGTCCGCGCTCGGCGACCGAGGGGATCGCGTGGATCGGAGACTCGTTTGCCGATGGCGACGACAGCTCGAACGCGCTCGAGGCGAAGCGGCGTTTCATCGGGATCGTTCACGCTCTCGACCCTCCGACGATCTCCTCGATGGCGAGAGAGCATCCGCGGAGCATGGCACCTTGCGCTCTGCCGAGAAGCAAGATGCCTCGTGGTGTCACCTCGATGAGGTCGGATGTCTGGATGGCGATGGCCGAGTCCACGTTCGCGAGGTCGACGACGCGGCAAAGACCTCGTCGACCTTCGCCGACGGGGCTCAACGTGACCGGATCGACGGCCGTCACGCGCACCCAGGGCGGCGCGACGTAGAGCGATCCTTGGTTCGAGAGGCGTGGCTCGTAAAGCTGGCTCGAGAGCTCGGTCATCCCGTACTCCCCGATGATGTGATCGGGCGATAGACCGAGCCCTCGGGTCAACATCGCTCGCAGGTCGTGCTCGTCGACCTCGCGCGAGCGGCCTTTGAAGCCCCCCGTGAGCATGGCCCGACTGCCTGGCGGGAGCGCGAGCGTACCGCCTCCTCTCGTCTCGAGCTCGTCGAGCAGAAAGACGAACGCGAACGACGTTCCGAAGAGCAAGACCTTCGCGCGAGCTCCTCGCGCTTCGGCGATCGCTTCGAGAAGCCCAGGCCACGCGATGCCTTCGGGGTCCACATGGTGCGAGGTGGGCACCCCGAGATGGTCGGCGAACGAGTCGATCATGAACGAGAGCGACGAGTCGGGAACCTCGCTCGCGCTCGGGGCGAGAACGATGACGCGATCCGGTGGACCGTCGGGCCAGAGCATTCGGGTACCGAAAGCGAGCGCGCCTTGCTCGTAGGTCGTGAGATCCCGAAACGCATGGGCACCACGCTTCCCAGCCGTCGTGCCGCTCGTTCGAAACGTCCGCACGTCGAGCTCGGCCGGATGGGCTGCGACGCGCTTCAGTCGAAAGACGTCGGTTGGGACCGCAGGGAAATCGTCGATGCTTTGAAGGGTCGACGCATCGACACCGCGCGCCTCGACGAGTCGCTGCACGACCGCTACGTTGGTCGTCTGAAAACGTGCGATGGCGAGCGCGAGCTCATCGAAGTCGGAAGGTTCGTGGGGCCCGAATCGTGCGATCTCCGCACGGACTCGCTCGTGGAGAAATGTGCTTTCGCGGATGCTCGGCTCAGTCATGTCGAGGTACCGACCGACGAGCAAGCGTCGGCGATCGCTCTCGCTGCGCCCTCGAGCTGCGCCTGGGAGATCATCAACGGCGGTGTGAGGACGACGACCTCGTGACCGCGACCGCCGCTCGTCGCGATGTAGCCCCGATCGAGGAGAGAACGGAGCACGCGGAGGCCGAGGTCGCCGCTCGTGAGCTCGATTCCGACCATCAACCCGACCCCGCGCACATCGACGACGCAATCGATCGTCGTCGTCAGTTCGCGAAGCACGGCGCGAAGGTCGGCGCCCGCGGTCGTCGAGCGTTCGCAAAGATCGCTCCGATCGAGCTCGTCGAGCGTCGCGAGCGCGGTGGCGCACGCGAGCGGCGCCCCCGCATGGGTCGAGGTGTGCACGACCTCGCCCTCACGTGCCCAAGCCTGCATCACCTCGTCGGTCGCGATCGCTGCAGCGATCGGCAGCGAGCCGCCGAGCCCTTTGCCGAGGCAAAGAATGTCGAACGGCGCACCGATCTGCACCATCCTCGAGAGAGACCCCGACCTGCCGAGCCCCGTCCAAATCTCGTCAGCGACGACCAAGGCACCGTGCGCACGCGCCATGCTCGAGAGGCTCTCGAGAAATCCGTCGGGAGGTACCACGAGGCCGCCGCGTCCGAGGATGGGCTCGACCAACACCGCTCCGATGCTTCCGTCGGCGAGGGCGCGGCAAACATGCTCGAGGACCACGGAGGAATCGGCGCTCACGTGGGGATAGGGCACGAAGCGCACATGCGGGCTCAGCTGACGAGCGAAGGGTGCTCGGTAGCTTTCCTTGAATCCACACGCCGCGAGTGGGCCGTAACCGAGGCCGTGATAGGCGCCTTCGAACGCGAGAACGCCCGGCCGATCGGTCGCGAGCATCGCTGTCTTCAGCGCCCCGCTGACGGCATCGGCGCCCGACTGGCAGAGCAAGACGCGAGCGCCCTTCGAAGGATGAACGGCCGCGAGACGCTCGATCAGCGCGACCTTGACGTCGCTCGCGTACAGATCGCCGAGGCCCTGTGTCAGGCGCTCGGATTGAGAGACGATGGCCCGCGTGATGGGCTCTGCAGCGTGGCCGAGGATCACGGAACCGAAGCCGCCCGCGAGATCGACGTAGCGGTTGTCGTCGACGTCCCACAGGTTCGCCCCACGACCTCGCGCGAGGACGATGGGGCCCATTTCTTCGCCGCTCACAGCCGCGCGATCGGCGCGCCGCTTCGCAAAGGCTGGGCAATCGCGCTCGTCGAGACGAGCGCTGAGCGCGCGCGACCGCGGCCCTGGTGGTTTCGTTCGCATCGAGGGGAGGGCGGTCCCCGTGCTTTCGAGCTCTGCTGACATGACGGCGCCTCAGCGCGCAAATAGCACTTCTCGGAGGCGGACGCCGATCCTCTCGGCGGCTTCATGCGATCGCTCGCGAGCGGGCCTCGGAATAAGAACGGCGACGCCTCCTTCGAGCGAGGATCGCGACGCCGTCACCGGCGATCAGGCCGGCTCGTTCTTCTGGTGACAGACGCGGTTGCGGCCGGAATTTTTCGCTTGGTAGAGGAGCTCGTCGGCACGCTTGATGAGGTCGCTCGCCAGCTTGTCGGCGTCGTTCAACGTCGCGACACCGATGCTCACAGTCACCTTGATGGTGTCGGCTTGGAAGTTGAACGTGTGCTCTTCGACCTTCTGTCGGAGCGTCTCGGCGAGCGAGACAGCACCATCGAGCGAGGTCTCCGGCAGGATGATCGAGAACTCTTCGCCGCCGTACCGAGCAAACACCTCGTCGCGCCGGATGCGCTGCTGGACGATTCGCGCGAGCTCTTTCAACACGAAATCTCCAGCGAGATGACCGTGGACGTCGTTGATGCGCTTGAAGTGATCGATGTCGAACATGACGATCGACAGATCGCGCTCGTGTCGACGTCCTCGAATGATCTCACGCTCGAGGGCCTCGTAGAGATAGCGCGCGTTGTAGATCTGGGTGAGCCCGTCCATGATCGTGAGGCGGTAAATCTCCTCGTGGTACTGGGCTTCTACGTCGGCGCCCGACAAGAACTTGAAGATCGTCGGCCCGACCTTCACGCGATCGCCGTTCTTCAGCGTGACGTCGTGCGCGATCTGCTCGTCGTTGCAGTAGGTTCCGTTGGTGCTCCCGAGATCGATGAGCATCCAGTCTTGCGCGCGCTTTTCGAAATGGGCGTGACGACGCGAGACCGAGTCGCCATCGAGGACGATCTCGTTGTCTGCACCACGTCCGACCTTGGTGGGGCTCGTGTCGAGCACGAAGCGCTTGCCCAAAAGCGTCGGCTGCTTCGTGTAGATGACGACGATGCAGTCGGTGCCAGGCTTGCCGCCCGGTGACTCCACCTTCGCGGGCCCGACCGAGGTGACGCGTGTCTGCTCTTCCTCACTCACGGACGGTTACGCTCACTCCTCCCGCAGCCCTCACCTGACTCGACCACGCGGTGACAGCGTAGCAGAGTGCTCGTCGGCGAATCTCACACGGGTGATCAGAAAGATCGCACCGCGCGCGACACAAAAACTCTAGCGATGGACCCTCTCCTGCGTCAACGGAGGACCTACGTCTTTGAAGCGGCTTTCTTTGGTGTTTCCGTCGAAAGATCACGACCTATCGACTGTGAGCACGAAGCCGCGCCGAAAAGCGGGAGTGACCTCGATGCTCGGGGATGACAAGCGACGATGTGCGACAAGCGACCCGGTGCGCGAGCCCTCAAGTCGAATTGAGCGTGGCGCGCAGACGACCACCGTCGAACACCCAGAGCGAGCCTGGCTCTCCATGGGTCCACGCTTCATCGATCGTCAGAGGGATGGTGCTCACCACTGCGACCCGATCGTGAGGCGTCGTCACCGAAGAGAAGTCGATGGTCACGTCGGCATCGGAGAGGCGCGCTCGACCGAAGGGTGCGTTGCGGATCAGATAGCAAAGCTTGGTCGCGCAGCGCGCGAACAGGTGCCGCCCATCTCCGAGGAGGAAGTTGAAGCTACCTCGTTTTCCGATGTGTCCACCCACGTCTGCGATGATCTGCCAGAGCTCCGTTACCTTGCGCGGGTAAGCAGGGAATGCCTTCTCGAGCTCGGCGAGCAGGTGGCAGTAGGCGTGCTCGCTGTCGGTGGTGCCGATGGGACGAAAGCGACCGAGCGCGAGAGAGCGCGCGTTTCGCACGGTTCCGTTGTGCGCGAACACCCATTGGCGGCCCCATAGCTCTCGTACGAACGGGTGCGTGTTCGCGAGAGATGCCTTGCCTCGGGTCTTCTTCCGAACGTGACCGATCGCGAGAAGCGTCTTGATCGGGTTCTCGCTCACGAAGCGAGCGAGCGGGCTTCGTGCCGCTGCGGTCGGCTCGAGAAAGATGCGCGCAGCGTCGCCTTCGTAGAGCGCCAGACCCCAACCGTCGGCGTGGTGCGCCGTTCGTCCCCCGCGGTGCCTCAGCCCGGTGAAGGAGAACGTGATGTCGGTCGGGACGTTGCACTCCATTCCGAGCAGCTCGCACATGACAGCTGCGCCACTCTATCAGAGCTCGGCGTTTCTCTCTTTCGGAGAGACGGCTTCACGCGACTTCTTCGGACCATGGCTCGATCGGTGGCCTTCTTTCAGGAGATCCTTCGCGCGCCGCCGGATGCGCTCGTCTTTGTCGGCGGCGAAGCGCTTCACGAAGCGGCGCTCGTCGGGGCTGCACGCGAGCGCGGCTCGCAGCGCCTCTTCGCGCATGGCGAGTGGAAGCGCGGGCTCGGCGAACCCTTCGGCGATGCTCGCAGCGAGTCCACGCTGGGGCCCGTCGAGCCCATCGGACTCGCAGAGCTCTGCGAGGGTCACGGCGACGACGGGATCGATTAAGACGCCGCTCCGCTGACCTTTGCCTATGAAGCCGAGCACTGGATCGATGAGGCTCGGGCACCTTCGATGTGTGGCCACGACGTGCGACGCCGCCAGCGCGACGTTCGGATCGGAGTCTTCGAGGGCGCGTTTCCATGCAGCGCACACCACCGTCTCCTCGCTGAGGGCGAGTCCCAATACCGACGCTTGCCTCACGTCTCCTCGGGGATCGGCCATCGCGCGGGCGAGCGCCGCGTCGATCGCAGCGTTTGGATCGTTGTGCGTCGTGAGCTCTTCGAGCAGGCTCATCGTGAGCGCGCGGTTCGCTCGTCGATCGATCAACGCGAGGACTCGCTTTTCCACTGCAGGAGCGCCGACGTCGAGAGAAGCGACGACGTGACCGAGAATCGCTCCGACGCCCTCGGAGGTCTCTCGCTCTGCGACCGTGAGGATTCGCGCGGCGAGCCCCGCGTCGTCGCGGAAGACCGAGCCTTCTGCCTCGAGCTTGCTCGACGAAAGCGATCGGGTGCGGTCGGTACCGCGCTCCAAGAGCGAAACGAGCGCAGAATCGTTTCGTCCGTCGACGAAGAGGTCGGCTTCGGCCTCCCATCGGTCGAGCGCTTCGCATTCGGAGGTGAACCCTCGGATCGTGTCGAACGGGCATGCCTCGGCGGCGAGCGCGAGCGCTCGAATGGCCGTCTCTTCTTTGGTCGGGGGGGGCTCCGCGAAAGGAGGTGCGGCGGGGGTGATCGCTTCTGATCGCACACCGCCCGTCGTCTCTCTGTGCAGCGGAGCGACCGGTGATTTCGCCGAGGCCCTCGGTGTGCTGCAACCGACCAGCATGGCGCCGACGACGAGCCAGGTCGGGCGCTGGCCCCCGACCGCTCGCACAGAACGGACGATCTTCTTTCGGTTCACCGTTCGAGGATCTTGCGGGCGATCTCTTCGGCCTGGCGCGCGCAATCCGGGATGCCGACGCCGTCGTACGCCATACCGCCGATGTGAAGCCCGTCGTGCCCTGCGAGCGCCCTCTTCACGCGCTTCATCCGATCGAGGTGGCCCACGAACGGTTGCGGATTGGCCTTCACGTACCTGAAGAATCGCGCGAGCTTCGGCTCGCCGCTCACCCCGAGGACCGTGTGAAGGTCGCGCTTGGCGGTCTTCAGCATCGTCTCGTCGTCGACCGAGACGTCGTCTTCGCGGTCGTAGCCACCGAAGAAGACGCGAATGACGGCGGTGTCGGCGGGCCCACGGAACGGCCATTTGCTCGTCATGAAGCTCACGGCGAGGATGCGAGTGCCTTCGTCTTTCGGGATGAGCGCGCCGACCGCATCCATCGCGTGCGGGATGGCGCTACGCGGATACGCCAGCAGGCAAGTTGCACTCGAAACGTAGGTGATACTGGCGAGAATCTCCGACGCTGTGCGATCGATGGGAGCCAGGAGCTGGCTCGCGACCGATGCGGGGACGCAGAGGACGAGGTGGTCGGCGACGAGGGTCTCTTCGGGACCACCACGGGAGCGCACGACGACGAGGTAGTGGTCGTCGTCGCGCGCGATGCGTTCGACTTTCGTCTCCATGCGAACGTCGGCGCCGAGCTCGACGATCTTCGTCGCGAGGGTCTCGGGCAGCTCGCTCATGCCGCCAACGAGCGAATAAAACGCGCTCGGAGGGGGTCCTTTCCCCTTCGGAAGTCGGCGCGTCTTGAGGGTTCCGAGGACGAGGCTGCGGTGGACGTCTTCGAGCTCGGCGAGCTGAGGGAACGTCGCGCGGATCGAGAGCTTGCTCGGGTCACCGACGTAGATGCCGCCGAGGAGCGGCTCCGCCAATCGTTCGAGTGCTTCGCGACCGAGCCGCCGTTTGACGAACGAGGCCATCGATTCATCGGGATTCGATCCCCGCGGCAGAACGAGGTCGAGACCCATTCGACCGAGCCCCCGAAGCGAGAAGAGAGGGCTCTTGACCATCGGGAGTAGACGCGTCGGGATCCCGAGGACGACGCCCTCGGGCAACGGTACGAGACGGCCCTTTCTGCGAATGTAGACGCGACGGTTCTCGGGGATGGTCTCGATGAGACGATCGCCGAGCCCGATGTCGCGGCAGAGTCGCGTGGCATGCGGCTTGTTCGCCACGAACGCGTCGGGGCCGCCGTCGAGGATGAGGCCGTCGACGCGCACCGTGTTGATCTTGCCACCGACCCGGTGGCTCGCCTCGACCAGCGTGACGGCGGTGCTCGCGCCGTTCTTGCCTCCCGACAGCACGCGGTAGGCGGTCGCGAGGCCCGTCACGCCTCCCCCGACCACAATCACCCGTTTGGTAGGTCGAGTTTCTTCGGGCATCGTCACGTCACCCTCGCTTGGCGCTGACCTCGTGAACGTGATCGACGACGGCCTTCACCGTGTCGACCGGGGTCTCGGGAATGATCCCGTGGCCGAGATTGAAGATGTGCCCGTCGCGACCGGCGACGCTCGCGAGGATCTCGCCGGCGCGCTTCTTCGCGACTTCGACCGGCGCGCACAAGAGCAGCGGATCGAGGTTGCCCTGGATGGCGTGGTTCGGACCGACGCGATCCCATGCGGTGTCGATCGGGGTTCGGAAATCGACGCCGATGACCGTGCCGCCCGCGTCGCGCATGAGCTCGAGGAGCGACGCCGTATTCGTTCCGAAGTGAATGACCGGGACGCCCGTCTTCTCGACGTCTCGGAGGATGTGCGCGACGTGCGGCATGACGTGCGCTCGGTAGTCGGTCGGCGAGAGCGCTCCGATCCACGAATCGAAGAGCTGCACTGCTTGGGCACCGGCTTCAATCTGCGCGCGCAAGTAGAGGCGAACGACCTCGCTCGTCTTGCGCATGAGCTCGCTCCAAGCTTCGGGCTCGCTCCACATCATCTGTTTGGTGAGTCGGTAATCGCTGCTCTTTCCGCCTTCGACCATGTAGCTCGCCATGGTGAACGGGGCGCCCGCGAAGCCGATGAGCGGTGTCTTGCCGTCGAGCTCTTTGCGAATGAGACGAACGGCATCGAGGACGTAGCCGAGGCCGTCGTGCGGGTCGCAGATGCGAAGCGCATCGATCGCTTTTCGATCACGAATCGGCTCGTGAATGACCGGGCCTTCGCCCTTGGCGAACTCGAAAGATGCGCCCATCGGCTCGAGCGGCAAGAGGATGTCGGCGAACAAGATCGCCGCATCGAAGCCGAGCTTCAGCGGCTGCAGGGTGACCTCGAGCGCGAGCTCGGGCGTCTTGCAGATTTCGAGCAGCGTGTGCTTCTGACGAAGCGCTCGGTACTCGGGCATGTAACGGCCCGCCTGGCGCATGAACCAAACGGGCGTCATGTCGGTGGGCTCACGACGACAGGCGCGGAGGAAGCGATCGTGCACCGACCGACGATGGCGGGGGCGCTCCCGAGTTGCAATGGGAAAAGAGGCTCAGTGGGGGACGGTGCGGTCGTGGCGCTCGAGGTCGTGGAGAAGCCGCGTCGCTCCGCACACACCTGCCGGAAGGAGAAGAAGCGCGCCGCACGGCAGAAGCGCGACGAGGGCGGCGCCCAGGCTGAATCCGAGCACCGGACCGATGTGACGCACGACGAAGCGGATGCGCTCCATGAGCGGCATGCCTCGCGCGCTGAGCGGGTAGTCGCAGAGATCCCAAGCCACGACGACCATCGCGATGACGAACTTGAGAGGGAGGGCCACGAACGTGCCACCCGGGACGAAGTTCAGCAGAAACGCGAGGAACAACAATGGAAGCCCGAAGCCCAGGCCGAGCAGCGCCGACGCGAGGGATCGGCCGATGTCGGTCAGGAAAGGCGTCTCCGGGCGCTTCGGAGCGCCGAGGCTCGCCTCCACGCGCCTCACGAGTGCCTCGAGCGCCGGGCCCGACAGCGGCTGGGCCAAGGTCAGTGCCAAGAAGAACGAAACGAGGACCGCCGCGAACGTCAGCAAGGTCTGCAGCACCACGGCCCACCACGCTCCGCTCGAGCCGACGCTCGACGCGACGAGCGTCGGGACGAGCTTGATGGCGAGCGCGCCGAGAATCCCGGTCATCACGAGCGCGATGAGGACCGGAACGAGCGCGAGACCCCAGAGCGAAGGGGTTGAGACGATCATCCAAAGTCCTTGTAGAAAAGCGCGAACGCCCCAGAAAAACCCTGGTTTGGCCACTTTCTCGAGCGAGCTCGATGCGCGCGTGATCAGCGGCGCGGTGGCGTTCGTGTGACCTAGCGGCAGATCGAGCCGACGTGGTTCTTGGGGGTTGGGCGGCCGTTGCACTTCCCCGAAGGTAGCATCGTCAGCGAACGACTCGCAGTGTGACGAGGACGACTCCGTCGCGGATCATTCCGATCGCTTCAGCCGCGCTTCGAGACAGATCGATCACCCGACCTTTGGGACCGAACGGGCCGCGATCGTTCACCCTGACACGAACGCTTCGACCGTCGGGGCGCGAGACTTCGACGATGCTTCCGAAGGGTAGTGTTCGATGGGCGGCCGTCAGCGCCCGCGGATCGTAGGGCTCGCCGCTCGCCGTGCTGTGACCGGCGAGGCTGTCGGCGTAGTAGCTCGCGTGACCCCGCGCTACGCCCTCGGCGTCGAGACCCGATGGCGAAGGAGACGGCTGTGCGTTTTTGCCCATCGGCTCGGCTGAGCCCGGCGGCCTGACGTTGGCGCATCCGAGCAGCAACGCGGCGATCGCGAAGGGCACGAGAAGACGAGCGCGCAGCACGCGACGATGCTGTCATCGGAACCCGGCCGAGGCCAGAAAACGGCCGCCACGCGTGGCCCTCGCACCCTCGGCTCTGCTACAAGGCTCGGGTATGGCTTCAGCCTACGGCGAGTACGAGCCGGTCATCGGCCTCGAGGTCCACGCGCAGCTGCTCACGCAGACGAAGCTGTTCTGTGGGTGCGGTACGAGCTTCGGAGATCCGCCGAACACGCACACGTGCCCGGTGTGCCTCGGACTTCCTGGCGCGCTTCCCGTGCTCAACGGAGAGGCGGTGAGGCTCGCGGTGCGCGCGGCGCTCGCGCTCGGCTGTGTGATCCACGAAGAGAGCATCTTCGCGCGTAAGAACTACTTCTATCCCGATTTGCCGAAGGGCTATCAGATCAGTCAGTACGACCGTCCTTTGGCGAGCGACGGTGAGCTCGTGTTGTCGCTCGCGAAGCCATCCGATGCGCGGCTCGGAGTGGGCGCAGACGCCGCCGTCGCCGCGCCCGAAGCCGAAACGCGACGCGCTCGAATTCTTCGCATCCACATGGAGGAAGACGCCGGAAAGAATCTCCATGGGGTCGGGTCGAGCTCCATCATCGATCTCAATCGCGCAGGTACGCCGCTCATCGAAATCGTGGGCGAGCCCGATCTTCGGGCACCAGCCGAGGCGGGCAACTACCTGCGAAAGCTCCGCGAAATCCTCATGTTCGTGGGCGTCAACGACGGCAACCTCGAGCAAGGCAGCTTTCGCTGCGACGCCAACGTGAGCATCCGCCGCATCGGTGAGACGCGTCTCGGGACACGGACCGAGCTGAAGAACATCAACTCGTTCCGATTCGTCGAAGAGGCGATCGACGTCGAGATCCGCAGACAGATCGCGGAGATCGAGGCGGGGCGAAAGATTCGACAACAGACGCGGGGATACAACTCCGAGAAGAAGGAGTCGTACTTGCTCCGCGACAAAGAGAACGAAGCGGGCTACCGCTACTTCCCCGAGCCGGATCTGGCGCCGCTCCACATCGCGCAGGGCTCCGTGGAGCGCGTTCGTGCCGAGCTCCCTGCCCTTCCGGCCGCGCGACGCAGGCGTTACGTCGATGAGATGGGGCTGTCGCCTTACGCCGCGACCGTGCTCACGGGGCACCCGCAGATCGCGGCGTTCTTCGAAGAGACCGTTCGGCTCGGTGCCGATGCGACGCGCGCGGGCAACTTCGTGCAAGGTGAAGTTTTGCGCGACGTCGAGCAACGTGGGCTCGAAGCGCGCTTTCCAATCACGCCTGCACAGCTCCACGAGCTCCTCGCGCTCGCCGCTGCGGGGACGATCAGCGGCAAGCAGGCGAAAGAGATCTACGCGAAGATGCGCGGGACGAACGACTCACCGGCCGCCATCGTCCAAGAGGCCGGGATGGCCGTGATGAGCGACGGCTCGGCGCTCGAAGAGATGGCGCGGGCGCTCGTCGAAGCCAATCCTCGGCAAGCGACCCAGTACCGTGCCGGAAAGCCGGCGCTCCTCGGCTTCTTCGTCGGACAGATGATGAAACAGACGCAAGGCAGCGCCGATCCGGCGCTCGTGAACGAGATCTTGAAGCGACTTCTGGGGGAGCCGTCGTGAGCGTCATCTCGCGAGCCCGAGCGTTACCGCAGCATGTTCGTTTCGGAGCGCGCGCGTTGGGCTTCGCCGCTTACGCTCTCGGCACCTACGCGGTGTTTCAAGCGACGTCTGCGCCCGAAGGAACCGCCGAAGACGATGTGCGCGTTCGCAAGGCGATGCGGCGCTTCGGCCGAGACCTGTGCACGTTGTTCGGCGTCCAGGCCGTCACGCGAGGCGTGCCGCCCGAAGGCTTCGTTCCAGGAACCGACGCCGACGGCAAAGGCCGCATCTTCGTCGTGAATCACCGCTCGGGATTCGACATCTTCTTGACCCTCGCGAAGCTCGAGGGCCGTCATGTGAGCCGAGCCGATCTCGCCAAATGGCCTGTCATCGGGCTCGTCGCGCGCCGCGCCGGTGTGCTCTTCGTCGATCGCGAAAACCGACGAAGCGCAGCGGCCGTGATGCAATCGATGATCGACCACGTCTCTCAGGGTCACGGGATCGTGATCTTCCCCGAGGGGACGACCTTCCCAGGGGACGAGGTTCGCGAGCTCAAGGCAGGCGCCTTCACGGTCGCGCGCCGAACGGGCTGCGAGATCGTCCCGGTTGGCGTCGCGTACAGCGGTGCCGGCAGCGCCTACGAAGAGAACGACACCTTCGTCGAGCACATGCAGCGCGTCAGCGGTCGCCCGTCGACGCGTGTCGCCATGGTGGTGGGCGAGCCTTTTCGTTGCGAGGGCGCCGACTCGCACACACTCGCGCTCTCGGCCCAGAAGGCCTTGCAGTCGCTGGTGTACGAAGCCCGAGCAATGCTCTGAGCGGATGGAGTCGCACGGTATCGGGCGTCAGACTTTTTATCGGGTCGTTCGACCCGACGGTAGCTCATCGGCTGCGTGAGGTCGCGCCGACGGCGAGCTTGTCGGCTCGGTTGTTCGACGCTTTCTTCGGAGCGGGCTTCTTCGCGATCGGCTTCTTCGCGAGTGATTTCTGAACCGACGCCATCGGAGGTGCCAGCTTCTTCGACTGAGACTTGTTCGACAGAGACTTCTTCGCGACCGGGGATTTCGACCGCGCATCGGCCGAGCTCGATTCGGCGCTCTTTGCCGAGAGTTCCTTCTTCTTCGGCGCATCCCCTTCGTCGAGCCGGCTGACGTGCGCTTCGATGTTCGGCGTTCCTTCGACGCGCAAGATCTCCGCGGCGATCATCGTTCGTGCCGTCGGTGCGCCCTTTCCGGTGGAGCCGGTTCGAAGCGCGCCGGGTTCTCCATGCCTGTGCTTCAACGGACGCGCCGGCAAGAGCTCGGGCTCGACCGGGACCTTCTGCGCCATGAAGATGGCCGCATCGAGTCGGAAGAAGTTTCGCTTGTGGTACCAAGTGAGCGCAGGCTTGTTGTTCTGCGCGACCTCGAGCACCAAGTGGGTGCAGCCGCGCGCGCGCGCCGAGTGCTGTAGCTGCTCGAGCATGAACCCACCGACGCCTTTGCCCTGGTAAAGCGGGTGGACGGCGAGCTCGTCGACGA
Organism: Polyangiaceae bacterium; assembly: GCA_043755175.1. Lineage (GTDB taxonomy): Bacteria > Myxococcota_A > Polyangia > Polyangiales > Polyangiaceae > CAYYKK01. The sequence goes on along the minus strand of JAYUUB010000100.1, from coordinate 24,579 downwards.
AGAGCGGACGCATGCCGCGCTTGTCGAAGTAGCGAGGGTTCATCCAGTTGTCGGCGCCGCTCGTCGAGTACGAGCACTCGGCATAGCCCACGATGTCGGACGCGACTTCGAACAGAAGCTGGTCGACTCCTTCGTCGTCGTAGACCTCGACGAAGCGAACCTTCGATCGAGGTCGCTGGTACTCGACCGTCTTCTGGTTGACCCCGCGAAAGACGAGCTTCAAAAACTCCCAGGCGCGGTTGATGTCGCGTCGGTGCATGCGACGGACATTGACGACAGGGCTTCGTTTCGCGGCGATCATCGGGCGCATCATACCCGACTCTGCGGCAAACGACCTCTTCGCCGACTCCCGCCTCGGCAGCTCCGCCAGATGCAGCACCTCACGACTCGAAGGCCGCTGCTACTCGACTTCGCGCGACGAGAGCTCTGTTCGAGCAACCACCATCGCCTTCAAGAAATCGCGATTCATCCGAGCGATGAACTCGATGCTGATCTCTTTCGGGCACGCGGCTTCGCACTCGCCGTGGTTCGTGCAGTGGCCGAATCCTTCGGCGTCCATCTGCGCGACCATGTTTCGGACGCGATCGTTTCGTTCGGGTTGGCCCTGGGGGAGCAGACCGAGATGCGCGACCTTGGCTGCAGTGAAGAGGCTCGCCGACGCGTTCGGGCAAGCGGCGACGCAGGCGCCACAGCCGATGCACTGGGCCGCATCCATCGCGAGATCGGCGTTCTCTTTCGGGATCGGGGTCTCGTTCGCGTCACGCGCCGAGCCGGTGCGAACCGACACGTAGCCACCGGCTTGGACGATGCGATCGAGGGCGCCGCGATCGACGCAGAGATCGCGCAGGACCGGAAACGAGTCGGCACGCCACGGCTCGATCGTGATCTCGTCGCCGTCCTTGAACGTTCGCATGTGGAGCTGGCACGTGGTGGTCGCGCGCTTCGGCCCGTGGGCGATGCCGTTGATGACGAGCCCACACATGCCGCAAATCCCTTCGCGGCAGTCGTGGTCGAACGCGATCGGGTCTTCGCTCTTCGCGAGTAGCTCTTCGTTCACCACATCGAGCATCTCGAGAAACGACATGTGCTCGGTGATGCCTTTGGCTTCGTACCGCTCGAACCGACCCGGCTGGTTGCGGTTTTTCTGGCGCCACACGTTGAGGACGAGGTTCATCGTGGACATCGGTCGATCCCTCCGCACTTCTTGATTCGAGCGCTACAAACGTGGGCGCGCTGCTTCACTGGGGCAAGGCTCGTTCTCTCGAGGCCCTTGGATTCGAGCGTCATCGACGCGAAAATCATTTGTAACTTCGTTGCGAAGGCTTCACGAACTCGAACGTGAGGTCTTCTTTGTGGAGCTTCGGCTTCTCGCCGACGCCGGTGTATTCCCACGCGGCGACGTAGGAGTAATTGTCGTCGTTGCGCTGGGCCTCACCTTCTTCGGTCGTGTGCTCGGTGCGAAAGTGGCACCCGCACGACTCGTCGCGGGCCAGCGCGTCGTTGCACATGAGCTCTCCGAGCTCGAGGAAGTCGGCGACTCGGCCGGCCTTCTCGAGCGTCTGGTTCAGCTCGCCGGGCTCGCCGACGATGCGCAGGTTTTTCCAGAACTCGGCGCGGATTTCGGGGAGGCGTTGCAGCGCATTCTTCAGGCCAGCTTCGTTGCGAGCCATGCCGCAGTTGTCCCAGATCACGTGTCCGAGCTCGCGGTGGAACGAGTCGGGCGAGCGTTTGCCGCCGATGCTCATGAGCTTCTTGATGCGATCTTCGACCTCGGCGACCGCCTTCTTCGCTTCGGGGTGCGACTCGTCGACCTTCGCGAGCTTGGCGGTGGCGAGGTAGTTCGACAGTGTGTTCGGCAAGACGAAGTAGCCGTCGGCCAGGCCTTGCATGAGCGCGCTCGCGCCGAGTCGGTTCGCGCCGTGATCGGAGAAGTTCGCCTCGCCGCCCACGAAGAGCCCCGAGATGGTGCTCATGAGGTTGTAGTCGACCCAGAGCCCGCCCATCGTGTAGTGCGTCGCCGGGTACATGCGCATCGGAACGCGGTACGGATCTTCGCCCGCGATGCGCTCGTACATCTCGAAGAGGTTGCCGTAGCGGGCTTCGACGACCTTCTTGCCGAGGCGTTTGATCGCGTCTTGAAAATCGAGGTAGACGCCGCGCCTGACGCCGCCGACCGCGGGACCGACGCCGTGACCCTCGTCGCACATGTCTTTGGCGCGACGTGAGGCGATGTCGCGCGGGACCAGGTTTCCGAAGCTCGGGTACATCCGCTCGAGGTAATAGTCGCGATCGGCCTCGGGGATCTTGCCGGGCTCTTTCTCGCAATCGGCGGCGTTCTTGGGGACCCACACGCGGCCGTCGTTGCGAAGCGACTCGCTCATGAGCGTCAGCTTCGACTGGTACTCACCAGCAACAGGGATGCAGGTGGGGTGAATTTGCGTGAAGCAGGGGTTGGCGAAGAGCGCGCCTTTCTTGTGGGCACGCCAGATGGCCGTCGTGTTGCAGCCCTTGGCGTTGGTCGACAAGTAGAAGACGTTGCCGTAGCCGCCCGTCGCGAGGACGACGACATCGGCCATGTGCGCCTCGACGGTCCCTTTGACCATGTCGCGCGTGACGATTCCGCGAGCGACGCCGTCGACGAGGATGAGCTCGACCATCTCGTGGCGCGTGTGCATCGTGACGGTGCCCGTCTCGACCTGACGCTCGAGGGCTTGATAGGCGCCCAAGAGGAGCTGCTGCCCGGTCTGGCCGCGAGCGTAAAACGTTCTCGAGACCTGAGCGCCGCCGAACGAACGGTTGTCGAGCAGACCGCTGTACTCACGCGCGAAGGGAACACCCTGCGCGACGCATTGGTCGATGATGTTGACGCTCACCTCGGCGAGCCGATGCACGTTCGACTCGCGCGCCCGAAAGTCGCCGCCTTTGATGGTGTCGTAAAAGAGGCGGTAAACGCTGTCGCCGTCGTTCTGGTAGTTCTTGGCCGCGTTGATGCCGCCTTGCGCGGCGATCGAGTGCGCCCGCCGCGGGCTGTCTTGGTAGCAGAAGGCGGAGACGTTGTAGCCGAGCTCGCCGAGCGTCGCCGCGCATGCCCCGCCAGCGAGGCCCGTACCCACGACGATGATCTTGAACTTGCGGCGGTTGGCCGGGTTCACGAGCTTCATGTCGAAGCGGTGGCGTTGCCAACGGGTCTCGAGCGGACCGCTCGGTGCGTTCGAACGAAGTTCCATTCTGGTCTCCTGCCAAGCGGCGAGGCGCGGGCTGTCTTCGAGAGACGACCCGAAAAAACGAATCAGTGAACGATGCCGGCGAGGACGGCGAGCGGCATGGCGATGTTGCCGAGTGCCACGCCGAGGCCGATTGCGCGCGGGATGAGCTTGATCTGCGGGTTGTAACGAGGGTGGCTCAACCCGAGCGTCTGAAAGAGGCTCCAGGCTCCATGATAAAGATGCAAGCCGAGCAGCACGTTGCCTGCGACGTAGATCGCCGTGACCCAGGGGATCGAGAAGCCGTGCACGACGTTCGAGTAGACGTCGGTGTGGCTGTGCTCGTAGACGCCCATCGCGACGCCCGGAAACGTGAAGTGCGCGAGATGGAAGAGGATGAACAGGAGCAGCGCCGGCCCGCCGTAGCGCATCGTCATCGCGGCGTAGCTCGTGGTCAGCGTCTCTTTGGAGCGATACCCGATCGAGCGAGCGCCGGCCGAGCGCATGACGAGCGAGAGCGAGACGACGACGTGGACCGCCAAGGCCGCCAAGAGCGTCAGACGGGCGATCCAGAGAAGGCCGCCGAGGCTCTTCAGAAATGCGGCGTAATGATTCAGCTTCTCCGGTCCCAAGAAGACCTGGAGGTTGCCGACCATATGCCCAATCACGAAGCCGTACATGATGAGACCGGTGACGGCCAAGAGGGACTTCTTGCCTATCGTCGTGTCGAAGAGGTGGAGCGCTTTTTCCATGTCGTCGGGTCTGTGGTGCTTTTCCGAGTCTGGCGCGAAGCGGGGTCCAAGTGCGGACGAAGCTCTCGGCCCTCGTGACTCTGGGACGCGGAGCGGCTTCTACCCGATTCTCCAGGCGTGGCAAACGCTTGCAGCGCCGCATCGTCCTCCCAGAAGGACTAGGGCCGAGCAGACTGCGAGGGAAGAGGCTCGGAGAAGGGTTCCGAGATGTAATTGAATTGCGAAACGGTCAGTGCAATTTGCGACCCTGAGGTGTGGTGACCTCGGCCGGCACATCCATCACGATCGTATTGGAGCGAGTGAGCACGGGGCCCGCAGGGGGAGGCGGCGCAGGCGGCGGCGGTGCCGGCGGTGGTGGTGCCGGTGGAGCGGTCAGCGGACCCCCCGGTAAGGGCATGCGCGCCCCGCCGAGCTGCGCCATTCGTTGGGCGATGAGCTCGGCGGCCGCCTCGGGGCTGAACGCCATCGTCGAGCCGCCCGACGAGTCGGCAGGCTCGTCCATCATCGGAACCATTGGAGGTGCCGCGTGGGCCATCGGAGGCGGCGGCGCCTGCGGTGGCGGAGCCGGGGGCGGCGGAGCGGGGGCCGTCACGACACGTGCCGGAGTCTGTGCTCCGGGCGGTGGCCGCGTTCCTCGTGAGCCTGAGCCCACCGGTGCGGGTGGCGGCGTCGCACCACCCTGGCTCGCCACCTTTCTCGCGATCAGCTCGGCGGCGGCCTCGGGGCTGAAAGCCACGGTGGAGCCGATCGATGAATCTTCATCGTCGAGCACATCTGGCGTGGACGCTTGGAACCGAGGGGCTCGGACGACGATGTCGGGTTGACCCGAGCGCAGCGGGGCGGCGGCAGTGGCCGGCAAGATCGCAGGCATGGGCCCGGTGTGCACGACCGGCTGCGCTGGGAACACTTCGGGGCGCGCGAAGCTCGATGCTCGGGCCTTCACCGGAGCCACCGCCTCGGGACGCGCCGTTGCCCCGCCTGCCACACCCGACGCAGCGACGACCAGAGGAGGGTTCAGCGGCACTTCCACGTGGGGCATTTGACGGCGTGTGGTCAACGTGGCGCGTTGGAGCGCTGGCTCGGCTTCAGCTTGAGACGGCACGTGCTCGGCGAGCTTTCGTGTCAGAGCGATGGCCTCGTCGGGCGAGAGAGTTCGCTCGGCGCGGCCGCCTGGCTGCTCGGGTGCTCCGGGGGCGGCGTTGCCGACGAACGGGATCGCCCGCTTGGCCCCGGCCAGGAGCTTCATCGCTTCTTCTGGCGACAGCGCCTTCGTGCTTCCAGAGGCCTCGTCGTCTCCACCGAGCATCGGCGTCAGCTCTTCGAGCATCGCAGGCACACCACCTCGCCTGCCCGCGGGTGCACCGTTCGCGAGGTCGACCGTCGAACGAAGCGACGTTGACGGCCACTGCATCGGATAGCCTTGGTGCTCGACGCCGGTCATCACGTGCAGCGACCGCAGCAAGCTGTCGGTGCCCGGGATCGGGATCGTCCCACGCCATGTGAGCGACACGGTTTTGTCGTTGCCGTCGATCGCGAGCGTGTCACCGACCAGGTCGATGGGTTGCCCTCCGGGAGGCAGCGTCGCGCCGAACACTTTGGCGAGAGCCTTGATCCCGGGGAGCCGCGTGTGAAGACGCGACTGTCCTTCGACCAGATTCTCGAGCAACAAGGTCTCATGACCGCTGAGAAGGTCGAGCCGTTGATCGACCGGCGACGCGAGAAAGAACTCGAAGGGCAGGCTGCCGGGGACGTCGATCGACCAGACGCCCGAGCCGTTGGGATCGGCGGTCGGAGCCTCGAGCGATCGCGGATCGACACCACCAAGCAGCCGTTGGCGCGCGGGGAATGCGCGCGAGATCGGTCCGAACCCCGCGGGACGATTCGGATCGCTCGGATCGAACAGGTTCGCGATGCGCCCCGAATGTGGCGAGACGCCGAGCGGATTTTCGCCTTGGAGACCGGTCCACGCTCGTTCGTAGACGATGGGCATGTGGATGAATGGAGACGGTTGCGCGGTCGCCGACGAACGCTCGCCCACCACCTGGAGCCCCTTCTCCATCACCTCACCTTCGCCGTAGACGGCGACGCGTGCGCGGAGCCCTTGGACAGGCCGCGGCGCCCACGCGAACCCGACGAACGTGACGTCGACCCGCGGCTTGTACGGCACCATGTCGCTGTCGGCGAGGATCGAGGCGCCTGCGCGCAATGCTCGTTCGCCTTGGCAGAGATCGGCCGGAGGACCGAGACGCGCGGTGCCTTCGTTGACGAGCGCGAGCGTCGCTTTCACCACGATGGTGAGAGAGAGCCGCCCGCTCCGCCGCCAGACCAACGCGCCGGAAGAAACAGGGCGGAGGTTCTCGATCGCTACCGGCGATTCGGCCCGCACGCTCGGACCGTACCATGACTTCTCGACTCGTCGCGCCCCACAGCCAACGAGATCGACCGCTCGACCCTTCATCGCGTTAGTTCAGTGTGTGCATTGCGATGATCTTCGCAGCTCGGCGCAGCTCAGTGGACAATCCGCAGGGGTCAGAAGTGGTAGTTCAGCTGGTAGCTTTCGCAGCCAGGACCGCCCGCGTGATCGACGCGCATGTAGATGGTCGCATCGTCGGACCCGAGGAACGTGCTGCCGCAGGTCAGACTCAGCGTGACGCTCTGACCGCCGGTCCAGCAGCAGCCGGGAAAGCCGCCTTGGGTGTCGTCGGTCGTTCCCGAGGGACAGGTGAACGACGGTGGCTTTCCATTGCTGCATTCAACGTATTTGCAGACACGAATCGTGGAGCCGATGAGCTGACGGGTCGGGTCGACGGTGCACCCGGTCGTGTCGCTGCCAGCGTACTTGTACCAATCGACGTCGTTTCCGCCCTGCGCGAGAACCCCTTTGACGAGCGTCCCGTCGCCGTCGCAATCGCTGATCCCGGGCAGAGAGAACGCCGTCGCGAGCGAGTTGTTGGGCTCGCCAGGGCCCGGATCGGTGCACATCGGCCCGCCCGTTCCCGTCGAAGCCGACGAGCTCACCGTGCTCGACGCGGTCGAGCTCGCGGAGCTCGAAGCGGCGTGCGAGCTCGACGACGCCTTCGACGAGGTCGTCGCTACCGTCGCTCCCGTGAGCTCGCCACCTGCACCGCCGCTGCCGTCGACCGGCGTCCCGTTGGCACAGCCCGACGCGATTGCGAGAGTAGCTAGACTGCAGCAAGCGAAAGATCGAACAAGATACATCATCGTAGAAAGAGCTTAGACGAACGGGACGCAGGCAAACACGCGTTTCGAGACGTGCAGCTCAGAAGTGGTAGTCGACCTGATACGGCTCGCATCCGGGACCACCGGGGTGGTCGATTCGCATGAACACGGTGGCGCTGTCGTTCGTCGTGTTGCAGCTCAAGTCGACCGTGACGCTCTGGCCACCCGTCCAACAGCAGCCGGGCTTACCGGCCTGGGTGTCGAACTGCGTGCCACTCGGGCACGTGAAAGCCGCATTCGTACACGTGATGTATTTGCATATGCGAATGTTCTGGCCGGTGAGCTGTCGCGTCGGATCGACCACGCAACCGAAGGTGTCGGAGCCGTCGTACTTGTACCAATCGACGTCGTTCGGGTTCTCGCCGAGGACGCCCTGGAGGACCGCGGCGTCGCTGTTGCAATCGGTGATCGCCGGAAGCGCGAAGGCCGTCGCGATCGTGTCGTTGGGCTCGCCCGGGCCGGTGTCCATGCAGGTCGGTCCCGAGCCGGTCGACGTGGTCGAGCCGCTGCTGCTCGAGCCGCTGCTGCTCGAGCCGTTGGTGGTCGCCGCAGCGGACGCGGCCGCTCCGGTCGCCGAGGTGGCAGTGTGCGCGGCAGACACGCTCGTCGATCCGACGCCGGTCACGCTGCCGCCAGCGCCGCCGACGCCGACGGGATTTTCGTTCGCACAGCCAACGAAAACGTACACACAAAGAGACGAGCCGAGGGCAGAAGCGAGGACGCGAGTCGCCATGGCCTCCGAGAGTAGATCAGGCGAGCGCACGCTCACACGCCAATCGGAGCCTCAGCGCGCGTGCTTGTCGAGGAGCTTGCCGAGGCGCGGGACCGCGTCTTCGACGTTCTTCTTCGCGGAGCCGCGGAGGGTCGAATAGGTCTTTTTCACGACGCCGCTCTTGGCGCCGTCGATCTTCGAGTCGGTGACCGAAAGCAGCGCTTCGGCGACGCGCGACTTGTTTTTCTCGAAGTGCGCGAGCGGTTGGCTTTCCTTCAAGCTCTCGGCCCAAATCGGGTCCATTTTCTCAGCGAACTGCGGCAAAAGCTTGTCGATGACCTCGGTGATGAAGCCAGGCTTGAGGCCCTTCACGGCGCCGTAGCCCGCTTTGACCGCGAAGCCCGAGATGCCGCTCTTCGAAGCCACTTCTTGGTCGACGAGCTCCGCGCACTCCTTGATGATCGACGACTTCTTCGAATCGTCCTTCAGCACGTCCGCGAGACCCATATGCTTGACTACCCTTCGCGCCGGATCCGGCCAGGCGCAAATCTTTGTGATGTGTAACTCGGTCGCCCTCTTCGTCGAAAAGACCCGACCGCGCCGCCTGGCTCTAGCACGCTGAGCGCCTTCCGGGCCATCCCCTGCGACTTGGACACCGGGCGCTACCGTGGTACGGCCTCCCACTCTGGCGGACCGATTTCGTTTCGCTCTCGCAAACCGTGCTGTTCGGCGGGCCTTCGTTGGCTCGCTGGGCGCCGTCAACAACGGAGGAAACCATGAAGAAGCCCCTCAGCGCCCTGGCGCTTTCCGCGACCGTCGCGCTCGCCCTCGCCGCTTTCGGCTGCTCGGACCCGCCGCCGCCGAAGACCGCCGACGACTCCTCGACGAAGTCGACGCCCAAAGCCTCCAAGAAGGGTGACGCGGCCAAGAGCGACACCGACTCCAACGTCCAGATCGACGACAAAATTCTCAAGGCTTGCGGCGACCTCCCGACCGCGCATTTCGGATTCGACTCGGCCGACATCCAGAGCGATGCGTCGAACGCGCTCGACGCGCTCGCGCGCTGCTTCGTGTCGGGCCCGCTCAAGGGTCGCAGCATGAAGCTCATCGGGCACGCCGACGCGCGTGGCGAGACCGAGTACAACCTCGCGCTCGGCCAGCAGCGCGCGGGCGGCGTCTCCGGCTTCCTCGCGAAGAAGGGTGTCGAGCAGAGCAAGATGCTGACGAGCTCGAAGGGCGAGTTCGAGGCCACCGGAACCGACGAAGCTGGCTGGGCGCGCGACCGCAAGGTCGAGGTCCTGCTGGCCGAGTAAGGCGCGAGAATCGTGACGCCCATCCTCTTCGCCCAAGCGGCTCAGCCTGCTCCTATGCAGCAGGTCGTGAACCTGAACCCAGTCGATCTCGTCCTGCACGCGTCAGGACTGGTCTTCTTCGTGTTCTGGCTGCTCATCGCGATGGCGACGCTCGTCTGGCTCATCGCGATTCTGAAGGTGATTCAGCTGGCTCGCATGCGCGCCGAGCTCCATCGCTTCGAGCGTGATTCGTTCAACATCGTCGACGCAGGCGAGCTCTTCGAGCTCGCTCGTCGCCAAGGCGGATCACCGGGCGCGCGCGTCGTGCTCACGATCGCCCGTCGTGGAGGGAGCTACAAGCTCCTCGACGCCGCGGCCAAGCGCGCCATCGTCAGCGAGCAGCAGCGCGCGGGGGCGCTCATGCCTCTGCTCGGATCGATCGCTTCGTCGGCGCCGTTCATCGGCCTCTTCGGCACGGTCTACGGCATCCTCGACGCGTTCTTGAAAATCGGGCGCGAGAAGAGCGCATCGCTCCCGGTGGTCGCGCCTGCGATCGGCGAGGCGCTCATTGCTACGTTGGTGGGTCTCTTCGCAGCGATTCCCGCGCTCATTTTCTACAACCTCCTCAGCAAACGCCTCGACGATCTCTTGACCGAGCTCGACGCAGCCAGCTCGGGGTGGGTCACCATGGTCTCGGAGTCCGATCGCGTCTCGTCGGTCGGGGGCGAGCGGACGCAGGCGAACAAGTCCACCGTTCAATACTGACGACGGGTCAACACTGACGAGAGCGCCGGCGCGGCGCGTGCGTCGAGGAGCGATTCCATGGGCATGAGTGTCGGAGGAGGCAGGCGCCGCGGCGGTGGCGGTGGCTTCACGGACATCAACGTGACGCCGCTCGTCGACGTCATGCTCGTGCTCCTCGTGGTGTTCATGATCACCGCGCCGCTCCTCGCCACGGGTCTCCGTGTCGAGCTTCCGAGCGTCTCGGCGACCGAGACGCCCTTGAAAGACACCAAGCTCGTCGTCACGGTCACGAAAGAAGAGAAGATCCTCTTCGGCGAGAAAGACGTCACAGACAGCTTGGAGCAAGAGCTGATGACGAACCCCCGCATCCAAAAAGAAAAAGAGCTCTACATCCGCGCCGACAAAGACGCGCGGTACGGCGTGGTCGCGCGCGTCGTCGCCGCCTCCCGCCGAGCGGGCGTCGAGGGTCTCAATCTCCTCGTTCAGCCCGAGCTCAAAGACGACGCGAAGGGTTCGGCGCCGGCTCCGCCCATCCCCGTTCAAGGCAAGGAAGACAAGAAGAAGTGAGCGCAACCCTCGCGCGCGACTACGAGCCGTGGGAGGTGGGCGCTGCCTTCTTCATCGCGTGTTGCGTGCCGCTCGCGACCGGTGTCCTTCTCTATTTGTCGCGGGTCGACGTGATCGGAAGCACTCCAGAAGTCGACAAAGGCTCGCAGCTTCCGGTCAAAGTGCAGCCGGTGCTCGACCTCGAAGGGCCGATGTTGAAGCTCGGAGGCAAGAAGCCCGTCTTACCGGACATGTGGCAGGCCCCTCAGCGTCCCACGCCACAAAAGGCGCCCGACGAAGCGTTTGCCTCGTCGAAGTCCGACCCCGACGCCGAATCGCCCGAAAAGAAAAAGAAGATGGCCGACGCAGGCACCGAGCCTCCGCCGCCCGACGCCGCCGCTGGCGAAGAGACTCCCGACGCCGACAAGGCCGAGCCTTCCGACGCCAATCCGATCGAGACCAGCGACAAGCCCCCGGGCACCATCGAGTCGGGCGATCCGAATGGCGTGCACAACGGCACCGAGACCGATCCGCTCAAGGTCAACGCAGCCAAGATGTACAACGCCCGGCTCGTGTCGTTCTTCAACCGCTTCGCCGCTGGAAAATGCGCGGGCGCCGAAGGGACCTCGGCGGGCGCTTCGGTGACCCTGTCCGGGACCACGGTCTCCAGCATTCACGTGGGCTCGACCGGGAATGCTGCGTTCGACGCCGCTATTCCAGCGGCCATGCAGGCTGCCGTCGGGCAGAGCGTTCCGCCTCCGCCCGAGAACTTTCCGGAGTTCCTGAAACCGTCGTTTTCTTTCATGATCGTATGCAAATGAAACTCAAAAGCACCTATAGCCTGGTCTTGTTCGGCGTTCTCGCTCTCGGCCTCTCGTTCGGGCCTGCGCTCGAGAGTCGAGCCCAGCCCGCCCCCGGACCCGTGCCTTCGGCAGGTGCGAACGAGGCCGATCCGCTCGCGAACATCGTCGTCACGGGGACGAGCGGTGCGCGCCCGCTACCGAAGCTTGCCGTGTTGCCGTCGCTGTCGCCCGACATGGAAGACGTCACGCTCCGCAGCGTCGTGCGGCGCGATCTCGATCTCTCGGGCGAGTTCGACGTATTGAGCGACAACCTTGCTCCCGACGCTGTGTACCTCGCCGACTCACCGGTCGACATCAAGGCTTGGCAAGCCAAGGGCGCCGAGGCGCTCGTTCGTGTCATGGGCCGAAAGATCAGCGACACGAAGGCAGAGCTTCGTGGGCAGGCCTTCCTCGTCAGCGCCGGAGCCGATCCGCTCTACGACAAGAAGTTCGAGGTCCCGCTCGCCGAAGTGCGCGTCGAATCGCATCGCGTTGCCGATCTGCTCATCGGCGCGCTCACCGGTCAGAACGGAAGCTTCGCGAGCCACATGACCTTCGCCTCGGGAACCGGAACGGTTCGTCAGGTGTTCACGATGGACGCCGATGGCTTCAACGCGAAGTCGGTCTCTCCGTCGAGCCGCGTCGCGCTGGCTCCGACTTACGGTCCGAACGACGAGCTCTACTATTCGGCGAGCGAGAACAAAGATGTCTACAAAGTCTTCACCGCGTCGGGCGGCCCGCTCAAGCTCAACGTCGAAGGATCGGTCTACGGGCTGAGCTTCTCGCAAGATCGGAAGCAGGTTGCTGCCGCGATCGGTCAAGCCGATACGATTCGAATGTTTCTCGGGCCGTCGCTCAGCGAGCTGAAGCCCGCCTCGACGGTCGGCATGGCCCTGAGACCGGTGTTCACCCCCTCGGGCAAGCTCGCCTTCGCAGGCGAAGGCAAGTTCGGCCAGCGCATCTACGTCGACGGAAAGCCCATCTCGCCCGACGGTTACTTCGCCTCGTCGCCGACCTTCTGCAGAAACCCCGACGGCATCAAGGCCATCTTCGCCGTCGGAGTCGGCAAGAGCAGCGATCTCGTCGCGACCGGAGAGAACGGCGGACAGCTCGTTCGCCTGACCCAAGGAAACGGGACCAACGCGTACCCGGCGTGTAGCCCAGACGGTCGCCTCGTCGCGTTCTTCTCCACGCGCAAGACTGGAGAAGGCGCTGGTCTGTACGTGATGCGCGTCGATGGTGGCCGCGCGAAGCGTGTGTCGTCGCTCATGGGCGACTCGCTCCGTTGGGACCCGCTGCCTCCGAGCAAGTCGATCGAAGTCAAAGAGCCACCCGCCAAGGTGAAGCCCTCCGATGCCGCCGCTCCACCGGCTACTTCGTCCGCGGCGCCCACAGCACCTGAGAAGAAGCCAGCCGAAACGAAGCCGACCGACGCAAAGGGCGACAAGAAAAAGTGAGCCAGATGGCGGCACGAGACGCCTTCTTGGCTCACCTCGATCCCGCGCTGCAGTCCAGGTACGCGGCGCTCAGCGATCTCGAGGAGCGTCTCGTGGACGCCCTCGTCGAGGCTCGCGCGGCTTGGCCCGAGCTCGTCCCCTCCGTCGCGTGACGACGGTGCGCACCTTCACCGATCTCGAGCGCGCGACGTCACGACCGCTCGAGCAGCGGGCCGACGACGAGCTCCTCGCTCTCGCCGACGACTTCGACTTCGAGCTCTCGTTTCTCAAGAAGCACTACCGCGCGGGCTCAAACAAGCCTTGGAACGAGCCGTTCAGAGCCTCGGCGCAGGCGAACGCAATGTGCTTCGTCAGAGCGTGATTCAGGGGTTCGGCATCGACCAGACCGCGACGGTCTACGGTGTTCATCGAGCAACGGCCGCGCGCCGCGTCGAGAAGGCTCGCGAGGCGCTGCTCCTCGCGACACGCAGGAGCCTGATGAGCACGCTCCAGATCGATCGCGCCGCGTTCGAAGGCGTGACGGATCTCATCCGCAGCCGTCTCGACGTGAGTATCCACCGCGTGCTCGGAAGCAAGAGCGAGAGCTAGGTAGGCGCGTAGGCCGCCGAGTCGATCGACTCAGGGACGGTCATCTCGTCGCCGCAGGCAATTGCTTCTTGAGGGACTCCGATAGCGCGATCAGAGCCGCGTCGGACGCGCTCCACAGAGGTCGCTCTTCGCCCAACGAGAGCATGAACGAGCGCACGTTCGTGTTCTTGCGAGAGAGAGCGATGAGCTGCGCGTGGGCCGTCTTGAATCGCTCGAATTGAGCCGACGCCGCCTCAAGTTCTTTCTTGGAAGCTTCGCCTGCCGTGCTCGTCAGCGTAGCGAGCGCCCCCGCTGCGGCGGCGAGCTTCTCGTCCATGTCCTTTTCCATGAGCGTCATCTTCGTGTCGTCCGACTCGGCGATGTGTGGGCCGTGGAGCAGCTGGACGTCGCGAACCGCGAGCTGTGCGTTCGCGACGAGCGTGCTCACCGCACAATCACCGCCCGCCGGGGCCGACTTCGCGACCGCTTGGAGCGCGTCGCGAAAACCATTTGCGGCGTCTGCTACGGGCCCGAACGACAAGCGTTGGGCCTTGAGGTTGGTGTTCTCGACTGCAAGCTCGAGCACCTTCGTGTCGAGGGCGTCGTACTCGGCGAGCTTCTTCTTGAACTCGTCGAGCTGGCGAGTGTCGTCATCGCTGCCCAGGCCCTTCAGCAGAGCGTCGAGCGGCGCGATCCCATCACGAACCGACTGCTTTGCCTTCACCGCGTCGGCGGCGTAACGAATCGATGCTTCGTCTGTGTCGGCCATGACTGCGCGCCCCGACGCATCGGCGGCCTGGCTGAGCATGACCCGTAGCTCGGCAGTGCGGTGCCGCGCATCGGTGAGTCGCTCGAGAGCGGGCTTCGCCGGTGACTCGCAGGCCGCCAAAGCGCCGAGCGCAGCGAGAGAGAAACAAAGCCCGACGAAGCTTCGGCGCGGTGAGGGAGCCATGTCGCCTCATAGCATCATCATGTGGGCGGGAACGTAGGCGAAAGAGGCGCCCTACGACGCGCGAAAGGCAAACCGGCTGCTGTTCGCGCGGCGGTCGCTGTTGCTTAGGCGCCCGCGTATCAACAAGTCGATCGATACTCGGTCTCGGGGGAATAGCACCGACTCCATTGTACGCGGGCCCTTGAAGGTGCCGGCCGAGGCACGCACACCGCGCCGTTCCCGCCTGACGCACCGAGCTGCATCGCCCCGCGTGCTCGAGCGGGGGAGAGTTCAGTGCGCCTTTGCTGCAGCCGCGAGATCCGCGAGCACGCGCTCTCGAATCATCGGGACCGGAGGCGATCCGTGTGCGAGGAGTGCATCGTGGAAAGCCTGCAGGCTGAACGACGCTCCGAGCTTCTTCTTCGCCTCTTCGCGAAGCTTCAGAATCTGGATCTTGCCCAGAGTGTAGGCGAAGTAGCCCGGATCGAACGTTCCGCGGATGGCTTGCTCACGCGCCGTCGCAGCGTCTTGCTTGCAATCGTTCTCGAAGCGCTGCGCGGCTTGATCGAGCGTCATGCCCTTGGTGTGGATCCCGAGCGAGACGACGACGCGGCAATTGCGCAAGAGCGCATCTCCGAGCTGGCCCAATCGATTCTGCGGGTCGGCGTTGCCGAAGCCTTCTTCGACCATGAGCTCTTCGCCGTAATGTGCCCAGCCTTCGACGAACGAGTAGCTCGACAACGAGCGCTCGATCTTGGTCGGCGCCTTCCGGATCCACATCGCTTGAAGGTAGTGACCCGGGTACACCTCGTGGATGGAGGTCGATAGGAGCGTGCCGAAGGGCATGATGTAATCGTCCTGCTCCTTCTGAGACCACTTCGGATCGGGCGGCGTGATGTAGTAAAACGCGGGCAGATCGACCTTGTCGAAAGGCCCGGGACCATCGAGAAAGGCGCTGTTGTAGCGCATGAAGGGCGGCGTCTCTTTCACCTGGATGCGGTCGGCATCGGGGATCGAGACGAGGTGCTTTCGTACGATGAACTCGGCGGCCGACTTCGTCAGCTTGGTCGCGTCACCGAGGAGCTCCGGTGCAGGTGGACGCGTGAGCTTCACCGTCTTGGCGAGCTCTTCGTAGGCCCGCTTGTTCACCGCGAGGTTCTCCTCGCCCATGCGGTCGAGCTCATCGAGCGGGATGTCGAGCGCCTCTTGGACGCGCAACAGCTTCCGGTAGCGCTCGACGCCGAGGACGTGGCTGTCGTTGCCGCGCGGAAGCTCGGCCTTCTCGAGATGGTCTGCGATGCGCAACGCCTCTTTCGCGACCGCGTGGCAGAGCGCGACTGTGCGGTCGTGGAGCGCTCGATCTTTCAACGGTGCGATGATCGTGAGCGCGTCTCCGTCGAGGTATTCCGCATATCCACGATAGATCTTCACCGCCGTTTCGAGGACCGGACGGCTCATGGGCCCTCTCAAATTCTCGAGGATGTGCGGAGCCTCTTTCTGCGCGCGCTGGAGGTGCTCGGCCATGCGTGCGACGCGCTCTTGGAGCGGGGCGTAGTCACGCGTGAGATACCCATCGATGGTGAACAGCTCTTCGTAGTAGGTCGGACGCTTCTCCCACTCGTCGAGATCGTCGAGGCGAAAGAGCTCCTGACCGATTTGGAGCTTCATGAGCGCGAGGTCGAGCTTCGCGTCATCGGTGGAGGTCGGAGCCGCCCCATCGAGCCGTGTCTTGGCCTGCCCGAGCCATGCCTTGCGATCGGCGATGCCCTTCTTCGAGTAGTCGCTCAAGCGGCCGTCGTAGCGATGCATTCCGAGGCCGCGGCCCATCGATGGGGTTCGCTCGATGAGCTCGTCGAGGACCGATTCGGCTTCGCTCGCCGCCGTCGCGCGCGGCGTGCAGTCGGCGTGTTCGACCTTGGGAGGGGCTCCACACGCCCAAAGCGGCGTCAGCACTGCGAGAAAGAGGGCACGGCGAGCGAGCTTCGAAACCATCTGTTTACTCCGCGGCGAGAGCGCGATCGACGATCGTGCCGGTGTGAGCGAGCGCGTGCTCGAGATCGAAGCAGTGATCGATCTCTGTGTTCGTGAGGAGCTTCGCGATGTCGACGTCGGCGCGCAGATTGTCTTGAAAGCAGCCGTCACCATTGAATGCACGCATCGCGTTGCGTTGAACGAGCTCGTACGCCGCCTGCCTGGCCTTGCCCTTCTGCACCATCGCCAGCATCACCGCTTCGCTGAAGAAGAGTCCGCCCGAGCGATCGAGGTTCTTCTTCATGTTCTCGGGATACACGACGAGGCCATCGACGAGCGTCGTGGTGCGATCGAGCATATAGGCGAGGGTCGTCGTCGCATCGGGCGCGATCATGCGCTCGACCGACGAGTGCGAGATGTCGCGCTCGTGCCAGAGCGCGATGTCTTCGAGCGCAGGAGCGACGGCGGCACGAACGATGCGAGCCAATCCGCAGATGTTTTCGCTCGCGATCGGGTTTCGTTTGTGGGGCATCGCGCTCGAGCCCTTTTGACCCGCCGTGAACTTCTCCTCTACTTCGGCGACCTCGGAGCGCTGCCAATGCCGAACGTTGGTCGCGAGCCTCTCCATGGCCGCAGCGAGGAGAGCGAGCGCCGAGAAAAACGCCGCGTGCCGGTCGCGTGCGACCACCTGAGTGCTCACCGTCTCGGGCTCGAGACCGACGATGCCGAGCGCGCGAAGCTCGATCGCGGGCGAGAGGTGCGCATAGGTCCCGACCGCACCGGCGATCTTGCCGACAGCGATTTCTTTGCGCGCGACGCGGAGGCGAGCGCGTCCGCGTTTCACCTCGGCGAGGTGACCTGCGAGCACCACTCCGAAGGTCACAGGCTCGGCGTGTATCCCGTGGCTGCGCCCGATCATGGGCGTCTTTCGGTGCTCCTCGGTGCGCTTTGCGAGCGCCGCGATGAGGGCATCGGTTCGCAGAAGCAGCTTGTCGGCGGCGCGCGTCATGAGCATCGCGAGGCTCGAGTCGAGAACGTCGCTCGAGGTGAGCCCGAGATGGAGGAACCGCGCCGGAGGCCCGGCGAGCTCTTCGACGTGCGTCAGGAAGGCAATGACGTCGTGTTTCGTGGTCCGCTCGATTTCATCGATGCGCTCGGCGTCGAGATCGAGACCGAGCGCGCGAATCGACTCGGCGGTCCCCTTCGGCACGAGACCCGCTTCTTCAGAAGCGGTGCACGCGGCAAGCTCGACGTCGAGCCATGCATGGACCTTGGCTTTCGCCGACCACAGATCACGAAAGTCACTCGGGGTGTAGCGGGAAATCATCGTCATCTCCGTCGCGGAGCGCCTCGGCGCCGGATCACTTCTTCGGGCTCTTCTTCGCGCCGAGAGCCAGGCCGCCCTCGCGTTCGTCCGAGTAGCCCCACGCCTCGCCTGTCGCTTCGTCGACCATGATCACCTTGCCGTCGCCGAGCGGCGTCGCGCTCGGCTCGAGCTTGTAGCCCATCTCGACGAGGCGCTTTTCAACGGCGTTCGAGAGCGGGTTGGCTTTCTCGGTTCGAATCACGTCGGGCAAGAATTGGTGGTGAACGCGTCCGTGCTTCACCGCTTCGTCGACGCTCATGCCGTAGTCGATGAGGTTTCGAAGAAGCTGCGTCACGGTGTTCGGAATCGTGTCGCCTCCCGGTGATCCAACCACGAGGACGACCTTGTCGCCGCGGCTCACGAGCGTGGGGCTCATCGAGCTCGCCATGCGTTTGCCCGGAGCGACTTCGTTGATCCCCGAGCTCGAGAATCCGCCGAGGGCGTTCGACAGCAGGATCCCGGTCTTCGGAATGACGATCTTCGCGCCGAAGCTCGCCGACAGCGTGACCGTGCAAGAGACCGCGTTCCCGTCTTTGTCGACGACCGAGAAATGCGTGGTCTCTGGCGACTCGTGAGGCCCCGGCTCGGGTGCCCCGCCGATGGCGGAAGAAGGTGTCGCGCGATCGGCTTCGATCGCAGGCCTTCGCTCTTGCATGTGCTTCGGCGACAAGAGCCGAGCGAGCGCGTCGGGAGCGACCTTGTCGCCGTAGAAATCAGGATCGGCGCCGAGCGTGCGTCGGTCGGCATAGGCGCGCTTCGCCGACTCGACGAAATCGTGCACCGATTCAGCTGAATCGACGGGTTTTTCGTTCGTCTGGAGGCGCTCGAGCGAGAGCATCATCTCGGCGATCGCGACGCCACCCATCGACGGCGGAGGCATCGTGTCGATCGTCAGACCGCGGTACGAGAAGCGAAGAGGAGCTCGAACCTTGGGCGCGTAGCCGGCGAGATCGTCTTTCGTGATGTCGCCGCCGTTCTTCTTCATCGCGACGTCGATGCGCTCGGCGACGTCGCCTGCATAGAACCCCGCGTCTCCCTTCTTCGCGATCGCCTCGAGCGTGCGCGCGAGCTCTGGCTGCACCAAGCGCTCACCCTCGGCGAGTGCCTTCTTGCCTTTGCCGAAGATCGATCGCGCAGTCGGATCGCCCTTCAGCTTGTCCCATTGCCATGCGAGCGCCTTCGCAGCGCGTGGAGCGAGCGGATGACCCTTCGTCGCGAGTCGAATCGCTGGCGCGAGCAGATCGGCGAGAGGCATCGTCCCAAATTTGTCGCGCGCTAGATCGAGCCCGGCGACGGTCCCCGGGACCGCGACGGAGTGATAGCCGAAGGCCCCGTCGCTGATCTCGTCGAGGACCTTCTTCGTGGTCGCGGCCTTGGGCGCCGTCTCTCGAAAGTCGATTGCAACCGTATCGCCATGGCTCATGCGAATCAGCATGAAGCCACCACCGCCGATGTTGCCCGCGCTCGGATGCGTGACGGCGAGCGCGTAGCCCACGGCCACCGCCGCATCGACTGCGTTGCCGCCCTTTTCGAGGACGTCGACCCCCGCGCGCGTCGCGTTGGCCTCGACCGAGGTGACGAGCCCAGCCGGTCCTCGCACAGCCGACCGTCCACCGACCGACAGCTTTACCGGCGTCTTCGGTGGCGCGATGGGCGCCACCTCGGTCTCGCTCGACGAGGTGCTCGCTGATGCGATCGGCACGGCGGGGCTCGAGGCCGTCGCGCCAGGCCGTGCGCTCGTCAGCGGATGGGCCGTGGGCGTCACCGGTGGCGTCGGACCCGCGCCTTCACATCCGGGTGCGAGCACCGCGAATCCAGCCACGAGGAGCTTCCAGGCAGGTCGCATGAGCCGAGCCTCTATACCAACACCTTCGCCCGGCGCGTCAGCCACGGAGCGACAAAGGAGCGGAAGAGCCTCGGGAAGTTTCGCCGAAAAGAAACGCCAAGAGGCCCGAGCATTTGCTCGAGCCTCTCGCTCTCGAAATTCCCTCGCGGGATTTTCAGGATGCTGCGGCGGCTGCTGCGGCGGCTGCGGGATAGACCGACACCTGCTTCTTGGTGTTGCTCTTCCACTCATACTTCACGACGCCATCGACGAGCGCGAAGAGAGTGTAGTCGCGACCCGTTCCAACGTTCTTGCCGGCGTGGATCGACGAGCCGACCTGGCGGACCAGGATGCTGCCTGCGGGGACATCGGTACCTGCGTAGATCTTCACGCCACGGCGCTGGGCCTTGGAGTCGCGACCGTTGCGGGTAGAGCCGCCGCCTTTCTTGTGAGCCATGTTCGCTTACCTCTTCGAAACAGAAAAAAGAGCGTTCAGGCCTTCAAGCCTTGATGCCCGTGATGAGCAGCTCGGTGTAGGTCTGACGGTGACCGTTCTTGCGACGGTAGTTCTTCCGGCGACGGAACTTGAAGACGATGATCTTCTCGCCGCGGGCGTGGGCCGCGATTTTCGCCGATACGCTCGCGCCTGCGACGATGGGCTGCCCGATCTTCGGACCGCTCTCGCCACCGACCATGAGCACATCGTCGAAGGTGATGCTGTCGCCAGCGCCGCCAACGAGCTTCTCCACCCGGAGACGCTGTCCTTCGGTCACGCGGTACTGCTTCCCGCCTGTCTTGATAACTGCGTACATGTCTCGGCTGCTCCCCATTCGGGATTGAATCGTGACCCTTTTGAGACGAATCAGCGCCGCACAGGCGCCATTCCCAAAGGGCTCGCGAGTATACGGAGGGAGCGCGCTTTAGCAAGACGATCTCGCTTGCATCCCGCCGAAATTAGTCTCTTCCGATGTTCAGTGCACGCTCGTTGCGTGCTCACACGAACGTGAATTTGTCGTCCTTGATGTCGACTTGGACGACCTTTCCGGGCCCATATCCCCCGAGGAGGATGGTCTCGGCAAGGGGATTCTGGAGCTCGCGCAGAATCGCCCGCTTCAGCGGCCTGGCACCGAGCGACGGCTCGTAGCCCAGATCGACCAGCTTCAGCTTGGCGGCGTCGGTGAGGTTCAGCTTCAGCTCGCGGTCGACGAGGAGCTTCTCGAGGCGACGGAGCTGAATGTCGACGATGCCTCGGAGATCTTCTTTGGTGAGTGCCTTGAAGACGATGATGTCGTCGATGCGGTTCAAGAACTCGGGCCTGAAGAAGTTCCGGAGCTCCTCCAGCAGCACGTCTTTCAACGCCTCGCGCCCGTCTTCGCTCTCGAAGAGCTTCATGTCGGTCTCGAGAATGCGCTTCGAGCCGATGTTCGAGGTCATGATGACGACCGTGTTCGAGAAGTCGGCGGTGCGACCGCGTCCGTCGGTGAGCCGACCATCGTCTAGAACCTGCAGAAGAAGGTTGAAGACGTCTTGGTGGGCCTTCTCGACCTCGTCGAACAGCAGAACGCTGTAGGGCTTGCGACGTGCGGCTTCGGTGAGAAAGCCGCCTTGCTCGCTGTCGGCGTAGCCAGGCGGCGCGCCGATGAGGCGCTGGGCCATGTGGCGTTCCATGAACTCGCTCATGTCGAGGCGGGTCAGGGCTTGCTCGTCGTCGAAGAGAAACTCGGCGAGTGCCTTCGCGAGCTCGGTCTTGCCGACACCCGACGGCCCGAGGAAGAGGAACGAGCCGATGGGCTTGCCCGGATCGCGAAGACCGACCCGACCACGACGAACCGCCTTGGCGATCGCTTTGACGGCCTCGTCTTGACCGACGACGCGCTTGGCGAGTCGGGCCTCCATCTTGAGGAGCTTGTCGGCTTCTCCCTCGAGCATCTTGGCCACCGGGATCCCGGTCCAGTCGTTGAGCGTCGTCGCCACGTCGCCTTCGGTGAGAATGTTCGTGGCGAGCGAAATGCCTTCTTTGGTGGCCGTTTCTTCTGCGGCTTGGAGGCGCTTCGTGATCTCGGGGAGCGTCACGTGCTCGATCTCGCCGAGCTTCGCGAAGTTCTTGTCGACGCGTGCCTTCTCGAGAATCGCGTTCGTCTCGGCCAGCTCTTTGCGGAGAGATTGCACCGCGCCCACCACGCCACGACGCGAAGCGATCTTGCTCTTGAGATCGGTGGCCTTCGGCTCGATGTCGGCGAGCTCTTTTTCGAGCCGCGTTCGGACGGAGACGCTCAAACGATCTTCGTCGTCTTTCAGGGCGCTGATCTGAGCGCGCAGCGACTCGACACGACGGAACATCGCGTCGACCTCGGCCGGGACGCCGTCGACCTCGACGCGCTTTCGCGCCGCCGTTTCGTCGAGCAAGTCGACCGCAGTGTCGGGGAGCGCGCGATCGGAGATGTAGCGCCGTGCGAGCGTGACGGCGGCGTTGACTGCCCCTTCGCTGATGCGCACGCGATGGTGGTTCTCGTAGCGCTCGGCGACGCCGCGAAGCACCTCGATCGCCTGGTCGACGCTCGGCGGCTCGAGCGTGATCACCGAGAAACGGCGCAAGATCGACGCGTCTTTGTCGTTGATCTTGCGAACACCTTCGGTGGTCGTCGTCGCGATGATCCGAATCTCGCTGCGCGCGAGGAGCGGCTTGAGGAGGTCACCGACACCCGAGCCGGCGGCGCCTTGACCGAAGAGGGAGTCGAAGTCTTCGACGACGAGAACGACCTCGGCATCGGCGATCGCACGCAGCTTGTCGATGAGCGTCTTCAGACGTTGCTCGATCTCGCCGCGGAGCTTGGCGCCCGCGACGAGGCCGCCCGTGTCGAGCTCGAAGATGCGGGCACCGGCGAGGTTGGAGGGGACATCGCCGTTCACCACGCGATCGGCCAGCGCACGAATGACCGACGTCTTGCCCACGCCTGGCTCACCGACGACGAGCGGGTGGTTCTTGAACCGGCGCTCGAGGATCTGCATGAGGCGTCGAACCTCGACGTCGCGTCCGATGACCGGGTCGAACTTGCCCGCGCGCGCCTCCCCCACGAGGTCGCGCAAGAACTCCGAGGCTTGCGTGGCGCTCGCAGAAGCGGAATTCGAGGTGGTCGTCGCTTCACCCGAGGCAGTCTGAGCCGTGCTCGTCGCGTCTTGGCCCTGCTTCAGCACGTTCGTGTGCGCGCGAAACCCGCCAGGACCAATGCCTTGGCCAGAGAGAATTTCGCCCGCCGGACCACGAATCTCTTGGGCGAGCGCGTGGAGGAGATGCTCGATGCCGACCTTGTCGACTTTGTCGCGCTGCGCTTCGCGTTCGGCGCGTCCGAGCAGATCGATCAGGCGCGGACTGACGTAAGCCATCCCACCGCTCTGTCGAGGGAGACGCTTGACCTGGACCTCGGCGAGCGACACCACCTCGGCCGGATCAGCGCCTGCACGTCGGAACACGTCGGGGACGCCCCCGTAGTCGAGCACTTTCACGAGCAGATGCAGCGGGGTGACCTCGGCGTGTCCTTGCTCGTCGGCGAGCTGCTGGGCGTTGGCCACGACGGTGCGGGCCTCGTTCGTGTACTTCTGGAGCTGCAGCGTCGTGTCGGGCATGGCGACGGAGGGTATGCGGCCGTTCGCTCCGGGGGAAGACCATCGGCGCCCTCGCGGGCGCGTCCTCGGACCATTGCCACCGGCCGGGTCGAAGACCATAGTTGCCGGCTGATGCCCGCCCAAGTCATCGTCTACACGACCAAGGTTTGCCCGTACTGCGTCATGGCCAAGACGCTCCTCACCAAGAAGAACGTCGCTTTTCGCGAGGTCCTGGTCGACACGAGGCCCGAGCTACGAACCTGGCTGATGGAGCGTTCGAAGCAGCGGACGGTCCCGCAGATCTTCGTCAACGGAGAATCTCTCGGAGGATTTTCAGACATTTCGGAGCTCGAGCACCAAAAGAAGCTCGACGAGCTCCTCGCGCGTGATCCTATGCCTTCCGACCCCGAAATTCGCGTCTGACGGCAACACAGAATCGCTCTCGGGCGGCGTATCACTCGGTACACATGGTAGCTTTGGGGCCGATGACTTCGACCGCTCGAGCCAGCTCGACCGACCTCGTCAGCCGCGTCATCGGCAAGTACGAGATCGTCCGCCTCCTCGGCGTTGGTGGCATGGGCCGCGTTTACGAAGGGCTCAACAAGACCATCGGAAAACGCGTCGCCCTCAAGTTCATCGAGCGCGACGAGGCGAGCACCGACGCCGTCGCCCGATTCCAACGCGAGGCCCAAGCGGCGAGCGCCGTGGAGAGTGCTCACATCGTCGAGATCTTCGACGCCGGCCAGAGCGACGAAGGAATGCCCTTCATCGTGATGGAGCTGCTCCGAGGCGAAGATCTCGGGCATCACATCCGCCGCCTCGGTCGGCTCGAGCTCTCCGATGCGTTGGTCATCGTCGCGCAGATCCTCCGCGGTCTCCATCGCGCGCACGAGGTGGGGATCGTCCACCGCGATCTCAAGCCCGACAACATCTACCTGGTTTTAGACCCCGAGGTCGTCGGCGGCGGATCCTGCGGTTCGACAGCGTCAACTTTCAGGCGCTCGAGACCCGCGTGACGGTGCAGCACCTCACGTTCACGCACGGCAAGGTCGCCGGCTCGATGCCGATCCCGACCGCCCTCGCGCCGTGCTCGCAGGGCTGGAATGACGGCGAGGGCGGCGCGATCTACGTCCACGACGGCAACCTCACCGTGATCGACTCGCTGTTCGTCGACAACGCCGCCGCGCCGCTGGGGCCCGACGTCGGCGGCGGCGCGATCCGCATGCTGGGTAGCAAGCACGGCGTGCTCGTCGTCGGCAGCACGTTTCGCGGCAACTCCGCGAGCAACGGTGCCGCGATCGGCTGCCTGTTCTCGGAGCTCGACATCTACAACAGCGTGATCGAGTCGAACACGGCGACCGGCCACGACGCGAACAACAACGACGCGACAATGTGCAGCGCGATCAACAACGGTCAGAACGAGACCGGCTCGGGCGGCAACGGCGGCGCGGTTTACAGCGATGGCGCGTCGACCGCGATGAACCCGGTCAACGTGATCCTGTGTGGTGACAAGATCGTCAACAACGCG
>JAYUUB010000099.1:0-5231 GCA_043755175.1 Polyangiaceae bacterium | reverse complement strand
GCCTACTTTTGTAGGCTGAGGAGCGCAGAGACGAGGCCGCCTGTCTCACGATGGTATCGGCGGAATAGCGCCGACTTGTTTATACGCGGGCCCTAAGTGTCGAGGTTGTCGATTTCGACGCCTTGGAATCCGGCCGTGCCACAACCGTCGATCCACCCACCGACGACGTCTGCGAGCGCGGCGCGCTTCGCCGGTGTGGTGATGTCGAGCAGCATCTCGTTCCATACTGGATCGATGACGGGCTGGCCGAGGGTGTCGCGGAGCACCAGATCGGGATACCCGTTCAGGCAGAAGGCCTTCTCGTCCGGCTGCGATTGATATCCGTTCACATAACAAATGTCGTAGCCGGCACCTGCCGGTGGATCATGGCGATCGCGCGACACGATTTGCACGCCGGCGGGTGGCGCATAGGCGCCGCCGAGCTGGTAGTCGAACGGCGCATTGGGCGGCGGGAGCACGATGTTGGTCGTACCCGTGCCCGTCGATCCCGTGGCGTTCCCCGTCGTCGTGCTCGCTCCCGAGACTCCAGCGCCCGAAGCGGGCGATCCCGTCGATTGACCGCTGCCCGCGCCGCCAGTGCCCGACGACGTGCCTGCGCTGCTGCAGCCGGCGAGCGCCAGAAGGAGGGCGGAGGCCGAGGCGACCAATACGTTTCTCACGCTTTGACGATACGCGCTCACGTCTTTGGAGCAAAGCCTCGTTCGCCACAGGCCGAGTCGGAGCCGGACGAATCAAATGTGGCGGGGAGGTCCTTTTCGGCTCGTCCATCCGAGCATGAGGATGGTCTTGTCGTAGATGGGCTCGCGATAGACGACCGCCCAGCGGGCGACGTCGTGCTCCTTGCCTTCGAGGATGAACCCTCGCGCGGCGTCTCGTACATCGCCGCGCGGGAAGGGCAGCGCGTCGATGGCGAGCGGCTGCGCGGAAGTGAGCGCCGCCTGGTACTCTTTCTCGATGGCCTGAAGCGCCTTATCGTCGCGATTCTTGACCGCTTCGTCGATGCGCGCTCGGAACGTATCGTTGGTCGGTGCGGCGCCCGCGACGAACTGCGTGGCAAAGACGTCGAGCGTCAGCTCGGGGACGCCAAGCAACTTCATGACCGTCGGCGCGGCGGCATCGACCATGAAAGCCGCCGAAACCGTCGAGTCTCCGATGGGGTAGGGCACGGCACCCGAGGGAAGCGTGAATCCCTTTTCTGCAAGCCCCGGATCGTCGTCTCGGCGTTCGGAGTCTTCTTCCGCGATCTGGTGCCCGAGCTTCCACTGCGTTCCGAGTCTCTCGAGGGTCGGCTCTCGCTCGGCGAGCGCTGCAGCGAGGGGCCCGACGCTTTGCGTGTACGGCGACAAGAGCGCGTCGCGCACGGCGTCGACGACCCCTTTTTCTTCTGGAAACGGCCCGACGATCCGCAGACCGGATTGGGCGAAGAGGGCGTCGTGGGTCGCAATGGCGTCGAGGCCGAGGCGAACGTTGCGCACGTCGCGCTCGGCTTCGACCTCGTCGAGCTGCAAGACGATCTGATGGCGCTTCGCGAAGTACTCGCCACACTCCTCGAGCGAATGGAGGTCGACGCACGACGACGCGCCGGTTCCCTTCTTGAAGGGGAGCTGCCCTTGCGGCTCACCAGCGCCCTGGGTACCCGCGCTCGGGGCGCCGGAGCACGCGTAGAGGCCTGCCGCGAAACAACCGAGCGCCGCAAAAAGGACGGGTCGTCGAACCAAACTGCCGAGCACGCTCGCTACCGTGTCGGTGCGAATGAAGGGGACTCGTTTCACCACGCACCCACCTTGTGAAAGAGTGCGAGGTCGCCGAGCGCCTTCGTCAAGAATGGATTGCCCCAGCGCTTCGGTCCTGCCGAACTTGGCCCGGTGCCTGAAGTCGAAGGCGGGTCGCCGATCGGCCAACCCGAGGGCTCGCCCGCCGGAGGTGCACCACTCGAAGGTGGACCGCCCGAAGACGTTCCGTTCGGAGGCGTGCCGTTCGGGGGGGGGCCAGTCGAAGACCCACCACTCGATGGCGCGTTCGACGGTGGCGGCGCAGCGTTCTGCTTGGCGAGCTCGCAGCTTCGCTTGGCTTTCTCGATCGTGTGCTGATGGCGGCGCGCCTCGTGGTGGTACGCGTCGGCTTCGTCGTCGAGATTGAAGTCGGCCAGCTTCTTTTTCGCCGCGTTGTCGGTCGAGATGGCCATGGCGGCCAAGGAAGCCGATTGCCCGCATCGGCTGTAGTGCTCCTGCTCGTGGCGGAACGCTTCGGTCACCTGCTCGGCGCAGACGCCCGAAAGAAGTGAGCAGCCGTCTGGGCGCTTTCCCTTCTTCAGCGCGTCTTCGAAATCGGTGGGCGAGGCGCTCTTCGGGAACGAGGCTTTGCCGGTGGGCGGTCCGATGTCGACGCTGTAAGGCACATCCATGTGATGACAGTCGGTTTGGAGCTCAGGCACGTCTTTGAAATCGGCCGCATTGAGCCCGCACGCCTTGAGGATCCCGCTCTGCTTGCTCTGAAAGCTCTTTTCGCCGAAGAGCTTCTGCACGATCGCGTCGGTGCTCATGTTCACGTCCCAGCCGCTCCCGACGGCGTCGTGCGCGGCTCGGGAGCCATAGACGTCGCCCTTGAGGTCGGAGAGCGCCGCTTGCGCGCAGAGCTGCGGACTAGGCGGTTTGCAGCATTGGGCGACCGCTCCGGGCGCCATGTCGGAGGCGACCTTGCAATCTTGCGGGACGCACGACCGATAAGACGCGCACTTGCCGCCGGCCTCGGCGAACGCAGGGACGCCGAGCGCGAAGACTGCTGCGAGCGCGACGCCGAGGGCAGCTTGTCGCGGGGAGATCTCCCTCGCGCTCTCGCTGCCGAAAGGCTCGTCCGAAGGATGGACGGGGGGTTCTTCAGAGGCGTGTGGTTCGGTTCGGAGATCGCGCACGGAGCGTGAATCTAACGCCAGCGCCTCGTGATCGTCGCGCACTATTTTTTAGCGGGCGCCCCGAAGCCGCCTTCGTCGCGCGCATCGTCGCGGAGATCGCTCCAGAGCTTCGACGTGGCGCGATCGAACGGGTCGATGTCGTGAGCGCGAGTGGCTTCGCGAAGGGCCTCGGCAGGCTTGCCCGCGTCGAGCCACGCGAGCGCGACGTTGTAATGAGGTCTCGGGTTCACCACGCTGAGCGAGGCGGCTTGGCCCCACAAGGCGAGGTCGGTTGCGTAGAGCGATCCGCGCTCCTCGGTCGCGACGAGGCAAGAGGCGAGGGCCGTTACGAGCGCCGTCCACGAGGCGACGCGCACGCTCGACGTGCGTGCCGCGACGGCGCGCGAGACGGGTCGTGAGAGCGCGATCACGAACCCGGCGAGTGCCCACGCGAACGGTCGCTCGGTCAACGGATCGAGCTTGGGAATGAACGATTGCGTCGGCAGGAGCGCTGCGACCACGAGCCCGAGGCCCACTGCTTCCACGCGGTGACGACGCCACGCGAACCAACCCGCCGCGCCGATGAGCCCGACGAGGCATGCCGCGCCGATGAGGACCAACGGGGCGTCGAAGCCATGAGGAAGCGCCTCGCCGTGATCGATCGTGAGGGCTCCGAACCGCGCATAGAGCGAGAGCCCCACAGGCACTGCCGCCAGCTGGGCCGCGACCGACGGACCATAAGGGCGAGCATGCATCGAGAAGTCGAGGAGCGCGCCGTAGCGATGATGCAAGAGCGTCATCGCCGTGAATGCGAGCGCGACGGTGGCGTGCCATTCGAGCCGACCGAGCGCACGGAGCAGGTCGCGTCGCCCTCGACTTGGATCGCGCCGAGCGAGCTCGTGGAGCGCGAGTGGAAAGAGCGCGAAGACCGCCGTCTCACGCGACAAGCAGGCAAGTGCGAACATCGCCGAGCTCGCGCCTCGTCGATCGCGGTCGAGGAGCAGGAAGGAGCCGAGGACGAAGACCAGCGCGAGCGGCATGCCCCGGCCGGCCACCGAGAGCACGCCTTCGGCTTGAATGGGGTGCACGCCGAAGAGAATCGCGAGCGCCGCGCTCACTGCGAGTGGCGTGCGCAGGGCGACCAACCATCGAAACAAAAGGAGCGCGCTGAGGGCGTGGATGAGCGCCGACACGGCCCGTCGAGCCTCGGGCACGGCGCCGTAGCCGAGCTCGGACTCGACGGCGAACGTCAGCTTCGACACGGGTCGGAGGGTACTGAAAACGTGCGTGAAGAACGCACGAAGCGACTGGCTCGCAGGGTCCGACATGGGCGTCGTCCAGTCGTCGAAATGATACGGCCCGGAAAGCGAGCGAAGCCACGGCAGCGAAGCGATGACGACGACGCCGACCGACAGCACCGCGAGGCTTCGCGTACGGCTCGAGCTTGGAGACGGCGACATGTGCGACGCGACGGTCTCTACCGCCATGCGTCGTCGCAGTCGACCTTGGTCGTCGGTCGGTCGCGACGCGAAGTCAGAGCGTGCCGGTCGAGGTCAACGTGACGATGTTCGACGAGGTGCTCGACGCGCCGAAGCCGCCGCCGACGCCGCTACCGCCCCCGGCCCCCATGGCCTTGTCTCCGCAGGCGTCGTTGCAGTCTTTGGCGCTGGACTTGAGGCCGCTGGCGTTGGTGCAGTTCCACGCCTCGGTGAAGCGCGTCGCCGCCTTGTCGCCCGAAGCACAATTGCACTCGGTCGCGAGGTACGCGTCGCAAGTCTGCGGAGGCTTCGCGCAATGGCTTCCCGCGGCCGTGCAGACTGCGGCGCAGTCGCTCGCCGTGTCGCAGGTTCCGTCGGCGCGGCACTTCGGCGGGGCGGAGCGCTGGATCTGGTCGTCGCAGGAGCAGCGCACCCAAGGGCAGGGGATCACATCTGAGCAGCTGTCGAAGCCAGGACAAGAGCCGGCACGTCCGCCGCATCCGAGAGGACCGACGCCGAACGGAGCGAGGGCGATCGTCGCCAGAGCGGCCGCCGCCAAAGCTGGGACCATGGTTCTGAGCGCGGGCAATTCGGAGATCGGCATGGGGGAGGGAATAGTATCTCGGTCGCCGGCCCTCATGGATTGCAACTTCGAGGGCGCGCGACTACCTTCGGGCCCCGTTCCGTGTGGCGCCCCGTTCGGGCTGCCGTGTGCCAGAAAAGGGGACCTGAGCGATGGCCGAGTACAAGAACCTGGTCGAGATGTTCGAGACTGCCGTGAAGACGCACGGCTCGCACGATCTCTTCGGCACGAAGCGGAACGGCGTGTGGACTTGGTCGAGCTACTCCGAAATCGGAAAGAA
>JAYUUB010000098.1:0-97037 GCA_043755175.1 Polyangiaceae bacterium | reverse complement strand
AGCACTGCTCGATTCGGATTGAGCTTCAGTCGTACGCCGAAGTGCCGAATCGTGTCTTGCGGCTCGATGAACGTGCGGCCCATGTAGTGGCTCCGGATGAGCCCCATTTCGAAGGGGAGGCCGGCGCGCTCTGCGAAACCGATGGCCGCTGGCAGACCGGAGTCGGGGACGGGGATCACGATTCCGAGGTCGGACGAATCGGCGTTCGAGGGCAGGGGGTGCTCGTCGGCGAGACGGCGCCCGAGCTCTTTACGAACCTCGTAGACGCTCGCGTTCTCGAGGATCGAATCGGGGCGTGCGAAGTAGACGTACTCGAAGAGGCACATCGCGCGCGGCTTGGGCTCGAACGGGCGCGTCGAACGAAGAACACCGTCTTCGACGATGATCATTTCGCCTGGGTCGACGTCGCGCAGAAGCTCGGCACCGATGAGCTCGAAGCTCGTCGGCTCGCTTGCGATGACGGTGAAGTCTCGGTCGTCACGGCGCATGGTCCCGAGAACGAGCGGCCTGATCCCGCTCGGGTCGCGTACGGCGATGAGCTTTTTCTCGGTCAACAGAAGGAGCGAATAGGCGCCTTCGACCTTTCGAAGCGCATCGGCGACTCGGTCTTCGACGGCGACCTCTTGGCTGCGCGCGATGAGGTGCACGATGGTCTCGGTGTCGCTCGAGCTCTGAAAGATGGATCCCTTCGCTTCGAGCTCGCTTCGAAGCGCCTCGTGATTCGTCAGGTTTCCGTTGTGAGCGAGCGCGATCGATCCGCGCGAGTAGTCGACCGCGAGCGGTTGAGCGTTCTTGATGTGCGATCCACCGGCGGTCGAGTAGCGAACGTGTCCGATGGCGGCGTGACCATGGAGACCAGCGAGCTCGGTGTCGGAGAAGCCAGCTTGCACGTGGCCCATCGTCCGATGCAGAAAGAGCTGCGCACCATCACTCGCCGCGATGCCGGCAGACTCCTGACCTCGGTGCTGGAGGGCGTGCAGTCCGAGGTAGGTGATGTTGGCAGCCTCGGGGTGCCCGTAGATGCCGAATACTCCACACATGGGAGCGGTCTTAGCAGTGTTCCAACGGGCTCGCCACGTGGGGCAGAGGCCTGCCGTCTTTGGAGTCGGCTGGGCTCAGCGCGAGCGCGGCCGAGAACTCACTTTGGCGAATTGGGAGGCTTCTTGCCTGCTTGATGCAGGGGTTCGGATGGCGCGGCGGTCGCTGTCCCCCGCTCGATCTTCCAAAGCTTGTCGAAAATCGAGATCTCGAGGTCTTCGCCGTGGCAGGTCGCGCACGACGTGGGCTGCTCGTCGCGTCGTAGCAGCTTGTCGCCGTACTCGACCTTCATGAAGGTCTTGAGCGCCGCTGTATCGCTCCGATCGAGAACCTTCGGTTTGGCCTCGTGGCAGCTGTCGCAAAAGAGCGTCACGCCGACCGTCTTCTGTGGCTGAACGCCTACACTCGGCGTGAAGACTTCGAGACCCACGGACCAACGGTCGTACATTTGCCGGGAGAGCGCACGGTTCCGGGTCTCGCGCCTGTAGTCGCTCACGACGTGGCACCCGCTGCAGCCTGGATCGCCTTCTTTCGCGTAGCCGAGTGACTTCGCGAAGAGGGGCATGAGTCCCTTCTTCTGGTCGAGCGTCATCGACGCGAACCGAGGGAGCTTCTTCGGATCGAGACCGAGCGCCGAGATCTCGCGGTCGAACCGCGACGGCACGACGCTGGTGTTCTTCTCGCCATGCGGTCGCACCTGCATCGGCGCTTCGATAGGCGGCGACGCGCTCGCCGAAGCCGTCACGACCGCGATCGGCGCGGCGGTCTCTGGCAGGTCGAGCATGGGGTGAGCGCCGTTCTGGGCGACGGGGCCGCATGCAGCCGCTAGAGCGGCCAGCGCGCTGGGGAGGGCGAGAAATGACGTCGAGAGACGCACGCGGCTACTCGAACTTCCCACTCACCGAGAGGAAGGTGACCTTGTCGTTCGTCTCTCGTAGTCGCTGCGTGAGCATACGTACGATGCTCCAGAGAACCTCGTAAGCCAGGTCTTTGTGCAAGAACAAAAGGTCTTCGAAAGCGTCGCGCGAGATCACGAGCATGCGAACACGCTCGTGAACGCGTGCATCGGCGCTTCTGGGCTCCGAATCGATGAGGGCCATTTCGCCGAAGACTGCGCCGGGCCCGAGAACCGCGAGCGCCTCTTCTCCGATTCCGGGTACGTCGCGGCTGATGCGCACGCGCCCTTGGAGAAGAATGTAGAGCTTGTCGCCGGGGGCACCGTGCTCGAAGAGCTTGGTGCCCAGAGCGTGCGACTCTTCGGTCGTGATGCGGCTGATGATTTCGAGCGCTGGCCGGGTCAGCCCCTTGAACAGGGCGACTTTGCTCAGACTCTCCATGCGCTCGTTGATGTCCACGCTTCGAGGAGCATAGCGAAGAGACCACCCGCCCGCGAGATAACGGCCTAAGCAGCCCGACGAGTTGCCGCGTCACGTGCTTTTTGCGGCGATCGCGGCTGATTGCCGGAACCCCACCTCGCGGTCAGCGCGAGAACTTCACGCGGATGGGCGGGGTGGAAGCCGTGGTCGGGTTGCCGTCGCGATCGAGCCCCGCCTGATAGCGACGTGTGAGCGCGCATGCTCGCGCCGCACGACCGAATCCACTGCCGGGATCGGCGACGACGCTCACGCTCTCTGGTGAGCCGTCGGGCCGAACTTTCACGATGATCGTCGCCGTCGCGTTGTCGGTGCCCTCGGCATCGGCTTCGGCTGGGAAAGGGCAGTTCCAAGAGGTCGAGCCGACGATGGTGGGGGGCTTCGAGCGATCGGGCGTCGTCGAGGCCGGAGATGGAACGGCTCCGGTCCCGGTGCCGCCCTCTTTGCCGTCGGGGCGAGCGGCCTTCGAAGTGACGGGAGTGACCCCTTTGCCGTCGGCGCTCTGCTGGCCAAAGCCGGCTCCACGACTCCCGTCGTTGTCGACCATCGTTCCGTTGAAGATCAACGGATCTTGCGCATTGTCTTTGGCGTTGTAGACGTCGTCGGCCTTCGCCGGCGCGGGCGCTTGGGGAGGTGGCGCTTCTTTGTAGGGATCTTCGGCGACCTTGGGCGGAGGCTGAACGATCTCGGGAGGAAGCGGCGGAGGCTCGGGCGCAGGCGGCTCTTCTTTGACCTTGTTCTCGGTCTTCGGGATCTCGATCTCGTATTGGGTCCAGAAGTAGTCGTGGATCGGCCCCCGCGTCTCTTGCACCCAATGGAGCATGTCGAGCAGAGCGACCTGCGATCTCACCGAAGCATACGCGTGAGGGATGAGCGCGAGCACGAGCCCAACCGCGATCCCGACGCGAACGGTGTCGCGTCCGAGATCGAGCACCGGACCCAACGTCGAGCCGCCACGTCGTGTCGACTGCGCGTCGTTGCCCGAAGCCCCTTCATCCAATGCGAGCCCTCGCGACGCCGAAGCATCGAGCGCTCGCTTCTCGGCGCGCTGGAGATCGTTGGAATCGAGGGCAGAACGGGTCACGTTTTTCTATGACAGGAAAAGACGGTTGAGGAAGCGAGGAGATCTCGACGTCGGGATTGGACTTTCCGAGTCGCCTCGGACGTCGGCGCGAATCGAACCCTCGATCGCGTGCATCATTTCGGCTCTGCCACCGCCCCCGGCTCGGGAGCCGTGGGCGTCACGCCGAAGGCGATGCGCGCAATTCCAGCTTGCTTGAGTAGGTCGACGACTCGCATGACGCGTCCATGCTGAACCGTGGAGTCGGCGCGGATGTTCACACGAACCTCGGGCTCTTTCGAGAGCGCCTCTTTGGCGAGCGGCAGAACCTTCTCGATCGCTTCGACCTTCTTGCCGTCGACGAACACGTCGCCGTTCGGGGCGAGGTCGACGCCGAAGACGACTTGCTGCTCTTTGCCCTTGGCTGCCTTGGGAAGATCGAGCGGAACCGCCTGCGAAACGATTACGCGCGCCGTCACCATCATGATGATGAGGAGCACGAGACAGATGTCGACGAGCGGCGTGACGTTGATCCCGGAGATCAGCCCGTCGTCTTCGTCTTTGGCGCCGCCAGCCATCAGCTGTCCTCCTCGGCGCTCGACTCGTCGACGATGGCGCGCTTCTTCGCATCGCCCTTGTCGGTCTTCTTCTCGTCATTTTTGTCGTCGAGACGACGGTTCTTCACCTCGGCAGCGGCGGCATCACGAGCGAACGGAAGACGGAAGGTCGGATCGCTCTTCAGAAAAGCGAGGAGAGTTCGCGACAGCGCCTCTGTGTTCGCCAACGTGGCTTTGGTCATTCGCTGGAACGTGTTGTTCGCGGCGACGGCCGGGATGGCGACGAAGATGCCGACCGCGGTCGCGACGAGCGCTTCGGAGATGCCGAGCATGACGTCTTTCGATGCAACCTGCGCCGCGTTTTGCGCAGCGCCGCCTTGTTCGGCTCCGAGCTTGCCGAACGCGATCATGACGCCGATGACGGTGCCGAACAGACCGATGAACGGAGCGTTGTTGCCTAGCGTTCCGAGGAAGACCAGACGCCGCTCGAGCTTCATGCGCTGGATGGCCGCTGCGCCGTTCATCGCTTCTTCGGCTGCGCCCGGACCGCGATGGGCCATCTCGAGCCCGGCCATGACGACGGCCGCCTCAGCCGAGGGCGAGGCGCTCATGCGCTTTTGTGCGGCTTCGATGGAGGTCTCGAGCGAGCGCGAGAGGTCTTTCGCGAGCGTGCCGATATCGTCGCGCAGAGACATGTAGAACCACAACCGCTCGAGAATGATGGCAACCGAGAGGATGCTGAGCACAATCATGACCCACATGACCCATGCCGCCCCGGTGGAGACCAATACGCGATAGATCCACTCGACCAGTTTCATCTCGCTCGGAGCCTTTCCCGTGTGCGGCATTCGCCGCGATCTCGATCGTCACGCCAACTACGTTCGACTGCACGATGCAGTTACTTCGTTCGACCGACTCGTGCCACCGCGACCTCTGGGGTCGCCCCACCTTCGACCCGCAACAGCTGACTTTCCCAGCTCATTCGAAATGCTTCGTCACGACTCGTTTTCGGCGTCGGAGGGAGCTTCGCTCGACTGCGCTCTCGGATCTGCTGCATGGCTCGTGTCGCGTTCCTGCTGAAGCGTGCAAACCTGGGCGAGGACGGTCGTTGCGTAGCCCCCCTTCGGTAGCACGAATGAGAGCACGACACCGTCAAGCTTCTGAAAACTCGTGAGCTCGTCGACCTCGAGTCGAAGCGCCCGCCGCGTCCCTTCACCGAGGTGGCGAGCCGCGCGAAGCTTCTCTTCGTCGAGGCCCCACGACGCGAGCACGCGTGCCTCGAGCGCTCGCACCTCACCGTCGGGCCAGCGCATGGTTGCCCCGAACATGGGCCCAGTCGCCGAAATTGCCGCTGTTCGTGCGCGAAGACGAGCGTCTTCGAGGTCGGCCTCACCGACGGGAAAGAGCGCTCCCTCACGCTTCTTGGCGAGGTCACCGAGGAGCACGGTCGACCAGGTGTCGTCGGTCACGCGTGACGCGAGCACCTCATTGAACATCACTGATTGAAGTGATGAAAAGAGCATCCGTTGCTCGCGCTTGTCTCTCGGGCCGCGGGCCTCCCCAGACAGCCAAGCGAGGGCCCGCTCGGGGTTGTCGCCGTCGCGACCGAACCGCTGCGGTCCGAAAGCGTTGGGCGCTCCACGGCGCGCGACCGCTTCGAGCCGCTGCATCGTGAGGACGGCATCGTCGGCCGAGAGACCGCGAAGGGTGATCGTGAAGCGGTTGCCGCGGAGGTGTCCTGGCTTGAGCTTGTTTCCGTGGCGCGCGACGTGGCGAATCTCGACGTTGGGAATACGCAGCGTCTCGACGAGCGAGTCGGGGGCGCCGCGCGCGATTGGATAGGGAAAGCTCGCGGTCTGCGTCGTGACTCCGACCTTGTCTTTCATTCCTGCGTAGCCGGAGCTCGACGCGTCGACCTCTAGCGCCCGAGCGATCGCGCGAACGGCGTCTGGGGTGGTCAGGTCTCGCTTGGTGAAAGTGACATACAGATGCTCTCCGACCCCCGACGCCTCGTAAGCGGGGATTTCTTCGACGATGAAGTCGTCGGGCGAAAACTTGAACTTCGCGGCGGGGAGTCCGTTCGGGGTGAGCACCGGGGCTGCTCGAAAGGGTCTCGGCGCAGAGCTTTCGGGACCGGCGATCGGCTGAGAGGCACTCGCGGGGGAGGCGCTCGCCTGGGGTGTCATCGGCTCGGTCATAAAGGGGCGTCTCTCTTGACTCAGCGTCGAACTTGGCCGTTGATCAGAACTCAGGTTAGGGGGGTCTTTAGCTGTGCAGCATCCATGAGCCAAGCACTCGCTGTCTTCCGGCATGTCTCGGTCGCGATCGCCGCGATTGGGATCGGCGTCGTCTTCCTCCCGAGTGGAGACGAGCTGGGCATCCGCGAAGCCGAGGCAGGAAGCTGCCCGGAAGGCATGGCGTCGATCGATGGCAAATACTGCATCGACAAGTACGAAGCCTCCACCGTCGAGGGGACGAAGGGCAAACGCGGTCGCTTCAAGACGGCGCACAAACACTCGCCTTACAAGGCGGTGACCGGTCTCACGGTGAAGGCCGTCAGCATCAAAGGCCGTGTTCCGCAGGGCTACATCAGCCGCGACGAGGCCGAAGAGGCTTGCGAGAACTCCGGGAAGCGCCTCTGCACGGATGAAGAATGGCTCACCGCCTGTCGCGGCAAAGACTCGTCCAAGTATCCCTACGGCGACGAGCATGAAGACGCCTATTGCAACGACTCGGGGCTCTCTGGGTTCAATAAGCTCTATGGCCCCGGCAACGGCGAGCCCCCGGAGCAGAGCTCGTACACCCGCGAGAACATGAACGACGAGCGACTGAACGAGCTACCGGGCACCATCGCTCCGAGCGGGAAGTTCAGTCACTGCAAGAGCTCGTACAAGGTTTACGACATGGTCGGGAACCTCCACGAATGGACCGCCGCCAAGGCCGGCACGTTTCGCGGTGGCTACTACCTCGACACGCACATCAACGGTGATGGCTGCGAGTACCGAACCACCGCACACGACGCGCTCTACCACGACTATTCGACTGGCTTTCGCTGCTGCTACGGCGGCCCGGAGCAGAAGAAGATCGACGCGGCCCGCCACGCTGATGCGTCCGACGAGTCGAAGAAAGACGCTGACCGCAAGGCCGACAAAGACGAGTCTGCATCGAAGAAGTCGCTGACGAAAAAAGACGACGCGAAGAGCGCCGCCGACGACGGCGACAAGAAGAAGAAAAAGAGGTCGAAGAAGAAGTCGAAGAAGAGCGACGGCTGACTCGTCGCGCGCCCTTCGACGGCCCGCGGTGCGGGGATCGCGACGCCGCAGCGGAACCCAGCTCCGATCGTGCGCGTGCTAGATTTCGAGCATGTTCCTGTCGGTCGTCGAGGCACTCGCGCAACCTCACCCGTGCGCGTGCGACTGCTTCAACACCCTTTCACTCGAGGAGCGGACGCGGAGCATCGAGGCGATGTACCGCTTCGACGACGCGATCCGGGGCTGGGGCTACCAGCCGATGTACGAGCTCGCCGCCGACCGCGTCTACCGATTGCTCCAGCAGCGAAACGATCCCTCGTTTCGAGGGATTCCGGTGCGCGACTCGGCGTGCATCCATCGACGTTTCGTCGGCTTCGCCGTGCACGAAGCGATTCACGCGGCGCTGGGTGACACCAGCCGAGCGAACTACGGCATCCCGTGGGGCGCGCCTTACGGCGTTCCAATCTCGCTACCGGCAGGACGAGAGGCGGAGTTTCTCGCCGAGCACAACGAAGCCGAGGCGCTTGCGTTCGTCGGCGTGGGCCCGCTCGCGGAGACCCTGTTCCACATCGATTGGTCGGTCTACACGGCGCGCGACGTCGGGACCTACGGGTTCGTGGGTGGCAACGCGGTGGTCCCCGCACCCGACGGTTTTCGCGCTGTCCCGCACTACGACCGCGAGCATCATCGTGAGCGCTACTACGAGCTGGCTCGCAAGCTCGAGGCCGACGCGACGAGGTCGCTCCGACGCGGAAAGCTCGAGGAGATCGAAGCGAGCTTCTTGGCGGCCGAGGCCATCGGACGCGCGAAGTCGAAAGACCGGCGACCGAGCCCAGTGGATCTCGCGCGGCTCGCCCCCAAGCTTCCGGGTCGCAACGACCTTTGTCTGTGCGGGTCGGCGAAAAAATACAAGAAGTGCTGCGGCGCCTCTTGAGAGGTGACCCATGAAAATGGCCCCGAAGCGCGCTGATTTCTCAGCATTTCGGAGCCTCTTCTCTCTTGGTTTCTCGTGGATGGTGGGTCGACGGGGACTCGAACCCCGGACCTACGGATTAAAAGAACAGTCAATCGACGCCTTCCCGTAGCAAATCGTCGCTTTTTGCTGGGTTTTTGACGACCGAGCCGACGAGCCGCGACAAGTGGATCCCGATGTTTTCCCGCGTTTGCCCGATGGTCAGAGATCCAGCCGAGGACGCTGTCGAGGTCTCCAAGGGGGGCGATATGAGCCTCGGCGAATGTCCGCGCGCGTCGTGCGTAGCGGCTGATCATCTGCGAGCTTTTGTGACCCGTACGGTCGGACACCCAGCGCTCCGACTCTCCACGAGCGAGCGCTTCGGTGACGAACAATCCACGCAACCCGTGGAAGCCCGTCATCTTCGCGACCTTGCTGCCTTCGTGAAGCTCGGTCCGATCGACTCCTGCGATCTTCAGCGCCGCTCGAAAAGGGGCCGGAAGGAAAGCCTCGAACACCAACGTCTTGCTTTGTGGGTTCCCGCGTAGCTCGTTCCACTTCCGCAGCGCACGAGCGGTGCCTGGGCGCATCGCCCAAGAGCGAGGGTCGTCGGTCTTGTTCTCGTCGAGCCGAACGACTCCATGCGCGAGGTCGAGATCGCCCCACGTGAGCCCGGCCGCCTCGGCATGACGCATTCCTTCGCGAGCGAGGAATCCAACGAGCATCCGAGCGGGAAGGGGCACGGCCTCGCACGCAACGAAGTGGTCAATCTCTTCGGGGCGCGCCATCGTTTGCTGCTTCTGAACGCCAACACGTGGAAGCCAGCCAGCGGGTAGGGGAGAGACGGCCAAGAGCTGCATCGGGTACACGGCGAGCTTCAGGGTGCGGCTGATCGCTTGGGCGATGGCTCGTCGCGATGCGGGCGAGAGATGCGACGGAAGCTTCGACATCGCGCGGTCCGCGTGGGCCAGGGTGAAGGCTCGCAACGAGACCGGCCCGATCGTCGGGAACACATGGTCTGTCAGCCGCTGCGCATCGTCGCGCCACGACTTCTTCTTTCGCACGTGATCGGGGAACGACTTTGCAAGCTCGCCCGAGGTCCAAGCGTTGGCCACGTCGGCGAACGTCGAGAGCGCTCCGCCCGCGAGCGTGGTCGTCTGGACACCGAGCTTTCCAGTCGCGAGCTTCTTGACGGTCCCGAGGAGCTTCGCGAGAGCGTCGCCCTCGGCCACGGCCGCGCCATCCAGTAGCTGAGGAAGAAGCGCGACGATGCTCTCGTCCTTCGTCGCTCGGAGGTCACTCGCGATTCGAGCCAGCACGGCCGCGCGTTCCTTCGCAGCCTCGCGCGACATGCCAGGGAGCTACGCAGTGACGCTTTCCACTGCCGATCGGCGTGCGACTGTAAAGCTTGCCTCGCGACTCGAAGACGTTTCCTTCGGTGTTCTTTTCAACGGCCATCGTGGATCTCCACCTTCCCGAGCAGCACGCTCATGGAGCGAAGGGTCTTTAGCGCCGCGCGAGCGCCAGCGGTGTCTTCGGGCGTGGGCTCCTCGATCGCGAGGTAGGCATCCACCGCGTCGCCTAGCTGAACATCGACCTCGTTTTGAAGCGTCGTGAAGGTCGCGAGCCGGTTCGCTTCCTCCGTGGGCGCAAGGAACGAGCGTAGGAGCTGCGAGACCGTTTTTGATTCGTTCTTCGCGCGAACCTCGGCCCGTTTGCGCTCGGATTGCGTCATGCGCACGGAGACCGTCATGTCACTTTTCGCGTCTCGTCGTCGATGTTGTCCCATGCAGCCAGAGTAAGACCGTTCCGCCTAAACGCAACCTAGATCTTATTGCAAGTCGTATGCGTATAATATGCGCACGACGCTACGGCACGTGTCGTGCGGGATCGTGGTTACGTTCAGGGCATGAGCGACGAAAGATGGGTGAACGACCCGATCGTTTCCTGAACATGCCCGACAACGATGCGCTGGACGCCCTGATGTTGGAGGTCTGCACCGCTTGCAACGAAGCGGAACCGACGCGAGTCCCGCTCTTCCCCCCCCGACGCGGGGGCTCGACGACTCGAACCTCGACGGGCTCATCGCAGCGGGCATCGAGCGGATGAACCAGACGAGGGCCAAGCTCGGTCTGCCTCCGATGCCAGAGAGGTAGACGCCGCTGCCCGTTGCGTTCGCGATCGTCTGCTCGGAGACTGCGAGCATGAGAACCCTCGCCTTCGTCTCGCTTCTGCTCGTGGGCGCGGGATGCGCTCCGCAAAGCCCACTGCCTGATTCGACGGGGCCGTCGGGCGGAACCGCGTCGAGTGGATCGGGCACGGCCTCGACGGGCACGGACACGGCCTCGACTGGCTCCTCGTCCACGAGCACGGGAGGAGGGAATCACGATCGGCAAGCCGGCTTCGTCAGCGGCTCCCGACTCAAGACCCGCGTGTTCACGGCGAGCGATGGCGCCGTCGAGTATCGCGGCTTCTACGACTCGCAGCTCAACGTGGACTGCCGCTTCGGCACAGCGAACGATGGGGAGACGCGGTGCCTGCCACAAGGCGCAGGACTGACGGCAGGCCCCTACTTCGCAGATGCCGCATGCACAGCACCTATCGCCCTCGGGTTTTGCTCGGGGACCCCGCCCGCCTACGTCTTCAAGCCCACCGCTGGAGCGGCGAGCTGCACCTGGGGAATGGGCAGTGAACTCACGACCCCAGGAGGCGCCTTCTTCGCCGTCGGACCGGCGCTGTCGCTGGCTACGTACTACTCCAAGTACTCCGCGTGCACCGCGGTCGCTGGTCAGCCCGGGTATCAGTATTTCGCTCTAGGCGCGGAGGTGCCTCCTTCGACGTTCGTCGATGCAACCGAGGTGATCGAGTAGGCGCTACGCGCTCGGTTGTCGAAGATGAGCCTCAGTCATAGACCTCGCGGCGGTGGCCGATCCTCGCGATGGTGACCATCTTTTTCGCGGTGTCGACGAAGAAGATGATCCGATAGTCGCCCCGGCGAATTCGGTACCCCGAGCGTCCTTTGAGGTGCACGACACCGGAGCCGAACGGGTTCTCTGCGAGCGAGCAGGCGCACTCGTCCACTCGAATCATAACCGCTCGGTTCAGGGCCTCTAGCTGCTTCGCTGCGCTGGTCGTGAAGACGACGAAGTATTCAGGCCCCGTCGACGACATCAGAGGGCGAGACGAGTGCGTAGATCGGCATGCGAGACGACGGCGTCTTCAGCCAGAGAATGATCGGCGTGCAGGACGTCGACGAGGTCCTCCAGTGCTTCCAGAGTCGCCGTCACGACACCAAGAAACTCGTTAGCAGCCGTAACGACCCCTTCGAGGGCTTCTCGGATTCCTGCTACCTCCAGTAGCGCCTTGTCAGCGAGCACCCGATCGCGCAGTTTACTCGCACGGTCGCGCAATCGATTCGCTAACCGCGAGATCCCTTCGAAGTCACCAAGGAATTTTTGTAACGGACCAAGGTTCTCGAACTTCACAAGGACCGCCCAAGACTCGATCGTGGCGCGCATGGGGCGCATGGCCTCCGTACTCCCAGCTATCTCTTTTCGAAGCTCCGCGGACTCTCGGACCAATTCGGCAGCGCTCGCGCGGAGCTTCGTCGGGCTCTTGGGAAGCACTTCGGCAGCTAATGCGCGGTCCACACCCACCGTAATCTCGGTGACGACCCGCAGGATGGTGTTCATACGAACGTCGAAGCTTGGGAGCTTCGGCATGTCGAAATCAGCGAGGCCCAGCATGATCACAGTATGCCCACGATACCGAGCCAACGCACCCCACTTTTGACGGGTTGCTCCCGAACTACCCGGCCCGCCGCTCCCGCGGGCCGATCGGCTCACGCGAGAGCTTCTTCGCGTGCGAGACCCGCCCGTTGATCGCTTCGGCCGAGAGCTTGGCACCCTGGGCAGAGAGAGCGGCGGTCAGCTCAGCGAGCTTCGCCTTCTGCAAGGCGAGACGCTCTTCCCACGGGAGCCCCTGAAACGCCCGACATCCGAGAGATGCGTCTCGATGGCTTGCGCCACGCTTCCTCGCCCGTTGGTCTCGATTCCAATGAGCGCGAAGGCCTCCCTTCGGCTCATCTCGCGGACCACCGGAGCGGGCTTCGGTGCGACGATGGTTGGAGAAGAGGGCGTGTAGTCGCCTCTTCGGTCCTGCCCGTTGTAGGCGGCCCGACTAACCTCTTCGAGCGATGCCAGAATGGTGTCACTCGATGGGAACGGACGGATCGATGGGTTCAGCTCCGTCCGCGCTGAGTGAGCGAACCATACCGCGTCTTCGACGGCCCGGTGAGCGCGCCCGACTGCATGCGCGGCTTCGATCGCGCTCTTCATCGCGGCTTTGCAGAGCGCGGTTCGCTCCGCGATGACAGCGTTGATGCGCAACATGTGCGCCTTCTTCTCGTGTGCTTCGGCTGCTTCGCGTGCAGGACCGAGCGCG
This sequence comes from Polyangiaceae bacterium, assembly GCA_043755175.1. Lineage (GTDB taxonomy): Bacteria > Myxococcota_A > Polyangia > Polyangiales > Polyangiaceae > CAYYKK01. Next base: position 84,363 of record JAYUUB010000098.1, on the reverse strand, counting down.
TTCTTCCGCGCGATGACCTCGGCTCGAAGCGTCGTGAGTTTTCGAAGCGCCGCCTCGATTTCGTGAGCGTCCAGGCTCGTGTCGCTGACGCGTTCGAGCTGAGCAATCTCGAGATCGCGTGCTTGGTCCTCGGCTTCACGCCGCTCGATTTCGCGCGCGCATCCTTCGCGGTCGTCGGCGCTTTCGGTCCCCGCATGCTTGAGCCGAAGCTCCAGCTCGGAGAGGTGTCTCGGGTCGAAGATGGTCGTTTGAGCTTTCATCCTGCCCTCACCGTTCCGTTGGTTGCAGGGCTCGCCACGGTGGCCCCCGAGATGAGCGCGCAGATGAGAGCGGAAGGGATGGCACCGCTCATGATGCCCTTCGTCGTGGCATCGATCTCCGAGGCGCTCGCGTTCGTCATCACATTTGCGACCCACGCACGGCAGGTCGCTTCATCGTCGAAAGGCATCGAGCCGTTCGGCGTGGCGAGCGGCACTTCGAGCGCCTTCGTCTTCTGCGATGCGAAAAGGTGCGCCGCGTCGTACGTAGCTCCGCGAGAGGTCAGCTCGCGAGTGATGTTGAGGATGAGACGAGCGCGAAGCGGCGAGCGGTGAGTGGCTTCGACCCGAGGCGAAGCCTGCACCTCACCGACGACGAGCGAGGCCTTCGCGTCGTCGCACGCTTCGCGTGGGCTTCCTCGTGGGAGAAGCCTTGGACTCGATACGTACGCGCCGCGCTCATGATGAACGCTGCTTTCTGAGTTTGGGTAGCGATGGTCTTGGACATGGTGCGTGACTCCTGACGTGAAGATGCGGCGAGAGGTTGAAGGCCCTTTAGAAATGGTTGATTTGTGAAAGCGACGCTCGTGAGCACCGGGCCGATGGATTGGCCGCTGACGGGATCTTTTCCGTTGAACCAAACCGCAGCAGAGACCCACTTGAGCTGGCGGTTCTTGATCTGGCTTTGCGCTGGTAGCGAATCGGCAACGTCGGCGTCGTCGAACGCTGTCTCATCAACGATGTCGTCACGCTTCCACTCTCGCTTCTGCCCGGTTGGGCGATCGCTGATGCGCCCGAGGCGTACCGACTTCGAAAAGCGATCGCGCTCGCGGCGGTGCTCGTCGTCGAAGAAAGCGTTTGCACTCTCGGCACTGTCGAAGAGATTTGATCGTTTTTGTATCTCATAAGTAATGACAGTATGGTAACTGTAGCAAGTCACTTTACATTGCGACCAACTGGGCCAATCCTTGCCCGCGTGACCCTCGACGAAGTTCTTTCGGAGCGCGGTTTGAGCCTTCATGCGCTGGCTCGGCTCGGGTGCCCTCGACAGACCGTTGCGGCGTGGCGACGGGGGCGCGCGCGTCCGAACACGGCTGTGATTCGGACGCTAGCGCACGCGCTCGACCTCGACCTCGCGACGGCGGCCGCGCTCGCCCTCGAAACGTTTGCGCAAGCTCGCCGCGCCCCGAATGGCGAGCTTCTCGACGATCGTCGGCGGTCCAAAACCAGCCCCCCGAACGCCACAAATCCCGACGGCCATCGGGCTACCTCGGGCGTTCGGGGAGCTGGTTTCGCGTCGCCGACCAATGAACCCACCCGAGAGACCGCTCCCGCGGTCGAGCCCGGCGATGCGGAGGGGTAGCGCGATGGGAACCGTCATCGAGCTTCAACAGGACGGGCGAGCGGTACGCGTCGGACGCGAGGCTGCTACTCGACACCGCGCCGGCTTCAAGCAATCCGAACCTGCACGCACAACAGGGACTCTTCACCCGCGTGGGCGGCGAAAAAGGGCACGCCGTAACGGTCGATGAGTTCATGGTCGACGCGCATCGCGACGGCCCTCCGCCGGTGCCCCTCATGCGATGCCTTCCGCTCTCCGGCGACCAAGCCCCCAAGCTTCTCCGTCTCGTCGCACACGAGGGGGTGAGCGGAGCGACGATGTTCCCCGGGTATGAAGGGGTCGTGAAAGGCCTGCGCGAGAAGGCCCTGTGGGACATGAGTTTCTAGGCCTTCGCCAGAAACCCAAGCCCTGAGCACTTCGATCGGAAAAGCGATCGAAGTCGCCCGAGACAGAAGACGAGACGAAAAAAGCCCCGGCGCGGCAGCCACCGCCCGGAGCCATGACCCCACGAGAAAGGCTAGGAACCCGTGAGCAAGTTCAGCTTACCCGAAGACGCCGACGTGCGAGCGCCGAGCAGAGTCGTAGCCGCCGCCACTCCGAAGAAAGAAAGCAAGGGGACGTGACCCCCGATGAGAGCGACCGCGAGCCTTGGAAGCACCGGCTCCTTGTTGCGGGACAAGCCGACGCCGGGCTCCGTGAAACCGTCCGCGGACGTAAAGGAGAACTGGCAAAACACGGCCCAGGTGCCGGCAAACTGTATGGTGATTTCCTGGGGGAGATCGTCGAAACGCAGCTCTATGCGATTGTCTTCTTTCGAGGGCGCGACGCCTTCGTCGGGAGCAGCGGCCCAATGGATGGAGTCGAGCCGGGGGTGGTCACGGCTGCCACGAATTGGCTCACGCATCCCCCGGCGCATGGCGCCTTGATGACGTTTGCGGTGCCGGCGGTCGTGTTTCTGTCGTGCCTCGAAAGCTTCATGTTTCGTCTGTCGCCCTTGGTGGCTGCTCTCGACCGACCAGCGATGAAGAGCGCTTATGAGACACACGTGAAGGCAAGAGCGGCCGACGGTCACGCACCACAAAGCCAGCTCGACTTCATATCGACGAAGCTGCAGCCGTCGGCGAAAGGAGAAGGAAGCAAGTGGTTGAAACGCGTGGACTCATATTTTGGTGTCCAAGTGAACCCATTGGCGCGAACCGTCGTTGCTACTCTCATCGATTTTCGAAATGCGTTCATCCATGGGAGCCGGCCGAAGTTGGCCCTCTTGGAGCTAGTCCAAAGCGGGCTCGTCGCCGCCTGGGTAACTGCACTTGAACTCGTCGCCATGGACCTCGTTCTAGCGGTCAACGACGTTGCGGATCGGTGATTGTGACCCGCTCACCGAATGCGACGACGAGCCGGAATGGGCGGACTCTCCCACGGCTGTCCGGGGACGCCGCTCCCCGGGTAGGCGATGCTCGGCTCACCCATCGGAGCTTGAAGCGTCTCCCGGTCGCTCAGCTTCGGGGCGCCGACGTAGGCCGCGCGGTCGGGAAAGACGACGGTCCAAGCATGGGTCGGGGTCGGAGCGACCTTGGGTTGGCGGTCGTTGTTCGGGGCGATGATGATGATGCTCTTCGTCTTCGGCATGACCACATTCTAAGAGTGATGAAGGGACGGAGCACGTGAACGAAGCGCTTTTTGCAGCCTTGATCGATCTGGTCGACCCAACCCTTCACCACTGGCGACCGCTGCCGGAAGGCGCGGCCGTGACCTTTGAAGACGACCACCCGGATTTCTTCCAACGCGCGGCGGAGCGTCTCCGCGCTCGCCAGACAGCTCCGAGCCCGACCAGCGAGGCGGCGCCGGCGGCTCTTCACGTACTCCCGACGTCGACCGCCAAGCCCCGGACGAAAGTGCGGGAGCGCGAACCCTACCGCCCAGCGGTGCAGCCGACCGAGCTTGACCGCGCTGCAGCTCGGAAGGCTCTTCTTCGCGCCGGGCTCGTCTCGACCGGGAGGCGCTCTTGAGGCCCGCGGGAGCGGCCTCGGTCGAAGCGCGGCGGGGTAGGGGCGGGGTCATCAGATACCGCGTGCGTTCGCCACGGCTTGCGGATGGGTCGCGGCCGATCGTCGGAATCTTCGACACGCCAGAGGAAGCCGAGACGCGCGCCGACGCGACGGCCGATGTGCTCGCTGAGTGTGACCTCGCGCCCGTCGGCGGTTTGACCCTGGCGTGTTGGGGCGAGAAGTGGCTCGACCGTCGCGAGCTGTCGCGCGAGATTCGCGACGTCGCGGGCCAGCGCCGCAATTTCAAGAAGCACATCGCGTCGACTCCGCTCGGGCTCCGACCGATGGCCGCGCTCTCTGCTCGTGACGTCAGAGACTGGCTCACGACGCTCGCGAAGAAGAAGGTCGACGGCACCCGAGACACGCTTGCGCGCGCGACGGTCTCTCGGAACTTCGCCTTGCTCAAAGTCATGCTGCGGGACGCGACCGAAGAGGAAATCATCCGGGAGAACCCAGCCCGACACGTGAAGCTCCGAGGGCGCGAGGAGCGAACCGAAGAGCCGTGGACGTTCCTCTCGCTCGACGAGCAACGGGCGATCGCTTCGTGCGAGAGCATCCCTGAAGCCGACCGGCTCATCATGGCGTTCGCCTGGTACACGGGGCTTCGGGCTTCGGAGCTTGCTGCGCTTCGCATCGTTGACTTGCAGGTGAAGGATGCTCGCGTCGTGGTGCGCTACTCGACGAAGGATCGCGCCACGAAGAGCGGCAAGATTCGCCGTGTGCCGCTCGTCCCGGCCGCACTCGATGTCGCGGAACGCTGGCTTGCGCTCCTCCCGAGCTACGCCGAAGAGAACCCTTCGAAGCTCGCTTTCCCAACGCAACGCGGAGCACGACGACAGCCGGGAAAGATGCTCGGCCTCGACCGCCAAGTGAAAGACGGAAAGCAGACCGAAAAGAAACTCGACCGCTTCGGCGTCTATCTGGCGGCCGCGGGTATCAAGCGCCACGTCCGTTGGCACGACCTCAGGCACACGTGCGGCTCGTCGCTCGTCTCCGGCGCGTGGGGGCGCCGATGGTCGATCGAGGAAGTCCGCGAGGTGCTCGGGCACGCGAGCATCATGATGACGACGCGCTACGCGCACGTCGGGGAGAGCGCGCTCAACGTCGCCGCGCGAGAGACGGTGGCCGCCTCGGTGACCCCGTCGAAGGTGTCTCCGACGACGGCGACGCGAACCGCCAAACCGAGCCCGAAGGGCGCCGCGGCCGTCTGTGCTCTGGTCCCGAGCTGGTCCCGCGTTGGGGAGGGGCTTACTCCGAAACACCTTGTTTTACTGAGTGGGTCGACGGGGACTCGAACCCCGGACCTACGGATTAAAAGTCCGCAGCTCTACCGACTGAGCTATCGACCCATGTGCCGTCGAACGACGCGGCGCGTACCGTAGCACGATGAAGGTCTGTCGCGTCTATCTTTGAAGCACCTGTTCCGACCGGGACGCGGGCAGGGTATGGAGTCTGACGATGTCTGGATCGGAACCGAAGGAATCATTCGCCGCACTCTTCGAGAGCTCAGCGGAGGCGCAGCGAAAGCGCGCTCGCGTGCACAAGGGAGACCGTCTCGAGGTGAAGGTGGTCGCCATCTCGCAGTCGTCGGTCTTCGTCGACCTAGGCGGCAAAGAAGAGGGCTATTTCGATCGGGGAGAGCTCTCCGACAAAGACGGCACACTCCGCGTCGAAATGGGCTCGACCATCTCGGCGGTCGTCTCCGAGACCGACGGGGAGCGCGTGAAGCTCTCGCCGGTTTTCGTCCGCGTGCAGCAGGAGTCGGTCATCGCCGACGGCTCCGACGAGGTGCGGATCCCGGTCGGCCGCTCGGGCTCGCTTCTCATCGAAGGCGCCCACATTCGAGGCGCCGTCACGGGCGTCGAGCGATACGGGATCTTCGTCCAACTCGAAGGCACGCAAGGTCGTCACGGTCGAGGGCTGGTGCCTGCGACCGAGACCGGAACACCGCGGGGCGCCGATTTACGAAAGCTCTTCCCCGTGGGCGAGACGATCGAGGCGAAGATTCTCGCGATCGGCGAAGACGGAAAGATTCGTCTATCGATCAAGGCACTCGGCGAAGACGTCGAGCGAGGCGAATTCGAGGCCTACAAGACGGGTCAAGACGACGCTCCGGGCGACGCGGCCAGCACGGCTGGTGGCGCGGCCAAGGGTGAGAAGAAGAAGCCCGCAGCGAAGCCCGCGCCGAAGAACTTCGGAACGCTCGGCGATCTTTTGAAGGGCGCGCAACCCGGTACGACTGCAAAGAAAAAGTGATGCGGCTCGGCGCCGAGCATGACGAGGTCGTGAGCGCTCGTCGGGCCGAGCGAGCTCGACGTGCCTTCTTCGTCGGGCTCGTCTGCAGCACGCTCGCGTCGACGGGCGCTTCGTGCGGCGGAGGCTCCGAAGTTTCGCGCGCCGACGTCGGCAAGACCGATACGGCCGCGGCGGCTGGCCCCGAAGAGCGATGCTTGTCGATCGCGACTGCGAAGCACGAGCGTCGAGCAAACGAGCCCGACAGCATCACGGTGAGCCACATTCTCGTGAAGTACCGCGACGCGAAGAGCCCGAAGGTCGGTGTGTCGCGCTCGCGCGGCGAGGCCTGTCTTCGCGCGCTCGAGGCCCAGAAGAAGCTCGGAACGGGAGCCGATTTCACCGCCTGGGTCGGCGAATACAGCGATTCTCCAGGCGTCAGCAACGACGGTGCGCTCGGCGCGGTTCACCGCGGTGATCTGGAGCCGGCTTTCGCGGACGCAGCCTTTCAGCTCGAGCGCGGGCAGATGAGCGACGTCGTCGAGACCCCCTTCGGCTTTCACGTCATCGTTCGAACCGAGTAGATCTTTGCCAATCGCAGTCCGCGAAGCCCTTCGCGGTCTCGAAGCAGAGGGCTTGGCCGTTCCGGACTCTACGGTGACAGACGAGGTTCTCGTACCTCCTTCGAGGGCTACGACCAGGCTCCGCGAGGATCGTCGCGCCTGGGTTCCACGACGGACTTCTAGTGAGGCGCTTCGCCTCGCGCTGCACTCGCGCCAGCTTCGCTGCCTCGTTCCGTGCCTCGAAGGCGCATGTTCGTGCCAAGAAACCCGTGCCACCCATCGGCCTGACTCTTGCGATCACGGCGTTTTGTGGATTCGTCATTCTCGAGGATCGTCGGCAGTCGAGTCTTCGCTCGCAAGATCCGGGGACCGATCTCAATCGCCGCTCTGTTCACGTTTTCATCGTGGCTCGGCTGCACACAACTGCTCGGCCTCGACGACCGAGCCACTCTCGAAGGCAGCGGCGGAGAAACATCGGTGCCGCTTCGCGGAGTCGGTGGCAACCTCCCAGCGACTGATTCGTCGAGCGGCTCGACCACCTCAACCCAATCGGCGGCTGAGTCATCGTCGGCCGCTACGACTGGAGGTGGCTGCGGCATGTGCCCGGTCCCGGGCGATTGCCAAGTGGCGGGCTGCAACGACTCGAGTCTTTGTGAGCTCCAGGCCCTTCCAGCCGGCACTCCGTGCGGGGCGGGCACCTGCGATGACTCCGCGCACTGCATCCCGGCGGGCTGCCAGATGCAAGGCGATTGCGATATCTCGCAGTATTGCCAGGCGCCGACGTGCTCGGCCAAAAAGCCCAAGCATGCGGAGTGTCAGCAATCGTTCGAGTGCGCCAGCAACGACTGCCACCATCAGAAGTGCGCCTGACGCGACTGAATGGCTAGCGCCCTGTGGAGCCGTAGCCGCCTGCACCTCGATCGGTCTCGTCGAGCGAGTCGACGATCTCGAGCGTGGCCTGCGCGACCGGGCTCACCACGAGCTGCGCGATGCGCTCGCCGCGGTTCACGAGGAAAGCCTCGTCACCTAGATTGACGAGGAGCACCTGGACTTCGCCGCGGTAATCCGAATCGATGGTGCCTGGGGAGTTCAACACGGTGATGCCGTGCTTGAGCGCAAGGCCGGAGCGCGGCCTGATCTGCGCTTCGAAGCCCGAAGGGATCGCCATTCGTAGCCCCGTTGGGACCAGCCTGCGAGCACCGACCGCGAGGGTCATCGGCTCGCTGACGGCGGCGCGGAGATCGAGACCGGCAGAGCCGTTCGTTTGATAGGCCGGTAGCTCGACTTCGACGGCTCCCACGCGGGCGATTCGAATCGTCGGCGCGCGGCTGCTCGTCGTGGTGTTCGTCGCGTCGGAGTCGTTCATGTGGGCTCGGCGGGAGGCGCGTTGACAGCGTCGGGGGGGGCCGCCGGCGTCGACGTCCGCGCCGCGTATGCGCGCGCGATCCCGGCGTCGGCCTTGGCTGCCTCGTGGTCGATGAATCCGAGCGAAACGGCCTTTTCGAGAAGCTCTTTCGCCTTCACGAACGTTCCGTGCTCTGCGTAGGCCTTCGCCGCTTCGAACGCATCACTGCCCGAATGCTCGCGGATGAAGACTGCCTCGTGGAGCCGCGCCGCCGCGTCGGGAACCTTTGCGGCACGCGCCATGTCGGCCAACTGTCGCGCGTCGTCGGAGCATAGCGTCTCGAAGTGAGCGAGCGCGATGTCGGTTGCTTTTGCAACTTCGTCTTGTCTCAGTAGGATTTGGATCAGCGGCCCATAGACCTCTTTGCGGTCGTCGCCGTCGGCTCGTGCTTTCTCGAGCGTGGTGCGAGCCTCGCTCAGCCTGCCAGCGGCGAGCGCAACGTTGCCAACCAGCGCAGGGTCGACGCGACCTCGCATTCGAATCTCGCCGATGGCGTGCTCGGCCTCTCGAATTTCGCCGCGGAGGACGTGTGCCCAACCGATGATGTGAAGCGCTTCGAGGACCGCGAAGGGAGGCGTGGGCCCGTCGCCGAGCTTCCCCTCGCGGACGTCGCGCGCGATGCTGATGGCGTCATCGGTCTCGTCCCGATCGAGCGCGACCTTCGCACGGAGGAGGGCTGCGCGCGTCGCTGGTCCGGCGTCGGTGACTGGCGCAGAGGCTGGAGATGCCGCGGAACGGACCCCCGCGCCGATCTTCAAGAAGCTCGTGAGCGCGGCGGAGCCGAAGAGATACGCGCCCCAAACGCTGCGCATCGAGAGAAAGTAGAGCGCGAGACTGAGCCCAGCGGCGGCCGAGATACCGAGCGTCCACTTCTCGCGTTTCGGACCGAGCGCGTGCTCGACGACGTGTCCGCCATCGAACGGAAGCACGGGGGCGAGGTTGATGATGCCCCACGCGAAGTTCACCCAAAGCAGAGAGCGTCTCAGCTCGTCGGCCCAAGCCGGAAGAGCCACGCCGCCTGACGCGAGCGCCAAGGAGGCGCCGAAAACGATTCCTCCGAAGAGGAAGCCGGCCATGGGACCCGCGAGGCTGATTCCGACGCGCGCCGGCCGTGACAGCGGCAGGGTCTCTCGCCAGCCCGTCAACCCACCCATCCAATGGAGCGTGATCGTCGGCTCGATGCCCTGACGGCGGATCGCGAGAGCGTGGCCCAATTCGTGGACCAGAACCGATACGAGGACCACCGGGACCCAAATGGCCAGATGCTTCAGTCCTTCGGCGTCGAAGTCGAAACGCCCGCCCAGCCCCAAGATCACGGCTGTGATCCAGAAGCCCATCTTGATCTCGACTTCGAAGCCGAACAGGCGGAACTCCATCGGTGAGGCATCCTAGTCGCTCACTCCACTGGGTGCACCCCTTGGCACCGTCTCAGCGCCGTTTTCTCGTTCGGCCACCGACGACGAGGCTCGACGATGCCGTGGCGGCCGAGCGGCTGCTGCTGCATTCTTGTTCCGACGGGTCGGTTACGGTAGCTGCACCGACATGACTCCTCGAGCGTCCCGGACGGCGATCACCGTCTCGCTCTTCGCAACGGCACTCGCCGCGCCCCTACTTGGAGGTGCGTGCGCCGCGTCGGCTCCTCCCCCGTCGACGGCAACCGAGCCGCCATCGACCGTCGCCGCCGAGCCGGCAGTAACGGTGAGCGCGGCCGCGCCGACGGCAAGCTCCGAGCCTCCGACGGTGGCTCCGACCGCGAGCGCCGAGGTCCACGCGAGTGCGCCCATGCTCCCGAAGGGAACGGTGGTCCTCCACGTAGGAGACTCGTTCGTCCATTCGGGGCTCACCCAAGGCCTCAGGCCCAAGCTCGAAGCGCTCGGTGTTCGTTATGACGTGCACGCCGAGAAGAGCACCAACAGTCTCGATTGGGCCAAGCGCGTCCCCGGGCTCGTCGCTTCGACTCAGCCCGACCTGGTGATCATCACGCTCGGCGGCAACGAGATCGGCTCGCAGCACCTCGATGTCGAGGCTCGCGCCGTGAAGCGCATCGTCCAAGCCATCGGCGATCGGCCGTGCGTTTGGACGACGCCTCCGCTGTGGCGCGATGAGTCGGGGGTCTTCGACACCATCCAGGAGTCGCTCGCGCCGTGTCGGTTCTTCGAGACCGACGTCGTCGTCGGCAAGTTCATTCCTCGACGCGAAGACAAGATTCATCCGACTCCGGAGGGCGGCGCGATGTGGGCCGATGCGCTTTACGGCTGGCTCATGGTCGAGCGCACGGGGGCGCCGAAACCCTGGTCGATGAAGGCGGCGCCCGACGCCGAACGCGCTCCGAAAGGACGACGCGGAGCGCTCGCCCACTGAGGGCGCACGACGACGGTAGAAGTCGAGCGGAGACTCGTGCAACATCGTGAGATGGCTTCTTATCGTCCTGGGCCGTTTCTCGGGCGTTCGCACTTCGGGCCGCGAGCGTCGATGGCCGCTTCGCTGACGCTCGCGCTCGGCGCTGCGTCATGGCTCGGATGCGGAGTCTCCACCGAAGACCTGTTCGGCTCGGTCGGCGGCTCGGGTGGCGCGAACACGACCACCGGCTCGCAGTCGACCGGCGCGCAATCGACGGGCTCGCAATCGACCAGCTCGACGTCGATGTCGACAGGATCGATGTCGACGGGGTCGATGTCGACGGGGTCGATGTCGACGGGATCGACGTCATCTGGCGGACCTTCGTGCGGCGATGGGATCATCGATCCCAACGAGCAATGCGACACGGCGAACTTAGGTGGACACGATTGCACCGACCAGGGCTTCGTGAAGCCGAACGGGCTCGGGTGCACCGGTTGTCAGCTCGACTTCTCGGGGTGTGCGGCCGTCTGCGGCAACGGAAACCCCGAGCCGGGTGAAGAGTGCGACGACGGAAACCAGAACGCGTACGACGCATGCTCGACCACCTGCAAGCTCCAGGGAACGACCTGCGCGACGGCGACTCCGGTCGACCTGCTCGTGGGAGCCATCCAAATCACGGCCGTCACGAGCGGCACCGGGACCAACGCCTCGACCGGCTGCGCGGGTGCTTCGGGGCCCGAGCTCATCTACGCGGTCAAGCCGGCCCACAACGGTTTTCTCACGGCGTGGACCGATCCGGCGGGTACCAACTACGATGCGTTCGTCTACGCGCGCTCTGGTACGAGCTGCCAGAACGGGACCGAGCTCGCGTGCGGCGACAACGCTCCCAATCAACCCGATCTTCTCTCGATCCCCGTCCAACAGAACCAAGTCGTCTACCTCTTCGTCGACGGGTTCGGCGGTGGTTCTGGTCCGTTCGTGCTCCACCTCGATCTCTCGGTGGGAAGCTGCGTCGATCCAGTTCCGATCTTGGTCGGCAGCGGGGGCACCGCCGAAACCGCCATCGGAAGCACCGAGGGGCAGGGAAGTGACGGGCTCAGCTCGACCTGCGGCGGAGGCGGTCAAGACGTCGTCTACGCCGTCACGCGGCTCGCTCCAGGGAGCGTGAACGTCGAAACGACGGCGACATTCAATTCGGTCACCCACGCTCGCTCGACCTGCACCGACGTCGGCTCGCAGCTCGCTTGCAACAACGACCTCACGTCGAACGACTCGGCGATCAAGATCGACAACGTCGATACGACGACGCCGAGCTACGTGTGGATCGACGGCGTAACGGGGCAGCAGGGGCCCTACAGCGTGACGTTCGGCCCCTGAGCTCGACCGGAAAAGGTCATCCGAAGAGGCTCGTTTCGATGGCCGCGCGGACCGCTGCGGTGAGATCCTGTCGTCGTTCGCGACCGAAGCTCATCGTGTCGATCGGCGGCAGCACCGTCGCGACGACGCGCGCGCCCTTGTGAACTGTGAATCCCGACGAAGGCATGACCTGCTCGGTGCCCGAAATGGCGACGGGCAGGATCCGAACCCGGTTGTCGAGCGCGAGATGGAAGCCACCGCTCTTGAACGCCCCGAGCGAGCCGTCTCGGCTTCGAGTTCCTTCGGGTGCGATCCACACGCGGGTTCCTTGCTTGAGCATGTCTCCGCTCGACTTGAGGCTCTCGACGGCGCTCTCGCGCTTGCCCCGATCGACGCGCACGAATCCGGCGGTCAACATGGCTGCTCCGAAGACGGGCACGCTGAAGAGCTCTTTCTTCGCGACCATGCGAAGCCTGCCCGGCACGGTGCAGAACATCGTCGGGATGTCGTAGTAGCTTCGGTGGTTCGACATCACGATCACCGGCTCGTCGCGCGGGATGTGCTCGGCCCCACGAACTTCGAGGTCGACCTCGGCGTCGTCGAGAAGCCTACGAGACCACCAAGCGAGGCGCTCGTCGGCCTTGCTCAACGAAGCGCGTCCGAGCGCCGAGTCGGTGAGCGTGCCCACCGAAATTCGAAGCGTGTGGCTCGCAGCCAAGAGCGTGTCGATCAAGCTCATTCGTCGTTCTCCAGAAGGTCGAGCAGACCGGGTCCGAGGTCGGAGGGCTCACTCGAACTGCGCATCGCATTTCGCGAGGCAGTCTTTGTTGGCGCACTTCTTCACGCATGCCTCCCAACCCGCAGGATCGCGTGGCCCGCTCGGGCTCGCGACGCCGCTGCCCGGCTCGCCAGCGGCAGGAGCGCCCGCGCTCGGCGTCTTCGGATCGAGCCGTCGACACTCTCTCGTCGAGGTCGAGCACACCTCGCCCTCGCCACAGTCGCCGTCGTAGTGACACTGGACACACCGCAGATCGAAGCACACCTTCGCGTGCTCGGAGGGCGTCGCGCTCGAGGCGCCTTCGACTTTCTTGTTGCAGTCTTGATCGGTCTGGCAGCCCGGGAACCGGCTGTCTCCGCAGCCTGTGAGAAGCATCGCTCCGAGGATCACGAGCAGGCCCACCACGCACTTTCGTAAGTCGTTCTTCTCTGCCAGAGCTCGGCGCATCGCGCGAGCTTAGCAAACTGCCCTACGACTCCTCGCGACGAATTCGCGACCCGAAGGCTCGCGGTCAGACGACGGAGCGAACGAAACCGGGGGCTATTTCGAGCTTCCGAACACGGTCACGACGAGGCGGCGATGGTGGTGCGCTGCTCGGTGCTCCCAAAGATAAAGGCCTTGCCAGACTCCGAGGGCGAGCTCTCCGTTCTGGACGGGCATGGTTTCGTTCGTCTTGGTCAGCGCGCTCCGAATGTGCGCGGGCATGTCGTCTGGCCCTTCGTCGTCGTGCTCGTAGCGAAAACCGTCGTCCTGCGTCTCGCCTCGTGCGAGCTCGGGGACGAGGCGATCGAAGAACCGCGAAAGATCGCGCAACACCGCTGGGTCAGCATTCTCTTGGATGACCAAGCTCGCGGACGTGTGCATCACGAACACCGAGCAGAGCCCCACCGAGACGTTCGACTCACGCACGACGGATGCAACCGCATCCGTGATGTTGGTGAATCCCTTCCCTCGGGTCGAGATTTGCAGCGTCTTGTGGTGGGTCACGCGATTGGCTCGGGGTCGAGGTCGATGCGCGCGATGAAGCCCCAGCGTGCCCAAGCAGAGAACCACCCGCCGATGGATTCACCGATTTCTTTCACCTCGTCGCCCGAGCGCTCACGGGTGACGAGCTCACAGGCAGGCACCAATGGCACGCCCTCTGCGAGCGAAGCGAGGAGCTCGAACGCCGGCTCCGACAGCTCTTCGAAGTGAAGGACGTTTCGGGTCCGAAAGAGGGCGAGGCGAACGCCGCCCACCGCGCGGTCTGGCAGCGGCGCGTCGTCGCAAGCTTTCACGGCGTACCGGAGTCGATGGACGGGGTAGGCGAAGGCGAGTCGTGCCACGCAGGGGTTGAGCCGAATCCTCGCGGTCTGCCAGGCCTCGGCCGGGACCCTCTGGATGAGCGCGGCGTCGAGAGGCGCGGGATCGGGGCCGTCGAACGCGTCGACCCAGGCGAGCTCGTACCGAACCATGTCGAGCGCGAGCTCGCGGCGATCTTCGGGCCACGCTACGGCGTGGTTCTCGGCGAAGGCCACGATGTCGGCGCCGAGGTCGCGCAGAGAAGGTGTGTGCGGAGGAAATGCCTTCAAATAGCCTCGAACGAAGCGATCGAAGCTCTCTTCGCCGACGACGTATTGGAGACCCGGATAGTCTTCTTCGAGCGACGCGCGATGACGGAGCCAGAATTGATGACGGTAGACATCGACCTGCTCGGCCGGCGTCATCGCGTGACTACCGGTGACGTGCGCGGCGCACGCCGCCGAGAGCAGCGAATCGCCTTCGACGGGTAGCTCTCGCTGGAACACCTCGGTGAGAAAGCTCTGCGTCTCGAGAAGACCCGGAGGAGGGGGCGGCTCGGCAAGAGGAGGACGCCGTGCTCCGACTTCGTCGCTCAAGGGATCACCGTTGCATGAGCTTGCGCTCGCCAGGACCCGATCGCAGCGCCCGACCCTTCGCGCTCGATCTCGCGGTAGATCGCTTTGGCCTTCTCGACCTCGCCCCACACGACGTGGAACTCGGGGATCTCGTCGTCCCACTCGATCATCGTCGAGACCGGGCCTATGAGGCGGGCTGCGCGACGATACAGGTCCCAAACCGGATCGGCGACCTCACCCATGTGAGTATCGAGAATGAACTTTCCCATCTGCGTGTGGCCCGCGAGGTGGATCTGCGCGACGCGATGGTGCGGAATGTTGTCGACGTACACCGCCGGGTCGAATCCGTGGTTTCGAGACGAGACGTAGACGTTGTTCACGTCGAACAAGAGCCCGATGTCGGCCTCTTCGGCGATGCCCGAGAGAAAGTCCCACTCGGTCATGCGGCTCGCGTTGTAGGTGAGGTAGCTCGACGCGTTCTCGAGAAGCAGACGCGTCTCGAGAAAGTCTTGAACGATCCGGGCGCGGGCAGCGACGTGCTTCAACGCTTCTTCGGTGTACGGAAGCGGCAGCAAATCGTGCAAATTCTGGCCTTCGACGCCGGTCCAGCAGAGGTGATCGCTGATCCAAGGAGTCTTGGTCTTGCGGGCGAGCCTCTTCAGCTTCTCGAGGTAGTCCCAGTCGAGCGGGGCCGTGCTCCCGATCGAGAGCGACACGCCGTGTTGAACGACCGGATAGTGGGAGAGGGCCTTGTCGAGATTCTCGATTGGGCGGCCGCCCTCGACCATGAAGTTTTCGCTGATGATCTCGAACCAATCGACCGCGGGAAGGTGCTCGAACACGTGCGCATAGTGTTGCGTTCGCAGTCCGAGGCCGAAGCCCAGGTTCGGCAAGCCCAACCGAGCATGCCTGTGTTGGACTGGATTCGGCGGGACGTAGTTCATGGTCGGAGACCCGGGAGCGATTCGGTGCCGGACCCTTCTCGAGGAAGGGTGTCGTCTCGAAAGGGCGTCTCGAAAGCGTCGTCTCGAAAGCGTCGTCTCGGAAACGTTTGGTCTCGAGGGCGTCGTCGGTCTTGCAGACTCGTCAGTCTGACACGCTCGTGAGCACCATCGAGCGGGGACGAACGCGCCTCGGCACGTTCGGGCCCCGCTCGAAGGAGGAAAGCTCAGGGGGTGCAGTCGGCCGGGTGACAGCCGCCCTTGCCCTTGCACTCGTTCAGACCCTTGCAACCGTTCTTGTCGGTCTTGCAGTTGCCCTTCTTCGCGCACTCGTTATGAGCCTTGCAGCACTGCTTCGCGCCAGCTTCAGCGGCGGCGGGGGCTGCCTCCGAGCTTGCGGGGGCCGCCGAATCGCCGCCCTCGGGGGCCTTGGCGGCTTCGCCGCTGCCGCCGCCACAGCCGGCGAGGCCAGCCACGAGACCCGAAACTGCCGTGAGCGCAACCGTCTTTGCCATATCCATGTCGTCGTTCCTCCAAATGAGCCCAGCTCGAAGCCAGGCAGGTCAGTCGTTCGTCATGCGCCTACGAGCCAGGCTCGAGAGCGGCCGAGAGGCCGCCCCGACTTTGCTCTGCCCCAGCCGGAGACCGACCGAAAGGAGACCCGATCGGCAGACGCGGGACCAGTTACCTTACCTCGCCCGAAGAGGCCATGCTCGAACGTCGACACTACGGACGAGCGACCCGTCGGTTTCACGTGTGCTCACCCCGAGGGCCGAGACCGAACGGGCTTGCTTTTCTTTCCGCGCGGTCTATTGTTTCAGAACAATCTGAAAGTTCAGAGCGGACGAAATTCAGTGAAGCCTGAAGAAACGCCGCTTCTTTCACCCGGCGCGAGCCCGCGTCGGACCCAATCAGCCATCTCCTTCCCGAACGACTGACATCCCTCGCAGGACGGCTGCAGCGGGCTCGGGACCGCCGAGGTACCATGTCGACCGACACTCTTCTCGAAGCTGAGCTGATCGCCGCCGACGCCATCGGCGACGTCATCGAGCACTGGGGCTTTCGCAAGGCCCTCGGTCGAGCCTGGACGGTGCTGTACCTCGACACCCAGCCGCTCTCCTCGAGCGAGCTCTGCGACCGGCTCAGCATGTCTTCCGGAGCCGTCTCGACGACGTTGACCGAGCTGCAGCGCTGGGGTGTGGCGCGGCGCGTCTGGAGACCAGGCGAGCGCAAAGAGTTCTTCGAGGCCGAGACCGACTTCTGGAAGATGATCTCGAAGGTCGTGAGCGAGCGCGAACGGTTTCTGGCGGAGAGCGTGAGGGGGCGGCTGGACCAAGCCGCCGAGCTCGCCCAGGCGGCCCCGAAGACTGCGCGATCGAAACACCTGCTCGAGCGCGTGCGACGGCTCCTCTCTTTTGCTTCGGTCGCTCAATCGGTTCTCGATTCGTTCATTCAGTCGCAGCGCGCCGACTTCCAGAAGTTCGGCAACCTGCTTTCTTTCGCTCGCGGCAAAGCCGCAGGCCCCGGGAGGGCGTCGTGAAATCTCTGGCCGTCGCTGAGGCTCTCGAAGGGTCGGCACCCTGCGCTCCGTTGCTCAGCTCGCTCGAAGACGTGGCGCGGTTGCGCGGCGCCGACGACGTCGAAGCTCGCATCGCGGCGCTCCGAGTCTTCCTCGAAGAAGATCTGGCAGGCATCGAAGTGGGTCTCGGTGAGCTCGAACAAAGCGACACGCCTCTTCACCGGAGCGCACATCATCTCGTCGCGAGCGGAGGCAAGCGTCTCAGGCCGCTCTGCGTGGCGCTCGCGGCGCGTATGGGTACGGGGTTCTCCGAGGCCGCGAAGAACCTCGCGATCGCAGCCGAGCTCGTCCACTCCGCGACGCTCCTCCACGACGACGTAGTCGACCTCGGCGACAAGCGCCGAGGTGCGGTTTCTGCTCGGCTCATCTACGGAAACGCTGCGTCGATCTTCGCTGGAGATTGGCTTTTGGTCGAGGCGCTGGTGCGCGTCCAGCGCGCTCAAATGCCCGACGTCACCGATCGCGCGCTCTCGGTGCTCGGCGAGATGCTCGACGCCGAAGCGCTCCAACTCTCGCGACGGGGCAAGGTGTCTGGGACGCGAGACGACTACATGCGCATCGTCTCCGGCAAGACCGCGTCGCTCTTCCGCTGGGCCATGTTCGCCGGCGCCCGCGCAGGCCGAGTGGCTCCAGAGGGCATTTTGGCTCTGGAGCGCTACGGCGATCGTCTAGGGATCGCGTTTCAGATCGTCGACGACACGCTCGACGTCGACGGTGACGAAGCTGCCCTCGGGAAAGGCCTCTTCGCCGACCTCCGCGAGGGCAAGCTCACGTACCCGCTCATGCTGGCGCTCGAGCGTGATCCGTCGCTCGGCCCGGTCTTGGAGAAGGCACTCGGTGAGGGCGGTGAGCTCACCGACACCGACGTGATGGGCTACGCGGTCTCAGCGATGCGGTCGACTGGCGCCGTGGCCGAGGCGACGTCGTGGGCCCACGAGCTCGTCGGAGAGGCGCGTGACGCGCTCCGTGCGCTGGCGCCGGGACCCGCTCGCAGGGCGCTCGAAGGTGTGGCCGCAAGTGTCGTGTCGAGGAAGAGGTGACCCCATGATCATCACTCTGAGAGAGGGCGCATCGACCGACTCGGTCAAGCGCGCCATGACCGGCAAAGGTCTCTGGATCACGTCGACCGAGCGCGGGCAAGACGGCGTCGTGTCGCTCGTCGTCGGCAAAGGCTCGATTGCAGTCGATCCGCAAGAGATCGCTTCGATCGAAGGCGTTTCGCGGGTCTCGGTGCCGACCTCGGCTCACCCGAAGATCGACGTGCAAGGGCCGCGCGTCGTGGTCGGCGACAGAGCGATTGGTGGCGGGCCCCCGGTCTTGGTCAGCGGACCGTGCGCCGTCGAATCCGAAGAGCAGATCGATCGCATCGCGGCCTCGCTGGCGAAGCAGGGCGTCACCTTCTTGCGTGGCGGAGCCTTCAAGCCACGTACGAGCCCGTACGCCTTTCAGGGGCACGGCGGCCGAGCGCTCGGTTGGCTGCGACGGGCGGCCGACGAAAATGGCCTCAAGGTCGTGACCGAGGTGTTGAGCGAGCCCGACGTCGCGCTCGTGGCCGAGCACGCAGACATGCTGCAAATCGGCTCGCGCAACATGCAGAACTACGCGCTCCTCAAGACCGTGGGCAAGGCCAACCGGCCAGTGCTCCTCAAGCGCAGCATGGCCGCGACGGTGGAGGAGTGGCTCCTCGCGGCAGAATATCTTCTCACGCACGGAGCGACCGGTGTCGTGTTCTGCGAACGAGGCATTCGCGGCTTCGACGATTCGGTGCGCAACCTGCTCGACCTGGGCGCCGTCGCGCTACTCACGCACGTCCACCACCTTCCGGTCATCGTCGATCCGTCGCACGCGACCGGTCGCCGCGATCTCATCGTGCCCTTGGCGAAGGCGGCGCTCGCGTCCGGTGCCGCCGGCGTGATGATCGAAACGCACGATCGGCCGTCCGAAGCCGAGAGCGATGGCGCTCAGGCGCTGCGACCCGAAGATCTCGCCGCGCTTTCTCCTTGGCTTCGCGGAGGTGTCCTGTGACGACGACCCAATCACCCGTTCGTGCGGGGAGCGGCGCGATGTTCGACGTAATCGCCCGTCGCTACGATTTGCTGAACCGCATCATCTCGCTCGGAATCGATCGGAGCTGGCGCAAACGCGCGGTGGCTTCTTTGAGGCTCGGACCGGCGACCGATGTGCCGGCTCGGGTGCTCGACGTCGCGACCGGGACCGCCGATCTCGCCATCGAGACCACGCGCCTCGTCGCCGGCTCGACCGTCGTCGGCGTCGATCCCTCGGTGGGCATGCTCGAGGTCGGTCGCGGGAAGATAGCGAAGCTCGGACTCGAAGATCGGGTGTCGTTGGTAGAGGGCGAGGCGGAGTCACTTCCGTTCGAAGACCGAAGCTTCGACGGCGCGACCATCGCCTTCGGAATTCGGAACGTCGCGGACCGACCGCGCGGCTTGCGCGAGATGCGGCGCGTGGTTCGACCCGGTGGACGGGTCGTCATCCTCGAGCTGTCGGAGCCGGAGCGCGGCTTCATGAGCTCGCTCGCGAAGCTCCACATCCACGGCATCGTGCCGGCAGTGGGCGGGCTGCTCTCCGGAAGTCGAGAGTACAGCTACTTGCAGGCGTCGATCGCTGCGTTCCCTTCGCCCGAGCGATTCGCCGACCTCATGCGTGAAGCCGGCCTCGAAGTCGAAGAGGTAACGAAGCTGACCTTCGGCGTCGCTCACATCTTCGTCGGTCGTCGTTCGCCGGTGGAGGACTGAGCGTGGACGGGCTCATCGAGGCTGCTCGGCGAGAGGCTCTGTCGATGGATCCCGAGCGCTGGGTTGCGCTCGCTTGGGAGATTGCAGAGGCGCCGAGCCTCGATGGCCTCGCTCTCCGCTCCGATGCACTCGTCGTTTGGGATACGCGAGCGAGCGGGCAGCGCGAAGGCGAGATCGTCGTCGGCATCGGAGTCAGCGCTCTCCTCGAAAGCTCCGGAGCCGACCGTTGGGACGATATCGAACGGCGCGCGAACGAGGTCTTCGACGCGCTCTTTACGTTGGGCTCGGCGCGGCCGCGCTTCTTCGGAGGCCTAGCGTTCGCGGTCGGCGGCGACGAGCTCTGGCGCGGCTTCGGTGACGCGAGCTTCGTCATCCCGCGCTTCACGTTCGTCCAAGCCGAGGGCCAGACGCGCATCGAGCTCGTGGTGCGTGCGAACGAGCTCGCGACATCGAAGGAGCTCGAGAGCGAGGTGAAGGAGCTCGTTCGCCTAGCCCGCGAGGGTGCGAGAGGCTCGGAGCCCGCCCCCTCTGCCTCGCGCGTCGCTCGCGAGAGCCCCGACGAGTTCATGGGAATGGTGACGCGTGCGCTAGGCGTCATCGACGACGGGGCGCTCGACAAGATCGTCCTGTCGCGCATGACCCAGGTCCACTCTTCGACTCCGATCGATCGCTCGCGCGTGCTCGCGGCCCTGGCAGGCGAAGAAGGCACGACGAGGTTCTGCATGACCCGAGGCGCTCGTTCGTTCATCGGAGCCACCCCCGAACGACTCGTCACGTCTACCGATGGCCGCATCGAGACCGAAGCAGTGGCCGGCTCGATGGCGCGCGGTCTCGACGTCGAAAAAGACCATGCGGCTCTCTTGTCGAGTGACAAAGATCGCCGAGAGCACGACTGGGTGGTGCGCGCGATCGTCGAGGCCTTATCCAAGTGGGCGAGCGACGTGCAGGCGTCGGCGACGCCAGGCGTTCGCTCGCTCAGACACCTCCATCACCTGGTGACGCCGATTTCGGCGAAGCTCGCTGACAGGGTGCATGTGCTTCGCATCGTCCGCGCCCTTCATCCCACACCAGCCGTTTCAGGTTGGCCCATCGCGAGCGCGTCGCGTGCGATCCGGTCTCTCGAAGGAAGAGATCGCGGCTGGTATGCCTCGCCCATCGGCTGGTTCGACGCGCGGGGGCGAGGCTCCTTCGTCGTCGGAATCCGATCGGCGCTCCTGTCGGAGCAGAGGGCCACAGTATTCGCCGGCGCGGGTATCGTTCGTGGGTCCGATCCGCGGGCCGAATGGGACGAGACTTGCGTCAAAGAGACCTCGATGCTCCGCGCTCTGGGGGCGACGTGAGCCAGGCCAGCCCGAGTCGACAGGGCAACCGGAGCAACCTCCACTCCGCGTGGGCGCGTCTCTTCGCGCGAGCGCTCGCCGCCTCGGGCGTCGACGAGGTCGTGGTCAGCCCGGGGTCGCGATCGACACCGCTCGCGCTCGCTTTTGCTAACGAGACTATGTTGCATGTAACGGTCGTCATCGACGAGCGCAGCGCGGGGTTCTTCGCTCTCGGGCAAGCGCGTTTGTCGGGCAAACCGACGGTGCTCCTCTGCACGTCAGGGACCGCGGGGGCTCACTACCTTCCGGCGATCATCGAGTCGAACCAGGCGCACATCCCGCTGCTCGCCGTCACGGCCGACCGGCCGTGGGAGCTCCAAGATTCGGGCGCGCCGCAGACGATCGATCAAACGAAGATGTTCGGCGACTTCGTTCGGCATGCCGCCGAGCTCGGCTTGCCCGACGTGTCGGCCCTCTCGGCGGTCGGGCGAATCGCAGCACAGTGCGTCGCTGCGACCCAGTATCCGACGCCGGGGCCCGTTCACGTCAACGCGCGCTTTCGTAAGCCACTCGAGCCGGTACCCCTCGGTGAGCCCGAGGATTGGCAAGACGAATACGAGCGATGGCTGGAGCGTGGGGCTCCGAGAGTCTCGCTGCCGACTCCTTCGTGCGGACTCGATGCTATCGAGCGTCTGGTGCTCGCGTGTCGCTCCTACGAGCGCGGGCTCCTCGTGGTCGGTCCCACGCAGAATGCTCGGTTCCACAACGTCGCTCTCGCGGAAAGATTTCGCCGGGCTTTGGCGCGCCTCGCCACACTGTCGGGATTTCCGATCTTCGCCGAGGCTCCGAGCCAAGCTCGTTTCGGCGACGAAATCCGCTCGTTGGCTGCGCCGGGGCTCGACGCTGCGTTGCGCGCGGGTGCGTTTCGGGGGCATGCGAAGCCCGACGTGCTCGTCGAGATATTCTCCCCGCCGACCTCTTCGGGCTACGCCTCGTTGGCAGCCGATCTCGTTCCTCGCCTTCTCATCACCGAGCACGGCTTTCCCGATCCGCACGGAACGGCGACCGATGTCCTGGTCGGCGATCCTCTCGCGATGTTGGAGCGTGCCGCCGATTCCCTCGGCGCTGCGCGGCTCGGTCGAACGACGACGTGGCTCGACTCGACCGTGGAGACGAGCCGACAGGTCGAACGGTGCGCTGAGGCGGCCTCGGCCGATGGCCTCACCGAAGCGGCGATCGCACGTGAGATCGTCGCGGCGTTGCCCGATGGTGCGGTGCTTTCGGTCGGAAACAGTCTTCCCGTGCGTGACCTCGAGGCATTCGGCGGGCACTCGTCGCGCGCATTCACGGTCTTGCATCAGCGAGGCGCGAGTGGGATCGACGGACTCATCGCTGGAGCCGCTGGCGCACGTTCGGTCCATTCGAAAAGAGCGCCAGTCGTCTTGGTGCTGGGTGATGTGAGCGCGCAACACGACTTGGGAAGCATCGCAGCCCTCGTTCGCGTCGACGCGCCGTTGGTCGTCGTCGTCGTTCAGAATGGCGGCGGTCGCATCTTCGAAGAGCTTCCCATCGCAGGCGAACCGACCCTCGCCCGCGAGCTCTCGAACCTGTTCGTGACGCCGCCCGTGCCGCGTTCGTCGGAGAGCATCGGCCTCGTCGAATCGGTGTGCGCCGGATTCGGCGTGTCGTTTTTCGCTGCGCGTGATCGATCTTCTTTCGTCGAAGCGCTCGCGTCTGCATCGAACGAGCCGCGGGCGACCGTCATCGAGGCCGTCGTCGTTCCAGAAGATGGGAAGGCTCGACGTCGAGCGTTCCTCGCTTCGGTGCGCGGCGTCCTCGAAGAGAGAAAAATCGCGTGACCGTCACCGTCGTGCGAATCGGTCCCCAAGGCGCACCTCGCGTCACGCTCCTGCCCGGGTTCATGGGCGGGCCGCGCTCATGGGACGCGGTCGTCCATCACCTTCCCGATGCGTTGACCATCCGCGTCGTCACCCTCCCGGGCCACGGCGATCGGCCACTCGTGATGCCGCGCGCTGGTTTTTTGGAGATCGTCTCCGAGGTCGGTCGCTCGCTCGTCGCGCAGAACAACCGCGACGTGCCCGAAGTCCTCGTCGGATACTCGATGGGTGGTCGCATCGCGCTGAGTCTCGCCCTTCTCGAGCCCGAGCGCTTCGCCTCCGTCATCGCGATCGGGGCCGATCTCGGCTTTTCCGATGAAGGCCCGCGCGCCGCTCGCCGCGTCGAAGACGACGAGCGCGCCCGCTCTCTCGAAGTCGCCGGGCTCGAAGAATTCGTCGCCCGATGGGAGACCCTGCCCATCTTCGAGAGTCAGCGCGAGCTTCCCGAAGAGGTGCTCGCGTCGCAGCGTCGAATGAGGCTCGCGAACACGGTTGAGGGTCTCGCGTTTGCTCTCCGAGCCCTCGGGACCGGCGCGATGCCCGACCTTCGTACGCCCCTCCGCGACTTCGGCCGACCGGTTGCGTTCGCGGTCGGCAGCCGCGACCAAAAGTTCTGCGCGCTGGCCGAGGAAAGTGCCCGCATCGCCCCGCGAGGTGAGCGCATCGTCTTTTCCGACGTCGGACACAACGTCGCCTTGGAGGCCCCGAAGAAGCTCGCTCGCGTCATCGCCGACCGAGTGGGCCGCGCCCGAGCCGAGGCCGACACGAGCGCTGCGATGAACGAATCGACCCTGAAATCAGCGTCTATCGACGCGACACGAGGAGCTACGTCATGAGCGTGATCGAATGGAAGAGCGTCCCCGGCTTCGAGGATGTCATTTACGCGAAGGCCGAGGGCATCGCGAAGATCACCATCAACCGCCCCGAGGTACGCAACGCGTTCCGACCCAAGACCGTCATGGAGCTCGCGCGCGCCTTCGGTGACGCGCGCGACGACGCCGAAATCGGCGTCATCATCCTCACGGGCGCCGGCGACGAGGCCTTCTGCTCGGGCGGTGATCAGCGCGTCCGCGGCGACGGTGGCTACGTTGGCGCCGACGGAATTCCGCGCCTCAACGTCCTCGATCTACAAAGGCAGATCCGAACCCTTCCGAAGCCGGTGATCGCGATGGTCGCCGGCTACGCGATCGGCGGCGGACACGTCCTCCACATGATCTGCGATCTGACGATCGCCGCCGACAACGCTCGATTCGGCCAGACCGGGCCGAAGGTCGGGAGCTTCGACGGAGGGTACGGCGCATCGTACATGGCTCGTATCGTCGGCCAGAAGAAGGCCCGCGAGATTTGGTTTCTCTGCCGTCAATACGACGCGGACGAGGCGTTGCGCATGGGCCTCGTCAACAAGGTCGTCCCGCTGGCCGAGCTCGAGAATGAGACGATCTCGTGGTGCCAAGAGATCCTCGCGAACAGCCCTCTGGCGCTGCGTTGTCTCAAGGCCTCGCTGAACGCGGATTGCGACGGCCAAGCGGGGCTGCAGGAGCTCGCCGGCAACGCGACGCTTCTTTACTACATGACCGAAGAAGGCAAAGAGGGGAAGAACGCGTTCCTCGAGAAGCGCAAGCCCAACTTCTCACGCTTCAGGCGACTCCCGTGAAGCGAAGACGCGCCACCCCCGCGGGTGAGACGAAGGCGAGCACGACGCCCGCGAAGGAGCTTCCGGCCCGGGGCTCGTTCGGGGCGTGGATTCTCGCGTCTCGTCCGGCGACGTTGCCCGTGGCCGTGGCGCCGGTCTTGGTTGGCGGCGCGGTGACCCACGCGACCTCGGTTCTCCGCCCGCTTCCGTTCGCTATGGCGATGCTCGGGGCGCTGCTCATCCAGATTGGGACGAACTTCGCCAACGACGTCTTCGATTTCGAAAAGGGCGCCGACACGGAGACGCGCATCGGTCCTCCGCGCGCGGTTCAGTCGGGGCTCTTGTCACCCAGGTCGGTCCGCACCGGCATGATCGCGGCGTTCGTCCTCGCGACGCTCGTCGGGAGTTACCTCGCGTTCGTCGGCGGCTGGCCGATCGTCGTGATTGGGATCGTCTCCATCTTGAGCGGCATCGCCTACACGGGCGGGCCCTATCCGCTCGGTTATAACGGTCTCGGAGATGCATTCGTCTTCGTCTTCTTCGGTCTCGTCGCGGTGACTGGGACAGCGCTCGTGTCGGGTGGGAGCGTCCCATCGATGGCGTGGCTGGCAGCGCTACCCGTCGGCTCGCTCGCGACCGCGGTCCTCGTCGTGAACAACGTTCGCGATCACAAAACCGACGTTCGTGCGAACAAGAGGACCCTCGTCGTTCGCTTCGGTCGCCGCTTTGGGCTGGTCGAGTACGCCCTTTTGTTGATGCTCGCGTACACCGTTCCTGCAGTGCTCTACGGGCTTCGAATGACCTCGCCGTGGGTGTTGCTGTCGCTCGCGACCGTCCCGCGTGGTCTGCGCCTTTTCTCGACGCTCGTGACGAAGGAAGACGGGCCTGAGCTCAACCGCTGCCTCGCCGGCACGGCCAAGCTGATGCTCGCGCACTCGCTCTTCGTCGCGATCGGGATCGCGATGACGCGGCCTCTATGATCCACGTCGCGCGCATCGAGCGCTTCGAGAGCGCGCTCGTCGATCCGATCGGGGGCGCGAGGAACCAGCTCTCCTCGCGCTCAGGTCTCGTCGTGACTCTTTCCGACGACGAGGGGCGCGCCGGCTTCGGCGAGGCGAGCCCGCTGCCGGGAACGAGCCTCGAAACCCTCGCCGACGTCGAGCACGCGCTCTCGGGGCTCGGAAGCACTCTCGAAGATGCGCTCGCTCGCGCGGGGCTCGATTCCTCCTTGCCCTGCAATCTCTCCCCGAGTCGCGTCGCCGCGTGCGTCGAACAACTGGAGGACGTGGCGCGCGCTCCCGCTGCCCGATTCGCGGTCGAGACGGCCATGGCCGATCTCGCCGCCCGATCGGCCGGCCTCAGTGTAGCCGACTGGCTCTCGGGGGGGCGATCGTCGACCCGAATCGAGCGCAGCGTGCTGCTCGGTTCGCTCTCACGAAACGATCTCGTCTCGCGCGCGATGGATGCGGTGGCTCGTGGCGCTCGAACACTCAAGATCAAGGTCGCGGGCGAAGATCCGGCGAGGGAGACGGCCGACCTACTGGAGCTCCGTCGCGTGCTCGCTTCGTCTGGGCACGCGGTGAAGCTCCGCCTCGATCTGAATGGTGTGCTCGACGTCGAGAGCGCCCGCGCGGCCGTCGCCGCTTACGCACGCGCGGAGATCGAGCTTTGCGAAGAGCCAACCGGTGGTGAGGGTCTCCTCGCGCTCGGGCGCCTAGCCGTGCCGTGGTTCGCCGACGAGTCGCTCCTCGATCCGGCGTTGCGACAGAGGCTTCTCGCTACCCCTGAGTGCGCTGGGTTCGTCCTCAAGCCGACCCTGCTCGGCCTCTTCGGTGCTCGGTCGCTAGCGCTCGCTGCGTTCGAAGCGGGCAAGGATGTGATCATCACCCACACGTTCGACGGGCCGATCGCGCTCGCCGCTGCCGCGGAGCTCGCGTTGTCGCTTCCTCGTGCACCGCGGGCTTCGGGTCTCGATCGTCACCCGGGGCTCCAGGCTTTTCCCGAGCACGCGCTCGCTCAGCTCCTCGAGGCGCGCGCGGGCGAGGTGTTGACGATTGCGCCTTCTCCTAGGGTCGGGATCGGCGTCGACTGGAACTCCGCCACGTGAGCGCGTTCGACCTGGCGAGGCACGCGAGCTCGGCCCCCGACTCTCCGGCGCTCGTGCTCGAAGACGAAGTCGTCACGTTCGCCGAGCTTCATCGTCGAGCGCTGGCGTTCCGACGCGAGACTGCCGGAACACCTCTCGTCGCCTTCGTCGCCCGCCCGACCGGCTCCGCGCTGTCCTTCACTTGCGCGATGTTGGCTTCAGGAGTAGCCATCTTGCCGTTGCATCCGAGATTCACCGATGCGGAGTGCTCACGGATGCTGGCGCGCTTTCCCGACGCAGTGTTCTTCTCGGAAGACGATCTCGAGAGGCTGATGCGCGATTCGGTAGAAGGGCCGCCTCTCGGCTCGCCGGCCGACGACGAGCGCCTCTGCGCCATCTTGTCGAGCTCGGGGACGACGGGTATCCCGAGGGGAGTGCTCCTTTCTCGGCGCGCCTTCGCCGCGAGCGCCCGAGCGAGCGCCGAGAATCTCGGCTGGACGACGAGCGACCGATGGCTGCTCTCGATGCCGTTCTCGCACGCCGGTGGTTTGTCGATCGTGTCGCGCTGTCTTTCGTCGGGCCGACCCATCGTGGTCCACCCCCGATTCGACCCGGAGCGAACCCTCCGCGCGATCCAACAGGACCAGGTCTCGTTGCTCTCGGTCGTTCCATCGATGCTCGCGGCGCTCCTCGAGTGCGATCGCAAAGATACTCTCGCGCGCCTTCGCGCCATGTTGGTAGGCGGCGCGGGCTGTCCGCCGGGCCTGATCCACGCGTGTCGCGACCGCGGCATCCCGGCGCTCACGACGTACGGGCTGACCGAGACGTGCTCTCAAGTCACCACGCAGTCGCTCGCGCGCCCCGCCACTTGGACGACGCGCGACAGTGGCTCGGTCCTCTCCGGGATCGTGGTGCGCGTCGTCGACGCCGAGGGCCGGAAGCTCATCGGCGAAGAGGGAAGGGTGCTCGTCGGCGGCTCGACGCTGATGACGGGATACGCAGGCGCCGAGCCGCTCGCCCTCGGCGCGATGATCGACAGCGGCGATCTGGGTACGCTCGACGAACGCGGACGCCTGACCCTCTCGGGCCGCGCCGACGACTTGATCGTCACTGGCGGTGAGAACGTCTCGCCCGCAGAGGTCGAGCTCGCTCTTCGTTCGGTCGACGGTGTCATCGATGCCCTGGTCGTAGGCATTCCCGATCCGCGATGGGGTCAGGTCGTCGCGGCGCTCCTCGTGCTTCGGTCCGGGCAGACCGGTGAGCACGTGGTCGCCCGGGTGAGGGGAGCTCTCGCTCCATTCAAGCTCCCGCGACGGGTGCGTGAGGTCGCCGTCTTGCCTCTCGGAATCACAGGAAAAGCCGACCGACAGGCTGCGCGCGCGCTCTTTTCTTCGTAACACCGAGCGCGGCATCGCTCTCGTCGTGCTCTATTGTCGGCCCAAGGAGAGCCCGTGGTCGCCAATCGGTTCGTCGGACGCATCACCTGCGTGGGTCGGAGTCGCACCATCGAGCGACTCGTCGGCGAGCCGTCGCCCATCGCGCTCCAACCGTTGGGCGCGACCGTCGACGACGAGCCTTCGTCCGGCACCATCGTCCTCGCCGAGCTTCGCGGAGAGACGGCGACGATCCTCGAGACGTTGGCGACGCCAGGCGGAGCGCGGTGCGATCTTTATCGGATCGTCGCGTCGCTCGAGCTCGATCCGGTGTTCCCCGACGAGGTCATGCAGGAGGCTCGCGCGCTCCTGGAAGCGCCCGGAATCGACGATTCGAGTCTGGTCGATCTCACCCACCTGCTCTTCGTCACGATCGACGCGCCCACCTCGCGGGATCTCGATCAGGCTCTCTTCGTCGAGCTTGCATTCGAGGCGTCTCACCCCGCGCGCTACCGCTTGCACTACGCGCTCGCCGACGCCGCCCACTTCGTCCCTCCTCGGAGCGCCCTCTTTCGCGAGGCGCTTCGACGCGGCGCGAGCTACTACCTCCCCGGCTTGAGCGTCCCGATGTTGCCGCGCGAGCTCTCCGAAGGAATTGTCTCGCTCAATCCCGAGGTCGATCGTCGCGCGCTCGTCTTTTCAATCGATCTCGATGCCGAGGGCCGCCGCGTGTCGACCGAGATCGTGCGCGCTCGCGTCCGCAGCCGCCACAAGCTCGCGTTCGGTGAGGTCGAACGCTTCTACGACGCTCCAGAAGAGAGCTCGCTTTCCTCGACCGACGTCGCTGAGAGCCTCAGCCTTCTTCGTGAAGTCGGCCGCCTCCTCATGAAGGTGGCGAGCGCTCGTCACGTCGTCCGCTACGCACGGCGAGAGGTCGACGTGGGGGTCGCTCCTGGGGGCGGCGCGTTCGTCGTCGCCGAGGAGCCTCGTCTCGAGACCGAGCTCTACAACGAGCAAGTCTCGCTGCTCTGCAACGCTGAAGGTGCCCGAATTTTGCTCGAAGGCGCGTCGCCCGACATCCAGCCGATCTACCGCGTCCATCCCGATCCCGACGAAGCGCGTCTACGCATCTTCGGCGAGCTGACGGTCGCGATCGCCGAGTGCCACGGTCTCGACCCGCGCGTTTGGGCCTTTCGCGTCGACGATCCCACCGAGCTCTTGGCCGACTATCTGCTTCGCCTCCGCCCCGATCCGTCGGAGAGCGCCACACCCACGCTCCAGCACCGCGTCGGTCGAGCGTTGCAGCGACAGGCGGTGCTCGTCAACGTGCGCTCCACCTATGCGAGCGATCCATCGAAGCACTTCGGCGTCGGTGCCGACGTGTATGCCCGATTCTCGGCTCCCATGCGCGAGGTCGTCGGCATCTTTCTGCACAAAGAATTGGTCGAGCTCGAGGCGCTACGCGGCAGACGCGTGGGGCAGGCCGATGCAGAAGCGAGAGAAGTCGACGAGGCACTCCGCCTCCAGGTCATCGATGCTGCGAACCGGTCCAAAGACACCCAGCGCAAGGTGAACGATCAGGTCAATCGCCTCGTGCTCGATCGGCTGTTCGTCGACGATCTCGCGACGCCGCTCGACAAGCGCCCGCGCCGCCCTGGCACCGTGATGGGGATCACCTCGTCGAAGGTCCACGTCGCCCTCGATGCTCCCGCCGTCGATGTGAAGCTCTATGTGCGCGACATCGGAAGAGCGCGTGGTGGTGCCTGGCTCGAGCTCCGTCGCGACGGAGTCGAGCTCTTCGACACGAACGCGGGCACGTCGGTCCTTCGCCTCGGCGACCTCGTGTCGCTGGTCGTCGAGCGTCGCGACGATGCGCAAGACCGCTGGGTCATCGTCGTCGATTCGACGCCCTCGCGCACGTGAGCTACCGTCGGAGATGCCCGCGTGCCAGTCTAGACGACGATTCGTGGCCCGATGGGGGCTGACGGCCGCAGGCATCGCGCTTCCGGCGTTGTTCACCGAATCACGCGCCGAGGGCCGAACGACCGCGCCGGCGAAGCTCCCGAGCTTGCCGATTCGTCCACGAATCGCCGTCGTGTCATCGACCGGCACCGAACCCAAGTCGAAGCCGATCGTCGATGCGGCGTTCGTCGCCGAGCAGCTCGAGAACGCGCAGCGACTCTTCGGCGCGTTCGGTGTCGGCTTCGCGCTCGACGACGCGCGGGACCTCGACGCCAAGCATCTGGCGCTCGAAACGCGCTCCGACCGCGACGCGCTCGCCGTCTGGCTCGATTCGACGGCGATCAACGTCTTCTTCGTCGAGAGCCTCCGCGACGTCGACAACCCCGACCGCTACAGAATGGGCGTGACCTGGCGAAAGCTGACCGACCTGAAGAAGAAGTACATCGTGGTCGCATCGAGCGCGCGACCCACCACCATGGCCCACGAGCTCGGTCACTACTTCGGCCTCGATCACACCAGCGTGAAGAACAACCTGATGAGCTACGACCGCGACGGAGGCACCGTCTTTCTCGACCAGAAGCAGGGCGCCATCATCCGGACACGTGCCGACTATTTCTATGGATCGAAAGAGCTCGTCCCGCGCGAGCCGAAGAGCGAAGCCCCTCCCTGAGCACCGCACGCGAGACGCCGCAGACTTTTCCCTCGGGCGGGTGCCGTGCTAGCGCGGTGCGCATGCGTTGCGCCCCTCTCGTTGCGGCCGTGGTCCTCTTGTCGCTGAGCGCGTGCGATCTCTTCAAGAGTCATTCGGGGAGCGGCGGGGCAGGGGGTGCGGGCGGTGCGACGACCACGAGCACGACGAGCACCAGCACGGGACTTCAGGGGTGCGACACACAGCCGAGCTGCGAGATGTGCATTCAATGCGCTACGAAAGGCGCCTGCGCGACGGCCGTCTCTCAATGCTCCAACGACGCCGCTTGCGCCGGGCTCGACCAGTGCCTCGGGATCTGCGGAAGCGACACCGACTGCAAGACGTCGTGCGTCCAGCAGAACCCCAACGGGGTCCAGACGTACAATGTCGCGGCCGGCTGCCTCTACTGCACCGCCTGCCCCCACGCGTGCAAGGGCTTCGCGACCTGCAATTAGCCCTCGATTCCGCTCGGCTCGCCCTCGGTTGGCGGCGATTTCGTGAGAACTGCAGTCGTGGCCTCCGTGAAGGAGCTTCGAGGCGCATACGTCGGGTTTGGTCAAAAGCGGCGGTGAGACTCACCGCTAATTGACTGCCACGAAACACCCCCTGGTAGTATCCTGGGGATGCCGTCCTGCCCGACCTGTCGAACACGCTACCCCGATGGGGTCGGCGTCTGCTCGCAGGACGGCACGCCGCTCATGCCCGATCTGACCTTCGCGTCGCTCGAGAGCGAGCTTCAACAGGGCTCACGCGTCGGCGAGTACATCATCGAAGAAGTCCTAGGAGAGGGCGGATTCGGCACTGTTTACCGGGGAACGCATCCGGTCATCGGCAAGAGCGCCGCCGTGAAGATATTGAAGCGGGAGTTCTCCTCGAACCCCGAGATGGTCTCACGCTTCATCGCGGAGGCGCGCGCGGTCAACCAGATCCGTCATCGCAACATCATCGACATCTTCGCGTTCGGGACGCTCGAAGACGGGCGCCATTACTACGTGATGGAGCTCCTCGAGGGCATCACGCTCGACCGCCTCATCCTCGCTCGCGGCCATCTCGACCCCGCCGAGGCGTTCCCCATCTTCCGACAGCTCGGCCGCGCACTCGGCGCCGTCCACGCGGCTGGCATCACGCACCGCGATCTCAAGCCCGAGAACGTGTTCCTGACGTACGACGACGACGGTCAGCCGATCCCCAAGCTGCTCGATTTCGGGATCGCCAACCTCCTCGTCGGTGATACGCAGCAGCACCATAAAACCCGGTCCGGGACCCCCATGGGGACGCCGCTGTACATGTCACCGGAGCAGGTGCACGGCCGCGACGTCGATCACCGAACCGACATCTACGCCTTCGGCATCCTCGTTCACGAGTCGCTCACGGGCGCGCCGCCGTTCGACGGTGACTCGGTGATGGACGTGCTCACCAAGCAGACTTCGGCAATGCCGCAGCCGATGTCGGAGCTCGCGAGTCTCCCGCGCGAGCTCGACGCACCGGTGCTCGCGATGCTCGAGAAAGATCCGGCCAAGCGGCCCCAGAGCATCACGCTCGCGGTCGATCGCCTCACCGAAGCCGCCGAATCGGCGGGCATCGCGGCCAAGAGAATCTCCGGTGCCCGAAGCGGACCGCTCCTCATCCCGTCCGCGCGTTCGTCACAGGGGAGGCGGACTCCGGGTGAAGCACCGCCGAGCACCCTTCGCGCACCGGCGCCCTCGGGGAGCGGCGGCAGTCTCTCTTCACCCACCGGAGCCCTCGCGCAGACGCTCGATCCGAACCGCCGCGACAGCGACGAGTCGACCGTTCGCCAGCGGACGAATCGACGCAAATGGGTCGTCGGAATCGCCGCAGGCTGCGTCCTCGGCGCTGTCGGTGTCGCCGCGTTCGCCAGCGCGAGCATGATTCGCACGTTCACTTCCTCGGCGAGCAGCGCGACGGCGAGCGGCGCGGCGTCCCCCCCAACCTCGAGCTCGGCGCCGGCACCCGACGCCAGCAGCCCTGTCGTGACGGCAGGAGGAGACTCGGCCGACCACGTGAGAATTTCGGTCGAGGGAAACACCGACGGCATCGAGGTGTTCGTTGGATCCGAAAAAGTGGGTCAAAGCGACGCCCCGGTCGCGCTTCCCCGCTCGACCTCGCGGGTGCGGCTCACCCTGAAGAAGGCCGGATTCGTCTCGCGCGACGTCTGGGTCACGCCGGCGCACGATCTCACCTTGTCGACCGAGCTCACCAAGACGGCAAGCGGCTCCGTCACCAAGCTGCTGCCTGGCAAATCGAGCGCGACGCCGGTCGCCGTCCCTCGCTCGTCGAGCGAGCTGGAGTTCTAGACGAGCGATGGTTCGGGGATGGGGTGGGGTGCCAAACGAGAGCGGCTTTTCGAACGCCGAGTCGCTGCGACGCGCGCAACTCGCGCGAATGAAATCGAGTTACCGTTACATATGCAATTGCATGTGTCGTAGTGCGACGGAGACATGATGAGACGAAGATTGGTTCTCGGAAAGCGGCACGGATTCATGGTCGCCGCGCTGGGTTTCGCGGGGCTCCTGGCCTCGTCGACGTCGTGCGCGAGCCTCGCCGACTTCACGCTTGGAGTCTGTGGCAACTCGGTCTTGGAGACCGGAGAAGACTGCGAGCCCGGCGACAAGAACTCCGACCCCGACAAGCCGGGCTACTGTGCTCCGAAGGGGGACCCCTCGGAGTGTCACTACGTCTGCCGCAAGACAGCTTGTCCCACAGGCGAGTCGTGCGGAGTCGACCAGGTGTGCCGCGCTCCAGCGGCGACGTTCAGCGCGGCGGGGCCGCCTATCGCGGAGACGGCCCGCGACCTCCGAGTCGGCGACTTCGACGGCGATGGACGATCCGATGTTC
This sequence comes from Polyangiaceae bacterium, assembly GCA_043755175.1. Classification (GTDB taxonomy): domain Bacteria; phylum Myxococcota_A; class Polyangia; order Polyangiales; family Polyangiaceae; genus CAYYKK01. The sequence continues at coordinate 51,095 of JAYUUB010000098.1, read as the reverse complement.
TCCTGTCGAAAGATGGCGCGATCGATCTCTACTTCTCCACGGGGCGCACGCTCGCTCCGCCGGCTGCGCTTCCAGCGAGTCCGAGCGGCGGGTTGGCCGTCGGTTACCTGAACCTCGACATCGATCCGGCCGACGCATCACAAGCCGTGAAGCACGAGCGAGCCGACATCGTGGTCGGGTCGGGCGCGGCGCTCGCCGGTCTCCTCGGCGATCCGGGGCGCAAGCTAACGGTCGCCGCCGCGTCGTCGTACACCTTCAGCAATCCGACTCGAATCCTCGCGGCCCCGAGCCATTTCATTCCAGAGGCCGCGCCTGGGCTCAAGCCCGACACCGAGCGCGAAGGCGTGATGTCACAGACCGACAGCGGCTTCAGCATCGTCGTGAAGTCGACGAACGGTGATCAGCTGAAGCTCCTCGTAGGGCCGGGGGGCGATGCGTTCCCTGCCAAGGTAGAAGACATCTCGAACACGGTGTTGCTGGCTCCACTCGTCGAAGGCCGTACGACGCGATGTGACGAGATTCTCATCAGCGTGCAGTCAGTCGACGGGGCAGTCTTCGTGGCGTACCCGTGTGACGCGACCGATGCGCCCAACGACACCGGGTCGCCGTCGGCGGTGAAGATCGGCGTTCCATCGGGCGCGACCGTGACGGGCCCGGCCATCGTCGCCGACTTGATCAAGCAGATCGATGGCTCCGCGGGAACCGACGGGCATCTCGACGTCGCCATTCCGATCTCGACCGCGAGCGGATTCGGGCTGTACGTGGCCCCTGGTGATGGGACGGTCGCGTACCCAGGCGTCGAGTCGGGCCACGTCGTACACTCCGTCGACTATTGCAGCTTGGGCGGTGAGGCCGCCGCGCGCTGCATCCCCATCGAGAACGAGGGGCTGCTCGCCGCCAAAGACTTGAATGGCGATGGCCAGGTCGACCTCATCACGCACCTCGGGGTGTGGCTCTCTTCGCCCACCGGGTACTACGACGCAGCTTCGTCGCTCCTCAAGCCCTGGAGCGAAGCGGTGGTTGCCGACATCAACCACGACGGCAGGCCCGACGTGGTCGCCGTTCCCGATGGCGAGCGGAAGGGGCTCGAGGTGCTGCTGAACAGCGGCGCATCCTATTTCAACCCGACCATCCTCCAGACCATCAACCCGACGGGGCTTCTCACCGTCGGAGACTTCGATGGTGATCTCATCTCCGACGTCGTCGCGCGCTCTGCGACGCCGGGCAGCAGCGCCGACTGCGGCATCCAAGACGAGATTGTCGCGTACTTCGGTCGAGAATCGGGCGGCCTCGAAGATGGTCGCGTGGTCGGCCGCCTCGCCGGTGTCACGCAAATCGTGAGCGGAAGACTTCCTCGCCTCGATCGCCGGGACTCGATCAGCGACTTCGGTGTCGCCTCCCATTGCGCCGACGACAGCAATCGCATCTCGGTCTACTACGGAACCGGTGATCGCCTGCTCGACGCGCCGTTCCTGCTCACCGATCAGTTCGGCGACACCGTCAAACCGGTCGTCGCTCCCTACGCGCCGAAGGTCATCGCGCTCCCTTCAGGAAGCCTCGGCGCCGTCGCCTCGACCGACGTGACCGTGGCGACCTTGGCCACCTTCGCGGGCTCTGGATCGTTGCTCCCCGAGAAAGCGGAGCTCTTCATCCAGTCGTCGTCTCCCTCGGCGCTCTTCAACAAGAAGGGGCATGTCGTCCACATTCCAGATCTCACCGAGACGCTTGCTGAAGGCGCGGCGCTAGCCGTCGCCAACTTCGACTCCGATCCCTCGGCCGAAGTCGCTGTGTGGATCCCGAGTGACGGGGGTCCGGCTTCTGCGCCGCGCCTTCTCGTCATCGACGACTACGACTGCGTCCCCGACGTCACCAACGGCGCCGGTACTTGCCCAGCTCAAGACGCCACGCGCACGACGATCGATCTGCCCGCGTCGCTGACGGGTGAATCGGTTCAGAAGGTGCGGTTCGTCGTGGCCGATCTCGATGGCGACAAGTTCGACGACTTCGTCTTGGTCGTCGTCGGCGACGCTGGTCACCAACTCTTTTTCGCGCACAACAACACGCCCTCGCGAAAGCCCGGCGACCCACTCTTCACCCTCACCGAGGTGGCCGGTGTGAGCGCCGACAGCGCCGCGATTCTACCGGTTGCTCTCGACGGCTCAGGACTGCCAGCCGTCGTCTTTTCAGGATCTTCGGGCATCCTACCGGGTCTCTACGCGGTGTCTTTCCCGAAGGGCGTCGCTACCGCGCCGATGGCGATCGTCGGGCTCGATGGGTCACCGGCATGTGACGCGGCTTGTGACGTCAGCACGAGCATCGGCACGGGCGATGTCGATGGCGACGGTCTCGACGACGTCGTGTTCCGAAGAGGAGATACGGTGAGCGTCTTCTACCGCGACACAAAAATCTCCGGCAGCGTGACGACGACGAAGGGCGGTGCAAAGTGAGAACGCTCTCTTCGGTCCTCGGCCTGTGCGTGGCTCTCGGTGGCGTCGTCTCGGCGGTCGGGCCGGCACGTGCCGACGGTGCGGCGCCTGCGCCCCCCTCCGACGCTGCGGTCTTGAAAGCGAAAGAGTTCTTCGACGCAGGCGCGCGCGAATACGAGGCGGGCCACTTCGACGACGCGGTTCAACTCTTCGAGCAGGCCTTCAAAGCAGCTCCGCGCGACGGCATCATGTTCTCGATGGCGCAAGCGCATCGGCGCGCGTTCACGATTTCCAACGATCCGAAGCATCTCGCCAAAGCGGTCGAGCTGTACGAAAAGTACCTCGCTTCCGTGTCGACCGGCGGACGTCGCACCGAGGCGACCCAGGCGCTCGGCGAGCTTCGCCTTCTCATGAAGGGCCAAGACATGACCGCCGCGCCGACTGCGCCCGAGTCGAGCAAGCCGAAGACGCGCGTGGTCGTGAACATCTTCGTTCCCGGGACGCTCGTGTCGGTCGACGGAGGTGCGACGAAGCCCACGCCGCTCAACGACGACATCGCGCCAGGTCCGCACAAGATCAAGCTCTCGGCGCCGGGCTACTTCGACGTCGAGCGCACCATCACCATCGACGAAGGACAGATCGCCTCCGCCAACCTCGAGCAAAAAGAGAAGCCGGGCAAGCTCGCGATCCGAGCGACCGACGGCGCAGAGGTCAGCATCGACGGTCGCTTCATCGGCGAAGCCCCGCTCGCCCGTGCCCTCGAGGTTTCTTCGGGGCGGCACTTCGTCTCCCTCGCCAAGAACGGTCACGAGTCGCTCGCGCTCGACGTGGACGTCGGCCGCGATCGCGACAAGAAGCTCGATTTCGCGCTGAAGACGACGTCGCAGCGTGACGTCTCGTACGTCATTCTCGCGAGCGGCGGTGCGCTCCTCGTGACCGGCGGAATTCTCACGGGGCTCGCGGTCGAACGCCAGAGCGCCGCGTCCGACATCAAGAATCGCGTCGGACACGACACGCTCTCGACCACCGACGTCACCGACTTCGAGGCTGCGCGTTCGACCCGCGATCGGTTCACAGTGGCCGCGGTGGCCACAGGCTCGGGCGGCGCGCTTCTCGGGCTCATCGGTATCGGCCTCTTCTTCTTCGACAAGCCGAGGCCGGTCGCCGCGCCGCAGCTCGACGAGCATCGCGCCCCCGAAAAGGCCGAGCCCGGAAAGGAGACGCCACTCGAGATGAGCGGTGTGCCGATCGTCGGTCCAAACGAGATTGGTGGTACGTTCAAGTTGCGCTTTTGACTCCGCCTCGCCGACCTTGACAGGTGCGGGAGATTCGTTCAGATTGCGCGCCCTTGTTCGTAGGTTACCTGCGAACGCTCCCGATTCACTGAGTTCGGGGTTCGATGGAGCCGATGCTCCGAGAGCTTCGCATCTCAATCTCGCGGTGGGCATTCAGCCACTGCAACGGTTCCGCGCCATGGCGAAGAGCGACATCACCGGCAAGCGCAAGCTCCTTGCGCAAAACGTCTCGCACTCCAACATCAAGACCAAGCGCTGGCAGAACGTCAACATCCAGACGCGCCGGGTGTTCTTGCCCGAGGAAGACCGTTTCGTCACCCTCAGCCTGACGACGCGCGACATCCGCACGATCGACAAGATCGGCATTCACGCGTTCGCGAAGCGTTACTCAGTCAAGCTCTAGTCTCCCAGGAGCGCGCCCGAGCGATCTCGAGATGGGATTGGGGGCCCGCCCTGTGTCTCTAGCGAGCCGTCCTACGTGGGCGGCTCGTCGCGTTCTCGCGTCTGTGGTTTCTGCACGCGCGGCCGCAGTTTTGGCACCGGTGTTCGCAGTCTTCTGTGGGCGCGTTCGCAGTCTCTCCAGGCGTTCTCTCATGCCCGCCGCCGTGCACGCGGCGTCGATGATGATCTTGCGAGGCGAGAAAGTGGTGCGAAGGCGCGAGCCGGGCCATCCTGACTGTGAGCCTTCTGATGGGCCCTCGAAGCTCGAATGCGGCGTCCTCGACGGTCGCGACAGCCTCGATGACGGCTCCGAGAAATGCTGCGGGAGAACGGCTTGGAGCTTTCTGGCTGGATAGACGCATACCTCGACCATCTGCGTGTGGAGCGAGCGCTCTCGAACGCGACGGTCGAAGCGTACGCCTCCGACCTCACCAAGCTCGTTCGTCACATCGAGTCGAAGACCGGCGCCGCCGTCGGCCCTGAAGCGCTCGACCGAGTCGCGGTCAGCAGCTTTCTCGCTTCGCTGATGAGCCTTTCGGCCCGCTCGACTGCGCGCCATTTGTCGGCGGTGCGCGGCTTCTGCCGTTTTCTGATTCGCGAGCGCGCGATGGTAGACGATCCTTGTGCGCTCATCGATCGACCCAAGCTCGGCCGACGGCTGCCTTACGTCCTCAGCATCGAAGAGGTACGCGCCCTGCTCGACAAGCCCGATCCTGCTCGGTTTCGGGGCGCACGAGATCGCGCGATGCTCTATCTCCTCTATGCCGCTGGGCTTCGCGTGAGCGAGCTCGTCGGTCTCAAGGTCTTCGACGTCGACCGGACGCGAGGGATCCTATCGGCCTTCGGCAAAGGTCAGAAGCGTCGCCTCGTCCCCGTGGGTGAGCCGGCACTCTTGGTGCTCGACGAGTACCTCGCGCTCCGCGAAGGACAACCCGGAGCGTCGAGCGACATCTTGTTCTTCGCTCGCAAGAACAAGCCGCTGACGCGACAAGGCTTCTTCAAGATCATCACGCGCTACGCCAGGGCCGCAGGCATCGACAAGCCCTCGTCGCCGCACAAGCTCCGGCACTCCTTCGCGACGCACCTGCTCGCGGGCGGCGCCGACCTCCGCGCCGTCCAGGCCATGCTCGGACACGCCGACATCGCCACGACCGAGATCTACACCCACGTCGCGACCGATCACGTTCGTCGTGCTCATCGCGCCTCGCACCCGCGGGCGTGACGTTCGGTCGCGTTCGAGCCCATCGGACCGCGAGTGGCTGGCGTGACTCGCGGGTGTGTCTCTCGGCCCTCGCCCGTCTCGCGCGGTCGCGCAGCCATCGCGGGTATTCGCCCCAGACCGACTGGCGACGCAGCCGTTCGTGCCGGTTCGTTCGAGGCACCGCGCGCGAGCGGCTGTGCGCTCCCTGAAGCGTGCACTTGCCGCCGCGGCCTCGTTGTTGCTGAGTGTGCGCTCAGATGAGGACACCTACCTACTCCGGGTCGAAACGCGGCACGACGACGCTCGACGATGCAAAGCCTCTCGTCGCGCGCAGGGGCAAGCTCGCTCCGCGCGGCCCGACGACGCTGCCGAAGCGAGCGCTCGCCTTGGTCGTCATGGCGATCTCTTGCGTGACGGGACCGCGCGCGCCGAACCTTCCGCCAAACGGAACGCTCGGTCTCAACGGCGCCGAGGAGAGCGACACCGAGAAGGGCCCACTCAAGGTCGTCTACGCGTCGCCCATGGGTGAGCTCAGAGGGCCGAGCGAGATCACAGTGCTCTTCTCGAAGCCGATGCGACCGCTCGATCTCGCGGGCAGCGAGGTCCCGTTCCCGGGCCACGTCGAGCCCCCAGTGAAAGGGCAATGGCAATGGGTCGGAACACGCGCGGCCACGTTCATCCCTGCGCGCCCCGACTCGGCGAAGACCCCCGACGCCGACGGTGGTGGCTCTTTCAAGCTGCTCGGCGCCACGAGCTATCGGGTCACGATTCCGAAGGGAACGAAGGCGCTCGATGGCGATCCGCTCGCCGAAGACTTCGTCTTCACCTTCTCGACGGAGCGCCCCAAGGTGGTCACGAGCGAGCCCTGGAACAAGTTCGATCACCTCGAGCCCTCGTCGACGTTCAATCTCTATTTCAATCAGCCGATCAAAGACGCCGAGATTCTCCGCGCCATCTCTCTTTCTGCTGCGGGCAAGCCCATCGGTTTCACGATCGAGCGCAAAGACCCCGAAAACCCGAAGCGCGTCCACCTCACACCGAAGACGGCGCTCCCTCTCGCGAGCGACGTGCTCCTCGCGGTCGACGCCTCTTTGAAGGGTGAAGAGGGGCCGCTCCCCATGGGGACCGCGCAAACCTACACGTTCCGCACGTTCGGCCCGCTCGAGGTCCAAGGCATCAGCTGCAACAACGCCGACGGACCGCACAACGAGTGCGATCCATCGAGCGGTATCACTGTGACCTTCTCCAACTCGGTGACCTTCAAAGAGCTGAAGCGCGCCATCAGCATCGAACCGGCCGTCAAGCTGCGCTGGCCGAGCTATTACACCGACGATGAGACGCTGGGGTCGGTGTATCTCAGTGGTAATTTCAAGGCGGCGCAGAAGTACACCATCCGAGTGAGCGGGCCGCTGACCGACCAGTACAAGCAGGCGCTCTCGAAGCCGTTTTCGAGCGCGATCAAGTTCGACGACTTCTGGCCTGTCGCGCGCATCGGCATGTCCGACGGCATTTTCGAGGCTGCGACGACCAAGAAAGACCCGGTCATCGCCGGGATGAACGCCGACGATCTCGAGATCGTCACCGCCAAGCTCGGTGAAGACGACGTTCTCCGTCTCACCAACGCGCGCGACGACACCGACTTCGAGGCGCTCGCCGCGATCAGCGGAGCCAAGAAGCGGGGTCTTCCGAAGGGCCAGAAGAACGCGGTATCGCGAACACGCGTCCCCGTCTCCGACATCCTCGGCGCGGCCGATGCCCGCGGACCGTTCGCGATCGGCATTCGCTACTCGAGCGGTCGTAGGCAGGCGTCCGAGCAAGAGAAGTCGATCGCCGTCGTGACCGATCTCGCCGTCACCGCGAAGATCTCGCGCGCCGGTAGCTTCTTCTGGGTCACGCATCTCTCCGATGCCTCGCCCGTCGCGAACGCCGAGGTGAAGATCCGACGACCCGGCGAAGCCGGCGTCACCGCCAAGACCGACGCGCAAGGTTTCGCGAACTTCACCCAGGCCGAGTTCACGCCCCACTTCGACGACGAAAAGGCCGTCGCGTTCGTTCGTTCGGGCGCCGACTTCACCTTCAAGCACATCAGCGACAACGTCGAGAACTGGGACTTCTCGAGCGCCGACGACACCGGCTTCGGAATGATCTTCTCCGACCGCGGGATCTATCGCCCCGGCGACACCGTCCGTTTGAAAGGCATCGTCCGAGAAGAGGTCTGGAACGGCACCAAGACTTTGGGTGCGGGGCACACCGTTCACCTCTCAGTGCGCGGTCCCTCCGACGACAAGCTCCTCGAAGTCGACAAGCCTCTCACCGCGTACGGAACGTTTTCGACCGACGTCGTGGTTCCACCCGCAGGCAAGCTCGGGGCGTACTACGTGAGCGCGACCATCGATACCGCGCACGGGGCCATCAGCCAGAGCTTCGAGGTCGCGGAGTACCGGCCTGTCGAGTTCGAGGTGAAGGCCGAGAGCGATCGTCCTTCGTATGTTCGCGGCAGCCCCGGCGTGTGGTCGGGCCGCGGTGACTTTCTCTTCGGGGCACCCATGGCGGGCGCCAAAGCACGCAGCTACATCGCGCGCTCCGAGACGTACTTCACGCCCGAGAACACCGAGGGCTTCACCGTCGACGATCGCCCGTACTACTCCGATCTCCCCGACAAGTCGCCGCGCGAGACGGTGATCGCTTCGGCCGACAACAAGCTCGACGCGCGCGGTACGACGAGCACCCACGCGACCCTCGCGATGCCTGGGCAGCGCGGTCCCGAAGAGGTCACCTGCACCGTCGACGTGACCGATCTCTCGCGCCAGGTCGTCTCGGCTAGCACGACCGCGATCGTCCACCCGGCGGCGCACTACGTCGGTCTCAAGCTCGACAGCTACTTCGTCGACGCCGGCAAGCCCATCAAGCCGAGCTTCATCGCTGTGAGCCCCAAGGGCGATAGAATCGAGGGGCGCCCGATCAAGGTCGAGCTCCTTCGTCGCAAGTGGGTCACCGCCAAACAGCAGAACGGTGCGAGCGCGCTTTCCACCGTCTCGTCGGTCGTCGACACGCCGGTCGGTGGTTGCGCTCTCACGAGCGCGCGAACACCGGTCTCGTGCGATCTGACTCCGACCGAAGGCGGCTTCTACATTTTGCGCGCGAGCTCGGTCGACGTGGCACAGAACCCCGTCGCGACCTCGATGGGGATCTACGCGACCAGCACGGGCAGCGGTGAGAGCGGCGGCGGCTGGGCCGACTCCGACAAGCTCGATCTGAAGCTCGTCACCGACCACGAGACCTACAAGGTCGGCCAGAAGGCGCGCATCCTCGTCAAGTCTCCCTTCGCGAGCGCAGACGCTCTCGTCACGGTCGAGCGAGGCGGCGTCTACACGCGACGCCTCGTCAAGCTGAGCGGTGCGACGCCGACCGTCGAGGTCCCGATCACCGACGAGCTTCGACCGAATGCGTTCGTGTCGGTCGCGATCGTCCGCGGTCGAACGAAGGCCGCGCCGGCCCAACCGAGCCAACCCGATGTCGGTGCCCCGAGCTATCGCCTCGGCTTCACGCACCTCAAGGTCGATCCCGAAGACAAGCGACTCAAGGTCGCGCTCAAGCCTTCGAAGCTCGACTTTCAACCCGGTGAGGAGGTGAAGGTCGATGTCGACGTGACCGATCGCGCGGGCAAAGCGGCGAAGACCGAGGTCACGCTCTACGCCGTCGACGAAGGCGTTCTCTCGCTCATCGACTACAAGACGCCCGATCCGATCCCAGTGTTCTCGGCGCCGCGCTCGCTCAAAGTCGCGACGCTCGAATCACGCTCGCAGCTCGCCCGACTCTTCGATCCGCTCGGTGGTCTCGGTGGCGACAAAGGCTTGGCGGGCGGTGGCGGCGACTCCGCCTCCGCCGGCTCGGCGCGGCGTGATTTTCGCGCGAGCACCTACTTCAACCCGAGTATCATCACCGACGACAAGGGCCACGCGACGGCGTCGTTCAAGCTACCTGACTCGCTCTCGACTTATCGACTGATGGCCGTCGTCACGGCCGAAGACGATCGGTTCGGATTTGCCGAAAAGCGGGTCACTACGAGCCGAACGCTCATGGCGCGCCCCGCCTTTCCGCGCTTCCTGCGAGCAGGCGACCGGTTCGAGGCAGGCGTCGTCGTCACCTCGAAAGGGCTCGGCGCGAGCGACATCGAGGTCACTCTCGCCGCGACCGGAGTCTCGGTCGACGGTGACAAGCTGAAGCGCGTTCATCTCGCGACGGGCGAGAGCGCCGAGGTTCGCTTCCCGATGATGTCCGACGTCGTCGGCAACGCCACGTTCCGCTTCGACGTTCGAGGTGGCGGCGCGAAAGACGCGGTCGAGATCAAGCGCGAGGTCAAGGCCCCGCTCGCGCTCGAGGCCGTCGCGCTCTACGGTCAGACCCAAAAGGAAACCGCGGAGAAGCTCGGCGATCTCGCGGGCATCCGCAACGACACTGGGGAGATGACCGTGACTCTCTCGTCGAGCGCGCTCGTCGGGCTCGATGCGGGCGCCGATCAGCTCCTCGACTATCCCTACGGCTGCACCGAGCAGCTCACGAGCCGACTCGTTCCGCTCGTGAAAATGCGATCGCTCGCCAAAGACTTCAACCTTCGTCTGCCGGCCAACGTCGACGATGTCGTCCGAAAGACCGTCGCCAAAATCCTCACACACCAGCGCGGCGATGGAGGGTTCGGCTTCTGGGCTGACTCGATCGAAGCGAACACGTGGGTCACGGCGTACGCGCTCTGGGGCCTTCATCAAGTCAAAGACGCGAACGCTGCCGAGGTCCCTGCCGACGTCGAGCTCGAGGCCGTCCATTTCCTTCGTCACTCGCTCGAGACCGAGCAGGTCAAGCCTTGGGATCGCGCATCGAAGGCGTTCATTCTCGACGTGCTCGCCGATGTCGGTCAGCCCGATCCAGGCCGCATCTCGAAGCTCTACGAAGAGCGCGAGGGCCTTCCTTTGTTCGCGAAAGCGTTGCTGCTCCACGCCATGGTGACCGCGAAGAGCGATCAGGCGAGCATCGACGCGCTGGTCAAAGAGATCGAGCCGAGCCTGCGCATCGACGGCCCCACCGCGCGAAGCACCGAGAACCTCGGCGACGAATACATTCAGCTCCTCGACTCCGAGGCGCGCACGACGGCGCTCGTTCTGCGAGGGCTGCTCGCCGCCAAGCCGAACCACCCGCTGGGTGCGCCGCTCGCGATGGGCCTCCTCGCCGATCGCAAAGGCGGTCAGTGGCGCTCGACCCAAGAGACGGCGTGGGCGTTGATCGCGCTCGTCGACTACCGAAAGGCGCAAGAAAAGGTCGAGCCGAGCTTCGACGCGCACGTCTTCCTCGGTGAAGACGATGTGTTCTCGGCGCCCTTCAAAGGCCGTTCGCTCGAAGCGAAGAGCCAGGTCTTCCCGGCAGCGAAGCTCGGCACGGCGCAGAACACGGCGCTCGGCTTCACCGTCGAAGGCACGGGAAAGCTCTTTTACGGAGCGCGCCTTCGCTATGCACGCAAGAAGCTCCCGAGCGGTCTCATCGATCGTGGTTTCTTCGTCGAAAAGCGTCTTCGCAAAGTGACCGCCGAAACGCTCGACGAAGCGCTCGCGACGGTTCCGAACAAAGAGCTGCTGTCGTTCGTGGGGAGCGACTTGATCCTCGCCGACGTCGTCGTCGTCACCCCGAAGCCGCGAAGCTTCGTCGTCATCGACGATCCGCTGCCTGCTGGTTTCGAGGCGATCGACATGCGCCTCTCGACGAGCTCGGGCCGCCTCGGGGGCGTCGACTACTCGCGCCCGAGCTCCGACGAAGGTGAAGAAGGCGACGAGGCGATGGGCCGCGCCGAGGGCTCGAGCTGGTACACGAAGGAGATGCGCGACGACCGCGTTCTCTTCTTCGTCGATCACATGGCAGCTGGCGTGTACCGCTACCGCTACCTCGCGCGAGCGACCTCGTTCGGAAAATTCGTCGTCCCGCCGACGCGCGCCGAGGCGATGTACGCGCCCGAAATCTTCGGTCGCACGGGCGCCACGACCATCGAGGTCAAGCCGCAATAGTGAGCGGGCGGAGGCGCAAGAAGCAGCGAGGGAAGGGGAGCCGAAAGGCCTCTCCTGCTTCGCCGCCGGCACCTCTCCCATCACCGTTCAAGATGAGAGTCGCGGCGCGGCTCCCGGTGGCGCTGCCGCGCACGCCGCAGCCACGGCCCGGCACATCGAGCGAGTCGCGTCCGCCATCCGACGCGTCGACGACGGCTTCGCCGCGCACCGATCGCCCGAGCGCGGAGTCGGAGGTGCCGAAGCGAAGTCGGCTTCGAAGGCTGGTCGCAAGTCGTCGCTTTCGGAAGATCGTCGTCGTCGCAGTCGCGCTCGCCGCGCTCCCGTGGATGATCCTGATCGGCGTCGCAGTGTTCACGGTGCTCCCCCCCGAGCTCGCGTCGCGCTCCCCCGTGTCGACCTCCGACGGCGCGCGTCCGCTGAGCGTCAGAATCTTCGACCGAGACCATCATCTTCTCCGCGACGTCCGCACCGACGACCAAAAGCGCGCCGATCGAAAGCCGCTCGCCGACTTCGGCGACGACCTCGTCCACGCAGTGATCGCTGCCGAAGATCGGCGCTTCTACAGACATCCTGGGGTCGATCCCATCGCGATGGCTCGCGCGTTCGGCTCGTCGATCCTGGCGAGGCGGATCGTGTCGGGCGCTTCGACGCTCACCCAGCAGCTAGCCCGCAACGTGACCGGGGCACCCCGAAACCTCTCGAGCAAGCTGTCGGTCATGGCGCTCGCCCTCCGCATCGAAGCCTCGCTCTCGAAAGACGAGATCCTCGAGGAGTATCTGAACCGCGTCGAGTTCGGCCCGCAGATCCGCGGAGCCGAAGCCGCCGCCCGCTATTACTTTGACAAGCCTGCCAAAGAATTGTCACTCGCCGAAGCCGCGGCGCTCGCTGGGATCCCGCGCGGCCCGAGCCTCTACGATCCGAAGAAGGGCACGTCGCGGCTCCTCCGCCGGCGCAATCGCGTGCTCGACCGCATGGCCTCGGCGGGGCTCGTGACGACCGAGCAGGCAGAGCGCGCGAAGAACGAGCCGATCGTCCTCGCGACACACTTCAGCTCGGGTGGAGCGCCACACTTCGTGCGTTCGCTGGTGAGCGGCACGGTCGATCCGTGTGCCGACGCAGCGCCCATCCCGTCTGACGTCGTCGAAGTGACGACGACGCTCGACATCGGCCTCGAGCGAGAGGTCACCGAGCTCGCACGCGCGACCGTGCGCGATCTCGACAAGCAGCACGTCACCGCCGCGAGCGTCGTCGTCCTCGACAACACGAACGGAGACATTCTCGCGTACGTCGGCGCACCCGACTTCGCAGACGTCGCGCGTCTCGGACAGAACGACGGAGCGCGCGCGCTGCGTCAGCCGGGCTCTTCGCTCAAGCCGTTCGTCTACGAGCTCGGGATGGAGAAGCTCGGGATGTCTCCGTCGACGCTGCTACCCGATCTCGAGATGACCTTCGCGACCGCCGATGGCGGCGACTATCGCCCACAGAACTACGACGAACGCTTTCACGGCCCGGTCCTCCTCCGCGATGCGCTCGGGAGCTCCTTCAACGTCCCGGCCGTGTGGACCGCGGAGCGCATCGGGGTGCCCGCCGTCGTCGATCGTCTGCGCGCCATCGGCCTGTGCTCCATCTCGGAGCCAGCGAGCCACTACGGTCTCGGCGTCGCGTTGGGCGATCCCGAGGTGCAGCTCATCTCGCTCGCCAACGCTTACGCGACCCTCGCGCGAGGCGGCGTTCTCTTGCCCGTTCGGGGAGTCCTCGAGCAGAAGCGCTGGGACGGCACGACCGTCGCGCTCCAGGCATCGACGCCGAAGCGTATTCTCGACGAGCGCGCGACCTATCTCGTCACCGACGTCCTCGCCGACAAGACCGCGCGTCTCGCGTCGTTCGGCGAAGGCAGCGTCCTCGAGCTTCCGTTCGCAGTCGCCGCCAAGACCGGCACGTCGAAGGGCTACCGCGACAACATCACCGTCGGCTTCACGCCCGAGGTCACCGTCGCAGTATGGGTCGGCAACTTTGACGGCTCCCCGATGAAAGGCGTCTCGGGGATCACCGGCGCAGGACCGCTCTTTCGCTCGGTCATGCTCGCGGCCGCGCGACGACGACCGCCTACTCCGTTCATCGTCCCAGAGGGGATCGACACCGCCCTCGTCTGTCCGCTCTCGGGCAAGCGCCCTCAGCCCGATTGCCACCACCGTCGCGTCGACATGCGCATGCGCGGGCGCTCCGACACGGTCTCGGGCGATGGCTCTTGCGACATGCACGTGCGTCTGTCGATCGAGAAAGCCACGGGACTCGTCGCCGGCCCGGGATGCCCACCCGACCTCGTCCAAGAACAGACCTTCGAGTGGTATCCGAGCTTGTTCGTCGAGTGGGCGAAGAGCGCTGGTCGACCCCTCGTGCCGACCGGCTCGTCGACTCGATGTCCAGGCGGTCACGGTCCAAAACGAATCGGGGATGCTGTGGCAATTGTGTTCCCTGAAGATGGCGCCCGCTTCTTCATCGACGAAGCGGCCTCGTCGAGCAGCGCGATCCGCTTCCGCACCCGCACCCCGAGCTCAGCGAAAGTCGTGACGCTCTCGGTCGACGGCCATTCGTTCACGCTTCGAGGGGGCGGCCTCGCGTGGCGCCTCGTCCGCGGGGATCACATCGCCAAGCTCGTCGCCGACGGCACCCCGAGCGACGAGATCCACTTCCGCGTCGAATGACGGCTCTGTCCCCTCTCGCCTTCCTCTCGCTTCCGATCTTCCAATCTCCCTGTTCCTCTCGTCTCGGCCTCTGAGCGCGCCTCGCAAAGGAGAGGCAGAGGAACGGGAAGATCGGAAGATTGGAAAGGGGAGGAAGCAGAGCGAGCGAATCGAATTTCTCTGTCATCCTCGGCGTTCTTGGCGCCTCGGCGGGTCGAAGTCCGGGCCCGCCGTTCGCTACTCGTCCTCGCCCGAAGGGCGATGGGTGACGGTTGGGGACTGGACGTCGCAACGTCCAGTTGACGAACCAGGCCCTGGCCAGACATCCTTGAACGCATGAGCCTCGATCGCAGCAAACGCCGCAACGCGGCGTGGAACGTTCTTTCGCTTGTCGCCTTTGCCGGCGTCGCTTCTCACTTCGTCGCTTGCGGAACCAGCGAGACCGTCGACGGCGCCTCGGGTCCGACCGCGTCGGTGACCAACGGAACCGGATACGATCCCATCTGTGAAGGTGGTGTGCGCGATGGTTTCTGCAACGCCCTCGGTGCCAAGCCCGAGAGCTGTATGTGCCTCGATTGCGCGCAGACCGCGTACTGCAAGCAGATGTGCAAGAACGACGGAACCTGCAACCAGGGCGCTGGCGAAGACTGCACGTGCATCGATTGCTTCGGTCAGAAAGACTGCCAGAGCCTGACCTCGGGCAATGGGAACGGACCTGGACCGACCAGCGCCGCCAGTACCACGACCACCAACTCCGCGAGTGCGACGACCGCTGTCACGAGCGCTGCATCGACTGCCGCTGCAACGACAGCAGCCTCCACGGCCGCTTCGACGAGCACTGGAATGTGACGACTCGTCGGGCCGCGTTGAGCGGCTCGCGCTGATGCGTGACTGAGCGTGAAGCTTCGGCATACAGCGGGTCGCGCGGTGGAGCGCGCGACCCGTCAGCCCTTGGAGAGCCCGAGCTTCTTCAAAAACGGGCGGATGTGATGGCGCTCCATGCCGCTCCGACGGGCCATCTCGCTCACGTTGCCGGTGGTCGCTCGAAACAGATCGCCGAAGTAGCGTGACTCGAACTGCGAGATCGCCTGGCGCTTCGCCTCGCCGTATGGCGTCGACAAGTCGATCTTCTCCGAGCCTGAAGAAGGCCCGCCGCGCTCGAGCGGGAGCAGGGAGGCGACCGACTCGGCCCCAGTAGGAAGGCTCGCAGCGACGCTCGCGACGTTGACGAGCTCACGCACGTTGCCGGGCCAGTCGTGCTGGGCGAGCGTCGACGTGACGAGATCGATGACCTCGTCGGTGCGCTCTGGACGTCCGATGCGTTTGCAAACGGCTTTCACCAGCAACGCGATGTCTTCTCGACGCTCGCGCAGCGCCGGGATCTCGATGCGCACCTGCGCGATGCGGAAGAACAGATCGCTCCTGAACCGCCCGGCGTTCATGCTCTGACCGAGATCGCGTCGAGTGGCGGCGATGACGCGAACGTCGATGGGCTCGTAGCTCGACGAGCCGACGCGCTTGATCTGCTTCTCGCTGAGCGCTCGCAGGAGCTTGGGCTGCAGCTCGAGCGGCAGCTCTCCGAGCTCGTCGAGGAAAACCGTGCCCTTGTGCGCGTCTTGAAAAGCACCGGAGCGCCGCTCGGTGGCGCCTGTGAACGAGCCCTTCTCGTGACCGAAGAGGAGGCTCTCGGCGAGAGGACCCGGGATCGACGCGCAGTCGACCACGACGAACGGCGCATGGGCGCGTTGGCTCTTCTCGTGGACGGCATGCGCGACGAGCTCTTTGCCGCACCCCGTCTCGCCGTTGATGAGGATCGAAAGATCGGTCGGCGCGATCTCGCCGAGCATGCGGAAGAGGTGACGCATCTTCGCGGCGGCGCCGACGAGCGGGCCGAAGCTGTCTTCGAATCCGACGTCGACGCGCTCTTTCTCGATGGGCTCGTACGCGATGCGCGTGGCTCCGATGGAGAGCGTGCACGGCGCCGTGAGGATCGCCTCGCGAACGCGGACGCTCTGGACGAAGCTCCCGTTGCGACTCCCGAGATCTTTCACGAGGACGCCTTGGCCCTCAGCGCGAACCTCGCAGTGGATCGAGCTCACTTCGGGATCGTCGAGCACGATCGCGCAGCTCGGATCACGCCCGATCAAGATCGGGTTGATCGTGACTTTGACCCGGTCTTTGCCGGGCACGGTGAGATGGCCGCTGCGCACGAACCACTGCATCGGGCTCGTGCGAGTCGCGTCCTGGGGCCGCATGCAGATCTCTTAGCGGAAGAGCCGAACGTGCCGCATCAAGAAAGAGCAACCGGCCACGCGAGACTTCACCGAGACAATCGCGATGCGACCACTCGAGCCATGAAATGAGAAACGCGGTTCGCCTGTTGAGCCCTTAGACGATGAGCCCTCGCCGACCGATCCACGCTCGTTCGAGCGCGTCGATCCACACCAACTGCGGACTTCGGTTCGTCCCCTGGACTTGACTCTGTCCAGGGATTTCGTGTCCGGTGAGACGTGGGTACGACCTCCGCGCACTCGTATTCCGTCGGGGAAATGCGGATCAGCGAAACCTGAACGCACCGAATTAGAGACGGCACGCATCCTGCTTTATCGTCTGGCATGCCGAGACAACTCCGACGCGTACCGATGCAGCTGCTCCTATCCGGTGCAGTGACCGTGACCGCAGCTCTCGCCTTGGGCTTCGCTGGTTGCTCGACCAGCGGAACAACAGGCAGTAGCGAATGCGTCTCTACCGAACAGTTCTTCGCCGAGAAGATCTGGGCGCAGACGATGAGCACGCAGTGCATTCAGTGCCATAACCCCAACGGGCAGGCCAAAGACACTCCGTTCGTGCTCCGCCCCCCGGCAGAAGCCGGATACCTCGAGGCCAACTTGGCCCTCGTCAAGACGCTCGCTCAGACGCAGCGCAACGGCGAGTCGATTCTTCTGCTGAAGCCCACCAAGCAGGTCGCCCACGACGGCGGTCAGCTCTTCAAGAAGGGCAGCCAGCAGTACAACGACTTCAAGACGTTCATCGACAAGGCGAGCGCCGACGAGACCTGCCCGACCAACTCGGCGAAGTTCTTCGGCGGCGTCGAGCTCATGAGCCCTGGCGAGACCCTTCGCAAGGCGGCCCTCGTGCTCGCAGCCCGCCTCCCGACCGAGGTCGAGGTGGCAGCCGTCGAGAAGGGTGGCTTCGACGCCCTGAACCCGATCCTCGACACGCTCATGAACGAGCAGCCGTTCTACTCGCGGGTGAAGGAGTCGTACAACGACCAGTTCCAGACCGACTTCTACCTCCGGAACAATGCGCTCGACATTCTGCCCGAGAGCTGTGAGGCGCCAGGTGCCGACTCCAAGAAATGCGACCCCTCGTCGTACTACCGGCCGGGGTGGTTCGACGGCATCGCGGTTCCCTCCGATCCGGGAAACAACAACGGCGGCACCTACACGGCGTCGCAGGGCGACATCCTCAAGTACGGCGCGAAGGATGCGCAAGACCTGCATGACAAGCTCATGCAGTCCACCGAGGTCGCGGTGGCGCGGGAGCCGCTCGACCTCATCGAGTACATCGTTCGCAACAACCGTCCTTTCAGCGAAGTGCTGACGGCCGACTACACCGTCGTCAACCCGTACAGCGCTCCGGCCTTCGGCGTGACCGACGTCACCTTCAACAACCCGGTCGACCAATTCGAGTTCCACACCACCACGACCGCCGGCTCGGCTCCGCGCGCTGGTGTTCTCACCATGCCGGTGTGGCTCAGCCGTCATCCCACGACGGCCACGAACCGCAACCGTCACCGCGCTCGCATGGTGTTCTTCGATTGGCTCGGGACCGACATCTTGAAGACGGCTGAGCGTCCGATCGATCCGACCAAGATCACGGACTTCAACCCGACGATGAACAGCCCGTCGTGCAACGTCTGCCACGCGAACTTGGATCCGATCGCGGGTCTGTTCCAAAACTACCAGCACGAGCAGGGTAACCAAGCCACCTACGTCCCCGAATTCAAGTGGTACCAAGACATGCGGCCGCCGGGCTTCGGCAAGACTGCCCTCCCCGCCGAGCAGTACGTCTCGTCGCTGCCCTGGCTCGGTAAGGAGATCACGACCGACCCGCGCTTCGCGATCGCCATCACCTACAACGCGTTCCGGATGATCACGGGTCAAGACCCCATGCTCCCGCCCGACGCAAGCTCGGCCACGTTCAAAGACGACTTCGAGGCCTACCTCGGCGAGTACTACACATTCAGCGCCGTCGCGAAGAAGTTCACCGACAGCAAGTTCAACTACAAGGTCCTCGTGAAGGAGCTCGTCATGAGCCCCTACTTCCGAGCGAAGAACACGGCGACCGACATCGACAAGGCTCAGCTCAAGAAGTTCGGCCCGGTCGGCACGGCTCATCTCCTCACCCCCGAACAGCTCGACCGCAAGGTTGCGAACCTCCTCGGCATGCCTTGGACGACGGACGCGAACAACAACAACAACAACTCGTTCGACCCGTTCCTCACCGACATGAACCAGTACCGCCTGCTGTACGGCGGCATCGATTCGGAGAACGTGACGGTGCGCATCAAGGATCCGAACGGGATCATGGCGAACGTCATCGAGCGCATGTCGAACGAGATGGGCTGCAAGATCGTCGGCTCGGAGTTCGCGCTCGACAAGTCGCAGCGCAAGTTCTTCACGGCCGTCGATGCGAGCTTCGAGCCGCAAGACGTCAATCACTACGACATCGCCGTCTCGCAGCAGGCCATCAAGCAGCAGATTGTCGCTCTCCGCGAGAAGCTGCTCGGCGAGAAGGTTGATGCGAACGACCCCGAAGTTCTCCGAACCTACGACGTGTTCGTCGCAGCTTGGAGTGAAGGAAAGACGCGGATGGCCGCGGCGACCGACAAGGTCGGCGAAGACATCCCCGGAGCTTGCGTGCCGGGCAGCAACTACATCACGGGCGAGGCGCTGAAGGCAGACCCGAACGACGACGGTAAGTACGCTCACGACAAGGCGTACACCCTCCGAGCCTGGATGGCGGTCATGACCTACATCCTCAGCGACTACACCTTCGTCTACGAATGATCCGAGGAGCCCGAACCATGGAACGCAGAGACTTTCTGAAGCTTGCTGGCATGACGGGGATGGCGGTCGTCGCAGGCGGCGCCTACGGCGACTCGGCTCAGGCCGACGCCCCCTACACCGGACCCCTCTGGCTGATGCTCCACGCGGGCGGCGGCTGGGACGTCACGAGCGTGTGCGACCCGAAGGGCGACGCGAATGGGATGAACCACTACCCGACCGCAGCCATCCCTCACGCAGGTGGTGGCAACATCCAGTACGCGCCGTTGGACCTGTCCACCGACGTAATGAAGAATGCGAATGCCAAGTTCACCGCTTCAAATGCCTTCTGGGCGAAGCGCTACAACGACGTCACGGTCATCAACGGCATCGACAACGCAACCAACAGCCACGACGCTGGAACCCGCGTGACTTGGGCGGGGAACCTCGCCGAGGGCAAGCCCACGGTCGCAGCGCTCATCGCGGCGGCCTACCTTCCGACGGCCCCCATGGGCTTCATCACCTTCGGTGGATATGACACCACGGACGGCACGGTCGGCGCGGCACGTCTCGGTAACCTCGATGCGCTGAAGCGCCTCGCCTATCCGTACAAGGTCGACGCCAACAGCGACAAGTCTGCGCTCTATGCACTCGATGGTGCGCAAGCGAAGATCGTCGAGGCTCGTGACGCGCGCTACCACGCTCTCATGGCGCAGCAGCGTCTGCCCCGCGTTCAGAACGCGATGTCGAAGCTCTACACGTCGCGTCTCGGCTCGAACGAGCTGCAGAAGCTCACTCAGTACCTCCCCGCCAACGACAAACTCAAGGGGGGTCTCATCGGTCAGGCACAGCTCGCCATCGCGGCTTACCGCGCAGGCATCTGCGTCTCGGCGAACCTCGAGCGCGGCGGTTGGGACACCCATGGCAACAACGACGTCTCGGTCGCAGGGAACCTCGAAGGCACCCCGCAAAACCCGGGTCTGCTTCCGAGCCTCGACGAGATTCTCGACTACGCAGAAGCCCAGGGAGTTCGCCAGAACATGGTCATCTGCATCGGCTCCGACTTCGGCCGCACCAACGGCTACAACATGGGCAACGGCAAAGACCACTGGTCGATCACCAGCATGATGACCATGGGCTACATCAACGGTCAGAAGCTCAAGGGTAACCGCGTCCTCGGTGCCAGCGACGAGAAGCACAGCTCGGTGCCCGTCGACCCCACGACGATGCAGCCCTCGCAGGGCGGCGTCATCGTGACCCCGGGCCACATGCAGCGCGCGATTCGAAAGGCTGCTGGTATCGACCAGAGCAAGATCGCCGCGAACTACCCTGTCACTGCCAAGGAAGACCTGCCAATCTTCGAGCTCGAATGAGCTGAAATCAGGCCGTCGGCGAACCTCGGGCTCGCGTGCTTCGGCATGCGGGCCCGAAGTCTTTTGTCGATGCGCCTCGTCGTCGCTGCGCGCCTCGTCGTTGCTGCGCCCGGCTGAACCTTGACGTTGT
Organism: Polyangiaceae bacterium; assembly: GCA_043755175.1. Lineage (GTDB taxonomy): Bacteria > Myxococcota_A > Polyangia > Polyangiales > Polyangiaceae > CAYYKK01. The sequence continues at coordinate 30,447 of JAYUUB010000098.1, read as the reverse complement.
CGTGACCCGCTCGAGGGCCGACGCGGCGCGAGCGCTCACTTCTTCGTGCTCACGGGTGAAGGCGCAACTTCGTCGGTCCCGATCTCTTCTTCGATCGCCGCTCGTTCGCGACGAATGAAGTCGGCTATTGCCCCTCGGAAGCTCGGATCGGCGAGGTAGTGGTTCGAGTGCGTGAGCGTCGGCGCGAAGCCGCGCGCGAGCTTGTGCTCGCCCCCAGCACCCGGCTCGAAGCGAGTGAGCCCGGCCAAGATCGCCTGTTCTACAGAGTGATAGTAACAGACATTGAAGTGCAAGAAGGGGAGCTCGGTCGTCGCGCCCCAGTAGCGACCGAAGAGCGTCTTTCGACCACGCAGATTGAAGGCGCCCGCGATCGGCTTCTTCGAGGCATCGCGGGCGAGGACGATCTCGACCGCGTCGCCCATCGTCGAACAGACCTCTTCGAAGAACTGGCGGTTCAGGTAGCGACGCCCCCAGTGAAACTTGTCGACGGTGGCCTTGTAGAACACGAACATCGCGTCGATCACCTCGGGGACCAGATCTTTTCCGGTGAGCGTCGTGATTGTCACGCCTTGCTCCGAAGGGGCCCGACGCTCGCGCCTGATCTGCGTTCGACGCTTCGACGCCAAGGTCGTGAGAAAGTCTTCGTAGGTGTCGAAGCCGGCGTTCTTCCAATGGAACTGCACGCCGACGCGATGCAAGAGGCCCTCGGTCTCGATCGCGTCGGCCTCTTCTTCGAGCGGGAACAAGATGTGCGCGCTCGACAGCTCGCTCCTATCGGCGACCTGCTGGATCCCAGCGGCGAACGCGCGCGTCGCGAGCGAGCGCTCGACCCCGGGTGCAGTGAGCAGTCGTGGCCCAGTCGCGGGAGTGAAAGGCACGGCGAGCAGCAGCTTCGGGTAGTACTCGACGCCGAACCGTGACGCCGCGTTGGCCCATGCGAAGTCGAAGACGAACTCGCCCTCGCTATGATTCTTCAGGTATGCGGGCGCGACGGCGAGGAGCTTCTTTCCGCGGTAGAGCGTCAGATGGTGGGGAAGCCATCCGCGTGCAGACGCGACACAGCCGGTGCGCTCGAGCGCGTCGAGCCACTCGAAGCGTAGAAAGGGCGCATCGGCGAGAAGCTCCTGATCGAGGGAGCGGTAGTCCGATTCGAGCTCCCGCATCGACGGAACGACGCGGAGATGGAGCGCTTCCTGCTCGGGGTTGGCCTTCATCGAACGCTAAGCTACTCGCGAGGGGCTGCCGCGCATCCCATTTTGCAGCTAAGAATGCTGCATGGCCGAGACGCCCGAACCGATCACCGACGCCGAGCGCGAAATCGCGCGTGACCTCTGCACCTTCGTCGACGCTTCGCCGACGCCTTTCCACGCCGTCCTCGAGGTGCGGGCTCGCCTCGACCGTGCAGGATTCAGCGAGCTCTCGGAGCGCGACGCTTGGAAGCTCGCTCCCGGTGACCGTCGCTACGTGGTTCGCGGTGGCTCCACGATCCTCGCGTTCGTCGTCGGCACCGAGCCGCCGTCGTCACGCGGCTTCCGCATGATCGGCGCCCACACCGACTCGCCGAACCTGCGCGTGAAGCCCCGTCCCGACGCGAAGAAGGCCGGCTACCAGCAGGTGGGCGTCGAGATTTATGGCGGGGCGCTTCTGTCGACGTGGATGGACAGGGATCTGTCGATCGCCGGGAGAGTTTCTCTCTCGCGTGGCCGCCGCGTGGAGTCGCGCCTCGTCAGGTTCTCGCGCGCAGTGGCTCGAGTTCCCAATGTCGCGATACATCTGAATCGGAATGTGAACACCGAAGGGCTCGTTCTCAACCCGCAGAAGCACATGGTGCCGATCGTCGGCCTTGGTGAAGGCGAGCTGAGAAAAGATCTCGCCAAAGAGCTTGGTGAGCCCGACGCCGACATCGTCGGTCTCGATCTGATGTTCTTCGACACCGCCAAGAGCTCTCTCGGGGGGATGGATGACGAGCTCGTCTACGCACCTCGTCTCGACAACCTAGGGAGCTGCCATGCGGCGACCGAAGCGCTCGTCCGCGCTGCGGCGACGGCTCGTCCTTCGACCCAGCTCATCGCCCTTTATGACCACGAGGAATGCGGATCGCGAAGCGCAGTCGGCGCGCAAGGGACCGTTCTGAAAGACACGCTCGCCCGCATCATCGACGCCTATCCCGCGAAAGAAGCTCAAGCGTTCGAGCGCGCGATGCGGGCCTCGTACCTCGTCTCGGCCGACATGGCGCACGCCGTTCACCCGAACTACGAGGGCCAGCACGAGCCCGAACATCAGCCCAAGCTTGGCAAGGGACTCGTCATCAAGACGAACGCCAATCAGTCGTACGCGACCAACGGCGAGACCGCAGCGCGCTTCGTCTCGGCGTGTCGCGAGGCCGGCGGCGATCCGCAGCAGTTCGTCACACGCACCGATCTCCCGTGCGGGAGCACCATCGGAGCCATCACTGCGGCTCTCCTCGGCGTCGACACCGTCGACGTAGGAGCTCCGATGCTCAGCATGCACTCGTGCCGCGAGATGGCCGGAACCCGCGACGTCGCGAAAGCGGTCGCGGCCTACGAGAGCGCTCTCGCCATCGACTAGCCAGCCGGGCGGAGGGCGTAGCCGATGAGCTTGTAGAGAATGCGGGCGCCGACGCTCGCGTCCCACTCGACGCCGGCGACCTCGTTGAGGTCGAAGCCGACGATTCGTCGATCGCTTTCGCGGATCGCCGCGAAGAGCGCGCAGGCCTCTCGAAAACCAAGACCCCCAGGGACGGGTGTGCCCGTGTTGGGGCAGAGCGACGGGTCGAGACCGTCGATGTCGAAGCTGATGTAGACCTCGTTCGGAAGTGCGTTGGCGATCTCGCGCGCGACGGCGCCGAAGGGCTCTCCCGCGAAAGCCCGACGCGCGAGGTCGCTGTCGAAGAAGGTGAGGATGCGAGAGCTCTCGGCGGTGAGCGCGTGCTCCTCTTGCGAGAAGTCGCGGATGCCGACTTGCACGATCTTCGCGACGTCGGGGATCTGCGCGTGCACGTTGAACATGATCGATGCGTGCGATTCGCGGAAGCCTTCGTAGGCTTCGCGGAGATCGGCGTGCGCGTCGATGTGCAAGATGCCGACACCCGGATGTCGGCGTGCGACAGCGCGCATCAGTCCGAGGGGGCTCGAGTGGTCACCGCCGAGAAGGCCGACCAGCTTGCCGCGAGCCAGCCACTCGTCGGCGATGCGCTCGACCCGCTCGCTGAGACGCGCCGAGAGCGCGTTCACGGCTTCGAGCGCTTGGCAAAGGGCAGGGTCGCTGCCCGCACCGCCCGCGTCGATGATCGGTTGGGCCAGCTGCGATGCCGTCACGTTCCAGTCGTCGATGGTCTCGTCGAACGGAAGAAGCGCGATCCCGCTCTCGTAGGGTCGACCCGTCTCGCGATCGAAAAGGTCTACCTGACGGCTCGCCTCGAGCACGGCTCTCGGACCGGCCGCTGTCCCTTTTCGATAAGACGTGGTCGGCTCCCACGGCACCGGGATCAAGACGACGCGTGCTTCGTCGGGCGTGTGGGGGAGCCCGAAGATGCCTTCGTGCCGCGCAGGCCCCGACGGATCGAATCCGCTCGTCATCCGACGGGGACCGCGCCCAAATCGTCGCGCGTTTGTTCGGGTCTCGGGATCCAGTCTTCATCGGGTCCCTCGTCGGGCAAGATGAAGGGCGAGCCGTCGTAGCGGAGGCGGACGCCAGGGAAGACGAAGGTCTTGAAGAGATAGACGAGAAACGAAGGCTGATCGAGGGCAGGGTCAATGAACGGAGCGACCTCTTTCGCGTGCGCCGCCGGCAGAAGGCTCCAATGGAGCCCCGGGTGCATGTGATGGATCGTGTGGTAGCCGTTGTTGAACGTGAGCCAGTTCACGAGCTTTCCGACGAAGTTGCGTGAGTGGTTGTACTCGCTGTTCTCGTCGGCACCGTCGTGCTGGAGCATGTTCATCGTCACGATGCCGAAGGCGGCGTACTTGTGCGGGATGAACACGAACACGAGGAACTTCTTCCAGTCGAGGAAGAGCAAGATCGCGCAGAGACCGTAGAGCACGACCTGTTCGATGCGAAGCTGACGGAACCACACCGGTGCGCGGTTCTTCATCATCTTGAAGTAGTCGGCTTCGCCTTTCATGATGCTCGGCGCGACCATGACCAGAAACAAGAGCCCGTTGAGGAGGTGCCACCGAAAGCGGACCTTCGACGTCCGCATCACGTCGCGACGCGTCTGCGTGTGCTTGTGATGGCTGAGGTTGTGACCCGGAACGAACGCGCTCACCGGATGGCCGTAAGTCAGGGTGAGGATCGCCTGGAAGACTCGGTTGGCCGTGCGGTTCTTGAAGACCGGGCTGTGAATCGTGTTGTGCGTCGCGACGGCCCCGAAGAACGAGAACGACGCCGTGAGCAGCAGCACCGGGATGCCGATCGCATACGATCCCGACAAGACCGACGCGGGCGGATAGACCCACTGCAGGGCAACCAGGCCGAAGAAAATGGCCATGAAGGCGATGGTTCGAAGGTCGGCGGCGAATCGGAGCATGGGATCACCGAGAGAGGCGGCTCGCTTGCAGCCCGTAAACTGAACGGACTGATGGGGTAGCGCAAGTGTGCGACCAGCTACCCGTCGAAAACTCGACGCATCTCCTAGCGCATCCAAGAATGAAAGTCTCGGGATCTGGGGCAACTCATGGAGATGAAACCCTGCCGGCTCGTTAAGGTGTGCTTTCTGCCTACCTGACCGAATGCAATCTGAGGTAGGCTCCCACCGATCTTGGGGCGCGCGCCGGACGTGCCGACCCATTCCGACCGTCGTCGAAGTCAGCCGCTGGCGTCGAGGGCTTGGTTGCTTCAGAGGTAGAAGCAGGTTTGCTTCTTCGAAAGTGAGGCTTCGATGCGGAGCGTGCTAAGCCGTGCCGTCACGGGCGCGGCCCTTTCTTTTCTCGCGCTCGGCTGCGCCACGGCGTCTGAAGACACCGGATCGACCAGTACTGGCTCGGGTGGGACAGGAGGCTCGGCATCGACCAGCTCCACCGTCGCTGCCTCTAGCTCGCACTCGGCTTCGAGCAGCACCAGTCAAAGCTCGTCGGTGTCATCGTCGGCTTCGACGACCGCGAGCTCGACGGTGTCGACCGGATCCGGACCGACGATGTGCGGCAACGGCGTGATCGATCCGCCCGAGACCTGCGACGGCACCGACTTCGGCGGCAAGACGTGCGTCGACTTCGGTCTTTCAGGTGGGTTTCTGTTGTGCAACCCCTTCTGTAGCATCGTGGTTGCGAATTGCACGCCTGCCGAGAGCTGCACCAACCAGCAAGACGACGACATGGACGGGTTCACCGACTGCGACGATCCCGACTGCGCCACGGCGACGGCGTGCACCGACGCGTGCAGCGTTCCGACGCAGCTGCAGATCGGCAATTTTCAGAGCGGACAAATCGACGGTCGACCCAACCTTCTCACATCGTCGTGCGTGCCCCAGGCGGGTCGCGAGATCGTCTTTGCCCTCACGGCGCCGACGACCGGTGACATCTCCGTCCAAGCTCCTTTCGCGAGCTTCGACGTCGGCCTCTCGGTGCGCACGACGTGCAGCGTCCCGGCAAGCGAAATTGCGTGCGTGAATCAAACCGGCTCGGGTGGAACCGAAAGCCTGACCATCGCGGCGATCGCGGGCCAGACCTACTACATCGTGCTCGAGTCGGTCTCCAATCAGGGTGGTTTCTACGACATCATCGCCGACCAGATCATGCCCGAGAGCGCCTGCAGCGACTTCAATGACAACGACTTCGACGGTTTTCTCGATTGCGACGATCCGAGCGCCTGCCAAGGCTCTTTCGAGTGTCAATCGGGGACGACCGCGGTCGGACAGCCGTGCTTCAATAACACCAACTGCCACGCGACGAACGGTGACCCCATCTGCTTGCCCGTTTTCAAGGGCTTCACCAACGGGTACTGCTCCGAGTTCTGCAATCTCCAAACGAACGACTGTCCGGGCGGCGCTCAATGCTACCAAATCGGGCTCTCGACGAACGGGGTTTGCATGCAGAGCTGCCTGACCGAGAACGACTGCGCGCCGGGCTACGCCTGCGTCAATCACGGTCTACCGAGCAAGGTCTGCGACAAGCCGCCGGAGCTCAACTGCGGCGACAACAAAGACAACGACGGCGACGGCTTCGTCGATTGCGAAGACGTGACCTCGTGCTCGTCATCGTCGCCTGCCTGCGTTCCAGGCGCGAAGGCGGTCGGCGCGTCGTGTCAGCTTCACAACGAGTGTCAGGCCAACGCCAACGATCCGTTCTGCATCGACCAGTTCAACTTCGGCTGGCCGGGCGGGTACTGCGCCGAGTTTTGCAACCTCGGAACGAACGACTGCCCAGCTGGCGACGTCTGCTCGTCGTACCTCTTTTTCAACAGCGGCAATGGTCTCTGCCTCAAGACCTGCGCGCTGCAGACCGATTGTCGCGTTGGCTATTCTTGTCAGAGCGACGGCCAGCACATGGTCTGCTCGCATTGATGCGACCAGCTTGTCCGCAATCGTCTTCGTCGATCCTTTCGGCTGAACTTCACTTCGTCCCTTCGCACTCAGGGTGGTCCACATGAAGGTCTCGTCTCACAGCGCGCTGGTCCTCGCTGCCGTCTCGGTGACGGCGTTTCTTGGTTGCAACGCAGGGTCGAGCGGCACGGGCGGCTCGGGTGGCCTCGGAGGGGCCGGCGGTGCCGTCACCGCGACGTCGGTGAGCGTGACGGTCGCGAGCACGACCGGCGGCTTCATGACCGGAGTCGGCGGCGGCGGTGGAATGGGCCCCACCTGCAATCCTGGAGGGCCGAACGACGACGTCGATCACGACGGCTTCACTCCGATGCAAGGCGACTGCGACGACTGCGACCCCAACTCGAATCCGAATGCGATCGAGGTCGCGACGCTCATGGGACACACGCCCATCGACGAGAACTGCAACGGACAGATCGACGAAGTCGACACCACTCTCTGCGACGCGACGCTCGCGATCGATTCGACCGACCCGCTCGACGCGGTGAAGGCCATCGACCTCTGCAAGATGTCGACGGGTCTGAAAGATTGGGGCCTCGTCGACGCGAAGTGGGTGCTCGCCGACGGGACTCCGCCTCCGAGCGATCTTGCGATGCGGCAGAACTACGATCTCGGTCACGGAATGCTGAGCGGCTTCGGTGCGAACGTCCACGTTCGCAAGGGGCAGCACATGCTCGGGCTCTCGAGCGGTTCGGCGCGCAACCCGAGCGATCCGGGCTACCACAGCGTCAATGGCTTCTCGAAGGGGTACACGTCGGGCCACCCGCAAGGCTTTCCGAAAGAGTCGCCCGCTTGCCCCGGCAGCGTCACCGGTACGCCGCACGACTCGGCCGCCGTCGAAATCAACGTGCGCACGCCGTCGAACGCGACGGGCATCGCGTTCGACTTCGACTTCTACACGTTCGAGTGGCCAAGCTTCGTCTGCAGCACGTACAACGACTTCTTCGTCGCGTTGCTCACGCCGTTCCCGATGGGGCAGACCGACGGCAACATCTCGTTCGACTCGCAGAACAACCCGATCAGCGTGAACAACGCGCTCCTCGACGTCTGTGGGTGCCCAGGCAATCCGCCGAACCCGTGCATGGCGGGCAACAAGCTCTTCAACTGCGCGCTTGGCGACGCCGAGCTCATCCAGACAGGGTTCGGCTTCGACACCAACAGCGGCAGCGATCACGGCTCGACGAGCTGGCTGCGAACGATCGCTCCCGTGAAGGGCGGCACCGAGATCAATCTGCGCTTCGCCGTCTACGACTCGGGCGACGGCGTCCTCGATACGACGACGCTCGTCGACAACTTTCAATGGGTCGCGACCCCTGGAACCAAGGTCGGCACGAACCCCGTCCCGAACTGAGGCGCTCGTGCCGAATTCGAAGAACCTCGTTTGAATTCCTCGGCGTAGTCGACGGTCGAATTTCTTCGATCAGCCGTTTGTCTTCTTGAACTCGGTCATGAACGCGACCAGGCGTTCGACGGACTCGAAGGGAACGGCGTTGTAAGTCGAGACGCGAATGCCGCCGGTGGAGCGGTGCCCCGCGAGGCCGACCATGTTCTTCTTGGCCGTCTCACTCACGAATTTCTTCTCGAGCTCTTCGGACGGCAGGCGGAAGACGACGTTCATGTAGCTTCGGCTCTCTCGCTCGACCGGAGCACGATAGAAGTCGGACGCACCGTCGATCGTGGCGTAGAGCAGATCGACCTTCTTCCGGTTCCGTCGCTCGACCTCGGCGAGCCCACCCATCTCGGCCGCCACCGCGAGGACGTTGCGAATGAGGTAGATGCCGAAGGTCGGCGGCGTGTTGTACATGCTGTTGGTCTTCGCGTGCGTGTCGTACCGAAAGATGACGGGGATGTCTTTTCGCGCGCTCTCGACGACCGATTTGCGGACGATGATCACGGTCACGCCCGAGGGCCCGATGTTCTTCTGCGCACCGGCGTAGATGAGCGAGAAAGGCCGCACGTCGGTGGGCTTCCAGAGAAAGTCGCTCGACATGTCGGCGACGAGGGGGGCCTTCACCTCGGGGACGTAGTGCCACTGGGTGCCGAAGAGCGTGTTGTTCGTCGTGATGTGGACGTACGCGGCGTCGTCTTTTAGATCGAGCTCGTGTTGCTTCGGTATCCGCGTGTACTTCTTGTCGACCACGGTGCTCGCGGCGATGCGCGCCTTGCCGATGCGCCCGGCCTCTTCGAAGGCCTTCTCGCTCCAGCCGCCGGTGATCACGTAGTCGGCGCTGCGTTCGGCTGGGAGCAAGTTCATGGGGACGACGGCGAACTGTTGGCTCGCGCCGCCTTGGAGAAACAGGACGTCGTAGTCGTCGGGGATCGCCATGAGCGAGCGGATCAACCCGAGCGCCTCGTCGTGCACGGCCTCGTAGGCCTTGCCTCGGTGGCTGTGCTCCATGATCGACATGCCCGTGCCCTCGAAATCGAGGAGCTCGCGCTGGGCGCGCTCGAGAGCCGTGATTGGGAGCCCTGCGGGGCCTGCGTTGAAGTTGTCGACGCGCGCCATGGTCACCTCATCGAACGTGATCTTCGTCTTTCCGCACCCGGTTCGGGCCCGGCCAAGAGGGCAGAAGCCTAGCCCAATCGGGGATCGGTCAGCGAGCGCTGTGCTACTCTATTCTGCGGAGGCTCTCTGGCCATGCTGCTCACTCGCGAAGAAATGGCGTTCGACTTCGGCGGCCACAAGCTCGATCCGGTGGGCCAGCAAAAGACCCTCGCTTGGGCCGTGAACCAGTTCTTGTACGGCGAGGTGACCGGGATCCAGATCGGTCATTGGCTCTATGCCGCGCCCGACCTAGATGCGGCTCGCTTCTTGTCGCGCCAAGCGGTCGAAGAGTTTCAGCACGTCGGCAACTTCCTTCGCATCCTCGAGATCCTCGGCGCCGAGGCGGCACCCGCACACCCGGTGGTCAGGTTTCTCGCGACAGGAGCCATGCCTGACGCGTGGGCCGAGCACGTCGCGCTCGAGATGGCGATCGGTGAGGGGCTCGTCCTCCAAGCGTTCTACGCGATGATCGACACGATCGATCACGAAGAGATCACGGCCATTCTGCGGCGCGGCGTGAAGCAAGAAGAGCGACACGTGGAGTTCGGCGAGCGGCGCACGATGGAGGCAATCCAAGGAAAACCTTGGCTGAAGCGACGCCTCCTCGGACAAGCGCTGGTCACGCTCTTCGCTGTCGGCCGGCTCGAGTCGTTCATGAAGCGGTCGCTGTCCAAAGATCACCCCGTGATGCAGAAGCTACCCGACTTCGTTCGCCATTCGGTTGCGATGGCCGAGCTCCGCCTTCTGCGCATCGGACTTCTCGATGCACCTCTCGAGAGTCTCTCTACGGCGACCAAGCTCGCGCTCGTGGCCGAGGCTTACGGCGGCAAAGCGGTCGAGAGCGCAGTGCGGAAACCCTTCGAGATGCTCCTCGCGCCGATCCGTGCCGTCGGGTATTTCCGCCCGAAGCGCCTCACCGACACTTACCTCGACGATCCGCTCGTGAAGCAACATCTCATCAAAGCGCAGACCGAGGGCGAGGCGACTGAGGTCGAAGAGCCGCGGCCCTCGCAGCAGGGTGGCTTCGGATCGGTTGGTCGCAAGGCGAGCCTTTCGAATTGACCCTTCGCCGAGAGCCTTTGCTCTTCGCCGAAGCGCCCGGGCTCCGCACGCTCCCGTTCGTGCCCTTCACCAACCTGCCGACTCCGGTCGAGCCGCTCGCCGGATGGGACGGGCGTGTGTGGCTCAAGCGGGACGATCGCGTCGCCGACCGATACGGCGGCAACAAGGTTCGCCGCTTCGAGCTGCTCTTCGGTCGCGCCCTCGACGAAGGCGCGCGCACCCTCGTCACGGTGGGGGGGCTCGCGTCGACCCAGGTCACTGCGACGATTCTCTTCGGTCGATCGGTCGGGCTCGACGTCACCGCGGTGCTGTTCGATCAGCCGAAGAGTGACTTCATGCGAGAGTCGATCGGCATCGATTTGCGTGCGGGCGGTCGCCTCGTCCACGGTGGGAGCTACCTCCGCACCGCGCGACGCTTTCTCGACGAACAGCGCCGCGCTTACCGCCCGTTCGCCATCTTGCCGGGGGCTTCGAGCCCACTCTGCAATCTCGGTTATGTCGACGCGATGCTCGAGCTCGCTGTTCAAGTCGAGCGCGGTGAGATGCCGCGTCCCGACCGCATCGTCGTGCCTTGCGGAAGCGGAGGCACCGTCGCTGGATTGACCGTCGGTGCAGCGTGGCTCGGTTGGCCGACCCGCATCGTGGGTGTGCGCATCACCGATCTCATCGCGTCGAACCGGCTCACCGTGGGGATGCTCGCGTCGAGAACGGCGCGCCTCGTCGCACGCGGCGGTGGCGCTTCACGAGAGCGGCTCTCGCGCGGCCGCTTCGAGATCGATCATCGTTTCATCGGTCGAGGCTACGGCTTCTCGACGCTCGAAGCCGAATCGGGGGCGCGCAAGATGGGCGACGTACTCGGTGTGCCCGGTGAGGTGACCTACTCGGGCAAGGCCTTCGCAGGGCTCGAGAGGCAGGCTCGGGAGCATCCGAGCGAGACCATCTTGTTCTGGTGCACGCTCTCGAGCCGCGGGAGAACGCCTGACGTGCTGGCGTGTCCTTCGGAGGCGAGCGACGAGATCCGGCGTCTGTACGAGCCCGAGCGCTGCTGACTGAAGGGCTCGACAAAACGCTTCCGGAGTCGAAACGTTCGACTCCGGAAGGGGGCTTCATGCGAAAAGAAGCCGCGAACCTCACGCTCGCTCAGCGTCGGTCAGGGCGGGTAGGGCGGTGAGAATGTCGAGCTGACCGTGGCCTCCGACGCATAGACGGGCTGGCGGTTGACGGCGTCGTTGTTCACGTAAATGGGCTTCACGATGCACTCTTTCGAGCACTGATCCTGCTTGAACTTCACGTCGGCGACCGACCAAAACTGGTCGACCTGCGTGGCAAGGTTCCAGGCAATGGGCGTCTCGGGCTTGTTGAAGCCGTGGTTGCCGAGCTCGGCGGCGAGTGCCCCGTCGCAGTAGATCTTCACGACGGGATGCGTCGGTCCGGGGTAGCTGCTCGTGCCAGGGTAGTAGTGGACACCGATTCGCATCCACTTGTCTTTCGGTGGGATGTCGACGTTGATGTTCTCGGGCGCGCAGAAGCTCGGGTCGTTGGGGTTGGTGATCGACGGGATGCAGTTGATGTCGTCGAGATCGAGTCGGGGGTTGTGGCAGCCCTTCGCAAAGCCTTGCCACGTGGCTCCGACGCCGCGCGGCGCGTAGTAACACGTGTTCTGGTTCATCACCGGGTTGAGGTCCCAAGCCGCCGGGCTGCCCAGCGGCTGCGGGGGCTGCGGAAACCACTCCGGACCCATCGGGAAGAGCGGATCGAAGTTGAACGCAGTGCAATTACTGAAGCCACAGTCTTGGTTCGCATTTTGGCCCCACGGCGTCGTCGTTCCAGGCTCGTGCATGTGGAGATCGAGATCGGTCGCGCCGCCGCTCGTGGGGAAATCCCACGAGACCTCGACGCGAAGACCCGGCGCTCCGACGTAAAGCGGGTAAGTGCACATGTCGGGGGCGCCGTTCACGTTCTTCGTGTACGTGACCGTGTACTCACCCGAGACGAGCACCTGCACGTTGCCCATCGAATCGACGGTGGGGCAGGGGCTCACGCCCGGCGGGCACGCGATGCTCCAGTCGCTCGAGCCCGTATCGGCGTTCGCGCTGAAGTTGCCGGTGCCCGGCTTCAAGTCGACGGTCGCGAAGGGCACACCCGAGATCGGATGGCAGCCGAGCGGGTCGGAGTTGAAGCACATTTCAGTCGCGTGGTTGCCACCTACGCAGGTCTGCCAGATGCCGTTCTCGCTGCACTTCTGGCTGCCCGGAAAGCATCCGGGCGAAAGGAGGTACGAGGGGTCGCCCTTGAAGCACGACTCGGCTTCACCCGGAGAACAGGGGCAGCCTTCGTCGACGGTGCCGTTGCAGTTGTCGTCGATGCCTTTGTTGACGCCGTCGCAGAGCTCGACCGGGCCGCACTTCGTCCCGCAGGGATTGATCGGGACGTCGATCGGAGCATCTTCTCCGCCGTCGGTCTCGAAGCCCGTCGACGAGCTTTGGTTGCCCGTTCCGGTCACGCTCGTGCCGTTGGTCCCGCTTCCGCCGCTGCCACCACCGAACCCACCCGTTCCGGCGTTCACGCCAGCCTTGCAGCCGATGAAGACCGCGGTCCCCCAGACGGCGCTCAGACACAGAACAAGGGCCAAGCGGTGACGACTGACGCGCATGAAGACCTCCCCGACAGGAAGAGTGAAGCAACTGAATGTGCTCCGATGCTAACTTAGCGGAGATCGTCGCGCGCAAATAAAAGGTGCCCGCGCCGAAGCCTGTGGGGGCACACCTTCGGCGTGAGCTCTGCCGTTTCATTCGCGTTACATGAGCATTCGTGTTACATGAGCATTCGTGTTACATGAGCATTCGGGTAGCGGCGCGGGAGGGTGGTCCGGGGTGAGCCGTTCGCGACGCTTCGACTCGTGATCAGGGGGGATACGGCGGACCGAAGCTCCCATTGGCAGTGACCTGGTCGAGATACACCGGCTGGCGCTGCGTCGTGTCGTTGTTCAAGTAAAGCGGCTTCACGATGCATTGCTTGGAGCACTGGTCCTTCGTGAACTTCACGTCGGCCACGGCCCAGAGCTTCTTCGCGTACAGGGGCGGCCACGCGACCGCGGTCTCGGGGCTGAAGAAGCCGTGCACACCGATGTCGGCGGCGAGCTGTCCGTCGCAGTAAATCTTCACGTTCGGGTGAATCACCCCGGTGTAGGAGTGCGCGCTGAAGTAGTCGACGCCGACTCGAATCCAATCGTTGGACGGCGGGAAGTCGACGTTGATGTTCTCGGAGGCGCAGAAGCTCGGGTTCTGGGGATCGGTGATCGACGGATTGCAAGTGACGTTGTCGAGATCGAGCCTCGGGTTGTGGCACCCCTGACCGTTGGACTGCCACTCGGCTCCCGCGCCGCGCGGCGCGAAGTAGCAGGTGTTCTGGTTCGTGACCGGATCGAGGAACCAGCTGACCGGATCGTTCGGCATGATCTGGGTGAGGGGGAACCAGTTCGGTGCGTTCGTTCCGGTGAAGGGCGAAAACGTCGAAATCTTGCAGTTGATGTAGCCGCAGTCTTGACCCGACCCGCTGGTCTCGTTCGCCCACGGCGTCGTGGTCGCGTTTTGGTGCATGTGCAGATCGAGGTCGACGTCGGAGCCGATGGGGTAGTCCCACGAGAGCTCGACGCGAAGGCCGCGCGCACCAACGTAGAGTGGGTACTCGCACTGCTCGTGCACCCCGTTGACGTTCTTCGAGTAGGTGACGGTGTACTCGCCCGAGACCAAGACCTGGACGTTGCCGTTGGCGTCGACGGTGGGGCACGGGCTCACACCTGGAGGGCACATGATCGAGTAGTCGCTCGATCCGGGGTCGGCGTTGTTGGCGAAGTTGCCGGAGCCGGTTTTCAGATCGACCGTTGCGAACGGCACAGAGGAGATGGGGTGGCAGGCGTTCGGGTCGGCGTTGAAACAGTCTTCGGTCGCGTGGTTTCCGCCGACGCAAGTTTGCCAAATCCCGTTTTCGCTGCACTTCTGCGTGCCCGGATAGCAGCCTGCCGTCGTGAGGTACGACGGGTCGCCTTTGAAGCACGACTCGGCTTCGCCGGGCGAGCAGGCACAACCTTCGTCGACCACGCCGTTGCAGTTGTCGTCGATACCTTTGTTGACGCCGTCACAGAGCTCGGTCGGGCCGCACTTCGTGCCGCATGGGTTCACGGGCACGTCGGGCGGGACGTCTTCTCCGCCGTCGACCATGAACCCCGTCGACGAGCTCGTCTGACCTTGGGCTCCGCCTTGGCTTCCGCTGGAGCTGTTGGAGGCGGCGCCGCCGCCGCCGAGGCCGCCGGTTCCGCTGCTGCCGGCTTGGCAGCCGATGAAGACCGCGGTTCCCCCAACACCTCCCAAGCACAAGATGAGAACCAAGCTCTGACGTCGAACGCGCATCGCATACCTCCGCAAAAGAAGCCGCCGGGAGGCAGCCCCGACTTCGGGCAACATTAGCTCAGGGTTGGAACGTTGCCCAGGTCGGCGAGCTTGTTGCATCACAACTACAAAGGTATTGGAGATTCAACTGGCCCGGCCACTCGTTCGCGGAGTTGGAGGCTCGATCGAATCTGCGTGGGCTCGTGGCGTGCGGTTCAGGGCGCGACGTGGCACACCGTCGCTCGAGCGCCCCGACCTCCTGCGCTGCGGCGACGTCATGCGGATGCACGGTTGACGTCGAAGCTACCCTGGGGGAATGTAAGCAAGGCTTCATCTTCTTTCGAAGCTAGAATAAAGGGTTGGCATGATTCTTTCGCGACAATCGGGCGTCTCGGCCGCACTCGTCCTCGGCTTGGCGCTCGTCGCCTTCGGCACCAGCTGCGCCACCAACTCGAGTGGAACCGGCGGCGGGGGCAGCGGCGGTGCCGCAGTCATTTCGACGGGCACTGGCGCGGGTGGAAAGGCGAGCTCTTGCGCGCAAGACTGCTCCAAGATTCAGACGCCGCAGTGCCTCCAATCGGTCTGCAACGAGGGGCAGACGCAAGGCCCGATCGGTCAGTGCGCCGTAGTCCCGAGCGACAAGGGAACGACGTGTGACGACAGCCTCTTCTGTACGTTGACCGACACGTGCGACGCAGGCGTCTGCAAAGGCGGCGGCACCAACGATTGCGGAACGGCTCCCCCTCCTTGCACCGATCTCGTCTGCAACGAGGCCGCGAAGTCGTGCAGCACCAAGCCTGCCGCCGAGGGTTCTTCGTGTCTCGGCAACGATCTGTGCCAGGTCAACGCGATCTGCCAAGCCGGGCAGTGCAAAGGCGCGCCGAAAGACTGCAGCTTCTCACCGTACGCCGAGTGCAACTCGGTCGCTTGCAACCCGGCCACGGGCGTCTGCGACCCGACCCCCGACGCTGCCAAGAACGGCGCGACCTGCGGGCTCTCTGGCAACATCTGCGACAGCGGAAAGACGTGCGCGGCGGGGACGTGCACCGGTGGGACTCCGAAAGACTGCTCGGCGCTGAATCAACCGTGCGCCGACGGCGCGTGCGACGCGAACAGCGGCTCGTGCACGACCCTGCCGAAGGCTGCAGGAACGGCGTGCGCTCAAGCCACCGACCAATGCAACGTCGGCATGTGCAGCTCGCAGGGCCAGTGCCAGGGAGCGCCCGTCATGAACGGCACCGTGTGCAACGATCACGACGCCTGCACGATGTCCGACGTCTGCACGGCAGGCGCTTGCTTGGGCGGGGCCGTCACCGGCTGCCCGGTTTATTTCACCGAGGGCTTCGAGACTTGCCCCCACGGCTGGACCTTCGGCGGTGACTGGCAATGCGGCTCACCGACGGTCGTCGGACCGGCCATGGCGCACACCGGGACCGGGCTCATCGCCACCCAGCTCGCCGCGAACTACAACAACAGCCAAGAGTATGCGGTCGCGGTCGCCGACTCACCGGTGATTGACCTCTCCGCCGCGGTGGCTCCCCAGCTCAGCTTCTGGGTATGGATGGACACCGAAGGCAACACGTACGACGGGTTCAACGTCCGAGGCAGCATCGACGGTGGCTCGACCTACAACCAGCTCGTGACCGTCTCGCCGGCCTACGACCTCACGATCGCCTCGGCCCCGGCATGGGGCGGACACAACTCGGCGCTTGGCTGGCAGCTCTACACCGCCGATGCTTCGTTGCTCGCCGGGCATGCCAACGCGAAGGTGCGCTTCTCGTTCCACTCCGACACCATCATCAGCTACCCAGGCGTCTACATCGACGATCTTCGAGTCGCCGAAGCCACCGCGACTGCGCTCAGCATCACGACGCCCACGCTGTCGAACGGCTTTGTCGGACAAGCGTATTCGTTCCCGCTCGCGCGCTCTGGCGGCTCGGCAGCTGCGACCTGGAGCATCACCGGCGGCACGAACTACGCGTGGCTCACCGTCAACCCAGCGACCGGTGCGCTGTCGGGCACGCCGGCAGCAGGCAACCACGGCCCCGTCACCGTCACCTTGCGCGTCCAGGAGCCCGCCCTGCCTTCGAACTTCGACACGAAGACCTATTCGTTCGGAGTTCTCCAACCGCTCTACAGCCAAAACTTCGATGCGGGATGCGCAACTGGCTGGGCGCTCGCAGGAGATTTCCAGTGCGGCACTCCCTCCGTGGTCGGGCCCGCGACGGCCTTTAGCGGAGCCAACTGCCTCGCGACCGTGATCAACGCCGACTACAGCAATGATGACGCGTACGCGACGACCACCGCCACGTCGCCCGCGATCGACCTGACCGCAGCGCAGAACGCACAGCTCACCTTCCACACGTGGATCGACACCGAAGGTTCCTCCTGGGACGGCTTCAACGTGAAGGTCAGTACGAACAACGGTGTCAGCTTCACGACCGTTCAGGCGGTCTCGCCGGCTTATCCCCTCACGATTGCAAACGAGCCGGCCTGGGGTGGGCATCAATCGGCATCGGGTTGGCAGACGTACTCGGCCGATCTGTCGGCGTTCGTCGGTCAGCCCATCCTCGTTCGCTTCGCCTTCCGGTCCGACCCTTCGGGCGCCTACCCGGGCGTCTACATCGACGACGTCATCGTCGCTGACTGATCCGACCCGTCTTCCCCTTCACGGGTCGATGCGTCGATGCGTCGATCCGTAGGTCCGCTTCGCTTGGAGAGCTCGATGAAACTGCGTCCCTTCGTTTACACGTCCCTTGCGCTCGGCGGCCTCCTCACGTGGGGCTGCCAAGCTGGAAACACCACAGGCTCGGGAGGTGCGAGCACGAGCCAAGGCGGCGCAGGCGGAAGCAAGACGACAGACGCTTCGACCACCGCTGCAGGATTTGGAGGCAACCCGACGATGGTCGGTAGCGGTGGCGCTCCGCCCGACTGCGTCGCGAAGACCGCAGAGACTACCCTCGAGCCGCTCGACATCATCGTCGTCCTCGACGAGTCGGGCAGCATGGACGGCCTGAAGTGGACTGGTGTGACCGCTGGGCTGAAGTCGTTCATCACCGATCCGGCATCGGCCGGCATCAGCGTGGGCATCGTCTACTTTCCCAACGAGCTTCCGTCGGGCGACTGCAACTACATCGACTACGCGACCCTCGACGTGGGCATCGGGACGCTGCCCGCCAACGCGACGGCGCTCGTCAATTCGATCAACGCCGAGTCTCCGCAAGGTGGAACTCCGACCTGGGGCGCGCTGAAGGGTGCTCTGTCGCGTGCGGTCGTCTACCAAGACATGCACCCCGATCACAAGGTCATCGTGGTGTTCGCGAGCGATGGTGATCCTTCGAGCTGCGCCGTCACCGACATCCCGACCATCGCGGGCGTGGTGCATCAGGCCTACAACTACAATGGCGTCCAGACCTACGCGATCGCGATGGCAGGAGCGACCGTCGCGAACCTCGACCAGATTGCCGCCGCTGGCGGGACGATGCAGTCGATCGACGTGACGACGAACATTCAGACCTTCTCGCAGAAGATGAAAGACATCCAGTCGCAGGCGCTGTCTTGCGAGTTCGTCATTCCTCCGCCGCCCGACGGCAAACAGCTCGATCCGACGCTCGTAAACGTGAACTACACGTCTCATGGTCAGGGCAATCCCATCAAGATCCCGCAAGCGACCGGCTCGGCCGACTGCGGCGTCGGCGCGGGCTGGTATTACGACAACGCGGCCATGCCGACGAAAATCCTTCTCTGCCCCGCGTCGTGTCAGCAGGTCAAGGGCGACACCATGGCGAAAGTCGACGTGGCCTTCGGCTGCAAGACGATCCCGAACTGAGAAGCGTCGCGCGAGCCGATCGTCACCTCCCGACGGGCGTGCTTTCCGCGGGCACGCCTGTCGGGAGGCGGTCGGCTTTGCTGCGAGTCCTCGCCTGGCCGAGACACGCGTGCTCGGGCCTCGTTGGTTGGGCTCCGACGTCGCGGCCGGAGCAGCAATGCTCGTTCGGCCTCGCGGTGACGCGGCTCAGGGCTTCTTGAAGCTCGCCACGAGCTTGTCGAAGTCGGCGCGCGCGGCATCGACGGTCTTCTTCGGTCCAGTGAGCTTGAAGAAGAACGGCGCATCCGGGAGGTCGACGATCGCTGCGAGGAGCGCGAAGCCGGGGCGGGGCTGTGCGTCTTTTCCGGGCATGCTCATCCCCGCATAAGTCCCTTCGATCTCGACGATCGTGACTTTCAAGCCGCCGACGGTCTTGTCGGTTTGGTGAGGGGCAGGCGAGTCTTTGAACTGCCCCGACCAACGCTGGATGTTCGACGCGAGATCGCCACCGGCTTGCGACACCGACAGCTCGGCGTCGTCTTCGGTGCTTGCGTCGCTCGGGCCGGCATCGGGCTTCGCGGCCGCCTTGATTCGATAGGTGGCCTTCCGCATCGGATTGGGCGTGGAGATGTCGTCCCAGGCGTCGGGCTTTCTCCATCTCAACGCTTCACCCGTCTCGGGTGATTCGAGAGTCGGCATGCTCGGCGCCGTCGGACGCCCGCCGAGCACGGGCTTGCCTGGAACCGGGAATGTCTTCGGATCGTGGGAGGGGGTCGCGCTCACGGTCTCCGTGGCGTCTTTGTTGTCGGGACCGCACGCGGTGAAGGCGGCTGCGAGGCCGATGAAGAGCAGCGCTCTGGATGCGCGTGACGTCTCGAGAAACATGGTCAGTAGCCCTCTGTCTTGCAGATGATCTCGTTCATGATCTCGCGCGTGCCGCCACCAATCGGGTAGAGCCGCGCGTCACGATAGAGCCGCTCGACCACCGATTCGCGCATGTAGCCGTATCCACCATGCAGTTGCACTGCTTGATCGACGACGAACGAGAGCATGTCGGTGGCAGCGTTCTTGGCCATGGCCGCAGGGCCCGGAACCATGTCGCCACGCACCACGCGCTGGGCCACGTCGCCCAAGAGCGCACGGGCCGCGGCGATTCGAGTCGCCATGTCGGCCAGCTTGTGACGCAAGACTTGGAAGCCCGTCAGCGACTTGCCGAAGGCTTTTCGCTCGCGTGCGTACGCGACCGACTCGCGGTAGGCCAAGGTCGCGATCGCCACCGAGTTGGCGGCGAGGTAGAGCCGCTCGGTCGCGAAGTTCATCATGATGGGCACGAAGCCGCTGTTCTCTTCGCCGATGAGGTTCGCGACCGGAACGCGGCAGTCTTCGAAAGAGAGCTCGGCGGTGTCGGAGGCCCACCAACCGGTCTTCTTCAGCTTCTTGCTCACCGAAAAGCCTGGCGTGCCTCGCTCGATGACCAAGAGCGAGATACCCCCGTGACCGCTCCCGCCCGTGCGAACTGCCGTCGTCACGATGTCGGCGCGACAGCCCGAGGTGATGAACGTCTTGCTGCCGTTCACGACGTAGTCGGTCCCGTCTTTCACCGCGCGGGTGGCGAGCGACGCGACGTCGGAGCCGCCCGACGGCTCGGTGATGGCCAGAGCGCTGACCCACTCGCCGCGCAGCACCTTAGGCACGAAGCGTTGCTTTTGCTCGTCGTTGCCAAAGCGCACGATCGGAGGCAGGGCGATGCCGTGGCTCCCGAGGCCGACGGTCACTCCGACGTTCTTGCCCTCGAGGATGAGCTCTTCGGTCGCTGCGAGAACATGGATGAGATCACCGCCTGTTCCGCCGAGGTGCTCGGGATAGCCGATGCCGAGGATTCCCGCTTTGGCCGCGATCTCGTAGAGCTCGCGAGGAAACTCCTCTGCTTCGTCCCACGCGTGAGCGAACGGCGCGACGTGGGTCCGTCCGAAGCGGCCCACTTGCCCGCGGAGCGCGGCGTGCTCCTCCGTCTCGTAGAGAGGCGTCAGCATGCTCGTTCTCCGGGCTCGGCGCGCGCCCCGTCATGGATCGCTCGGAGCGACTCTGGTTCGAGACGTATCACTCCCCGCAGCTACCACCCTTGGCCGGCGCCGGAGGTGCAGGCATCGGACGACTCGGGGGTTGGGCACCCGCCTGGGGTCCGCCTTGGGGGCCTTGAGGGGCGGGAGCTTGGGCACCGCCGGGGCCGGGTTTGGCCGCTCCTCCGCCGGGGGCAAGCTGGCCTGCCGCCGAAGGCTCTTCCTTCTCTTTGGTCACGGTGATGGCGTTGGGCTCGGTGAGCGAGGTGCATCCCGTGGTGAGAGCGAGAAAGGCAACCGCGAAGGCGAGTGTGACGACGTGGCTTTGGGGGCGCGACATGGGACCGCAGAGTAGCCTCGTCCCCAGCGGCCTGCAAACGCGCCTTCGAAGAGTTTGCGCGGCCGGCTCGTCCACGGTCGCTTTCGGTGATATCCCAGTCACTCCATGGATCCTCCGTTTCGCGCGGCCTATAACGCTCGCTACTCCGACGCTTTTTATGCCTCTTACACGGGCGAGCTGTCGCGTCGCTTGGGCTGTCCCATCCCGTTCAGAGTGGCCGAGACGCCGTTCTTCATGCCCGCGCAGCTCCGCGACAGTCTCGCCGACGCGGCGCGCGGGATCGTCGCGCAGATCACCGAGCCGTCGCTCGTCGCTCGACTGAAGAAGGCCATCCCAGCGCACCTCGACGTGCCCGGAATGGACGCTCTCCCCAACTGCGTCCAGGTCGACTTCGCCGTGACCCAGAACGCCGCAGGTGAGCTCGAAGGCAAGGTCGTCGAGCTCCAGGCCTTCCCGTCGCTCTACGCGCTGATGGTCATTCAACACGAGGTCTTGATCGAGCGCATGAAGGCCGAAATGCCAGAGCTCGACAAGCCCATGTCGATCTATTTCGGCGGGCTCGATCGAGCGAGCTTCGTCGAGCGCTTTCGCCGCGCGGTCGTCCACGACGAAGATCCCGCGGAGGTCGTGCTCCTCGATCTACATCCCGAGACCCAGAAGACCTACCCGGACTTCGCTGCGACGAAGATGCTCCTCGGAGTCGATGCCGTCTGTCCGACCGCACTCGAGAAAGAGGGTCGCAAGCTCTATCGCAAGAAAGATGGGAAGCGGATACAGGTGAAACGCATCTACAATCGCATCGTGTTCGACGAGCTCGAGCGCGAGGCGACTCCGCTGCCATTCCGGTACACCGACGAGCTCGACGTGACCTGGTGCTCGCACCCGAACTGGTACTGGGTGCTCTCCAAGTACACGCTTCCTTTCGTCGATCATCCGGCTGTTCCAAAGGCTCGGACGCTCGCCCAGCTCGGTCGCGACATCCCCGAGAACCTCGCGGACTACGTCTTGAAGCCGCTCTTCTCGTACGCGGGCGCGGGCGTCATCGTCGACGTCACCATCGACGACGTGCAGGCCATTCCCGACGACGAGCGCGAAGGCTGGCTTCTGCAAGAAAAGATCACCTACCACCCGGGGATCGAGATGCCCGACGGCAACAAGGTGAAGGCCGAGGTCCGGATGATGTTTCTTCGCGCCCCCGGTGACGACAAGCCCGAGCTCGTGCTGAACCTCGTCAGGCTCTCGCGCGGAAAGATGCTGGGCGTCGACCAGAACAAGAACCTGACTTGGGTCGGCGGCAGCGTCGGGCTCTTCGAGCCCAAGGCCTGAGCGGTAGGTCTCGAGGTGGTGGGACTCGGCAGCTAGCTAGCTAGCGGGCGAAGGCCCAGGCCCACGATCCGATCACCACGCCCATGGCGGCCGCCCCGGTGGTGAGCTGGCCGATCCATCCGATGGTTCGCTTGCGAACGAGCAGCGCCGTCAACGCGCCGACTGCGAGGCCCGCGAGAAAGCCGAAGCCGTGCGCCCCGAGATCGCTCTGAGCGCCCGAGCCGATGGTTCCGAGGAGAGCCAGCCCTCCGGCGAGCGGGGCAGCGATGTCTTGCCAGCGGCGGGGCTTGCCATCGGTCTCGAGCATGACCTGGGTCGCCGCGAGCATGCCCACCGCGCCGAGGACAGCTGTCGATGCGCCAATCGAGTCGTGCGGCTCCTGGCGTAGCCACGCGTAGTAGGCCGCGTTGGCGAGGTTGCCAGCAGTGCCTGCGGCGAGGATGCCGAGGCCACCGACTCCGGGGCCGAGCCTTCGTTCGACAGCTCGGCCAAACAACGCGCCCGACAGGAGATTGCCCATCACATGGGCGGTGTCGCCGTGCAGAGTCAGCGCCGTCACCGCCCGGAACGGCTCGCTTCCCAGCACCAACGACGACACGCTCGCGCCTTCAGTGAAGAAGCGACTCTGATCTTTGGATGGGCCAGTGACCCAAGTGAAGACGACGAAAGCGACGAACGCCAACGCGATGAAGGGCACGCCACCGTAGCGAGGGCGCTCGCGTGCGCGACGCGGCGGCCAGTCTCGATTCTCCTCTTCGTAGCTCGAAAGGCTCTTCGTCGCGCGACGGTGATCACGCTCGCGGACCAGCAGGTAGTATCCCCCGCTCGAATAGAACTCGCTCGGCAATGACGACGCGTGGTGCAGCGAGTGGTTGATCGACATCGAGGACAGAACCAGCGCTGCTTCGCGCGCCGCCCGCTCACTCGGGAACGGCCCCAACGCGCTCAGCCCAGGGTGGGGAAGCTCGAGGCCCGTCGAGGTGCTCGTCGAAGTGCTCGTCGGGGTGCTCGTCGGGGCGCTCGTCGGGGCGCTCGTCGGGGCGCTCGTCGGGGCGCTCGTCGGGGTGCCTGCAGGGATGCGCATCGGGATGCCCGTCGGGAAGACGGCGGCAACCATCGCGGGCCGGCCTCGC
This sequence comes from Polyangiaceae bacterium, assembly GCA_043755175.1. Classification (GTDB taxonomy): domain Bacteria; phylum Myxococcota_A; class Polyangia; order Polyangiales; family Polyangiaceae; genus CAYYKK01. Next base: position 7,229 of record JAYUUB010000098.1, on the reverse strand, counting down.
GCGTGGCCATCGCTCGTCTCGGAGGAGCCCACAGCGTCGCGCGGGGTCGCAGAATCGGCACCGTCGGGAGCTCGAGCGTCGGGAGGCGGCGGGGGCCGGTGGCCCGGGGGAAAGTCGGTCAAAGGGTCGTTCTTCGTTCGTTCGGTTTCGCGGTCTCCGAGAGGCGGCGCTGTCTTCGCATCAGCGAGGACCCGCCGCGTTCGGAAGGCGTCGCACGATGGGATGTCTCGTGGATCAGCGGCGCCGACGCCCATGGAGGCGCAAGCTGGTGACGGCCGGAGGTCGTGTCAACTGAGCCACCTGGAGAGAGTTACGCGGCTCCTTGCCAGGGCGCTTGTCGGGCCGTGCGTCACGTGGCAGGAAGGGGCCGTGTCGACCGCCATCACCGAAGGCTTTCGGATCTCCGTTTCGACGACGTACGTCCCGCAGCAATCCGTGCCGCAGTCGAAACGCTACGTCTTTTCGTACACCATTCGAATCGTGAACGAAGGCTCGATCATTGCCCAGCTCAAGGCTCGCCACTGGGTCATCACCGATGGCAACGGCAAGGTCGAGGAAGTTCGCGGCCCCGGCGTCATCGGGCAGCAGCCCCTTCTTCGCCCGGGCGAGCACTTCGAATACACGAGCGGTTGCGTTCTCGAGACGCCCCGTGGCTCGATGCGCGGGAGCTACCAGATGCGCTGCCCCGACGGTCGCGCGTTCGAAGCGACCATCGCTCCGTTCGACCTGCTCCTTCCATTCTCGCTCAACTAGAGCAGTCTGCTGAAGGCTTTGGAGACGCCTCCGCCTCGGACGCGCCCCCTCGCGTCGGCGCGGACACTCGAATCGAGCGGTGCGCGCCGCGATAGGCGGCAATACGAGTCGCCGCCTCCGTGGATCAGCTCAGTTGAGCTCGCCGAGCTTCTCGAGCTTGGTGAACGTGAAGACGAGCTCGGCTTCGACGCCTTCGACAGCTCCGGGCTTGAAGTCGACGTGTGCCACCCCGCCGTGCTCGAGCTCTCCGAACAGAATCGAATCGGTCAGCTTGCGCTTCACGTCATCTTCGATGACGCGAGCGAGAGGACGAGCGCCGAAGAGCGGGTCGTAACCCTTCTTGGCGAGGTGCTCGCGCGCCGACTCGGTCACGTCGAGGGTGACTTTGCGATCGGCTAGGAGTGCTTCGAGCTCTTTCAAGAACTTGTCGACGATGTTCGTCATCACCGACGGATCGAGGGGCTCGAATCGAACGCGCGCGTCAAGGCGGTTTCGGAACTCGGGGCTGAAGAGGTTCTTGAACGCGCGATCGTCTTCGCCCACGCTTCCTCGTTCGCCGAAGCCCACGCGACTCTGGAGCAGATCTCGAGCGCCGACGTTGCTGGTCATGATGAGGACCACGTGCCTGAAGTCGGCTTTCTTGCCGTTGTTGTCGGTCAGCGTGCCGTGGTCCATGACCTGCAGGAGAACCTGGAAGACGTCTTGGTGAGCCTTCTCGATCTCGTCGAGGAGGAGCACGCAGTGAGGCGTCTTCGCCATGGCCTCGGTCAAGAGACCGCCGCGGTCGTAGCCAACGTAACCTGGGGGCGCGCCGATGAGACGCGAGACGGTGTGCCGCTCTTGGTACTCGCTCATGTCGAAGCGTTGGAACGCGATCCCGAGCGATTTCGATAGCTGCTTTGCGAGCTCGGTCTTGCCGACGCCGGTTGGCCCGGTGAAGAGGAACGAGCCGATTGGCTTCTCGGGCGTTCGCAATCCAGCCCGCGAGAGCTTGATGGCCGCGGCGACCGCCTTCACCGCGTCGGGCTGGCCGAAGACGACCGCGTTGAGCTCTTGCTCGAGGTTTTTGAGCGCGCTCTTGTCGTTCGAAGAGACCTGTTTGGGAGGGATTTGCGCCATCTTCGACACGATGAGCTCGACGTCCGAGGCTTCGACGCGGTGGCCAGCGCCGTGCGCGAGCTTGGCCGCGGCTCCGGCCTCGTCGAGGAGATCGATGGCCTTGTCGGGGAGCTTCTTGTCTCGGAGGTAGCGTGCCGCGAGGCTCGCGGCTGCCTCGAGCGCCTCGGGTGAGTAGGTGATCTTGTGAAACTCCTCGTAACGCGACCGAAGCCCCTCGAGGATGCGCTGCGTCTCTTCGACGCTCGGCTCGCCGATTTCGATCTTCTGGAAGCGTCGCGAGAGGGCACTGTCTTTCTCGAGGTGTCCGCGCATCTCTTCGAAGGTGGTCGCGCCGATGCAGCGGAGCTTTCCCGAGGCGAGCGCGGGCTTGAGCATGTTCGAAGCGTCCATCGTTCCGCTGCCAGCTCCGGCGCCGATGATGGTGTGGATTTCGTCGATGAAGAGGACGGCGCCAGGCTTTTTTTCGAGCGCCTTCAGCACGGCCTTCAGTCGGTTCTCGAAGTCGCCGCGATAGCGTGTCCCGGCGATGAGCGCTCCGAGATCGAGCGAGAAGATCTCGAAGTCTTTGATTGCGTCTGGAACGTCGCCCTCGACGATGCGCTTCGCGAGCCCCTCTACGATCGCCGTTTTGCCGACACCCGCGTCGCCGATGAGCAGCGGATTGTTCTTTCGGCGGCGCGACAGAACGTGAATCGTCCGCTGAACTTCGTCGCCGCGGCCGACGAGCGGATCGATGCGACCCTCTTTGGCCTCTTCGTTGAGGTTCAAGGCGTAGGCCTTGAGAGGATCTTTTTGTGGCTGCTGCTTCGGCCCTCCTGAAGAGGGACCGACCGCGTCGTCGCTGTCTTCGTCGCCTTCGAGCGAGGCGGGGGCATCGTCGTCGACCTTCGACACGCCGTGCGAAAGGTAGCTCACGAGGTCGAGACGCTCGACCCCTTGCTCGGTGAGAAACGTGACGCTCGGCGAATCGAGCTCGGCGAACAGCGCGACGAGGACGTTGGCGCCCTTCAGCTCTTCTTTGCCGCTCGACTGGACGTGCATGGCTGCTCGCCCGACGACCCGCTGAAAGCCCAGTGAAAGGGTCGGAGAGTCGAAGCTTTCTTCGGGAAGCTGCTCGACCTCGGTCTCGAGGTACTTCTCCAGCCGCTTCTTCAAGACGTCGATGTCGCCGCCCGCGTGACGCAGGACTTCGCGCGTCTCGTCGTCGAACAAGAGCGCGTAGAACAAGTGCTCGACGGTGACGTACTCGTGGCGCCGACGCTGCGCTTCGCGCGTGGCGAGCCCAAATGCAACTTCGACCTCGGGGCTGATGCGCATGATTTTACTCTGGCTCCGCTGTGACGAGGAGCGGCATTCCGTGCTCTCTCGCGTACCCCATCACCTGGTCGACCTTGGTCTCTGCGACGTCACGCGAATAGAAGCCCGCGACGCCGTGACCCTTGTGATGGACGCTCAACATGATTTGCGTCGCTTCGGTCTCGGTCTTGCGGAAAAACTTCAGGAGCACGCGGATGACGAACTCTTGCGTCGTGTAATCGTCATTGTGAAACAGCACCTTGAAGCGACGCGCTTTGTCGGTACGCGCGCGCTCCTGGGTGTCGACTGAGCCTTCGCGCTCGTCTTCGCCCTCGTTGCCACCGTTCTGGTTGTCGTCGTCGTCCGGTATCTGAGCCATGTTCCTAGAGATCGAAGGTAGCGCGGTCCGGGGCCTCGCCCGGGTTCTGCAATGTATGGGTCGCGGAGGCCGATCGCGCAAGACCCGTGCCCCAACGCCGCCGGGTTCTAGCCGCCTCTTCGAACGAAGAATGAACCCCCCCGACGCCAAGGCGAGATTAAAGAGCGCTGATGGCTTCCTTGGCGTCTCGGCGTCGTTGGCGGCTCAAATTCTCACTGCTTGCGTTCGGCACCAGACCAACAGCCAGACGAAGTCTGAACGGTCAGGTCATGGCGTCGAGCTGGCCTCGGTCCGACGGCCTCGGCTCGCCGACCTTCCGAGGGTCGCCGATGACCGTGGGCTCGACGTGCCAAATGTCTTTGGCATACTCGCGGATGGTTCGGTCTGACGAGAACGCACCCACGCGCGCGATGTTCAAGATCGCCTTCTTCATCCACAGCTCTCGATCGACGAAAGCGAGCTCGACCTTCCGCTGCTCCGCAGCGTAGGCGGCAAAATCGGCGAGCACCATGTACTCGTCGAACCCGAGCAGCGACTCGATGAGCGGATGGAAGATGTCGGGCTCCTCGGGGCAGAAGAAACCGCCGTGGAGCAGCTCGATGGCTTCGGCGAGCTCGGGGACGCTCGGCAACGCGTCGCGGCCCATGAATCGGCGTCGCTTCTGCTCGAGCACCTCGTCGGCGGTCATGCCGAACAAGAAGAAGTTCTCGTGTCCGACGGCGTCGCGGATCTCGATGTTCGCCCCGTCGAGCGTGCCGATCGTCAAAGCGCCGTTCATTGCGAGCTTCATGTTGCCGGTGCCCGAAGCCTCCATGCCTGCGGTCGAAATCTGTTCCGAGAGATCGGCCGCGGGGATGATGCGCTCGGCCAGGCTGACTCGGTAATTCGGAAGGAACGCGATGCGTACCGCCGCGTGCCGGCGGTCGTGGTTGATGACGTTCGCGATCGAGTGGATGAGCTTGATGATGAGCTTGGCCCGCTTGTAACCGGGGGCCGCTTTGGCGCCGAAGATGATCGTGCGCGGGTGCACCTGCTCACCGCGCTTGGCGCGCAGATAAAGGACGATCGCGTGGAGCGCAGCGAGGTGCTGGCGCTTGTATTCGTGGAGCCGCTTGATCTGACAATCGAAGATCGACGCCGGATCGACGGTGATGTCGAGCGACTTCTTGATGGTGACCGCGAGCTTCTCTTTGTTGCGGAGCTTGATGGCGGCGACTCGGCTGCGAAACTCCTCCGACTCGACGTGGGCTTCGAGGCCACGAAGGCGATCGAGCTCGGTGATCCAGCCCTCGCCGACGGTCTCGGTGACGAGGCTCGAGAGCTCGGGATTGCACGCGAGCAGCCATCGGCGCGGCGTGACGCCGTTGGTCTTGTTGTTGAACCGCTCGGGATAGAGCTCGGCGAAGTCTTTCAAGAGATGCGCCTGGATGAGATCGGAGTGGAGCTTCGCCACACCGTTCACCGAGTGCGAGCCGACCACCGCCAAGTGCGCCATCCGGACCTCTTTCTCGGGCCCATCGGACAGGATGCTCATGCGAGACCAGATCTCGCCGTTGTGACGGAAGTAGTCCATGACCTCGCGCGAAAAGCGACGGTTGATCTCCTGGATGAGCTCGAGGTGCCGCGGAAGAAGGCGCGCGAAGAGCGTCACCGGCCAACGCTCGAGGGCTTCGGGCAGCAGCGTGTGGTTCGTGTAGCCGAAGCAGGCGACCGTTTCGTTCCACGCCTCTTCCCAGATCAGGTGCTCTTCGTCGAGGAGAACGCGGAGAAGCTCGGCGATGGCGATCGCCGGATGCGTGTCGTTCAGTTGGATCGCGACCTTCTTGCTGAACCCCTCGAAGCCCTTGTGGTTGCGCTTGTAGCGCCACACGATGTCGTGAATCGAGCACGCGACGAAGAAGTATTCTTGCTTCAAGCGAAGCTCGCGACCGTGCTCGAAGCTGTCGTTCGGATAGAGGACCTTCGAGATGACCTCCGAGGCATTCTTGTCTTCGACGGCCTGGAGGTAGTCGCCGGCGTTGAAGAGCGAGAAGTCGAACTCTTGGTGGCTGCGTGCAGCCCAGAGACGGAGCGTGTTGACCGTGTTCGTGCGAAAACCGGCGACCGGCGTGTCGTAGGGAACACCGATGACCTTCGTTGCGGGCTGCCAGATGACGGTGAAGCCGCCCTTGTCGTTCGGCACGTTGAGCGTGTGGCCGCCGAAGCCCACGGGAACGGTGTATTCGGGGCGACCGATCTCCCAAGGATTGCCGAACTTCAGCCATTCGTCGGCGCGCTCCACCTGGTAGCCGTTGCGGATCGCCTGCTCGAAAATGCCGAACTCGTAGCGAATGCCGTAGCCCTGGCCAGGCATTCCGAGCGTCGCCAACGACTCGAGGAAACAAGCGGCGAGCCTGCCGAGACCGCCGTTGCCGAGTCCGGCATCAGGCTCTTGCTCGACGATGTCGTCGAGGTCGACGCCGAGCCCGTCGAGAACCTTCTTGTAGTCGTCGTAGATGTCGAGCGCCTGGAGGTTGGCGACGAGCGTGCGACCGAGGAGGAACTCGGCCGAGAGGTAGTACGCTCGTTTGACGTCGCGCTCGTAGTAGCTGCGCTGCGTCTCGATCCAGCGCTCGACGAGGCGATCCCGCGCCGCGAGAGAGACGGCCATGAAGCGGTCGAACGCCGTCGCCGTGCTGGGGTTCTTCGATCTCGAAAATTGCACGTGATCCAAGAACGCCCGCCTCAGCGCAGCGGGGTGCATGCTCGTGCGGTCGTCTTCGATCTGGGGCTCGCCGGGTCGGATCGTCATCGCCGGGAAGGTATCGCACCTCGTCGGGCGGCGTCCCTCCGAAAACCGAACCTTCACCAGGGAAGTCGACGCTCGTCCGCTCCGGGCCCGTTCACGCTTCGAACGGCCCTCGCTCGCTCACCGCGAGATCAGAGCGGTCCTTCGACGAGCCCGTGGACGAACTGCTTCACGTAGGGGTCTTGGCTCGTCTGGGCTTCTTCGGTGGTGCCGTCGAAGATGAGCCTTCCTCGGAGCAACATGCCGACGCGATCGGTCACGGTGAGGAGCCGATCGAGATCGCTCGACACCATGATCACCGTCGCGTTCGTGGCCCGCTGCTCGCGCCGGAGAAGCTCGAAGATTCGTTGTGAGGTCACCGGATCGAGCCCGGCCGCCGGCTCGTCGTAGAGCACGATGGGGGCCGCCATGACGGTCGCGCGTGCGACACCGATGCGCTTCTTCTGACCTCCGGAGAGGCCCGCCGGCATTCGATCTTCGAACCCCGGGAGCGACACGGCGCGCAATCGGTCTTGGATCTTCGCGGACACCTCGCCCTCGGTCATCGAGGTCATGCGTCGTACTGGGAAGCCGATGTTGTCGGCGACCGTGAGGTGATCGAAGAGGGCGTTGTTCTGGAAGAGCATCCCGTATTTGAGACGGAACTGCGCGAGCTCGAGCTCGTTCATCGCGTGGACGTCTCGATCTTCGACCAGCACGCGCCCGCGCTCGGGTCTCACGAGGCCCGCGACGAGCTTCAAAAGAACGCTCTTTCCTGCGGCTCCGGGCCCGATGAGGCCGTAGAGGCAGCCGTGCGGGACGTCGAGGTTCACCCCGCGGAGGACGGGCATGCCACCGTACTCCTTGTGGATGTTCTCGATATGAATGAGACCGTGATGCATCAGAAGTCGAAAA
>JAYUUB010000097.1:0-15350 GCA_043755175.1 Polyangiaceae bacterium | reverse complement strand
GCGCCGAGCTTACCATCGCCCAACGCGAAACCGCCCGGGCGATGGCCCCGGAGCGGTTCTTGCGTGCTGCAATACTAACTAAACTGCAGCGTTACACGTGTCTCATTTGCCTGCGCTCGTCGAGCTCGTCGTGCCGGTACCACCGGCGCCCCCAGCCGCATCGTCGGGGCACTTGAACGTCTCGGGGCTGGTGCCCTGTTGACGACAGTCGATGCAGTTCTCGAAGCACGCGACGCACGCCTTGAACACGTCGCCGTCGATCGCGGGATTCGTCTTCGCGAGCCCCTGACAATCGGCGGTGGCCTCCTGCGTGGAGGAGTGGCTGGAGCAGCCCCAGAGCGCGGCCGTCGACAGCGCGACGAGAAAAAATGCAGTTTTCATCGGGTGATCCTTTCGTCGGTTCGCAGGACGGCTCACGGGTTGACCGGCGGGGGTGCCGGGGCAGGAGCCGGCGCGGCCGGCGTCACGGTCCCCGACGTCGGTGCGGGGGCGGGGGCGGGGCCAGGAGCCGGAGCAGTGCCTGGCGCTGGCAATGCGGGGGTGGCCGTCGCCGGCGCGGCCGTCGCCGGAGCCGCTTCTTCAAGGGCGGGTGGCGGGGGAGGGCAATCGCACTTCGGCGGCGGCGCCGGAGCCTTGCTTCCCCACGCTGCGCCGACCGTGACGAGCAGCGTGTTCGTGACCTGCCACGCCTCGACGAGGAGTGGCTGACGGACCACGCCGAGGCGGTAGTCGATCGAAGCCCAGTCGAAGATCTTGACGTGAAGACCGGCGTTGATGTCGACGTTGATGAGGTCGGCGATGCCGCGGGTGTCGCCCTTCGCGAGATCCGTGTGCGCGAACGGAACGAGCACACCCACGCCCACGACGTACGAGACGCGCTTGGCGTCGTCGATCTTGCCCCATGCGTTGGCCACGCCCTCTGCGCCGATCTCGTAGAAGTCGTTGAGGGCCTTCGCCTCGATCACATCTGCGGTCTTCGCGTCGTCGGCGATGGCGATCTGCCCCTCTGCGAACGTCTCTTGCGCGCCGATGCCGGCCCGTCCTTCGAAGGTGATTCGTTCCTCGTGAATTGGCTGGATGAACGCGCCGATCGATTCTTTGAGCGTCAGCGGCTTGAACGCATCGGTGAGCGAAAGACGGCGGCCTGTGTAGTTGGCTGTGGTGCCGTCGCGATTCGCGACCGCGTAGCTCACTGCCGTAGGACGGATGTCGAGGCTCGGAAACATGTTCGTGTCGAGACCGACGCGCGCGAACGGACCGAAGATCTCGACCGCATGCAGAAGGTAGATCGACTCGAACTTCAACCCGTCGGCGGTCTTGACGAACTCGCCGAGCGCCGGGGCTCGCGTAGCGCCGGCACCCGCTCTCAGGTTGTTGCGCCACTCGTGCCTGCCCTGGTTGAACTCGAGCGAGGCGTCGACTGCAGCGCCGAGAGTGAAGGCCGTTCCGTCTTGCTGACCGACGACTTGTCGCGAGTCGTTCAGGTTGAACGTCGCGCCAATCGCGATCCCGGGCGTCCAGCCGGGGGTCCGCTTTCCCGTATCGGCACCGACGAGCTTGCCCTTCGTCGCGGGGCCCTCGACGTCCTTCGTGGGCGCGGGCGGAGCCGCAGGCGGATCGTCGGCGTGTGCCGTGCGTGCGACGAGGCCCGCACCGAGGATGAAGACCATGGAAGTTATTCGCTTGAACACGCTGTTCCCTTTCGCGCAGAGCCGAGGATTAGAGCCACCGCCCCAAAGACCCATGTCCTCGAGCGATTCGTAGTGCTCGCAACCGGATCTCGGCAAGAAAGCGGTGCCGCGTGAAGCGTGCACAGGCAACTCTCGAGGACCGATTGACTCGATCCCCCCCAAAGTCACCTCGTGGGCGTGTTTCGAAGTGGAGGTTGCAATCCGCAAAACGAAAGAGCCCCGACGCTGCGCGCCGAGGCTCCCTCCTTTATAGCAGATTGGCTGCTCTTGCAACTGACTAGCTAGTGCAGGGCGAGGCTACTTGCAAAATCCGTCGATGCAGATGAGGCCAGGGGTACATGCGAGCCCGGCGGTCGGGTCGCACTGGCCACCCAGATTCGACGCCGAGCCACAGACCTGGTGCGCACCAGACGAGGTCGTCACGCCCTTGCACTGGTTGAAGCTCGGCAGACCCGAGCAGGCGTTCGGGTTCGGGGGGGCGCACGAGATGTAGCAGCTGTGGTGGAGACAGAGAGAGCCGTTGGCGCACGCGTCTTGTTGGCCGTCGATCGTGCAAACGAACGACGCGTGTTGATCGGGGATGCATCCGTTCTCGACCCAGACGAACCCGGTGTCGCACGAGCCGTTCGGCGAGCGGGGCACACAGGCGCCGTCGACACATACGTCGTTCGGCCCTCCGCAATCGTTGGTGATCGTGCAGGTCTTCACCGGCACCGTGCAGGTTCCGACGTTGCTGCACGAATAAGACCCCGTGCACTGCTGCGTGGGTGAGCACGACGGGGTGCATTTTCCGGCAGCACAAACATCACCGGCGGCGCACTGCGTTTGATCGAAGCACTGGTCGGCGGGGATGGTGCACGTGCCGTTCACGCACTTTTCGCCGGCCGCGCTGCATTCGCTGTCGGACCCGCAGGCCGAAGGGTTTTCGGGTTTGCACGACGGCGGCGTGGCCGTGTTGTCGCAGATGAAACCGAAGATGCACCCGTTTGACACGCAATTACCCGCGTGGCAGGTGCCGTCGGGAGCGCAGGTCTCGCCAGTTGAGCAATCGCTCGGGTGGCCGCAGTAAGTCGGGCTCGCCCCGCCTTGGCCACCGGTCGTGGTCGTCGGAAAGCCGCTGCCCGTGCTCGAGCTCGTGTGCCCGCCCTGACCCGACGAGGTCGTGTTCTGGGGATAAGCGGTGCAGTTGCCTGAATAGCTGCAGTACGCGTTTGACCCGCATTCGCTGTCTTGCGTGCAGGTCTGGCGGCAGTCCGAGTAGGCGTCGCAGGTGGGTGGCCCGTCGCTCGAGCTGCCCCCATAAATCGGACAGCCGGCGAGGCCAGCCACGAGTGACACGAACAGACCGATACGGGGCATCTGATTCATAGGGTCTCCAAGCGAGGTCGAGCGTAGCAAGCGATGTGCCCTGCGACCACGACGGCTGCGGCCGCGTGAAGCGGGTCGAATCGGCTCGGTTGTGAAGTTCAGTTCACGCTCGGTAGTGGTGCCGGGGTCACGGTCCGGCTCCGATCCCCTCCCGACGGGTACCGGTTCGACCCGCCATCGGCGATTCAGGCTTTCTCACCCGAAATGAGGATGGAAAAGATGCTACGTTAGCTCGCCCCTCAGGGCGGCCCCGTTCAGCGGTTCTCGCTGGGGTTACTCGTGAACCTTCGGCCCCGGTTACCCCGTGCGGCGTTCCGCCGGTGGGCGGCCAACTCGAGCCATGGACGTCACCTGCGAGCGCTGCCACACGGAATACGAGTTCGACGACGCGCTCGTGTCGGAGCAAGGCACCAGCGTGCGATGTACGCAGTGCGGCCACAAGTTCAGGGTCAAGAAGGAAGGCGGAGCTCCCGCCCCCGAGATTTGGGTGGTGCGCACGGTCGACGGCCGTGAGCTCGAGTTTCGCGCGATTCGTGAGTTGAAAAGCTCCATTTCTGCCGGTCGAATTTCTCGAAACGACGTCCTTTCCCGCGGCGTGGGGCGGCCCCGTCGGCTCGCGTCGATCGCCGAGCTCGAGCCGTTTTTCTCCGGTCAGATCCAGCAGAAGACGAACACGTCGATCGGTCTCGGGGACGAGCCGCGCCCCCGTTCTCGAACGCCTCAAGGGCTCGGACCGCCTCAGATGCTGATTGAAGACTCGCAGGCGGGCCGCGACAACAGCGTCGCGATCCCTCTACCGAGTGCGTCGCAGAGCGAGGTGACGCGTCAGTATCCTCGCGAGCTCGCCGAAGACCTCGGACGCCTCGAAGACGACACGCAGAAGGCCGGGAACACCACCGCGACCTTCGGTACTCCGGCGGTTGCCACTTCGAGAGAGGCTTCTTCGCTGCGCGCCACACCGGCTCTTGGCACTCCGCTTCCGGCGCGAACCCCTTTGCCGTCGACGACGAAGGCGACGACGCGCGGCAGCGCCGCCGAGCTCGCTCCTTCGACGGAGCGCGAGCCTTCGAGCGTGGAGCCCGAAACGTCCCGTCGACCTCTCGCCGAGACGCCCGTCGGCGCGCGCGTCACGACGGTGTCGACGCCCAAGTCTGGCATCGACGCTTATGCTGCGACGCAGCCGATCAAGGGCTTGGAGCCTGGAACCCCAGCGCCGTCGCCGATCTCGTCGTCGTCCCCGAGCAACGGAGCCGGAGCGGGCGACAAGCCTCCGCAAAGCGTCGGCGATCGCACCGAAGCGCCGAAGAGCCAGCGCGAAGCGGTGATGCTCCCTCTCTCGGAGGTCGAGCCGGCGACACTTTCGCGCGACCGCACCGGTGAGCCGCCGCCGGTTCGCGCGGTCGATCCACGACCCGTCTCGGATCCGCAGCTTGGCTCGAACGGCGTCGCGCCTGCGGCCATCGCGAGAACCGATACCGTGGCCGATGCCCGTGGTGGTCGCGAATCGATGGACTCGATTCCGCCGGAGCCGGGGATGCGTCGAGGCTCGCAAACGCCGACGCCCTCCGACGTACGTTATTCGCTCACGAACGAAGACTCGAACATCTCGAGCGATCCGCGCCTCTCCGCCAGCTCCACGTCGTCGCGCGGAGCGAGCGGCGCCACCCGCCTCATCGTCGGTGTTCTCGTCGCTGGCGCGCTCGCTTTTGCACTTGTATTGCTGGTGCAACGTTTCGTGCTCAAGCCTTCGGCGAAGACCGATGCGGCATCGGACCAGCGCGTAGCTGCATTCCTGGCAGAAGGAGAAAGGAACCTCATTGAGGGCGATCTCGACGCCGCGAAAGAGCAGCTCGACAAGGCCAGCGCGCTCGGCGATTCCGATCCGCGCGTTGCGAGGGCGTTGGCCCGGCTGGCCAATGCGCGGGCCGAGACCCCTTGGCTCAAGCTCCGTTTGCTCACCACCGACGATCCCGACCGCGATGCGACCAAGCGCGAGTACACCGATGCGACCGAGCGCGCGCGCAAAGCGGTCGATAGGGCGCTCGCGCTGGCGCCGACCGATGCCGAGGTCATCCGGACCGAGGTCGATCAAAAACGCTTGTCGGGCGACGTCTCCGGAGCTCGCAAGCTCGTCGACGGAATGTCGTCGGTGGCTGCGCAGCCGGAGTCGGGGCTCGTGCTCGGGGCGCTCGATCTCGCCGAAGAGAGCCCGCCTTGGCCGAGCATCATCGAGCGACTCTCGAAGGCGGCGTCCGACGAGGGCACGCTCGGGCGTGCACGCGCGCTGTTGATCTACAGCCTCGCCATGTCGGGCGATCCCAAGCGTGCGCGTGCAGAGCTCGGTCGCCTCACGGCTCTCCAGAGGCCGCATCCACTGACCGGCGCGCTTCGAAAGCTCCTCGATCGCATCGACAAGGGCGAGACGCCGCCGCTCAAGGTCGATGATCTGCCTAGCCTCTCGACCCCTGGCGACGCAGGTGTGCTCGGAGAAGGCGTTCCGGGCAGCACCTCGCTCGCGCTGCGGCAGGCGCTCGAGGCTCGGACGAAAGGTGACTCGCGTCGGGCCGAGAATCTCTATCAGAGCGTCATCGACAAAGACCCCAACAACAGCGAAGCGCTCTCGGGGCTCGCCTCGCTCGCGCGCTCACAAGGGGCCAACGGCCGCGCGATGGGGCTCTTCCAGCGCGTCGTCGATCACAATCCGAACTACGTGCCGGCGATCATGTCGCTCGCTGACATGAAATGGGACTCGGGCGATCGCGGGGCTGCGAGCGCGCTCTACGCGCGAGCGCTCGAGCTCGGGGCGAACGATCCACGCGCCAAAGAACGCTCGGGTGGCGGAGCGACTCCGCCGCCGGTCGACTCGACGACCTCGAGCGCGACCGGTACCGGCCCGACTCCCGAGCCAGGCGGGAGCACCGGCGGAGGCGCTCCGACGCCTCCGCCGACTCCACCAATTCCCGATGAAGCCCCCAAAGAAGATTTGCCATGAAGCGTTCTTGGCTCATTGCCTTCGGGGCTCTCGTCCTCGGGGCCGGAATTTCCGGTTGCGAAGGACGCAAGTCGGGGACGCACACCAAAGCCCGCGAACGAGATCCGCTGACCGGGCCTGCGCTCGTCGAGATCAACCTGTCACACGGCCTTCCCGAGCTCGGAGCCTCGAGCTTGTTCGGCGCGCCGTCGGGCGGGGGTCACGCAGAGCTGGTCAGAACGCTCGCCCACCTCGATCCCGACACGAAAGGTATCTTCGTGCGCATCGGCACCGCGCCGATCACCTTCTCGATCGCACGCGAAATCGGCGGTCTGCTCGACGGCGTGAAGCAGAAGGGTATCCCCGTCGTTTGCCATGCCGACGAGCTTCAAAACGGGTCCTTGTTGCTGGTGGCTCGCGGTTGCTCGGAGGTCTGGCTCAGCCCCGCTGGGCAGGTCGAAAGCGTGGGCATCGCCGCGCAGCTGATCTTTGGCAAGAGCATCCTGCAGAAACTCGGTGTTGGCGTCGATTTTCTCCAAGTCGGAAAGTTCAAAGGCGCGCAGGAGCCGTTCACTCGAGATGAGCCGAGCCCCGAGGCCCGAGAGTCGCTCGAGGGAACGCTGCGCGATCTCCGGTCGGTCTGGATCAGCGACATCAACGCTGGGCGAAAGAACGACCTCACCGATGCGGTCGAAGACGGCCCGCACACCGCAGTCGCAGCCAAAGCGCTCGGGATGATCGACCAGGTCGGATTTCTCGACGAGGCCCGCGACGCAGCCCGCAAACATGCCGCGGCCGAACGAACGCTCGTCGTCTTCGGCGGTCATTCCGAAAGCGGCTCGGGAGTCGGTGAGATCCTTCGCTCTCTCGCGGGGGGCGACGTCACGAGCGAGCCCCACGTCGCCATCGTGCGGGCCGTCGGCGCCATCACGATGGGTGGCAGAGGAGGCAGTCCATTCGGCGGAAGCAGCGGCATCACCGAACAAGGTCTTGGTCGCACGATCACCGAGCTCACGAACGACGATGCAGTCAAAGCCGTCGTGCTCAGAATCGATTCGCCAGGCGGCTCGGCGCTCGCGTCCGATCTGCTGTGGCACAAGCTCATGCTGCTGCGGGCGCGGAAACCGCTCATCGTGAGCGTCGGAGGCATGGCTGCGAGCGGCGGCTACTACCTCTCGTGCGCAGGCAACCGGATCTTCGCGGAGCCTACGAGCATCGTCGGGTCGATCGGTGTCGTCGGAGGAAAGTTCGCGATCCACGATTCGCTGGCTTCGGTTGGAATCAACACCGTCACCGTCGCTGCCGCGACCGATCCGAAGAAGGCTGCGCGCGCCTCGTACATGTCGATGTTCGATCGCTGGGACGATGCGACGCGAGCCAAAGTCTTGGCGTCGATGCAGGGCATCTACGACACCTTCATCGATCGCATCGTCGAAGGCCGGGGGCTCGACAAGGCCACGGTTTCGGCGTCCGCCGAGGGCCGCATCTTCGGAGGCGCGACGGCGAAGGACAAGCACCTGGTCGACGAGATCGGTGGCCTCACCGAGGCCGTCGCTTTCGCTCTGAAGGAGGGGGCTCTAGGGGCCGACGGGAACGTGACGATCGTCGGAGAGCGCGCGAGCCTCGCCGACCTCTTGGGAGGCGGCGGCTCAGACGAAGAGTCGCGGGCCGAGATCGCCGAGTCGCAAGCTCTGGCGGCGGCGCACGCTTTGTCGCCGATGGCCGAGATCGAACGAACGTTACCCCCCGAGGCGGTGGTCTGGCTGAAGAGCGCGTGGCCCCTGGCCGGAGGCGAAGGGACGCTCGCCGCTTTGCCTTTTGCCGTCGTTTTGCGCTGAAGGCGCACGCAGAAGCGCCAGCTTTTGGGCGTTCACCATCGACGTGATGGTAGACTAGCGGAGCCATTTTGCCGCGAGGTCCCCGCTTCGGGCTCCTTCTGCTCTTGGCGCACCTCGTCCGACCAGACATGGACGCCACGCACGAAAATCTCGATGATCCAACCCAGGGGACCGAATCCCCGAGGGGAGGCTCGTCCGCGACCGCTCCACTCCCGCGCAGCGAAGGAGAGCGGGCAGAGGTCCCGCAGCTCGTCGCGCGACTCGTCGACGCGGCCGACGCGGGCGACACCGAGATGGAGCGAGCGCTGAGCGTCGAGCTCGCTCGATTGCACGCGTCGCGAGGGACCGATCTCGACGAGGCGCTACGACTCGCACGCCGCGCACTCGCTCTCGGTGAAGACGCCGCGCTGCGGGCCGAGCTTTCGGGTTGGTTGTCGGGCGTGGGCGAGCCGGCGCTCGCGGCCGCAGAGATGATGGTCCTAGCCGAGACTTCCGAGACACCCCGAGCGCGAGTCAAGGCGTGGATGCGTGCTGCGGTGCTTCACGCTCGCTCTGGAAACGCGACGGCCGCCCGCGCGGCGATCGCGAAGGCCACCGAGGTCGATCCGAAAGACGCGATCCCCCACGAGCTCGCCGCGACGCTCGCTGCGTGGTCATCCGATGCCCAAGGTTCGGAAGCCGCCGCCGAGGCCTACCTTCGAGCAGCTCGGCTGCGCGAGGTCGTCGGCGACAGCGAGGCCGCGTTTGAAGACACGCTCCGCGCCTTCGAAACTTCACGCGGATCGAGCGCCGCGGCCCAAGCGCTCGTCGACGCTTTGAAGGCGCGTGGTCGAGCTGCAGCAGCCGACGAGGTTCTCTGCCTCCATGCCGAAGCGCTGTCGCCGAAGCTTCGCGTCAATGTTCACATCCGGCGTCTGCAGGAGGCGCTCGTCGCCGGTGATCTGCCCCGCGCGTTGGTGAGCGCGTTCGATGCCGGGATCGAGATCGAGACCGACCCGGGCTCCAATGACGAGCATCGCTCCAAGGTCGACGAGCTTCTGGCCCGTGTCGGTATGTACGATCTGCTGGCCGCGAGGCTCGCCGTGCGCGCGCGTGGGCAACAGACGCAAGACGCGGCCGAGACCTACGAGGCGTTGGCACGGCTCGCTGGTGGGCCGCTCGCGAGGCCTGAGCGCGCGATCGACGCTCATCTCGCCGCCGCGTCGTTGAACCCGCAATCGATGGATGCGCGACGAGCGCTCCGCGATCACGCCGAGGTGAGCGGCGATCTGGAGCCTCTCGTCGAGGCGCTGGTCCGAATCGCCACCAGCGAAGCTTCGACGGACACGCCGGCTCGCATCGCTGCGCTCCACGAGCTTGGCGAGCTCGCGCAAGGCAAGCTCGGCGATCCGCTCTTGGCGCTCTGGTCGTTCGGCGCGCTCGAGCAAATTTCGGAAGAAGAGCGCGAGACGGTTCAGCTCTCCAAGGCGAGGGTCGAGGCCGACGCGCAGCGCGCCGAAGAGGAAATCGCACGGCTCGAGGCGCTCGCTTCGCGGCGGGGCGACGGGCTCGACGACGCCCGTGAAGCGCGCGTCGCCGCGCTTCGTCAGCTGGCGAAGCTCTATCGATCCAAGCCCGATCACCGTGCGCGTTGGATCGAAGTCCTCGCGGCCTTGGTTCGTGCCGAGCCTCTGCAGATCGACCCATCACGCGCCCTCGAGCGCGTGATGACGCGGCGAGCCGGGCCCGCGAGCCGCGAAGAGCTCGAGCTCTACGAGAGCGTCCTCCGTGCACGTCTCGACGCAGCGCTTCCGAAGCGCGAGCGTGGGCGCGTGCGGCGCGAGCTCGCGCGGCTCTTGGGCTCGCCCGCTCTCGACCGATCGATCGAGGACATCGCTCCTCTGCTCGCGGGCGATCCCGCCGCTTCGGCGGAGCTCTACGTCTTCGCCACGATCGACGGGGCGCAGCGCGATCGCGCACAAGCGTTGCTCGATCTCGCCGAGCCGCTCGGACCACCCCTGAAAGCCGTGCTCTTCGCGCTCGCGGCCGAGTTACTGCTCGCCGCAGGCGATCCTTCGACGGCTCTTCGCGCCGCCGAGTCGGCCATCTCGGCCGCTCCCGGCTCGGCGCGTGCCGCGCGTGCGCTCGCGCGCGTCGCAGCAGCGCGTTCGGATCGCGAGAGCGCCTCCGCTCTCGAACGCGCCATGGGGATCCTGGCTCCGACGGTCGAGCTCTGCGCCGAGCTCGCAACGGCGCTCGACCGCGCGGGTGAGCCTTCGCTCTCGTTCGCGTGGACGCAGCGTTGGCTCGCCCTCACCCCATCGAGCCCCCGCGCGATCCGAGAGCTAGTGCGCCGCGCCGTTTCACTCGGTGATTCGGGGCGTCTGTCCGAGGCGTTGGGATGGGTCCTCGCGCAACCAGAACCGTTCGCCGAGCTCGCGGCTCCGCTGCTCGACGGATTGCGCGCCTTGTTCGAGCTCGACACGCCGAAAGCAAAGGGTGTCGCTCGAAAGGCCCTCGACGTTTTCGGCTCGAAAGATCCCGTGCTCCGACGCGAGCTCATCATGCTCGGCGACCAGCATGGTGACCGCGGTCTGTCGATCGCGGCGCTCGAACGCTGGCTCGCGACCCTCGAGGAGCCGTCGACGGCGACCTTCCTCGAGCTGGCTTTGCGACGAGCCGATGCGGCCGACTTCGATGGTGCCGCGCGTGAGCTGGTTCGTTCTGCCGTGCTCGGAGGCGCTCCAGATGCGACGCTCGAAGCCACCCGCGATCTCGAGAAGTCGCTCGCGAGCGGAGACAAGAAGCTCTCGGCCGACGGCCGAATCTGGTTCGCCGAGGCCGTCGCTCGTTCGCTCTCCGATCTCGACGGCGATCGTCGACATTCCGAGCAGACACTCGACGCATGGCGTGCGCTCGGTGCGTTGCGCTGGGACCTCGCTGAAGACTACCGAGGGAGCGAGCAAGCGCTCTTTGCGGCGTGCGATCCCGTCGATAGGTTCGATCTCTACGCTCAAGACCTCGTCGAGCTGGCCGGGCCGGAGCAAGCCGTTCTCGCGATTCGCGAGCGCGCCCTCGTGCTCGACGGCGCGCCGAAGCGAATCGCCAAGCTCCTCACCGCGGCCGCGCGCGCAGCCGCCGAGCAGGGGATGCTCGAGATCTCGCTCGATACGGCCGCGCTCGCGCTCGAGCTGGACGCCTCTCAGCCCGAGGCCGTGGCCATCGCCGAAGCGAGCGCGCGCGGAGCGGAAGGTGCGCTCGTCCTGTCGCGCGTGTACGACGGTCTCGCTCACGCTGCGATGGGGATCTACGGCCAACGAGCCGCGCACTACCGAGCCGCTCGACAACTCGAGCGACGCGGATCGATCGATCTCGCGCTCAAGCATGCCATCGCATCGTTCGAAGCCGTCCCCACCGAGGGCACGAGCTGGCAGCTGGTCACGCGGCTCGTCGAGACGACCGGCGACTCGACCGATGCGGTTCGTGTCCTCGAACGCATCGGGCAAGCCGCGCGACCCGAAGAGCGAAACCTCTGGCTGAAGCGCGCGGCGCTCCTCACGCGCCCGACGCCCGAAGGTCTCGGGATCCGGCTCGACATTCTTCTGCGCGCTCTCTTGTCGCTTCCCGAGTCGCCCATCGTTGCGAGCATCGAAGAGACGGTCGTCGCGCTCCTCGCCCGTGGCGAGAGCGCCGATCTGTCGTCGGCCCGTTTCGAGAGAGCCCTGTACGCGACGCTGCCCAAGCTCGGAGGACCCGACGGCGCGTTCGTGGCGATTCGGTTGGCCGGAGCGGCGGCGCGAGTCGGGCTCGTCCACGCCGCCGTCATCTCGATGTCGCGTGCGCTCGTTGCAGATGCCGGGCACGGCTCGTTCGCGGAGCTGATGTCGGTCACCAAGACCCTCGCTGGAGATCTGGAAGCGACCTCTGCTTTCGTGGCAGCGGCCGAGACAAGCCCTACGCGAGGCAAAGAGACGCTCCAACTAGCGGCGCGCCTCGCGAACGAGCTGGGCGACCACGCGGCCGAGGGGCGGCTGCGCGCCGAGGTCGAGCGACGCGACGCCGAAGAGCGTGCACAGCGGGCTGAGACGTTCGACCTCGACGACGATGACGCTCCCGCAGCTCTGCAAGTCGAGGGCGGTGGTCGGTCGTCCGGCGTCGAGCCAGAGAACGTCGATGCCGTGGAGGTGCGGACCTTCATTCCAGCGGTCCCCTCTGCGACGACCGAAACGGACGACCCGGCCGGCGACCAAGCGGTCGAGAGCGCCGATCCGGCGGCCTCGCCTCCTCGCACGCCGAGCGCGGCCCCCGACGCGACGGCGTCGGTTCCTCCGGAGCGCCTCTCGCTCGCCTCGGAGCCCCCGCAAAGTCAGGTCGGACCTGGCGCGGAGCTCGAGGCCGCGGAGAGGTTGGCCCACGGGAATGGCAACTTTTCATATGTATCAGAGATACTTCAGCAACGAATCGCGCTCGCTCCCACGGAGGACGCGCGGCGCTTGTTGCGCCTCCGCCGAGCGGCGCTGCTCGAACAACGACTGAACCGGCTCGCCGACGCCTGCGCCGATCTCGAAGCCATTCTCTCGGTCTCGCCCGACGATCGAAGCGCTCTTTCGTTTCTTGCCGATCTCTACACGCGCACCGACCAGTCGGAGCGTGCCGCTCCGCTCTGGGAGCGGATGAGCGAGCAGGTCGACCGTCCCGACGAAGAGCGCGTCGAGCTCGCCTTGAAGGCGATCTATGGTCACACGCTCGCCGGCAATCCGTCGCGCGCGCTGATTCGCCTCGACAAGATTCAAAAAGCGCTCCCCCCCGAGGTCGTCGCCGAGCTTCGCGTCTCTGCTGCGCGCGCGAGCGGCGACCAGCTCGGGCTCGCGCTCGCCCTCGACGCGCTTTCGACCGTCAAGCGGTTCGAGTCTGCCGAAGAGCAAGCGCAAGTGCTCTTCGAAGCTGCGACCGCTGCGCTCTCGAGCGGAGACGAATCGGGCGCGCTGTTGCGGCTCCGCCGATCGGTTCGTCTCGACCCGAAGAACGCACGCGCGACCCTCGAAGCCTTGCGGCTGGAGTACCGCGCACGCGGCACCGGCACGCCCCGCGAAGCGCAGGCCGCCGTCGATTCGCTGGCCACGGTGACCGAAGGGCTTCCAGGCGATCTGGTCGAGCTCCACGCCTTCTTGCTCGCCGAGGAGCTCGACGTGATTCAGGGCGGTGGCGCAGGAATGCGCGAGCTCACCCACCGACACGCCGAGGTCGGCCCGCTGCCGCTCGTCGCGCTCGGAATGGCCGAACGTCTCGCACGCAACCGCTCCCACGAGCAAGCCTTGCCGCTCTTCGAACGAGCCCTGGCAGGCGACTTTCAGGGGCTTCGGAGCCGTGGTCGCGTCGCCCTCGCCGCGGCCGACTCGGCCATCCAAGTGGGCTCCCTCGTGCTCGCCCAGACGCTCCTCGACGAAGCCCAGAGCCATCCGGAGACGCGGTCGCAAGTCGATCGCCGACGTCGAGAGCTCCTTGCCGCGAACGACGATCCGACCATCGCCACCAAAGCGCTCGAAGATCTCATCGGGTCGAGCACAGGCCTCGCGCGCGCACGCTTCCTCGAACGTCTCGCCGAAATTCGCGCCGACGCCGATCCCGCAGCTGCTCTGCTCTTGTATGAAGAGGCGCTCACCGTAGGTCGTCACGATCGACCCCTCACCGAGCGCGTTCGGCGAGCCATCGCGCTCCTCAGAGCTCGCGACGAAGAAGCTGAGCGCGAAGCGACGCCGCCCGCTCCTGCCGCCGCCGACGACGCGAACGAACGCCCGAGCGGCGGCTTCGCAGAGGTCGATCCGAGTGAAGTCTCGATCACGTCAGTCCGCCCGGCGGCTCGAACGAGCGAGCCACGAGTGGACGAGCGACCGGGGGGCGTCACCTCCGACTCCGAGCCCGAGATGTCCGAGGCTGCGTCGGTCGAAGAAGCATCGCTTGCCGAGACCTCCCCGACGGCCTCGATCATCGATCCCGAATTGACGCCGCTGGTACCGCCCGTTCTCTGGAAGGTCGATTCGGACGATGAATCAGGGCCAGAAGATACTGGCGAGCCAGAGCGCGCGGAGCGCTCATCCGGACCTTCGGTCGAGGTGCAAGCCGTCGAAGACGACCACGCCGTCGAAGACGATGTCCCGCCGGTTCACGACGCCTCGGTCGAAGAGCTCCTCGCGTCGCTCGAAGAGGCACCCGCGCCCGAAGATACGGCATTCCCATCCCCCGTTCCGGCGGCGGCGATCCCCGTTCCAGCCGCGGTCTCGGGGCCCGTCACGGCCGCCCTCGTGGCGGTCGAGTCAGCAGAGCCGTCCGCCCCATCTCCAATGCGAAGTGCGCCGGCGAACGGTCCAAGTGTCCGGTCATCCAACGAGCAGGAAAAGCCGCTAACCTCCGGCCGCGCCGAGGCGCAAGGGTCCGACGACGCCAACACGCAATCTGCGGAGCTGGCCACGGCGCAAACCTCGAGCGACGCCAAGGCGCAGTCAGCCGAGCTCGCCACGCCGGCCAAGGCGGCTCCTCAGGTGGAGGCTCGCGCCGATTCGGCGCCCGACAGCGTTCCTCCGCCGTCTCGCATGCCGGCGTCGCGCGCCGAAGCCGTCCTTTGGCCCGCGATCGAGACCGACCGTGAAGAGCAGCTTTTTCAGGAGCTCTTAGGCGGATCCGACGACGCGGGTGAGGCCCTCGTTCGAGGCTACGGTCCCGCAAGGACACGAGACATCCTGGTCGTTCGGCGCCACCAAGCCGCTCATCGACCGGGCCAGCGCGCTGCTCTCGAGCGGCTCCTCGACGCCTCGATCGCCGACAAGAGCACCGCCTACGCGCGATCGGTCGAGCACGTGCTCTCGATCGGAACGTCGCCGCCTTACGCTCCTCCACCGCTCTCGGCGCAGCTCGTCGAGCCGGGGTTGCTGCAGCGTCTATTGTTCCGCGATCTCGCCACACCAGCGACCGAAGCGCTCGCGCTCGTGTGGGAGTCTGGGCTCTATCGGCGCGATCTCGGCGCCTACGGTCTCGATAAAGCTCCTCGAATCCAGCCGGGGCCGGCGACTCCGTTGTCGTCGGTATACGCCGCCGTCCAGCCGCTCTTCGGCCAGCGTTCGCTCTATCAGCCGCGACGTGACGGCCCTCTCCGCGTCTCGGTGGCGCTGCTCTCGCAACCCGCGCTCGTCGTCGAAGGTGACGTGAAGGTCGTGAGCCCCGAAATCCACTATCTCCTCGCGAGTCGTCTCGCGGCCACCTTGCCCGAGTTCGCGATCGTCGCTGCGGAGTCCGACGACGCCGTCCAAACCTTGCTCGACGCGATCGTCGCCGCGTTCGGACCGGTCCACGCGGGCTCCGGGCCCGCTTCGGTGTCGGCCGGACGCGGAGCGGCGATCGCGCGAATCGGGGCCGATCTCTGGCAGCGCGTCTCACCTCGAACCGAACGCCGACTCCGAGCCATCGCGGAAGGTGAGCCTCTCTCGCTCGAAGATGTTCGCGAGAAGA
>JAYUUB010000096.1:0-15421 GCA_043755175.1 Polyangiaceae bacterium | reverse complement strand
TTCTGCCTCAACCTTCGCGAGACTGGTGCCCGAGGAACGAGCACCGGAAGCCTACTTTTGTAGGCTGAGGAGCGGAGAGAGGAGACCGATCGTCGCAGCAAAGGCATCGGCGGTCGCAGCAGCACTTATTTCGACCGGGCGCCTGAAGACCGAGCCGGCATACGGGAATGCACGACTCGTGCGGGGCATCCATACTTCGTGGCTTTGCCGAAGAACCGACCCGCGAAAACGGCCCGAGCTCTCCTCGTCGCCGCGCTCGGACTGCTCGCGACCGCGGGCACGAGCTGCTCGACGCACGACCGGTCGAGCGAGCCTCCGATCCCGAAACCCTCGGCGAGCGCCGTCCAAGCCTCGACGCCGGAGACCGACGAAGCCTTCACGGCTTGCAAGGTGCGCTACGACGCGCTCATCGCCACCGCCCCTTCGCCAGGTGCCAAGAGCTACGACGCGCACCGTGCGGCGTTTCTCGGACGCGTGAGGGGCGAGCCCGTCGTGTTCGTCCGCGAGCCAGTGGCGGCGCCCGAGAGCGCCCTCGGCAAAGCTGCCCTGGCGGCCAAAAGAGCGTTCGACAAGGAGCCTCCCGGGATCCGCGTCTTCAAGCTCGAAGATCGGTTGAAGCACGATCCGATCGGCTTGCGAACGGCCCTGCTCCGGGAGGGCTACTTCTACGCCGATGATCCGAACGATCTCTTCTCGATGGTCGAGCGCGTTTCGCTGACCGATCTGTTCGACGAGCCGACCCTGTTCTTGCTCCGCCGAGGGAGCGTCGAAAAGCTCGCCAGAGCGGGGACGACGCGTGAGCCGACCTACGTCTTCACCCAAGGAAAGCTGAAGGGCCGACCGGCGCAGCTCCTGTTCGGCGACC
This sequence comes from Polyangiaceae bacterium, assembly GCA_043755175.1. Classification (GTDB taxonomy): domain Bacteria; phylum Myxococcota_A; class Polyangia; order Polyangiales; family Polyangiaceae; genus CAYYKK01. The sequence continues at coordinate 14,556 of JAYUUB010000096.1, read as the reverse complement.
GCGTCGGGACGAGCGAGTCGGATCTCGCGTCACCGCTGCACCGCGACATCGCGACGCTCGCCGATCACGAAGGCTTCGAGCGAATGCGCATCGATCGGCTGACCGAGACCGATCTCGCCGTGACGCTCCGCTATGGCGAGACCGAAGCGAAGGCCGTCGTCACGAGCAGCGGGTCCGTGGTCACGTTGAGCTGTCTCGCGGAGCCGAGCGCAACCCGCGCCCTCACGAAAGCCCACGCCGAGAGCACTGCGCGACATCGTGAGGCGATCCGTGCGCTGCGCGACACCGTGACCGAGGTGGTCTTCGAGGCGCTCCCGTTCGATCGCCCACGGGCCGTGACAGGTCCTGATCGCGACGGTGAGCTTCGACCGTTCTGGACGGGGGCCTACCTCGCAGGACGACAGGCATTCGAGCACGATGGTTCGACCTACCTCGTCTATCACGCCAACGGTCGTCCGAACCCGCCCGAGGTGTGCGTCGACTTCGTCCTCGACAGCTTCGAACGCACCGCGGGGAGTTGGTATGCGCCACGCGGAGAAAAGCCTCAGCGAACGAAGGGCCGCCTCAGCTTCGACGACCACGAACAGAGCCGCCCGCGCGGGGTCATCGCGCTCGGCACCTTCGCCGAGAAGCTCCCAGACCTGTTCGACATGAGGCGATTCACCGGCAACGAGCGCATCCCATTCGGCGATCGCGATCGCTTCTTCGCGTTTCTCGAGGAGCACGCCGACTTGTTCGAGCCTGGCGACATCTTGAGCATCCAGGGCCTGAAGCGCGACGATCGCGTCCACCAACACGCAATCCTCCTCGAAGCCGTCGATCCGATCACCCGGTTTCCTTATGCGCTCGCCGATCAGATGAGGCTTCCGCGGCGTCGCTCGTGGGAAGGCATCATGGCCGAGGCCCCCAAGCGGAGCCTCTATTACCGCGCGCATCCGAAGAGCGGCATCATGGACACGCTCGCGGTGTCGCCGTCCGCGACGGCATTCGCCGGGAGCGCTCACTAAGGCGCCCGGTCGAAATAAGCGCGTCGCGAGACCGCCGAGACCGAAGCGAGACGGTCGCCCTAGGCGCGCTTCGGTCTCGACGGAAGATCGATCGACTTGTTCGTACGCGGGCCTTAACCGGTTTGCGAGACTATTGCTGGCTCTCGAACATGCGAAACGCGTGCTCGAGCTTCCATTGCATCCGCGCTCGTTCGCTCGTGTCGAGGTAGGCCTGACAGACGGCATTCGGAGTGTTGCCGATGCCCATGGTGTCGGTCGATTCGCACTCCGCGACAGGCGAAGCCGTGGAGACCGTGGTCCAGAGGCTTCTCCCGGGGAGAAAGGCGTGCTCGAGACTGTCACGGGCCATCGTCTTCAGCGGGCGATAGCCGAGGTGTTGGTCGAGCACCGCTCGAAGGTATTCGCCGGCCATGCTCGACCGCGAGACGCCTTGATCGTCGGTGGCGAGCGCGACCGGCACCTGGTTTTGAAGGTATTGAGTGAGCGGATGGCTCGTTCCGCTCACCTTGAGAATCTGCGCATTCGAGCTCATGCAGACCTCGACGAGGACTCCCCTCGCGCGCATCTCGTTCATGAGTCCTTGCGGATCGGTCTCCGAGAGAATGTCGAGACCGTGGCCGATGCGCTCGGCGTGACCGGTCTCGACCGCCTCGCGGATGTGGAACGTATTCGCGGTGGGATAGGCCGGCGGCAAAAACTCCGGCGTGAGCTCTCCTGCATGGAGCGTGATGTGGAGCGGGCTCAGATTGGTGACGGAGTATTGATTGTAGAGGAAGTCGAGCATCGCCATGTGAAGCTGGTAGTTCGCGAGCGACGTCGAATCGTCTTCTGGTGACGAGAGATTCGCGGCGACGATGCCATCGGTCTGGGCGGCCATTTCGTAGGCACCTACCAATTGACCGAACACCGTGTCTTTGGGGCCCGTTCGAGCCACCTGGGCGATGAATCGCACGCCGACGTCGCACGCAGCGGGCGGATTCGCTCCCGAGCAGCCGAGCGTCGCCTTGTAGGCGGTGCGAGCGTCGTTCACGACCTGGATGTCTTTCGCGAGCTCGGCGTTGAAGGTCGGAGCGTCGACGATCAATTGGTAGAGCGCGGGGAGATCTTCCGCGGTGAGAGGCCCCGACCAGACCGAGGCCGAGAGCGCCCCGACGTTCTTGCCTAGGTTGAACATCGTCTCGACGTAGAGCTCGTTCTCGTCGGCTGCGCGCTTCGCGACGTCGGCGATCGTGTCGTCACGATGCCCCCCGGCGACGACGCCGTATTTCCCGAAAGTCGCGAAGAAATGATCGTGCCCGGTCTCGGTCGCTCGAACGAAGCCCTCCATCGACCAGGCGCGGACGATGTCGTCGTAGAACGTGCCCATGGTCGGGACAGGCTGCGTCGACGCGGAGCATTGCCCCGAGAACACGACACCGAAGGTCGTGCTGTTGATGCAATCGCCATCGGCTTTCGCCCAGCCGAGATACGTCTCTGCATACACGGCGCCGGTGAGGTGGTTGTGCAGGTCGCCCCCTTTGGGCGCGGCCTTCAAGAATGCAGCGAGATCCGCCGGTGGACCACCGACGAGCACATCGAGCTTGTCCGACGTGGTCTGTTCCCACGCGGCGCCGCATTGCGCTGGCGTTCCGCAGCTCGCGCCTCCGCCGGTTCCCGCGCCGCCACCACCGGACGTGCTCGACGACGAAGTGGAGCTTGCGCCCGACGAAGCCGTCACCGAAGTCGTCGTGGACGAGCTGGTCCCATCGACGGAAGGCGAGCTACACGCCGGGAGGAGCGCCGCCGCGAGGATGCATCCACGAGAGAGTAAGCGGTATTTCATGGGTTCTCCGATGGCAGAAGACGCCCTGGGGAGGCTATCGGATTCGGGCGCTCCGACGTGATCTTACTCAGGGACGACGAGCCTCGTCGTGAGCGAGGCGGCGCGCAGTCGAGTCACTCGATCGGGTCGCCATCGAGCGCTTTCAATGCCTTTCTCGTCGCTTCGTAGGGGACGAACCTAGTGTCGTCTCAGCGAAAGAAGTCTCGGCCACTGATCCGAAACGTCGGTGATCGCCGACCATTGACGCGGCACGCGACTCCTCCGACCCTCGACCGCGATGCTTCTCGCGCACCATCGAGCCCTCGTAGATGCTCTCCGCGAGCCCACCGAGAGCGACCCCTGGCGGGTCCTCGTGAGTGGATGTCTCAAAGGCTTACCGTGTGGAGTCGACGGAACCGACTACGGTCTCGGGATCGCCCTCGGAGATTGGCTCGATCGACCGACCCTGCGCGCCTTCTCTTTCTGCCCCGAGCAATACGCATTGGGAACGCCGCGGAGCACGCCCGACATTCACGGAGGCGACGGCGTCGACGTGATCTCGGGCCGCGCGAAGGTCTTCGACGAGCAAGGCGTCGATCTCACCGAGAAGATGATCGAGGGAGCCCGCGCGATGCTCGCCTTCGCGCTCGAGTCACGCGTCGAGCTTGCGATTCTGACCGACGCGAGCGCCGCGTGCGGCAGCCAGGTCATCTCGGATGGCTGTCGTTTGGTCGAGGTGCGACGCCATCAGAAGGGAGTGGGCGTTGCGACGGCGGTGCTCCTCGAAGCTGGGATCCCGGTCGTCAGCCAACGCGATTTCCACACGCTTTCGCTCTTGCGCGCGCGCCTCGAGCCCGGCTCCCGACTCCCCGAAGACACGCGCGACCACCACGACCATGCGTGGACCCGAGCGCACCTCCCCGGACGCCACCCGCGTGCTTGAGTGAGATGGTTCGGAGAGCGAGCGGCCGGCATTGCAAGGCTACGGTTCAGACTCTTCGAAGGTCTTCTCGGTATCGGGGTGGGCGGGCGGAGTCTTTCCGGAGATACGCGCTCCGGCGAACTTCGCCGCGTCAGAGGCCGCCTACACCTGACGGACGAATGGATATTGATCGGCCGCGAGACGCGCATTCACGAGCACGCTCGTGTCGAACGACTTCTCCTTCGCGCGAGCCTCGGCGGCGTCGAGCCACTCGTCGAGGTTCTGGAGTCTTCTTGAGCTGCGGCACCGAGGCTTCGTAGAGCGACATGGTGATTTCTCCTGTCGGTTCCGTAGCGCGTCGGGACTCCGGACGCGTCAGTCTTCTGGCGACTCGGCGATCCGCCACAAATACCAACTGGCGACGCTTCGATGCGGGGCCCAGCGACGAGCGACCTTCTCCATGCGCTCCTTCTCGAGCGGCTTTCGGCTTCGGAGAAGGCGCGTCATTCCCCTCTTGAGGCCCAAGTCGTCGACCGCGAACACGTCGGGCCGCGCGAGGTCGAACATCAAGAACATCTGAGCGGTCCAGCGTCCGATCCCTTTGACTGCGATCAGCGCGTCGATGACTTCGTCATCGCTCATGGCACCGAGCGCACCGAGATCGAGCGACTCGTTCTCGACGCGCTCGGCGAGATCGTGGACGAACGAGGCCTTCATTCCGCTGAGCCCGGCCTCACGCAACGAGGCGACCGAGATCGAGCAGAGGCGCGACGACGAGAGCCCGCCCGAAGTCTGCGCGAGCGCTTCGACCCGTCGGAAGATCGTCTCGGCGGCTTTGCTCGAGAGCTGCTGAGACACGATCGCTTTCACGAGGCCTCGAAAATGAAGGGTCGAATTTTCGTTGGGTCCCGTCGGAAGTCCGCATGCGCCGACGCGCTCGATGAGGGCGGCGAGCCGTGGGTCTCTCTCGATGAGGACGCGCGTCGCCTCGGCGTGGGGGCTCACGCGCTCACCTTTTTCGCGCGAATGAAGCTTCCCCCGAGATCCCAGCCGCCGGCTTCCGCGGCTTCGAGCGCGAGCGATGGGATGCTCGCCCCCGAGACACGGAGCTCTCCGAGGACGCCCACGCGAAGCGACGACGTCAATTGCCTCGGCCCTTCGCTCGCGAGCTTCGGGGGGGTCTTGGCGAGAGCTTCGGCCCGCGCCGGATCGTCGGCCGCCGCGAGTGAGACGAGTGTCTCGAGCGTCGATGGACCGATGGGTCGCGCGATTCCGAGCGAGAGGCTCGCGTCGCCGCGCTTGCGTCGTTGCGCGATCTCGGCGTGTGAAAGCGCTCGAACCGTCACCTCGTGATCGGGGTTCGTGAGAACGTCGGCCACCCCGTTGGCGATCTCGATCATGTGAGGATGCTCTCGATCGACGAGGAGGTCTGTCGGTGGTCCGCTCCACGCTTCGCCCGCGCGGCCGGCCGGCAGCGGTCCCAAGCCGAGATGAGCGAGCCGATCGCGCGGGAGACCGTCGCAAATCCGTTGCGCGTTTCCTGGCGCGCCGTGCTCACCGAGCCCCGTCGACGTCGCGAGGACGACCCACGAAACGCGTCCCAAATCGAACCGCGCAGCGTCTTTGCGTGCTCCGAAAAGGCCATTGCCGAGCCAGCCGATGTCGTCGCCTTCGGATTCGAACGCTCGCAAGCTCTCGGTGAGATCGTTCGCCTTCGCGATCGTGATCGAGTCGAGAAATGAAGCTCCTCGGGCAGCGTTCAGGTTTCGTGAGAGCGTCACGGCGCCCCCGGTCAGCGATGCACCGAACGGCCCCGTACCGTCGGGAGCGCGAGGGTCGAACGAGCGAGGAACGATCGCCGTGAGGGGCGAAGCAAGCGCGCGCGATAGGCTGTATCGCTCGGAAGCCCCAGCGCCCTTTCCGGCCGAGAAGATCACGGAGAGACCATCGTGAGGTACGACCTGCGGAGCGCCGAAGCGCGCGAGCAGCGCCCCCACGCCACCTCGCTTCGCGCGCGCGATCGAGAACACCACGTCGCGCGCGTCGAGCGGCTTGCCTTTGGCGGTCTTGAGACCGGGTCGCAGCCTGACCACGAGCCCTCCGGCTTCGGTGAGGGGCATGGCATCGGCGAGCGCCGGGCTCACGGCGCCACGCGTGTCGACCGCGAACAAAGAGTCGGTGATCGCGGTCGCGAACAACGCCGCAGCCGGATCAGAAACATCGTGGGGATCGATCGAGCCGAGCGCCCAGGGGAGGCTCATTCGGACGCGTCCGCCGTAGGGTGTGCGTCCGAGGGCGAGGGCCGCGCGCGGCGCGCCGAGCGTCACGATGGCTCCCATCGCGCCGAGCAGGAGGAGCGCCTCTCGCCTCGAGCTCATCGAAGGACCACGATCTCGTCGCTCGTCGCGACGAGGAAAGGCGCCCGCTTCGCGCTCTCAGGCGGGCAAGTCGCGATCGCGTGAACGCCTGCGGCGAGAGGCATGCGGACGATCTCGTGAGCCTTCGCTTCGGTTCGGGGCCACGAATAAACCACGAGCGCATCGACGAGCCCGCTCGCGACATCGAGGCTGGTGAAGATCTCGGGGACGCCGTCTTGATCGATGTCACCCACCGCGAGCTGCGCGCCCACGTGCGGAATGGTGACGTGATGCCCCGCGTCGTCGAAGACCTCGAGCCCGCCGTCTTCGCGCCCCGCCGACACGACGAAAGGCTTTCCATCGGGGCTCACGAGCTTGGCCGAGGCGAAAGCATCGTAGCGTCCACCGATCGAGGGCCGCGACAGGGCTTCGTCGCTGGTTCGACATGAGGTGAGCGGCCCCGTGACGGTGATCGCTGGCAGCCGCGCACAGGCGAACGCGTCGCCGTCGGGAACGGCGAGCGAGAGGAACGTCGCCGTCAGATCGAAGTCGCTGTCGAGCTCGACGGCGAGCGCGCGATCGGTGATCGACGCGACGAGCCCCCTCGGGGCGAGCGGCTCGGAGCTCGCTCGCACGGGGATCGCGAACCCGATGGCCTCCCGGAGCGGCGCGCTGCCGGCGCTCGAAAGATCGCTCCAGAGATGCGTCGCGATGGGCTCGACGCGACCCGCGCGGATGCGAGAGACCGTGATGCTCTTTCTCGACATGCTGACGATCTCGGGCGCGCCGTCGCGATCGAAATCGTCGCAGGCGAGGGCCAGTACCCCGCTCTCGAAGTTGCGCCCTCGGGTCGCGTCGAAGGCCGTGATGGGTACGGCTTCGAGGTGGCTGCGAACCTCCGCGTCGATGAATGCTTTGGCGAAAGCGTGCGCGAAAGGCCCAGGGGAAGGGTTTCGGATTCGAGCCCAAACCGTGCGAGGGACTGGAAACACGTCGGCGCTCACGACGAGCTCTCCGTTCACGATCCTCGGCGTGAGATAGACGATCGCGCGAACCCCGTGCGCGCGACCGCGCACCACATCGAACGACTCGGGCTCGGTCGGCCCTTCGAAGCGACGCTTCCCCGCGAACACCTGGCCGATCGTGACCGAGAGCGCTTTCGCACGGGGAGCTGCGACGTCGGACGCGAGCGGGGCGACGCCCACGAGCACATGCCCGTCGAGCGGCGGCAGCGCGGTGTCGAGCGCCGCGGCGATGTCGACGATGGCCGTCACGCTCCGTGCGATCTTCTTCTCGTCGGGGACCGTGAGTCTTCCGTCAGGCGATTTTCGCTCGGCGTCGCTCTTTTTCGGATCGCGCTTCGGCGCTTTCGCGTCGGGCTTCGCATCGGCCGAGGTGTCAGCCTTCTTCGGCTCGCTCTTCGGACTCGGAGCCGCGTCGGGCTTCTTGGGCGGCGTCCCGACGGGCTCTGCGAGGGCGTTCGGGCCGATCGTCAGCGAGGCGATGAGAACGAGCGCGAGGGGCCTCCGAGAGAGCACCGCGCAATCATAGTCGACCCCCCGGGCGGGCTCATTCTTTCGAAGCTCGGCGCCCTTTTCAGGGAGGAGCCGACTTCACGGCCGGATCAGGCTCGGTCGAGCTCGAGGGTTTCGATGCGGCTCTGCCGAAGAGGCGAAGACCCGCCGGGACGATGACGAGCGCGACGACGAGCCCTGCCGCGCTTCCGAGCGCGCCGACCGTGCCGAGATCGGCGAGACCGCCGTACTTCGCGAACGCCAGCGCTGCGAATCCGGCCGAGGTCGTCAACGCGGTCGCGAGAACCGGAGGTCCCTCTTCTTCGAGCGTGGCGAGCGACGCGTCGGTCCCAGGCTGAGCGTCGCGCGCGTGGTAGAGGAGGAACATGGCTTCGTCGACCGATATGCCGAGGAGCACGGGGATGACGAGCGCCGAGTAGATGTGGAGCGGCACCTTCAAGAGCGCGATGACGCCGAGGAGCGCGCCGATCCCGACGATGAGAACGAGCGCGGCGATGGCTACTTCACGCACGCGCCGGAGCGACGCGGCGAGCATCACCAAGACGAGCGCCCCTGCCAACGCGGCGATCCGCGGCATGTCCGTGCGGAGCGAGTCGTGCAGATCGGCTTCGAGTCGCGCGTAACCCGTGACCATCGCCTTCGGGTCTTCGTCGTGAACGATCTTCTCCATGCTCGCGCGCGCGGCCTTCTCACTGCCGCTCGCATCGGGGCGCAGGTGCACGTGCAAAGCGACGAGGTGTGCGTTGGGCTCTTCTCCGAGGTACCTCGCTCCGAGGACCGCGAGATCGCCCTTCAGGGCTTCTTCTGGATCGACCACGTCGTGCGGTGGCTTCTTCCAAGCCTCGAGCAGCGCGGCGAACTTCGGCACCGCGAACCCAGAGTCGCGAAGCGCCGACTCGAGCATCTCGGCCTTGCCCTCGAGCATCGCGTCGCGCTCGAGCAACCGCTCTCTCTGTGTTGCTTGAGAAGGCAGCACCGCGGTGAGCGCATCGACGCGCTCGACGTCGGCCGTGTCGGCGGCCAATCGCTCTGCGATGAGGTCGGCGTGGTGCATGGCGACGTCGCGACTTTCGTCGGCCACGAGCACGATCCACGGTTGGGGCCTTCCGCCGAAGGCCTCGAAGATCTTCTTCTCCACCTCGAGAGGCGCGAGATTCTTGGGGCGTACGGCGACGATCGAGTCGGCGACGTGGAGACCCAACGGGATCCACGCGAGCGCGACGACGAGCGCGACCCCGAACGCGACGGCCGCACGAACGCGCGTCTTGGTGAGCGCATGCACCCAATGGGTCCAGCCGTTCTTCGCGCGCGGCGGAGGCGTGCCTCTCTCGAGCAGACCGCCAATTTCTGGGGTGATGGCGACGATCGCGATCGCGGTCAAGATCTCGCCGGCTCCGCACAAGATGCCGAGCTGGCCGAGCGCCTCGATGCTCGACAGCGACAGGCTCGCGAATGCGGCGCCAGCGATCGTGGCCGCGACGAGGACGGGTCGGGCGGTTCGTTTGCGCGCGACGACGATCGCTTCGGCCGGAGAGAAGCCTTCACGCCGGGCATCGAGCAACGCCGCATAGACGTGCACGCCGGTGTCGAAGCCCACGCCGACGACGACGGAGCCGAAGGCGACCGCGATGGCGCTGATCCCCGAAGGCCAGAGCGATGCGAGCGCGGCGGTCCAGAGCGTTCCGAGAAGGAGCGGAGGAATGACCGCGACGAGCGCTCGCACGCGCCGAAAGATGGCGGTGAAGACGACCGACGCGAGGACGAGCGAAAGAACGCCGGAGCGCGTGAGGTCGGCCGTGATGAGCGCTTCGGTCGCCGCCGCCACCGCATGAGGTCCGGTCACGTCGAGCGTGACGCCGGGGTTGTCTCTCCGAAGCGGCGCGAGAACACCGTCGACATCGGACATGAAGCCGCGCGCGTCGGCGCCACGCAGCGCCTGCCCTTTGGCCTTCACCACGACGAGATGCGTCTTGCCATCTTCGGTGGCGAAGAGCCCGTCGGTGCGCGCTTTCACACCAGCGCCGACGCCGTTCTTCTCGTAGATGATCTGCGAGAGGCGAAGCGGATCTTTCGCAAGCACCTCGGCGAGCGCGCCGCTCCCAGGCGCGAGAAGGAGACCTTTGGTCTCGTGCAGGCGTTCGCGCATCGCGTCGGGCGCGAGCGCTTCGGCGATTTGTTTTCTTGCAGTGGTATCGGCGTTGCGAAAAAGGAGCAGCGGATCAGGCGCCTTCGATCCCGTTCCTGGGACCGGCGCACCGGCCGCCGCGAAAGCCACCGATGGGCGCGCCTTGAGATCGGACGCCACGCGGTTCGCGAGCTCCGCGTTCTTGTCGGGATCGCTCCCTTGAATCAAGACGACGCTGAGCCCACCTCCTCCGAACCCCTTGATGTAGCGCGAGAGCGCGCCGGCATCGCCGTGACGGGGCAAGAGCGCGACGACGTCGGGGTTCAGACGAACCCGGAGCGTGACCAAGAGGAGCGCTGCCACCGTCGAGACGACGAGCAAGATCCGCACGAGGTGACGTCGCACGTGTCGAGACAGCACTGGGCCTTCGCAGGGACGAATGGGGCGGGTCGAGCTCGTCGATCTCGGCGCGGCGTCAGTGCCAGGCCGAAGCGGCGCGGACCGGTTGACCCGTGCGATCGTGCTCAGCGAGCATCACTTTCGTCTTTTCGACGTGCTCGGTGCAGGAGGCGAAGGTCGACCCGTGCTGGCAAGCGACCCACTCGGCCTTCGCGGGCGAGCCCTCGAAGTTTTCTTCGTCGAGGTGCAGTCCGCAGGCCGTGCAGTGAATGTGGTGATGCTGGTGCCCGTCACCCGGTAGCTGTGCGGGTCGCGGGCCGCCGGCCTCTGCCTTGCGTTCCTTCTTCGTCAGGCGCTTCTCGCGTTTCATCGGCGCGCATGCTGGACCAACGACGCGCCCGGCGCGAGCGGTTTTCGCTCTACGTCGGCCCGCCGCTCAGCCGGCGACGGGCACGCGCCTCGAGCGACGATGGGCCGTGCGCCTCAGGCGGCGATGGGTCGTGCGGCGAGGGTCGTGCGGCGAGGGTCGTGCGCCTCAGGCGACGATGCCGCCGAACCCCGTGTTCGAATAGCCCTCGGCTTGGCCGACCTCGGTCACCGAAGGATCCATCGTCTGGAGAAGCGTGAGCAAGATGTCGCTCGTGTTCTCGCTGTTGGGGGAGCGGTAGTGCAGGTCGCTCTTGAGGAGGCCGCCACCCTTCCCTGCCACGATGATCGGTTGGTCGAACGAGGAATGCGTCATCCCTTCGGCGCAGTCGCTCCCGAGGAGAATGACCGAGTTGTCGAGCACGTTGCCGGCTCCTTCGGGGGTTGCCTTCAGCGTCTCGAGCAGATGCGCGAAGCACTTCATGTTGAACACGACGGCTTGATGGACGAGCTCTTGGCCTGCGGGATCGTGTGAGAGCCCGTGCTCTTCGATGGTCGCGCCGGTCATCCAGTACACGGTGCCACCGACGCTGCCGCTCTGTTGCCAGGTGGTGACGCGGGTGATGTCGCAGCTCCACGCGAGCGCGACGAGATCGGCCATGACGTTCGAGACGGCCTCGAGCGGCTCGTCGCCGCTCGGCGAGTCGGTGTTGGTCTCGGTCGGAACGCCCGGCTTGGTGCACACCGGCGGCAGCGCTTGAATCTGCTTTTGGAGCTGCGAAATCGAGTCGAGGTGCGCGTCGATACGCGCCTGATCGACCTTGCCGACGCGTGCCTTGAGGCGCTTCGCGTCGGCCGAGACGGCGTCGAGCATTTTCACGCGGAGCTGGCCTTCGGGGTCGTCTTTGGGGACGAAGTTGCCGAAGAGCTGTGCGTAGACGTCTTGAGGGTTCTGCATGCTCTCGATCGACTCGTCGGGGCTCTTGTGGGCGATGTAGTGGAGCGTCGGCCCCTCGCCCGTCGTGATGCGCTTCGAGACGCCGACGTGCATCGACGGCAAGTAAGTCTGAACGCCCTGACTTTGAAGGCGTTTGACGACCTGCTGGTCGATCGAAGGCCCGCCGAACTTCGACGCGTAGTTCGCGCCGCCCGGATCGATTGCGATGAACGGATAGCCCGAGAAGACACCTGCGACGCCGTCGTGGTGACCGCGACGACCGTAGCCTGCCTTGTTGTCGAACCCGGAGAGGACCGAGATGTACTCCTTCACGTTGGCAAAGGGAGCGAGCTCTTCGGTGAGCGCCCAGGCGCTCCCCTGACCTTGGTCCGCCGGGACGAAGCGATCGAGACGGACACCGTTGCCGAAGAACCAGCTCATGAACCGGCGCGGCAACGGCGACCCGTTCGCGTAGGCCGTCCCGTGCGAATCGAGCATCGCGTCGAGCGTCGGCAGCGCGAGGCCGACGAGGGTGCTCCCGATGATCCCTTTGAGAACCGCGCGCCGAGTGAGGACGAATCGCTTGCTCATGGCTCCTCTCCTACCCAGCGGAACGCGTCGCTCGTGACGAGATCGATCATCAGGTCTTGCACGCGGTAGCTCGCACCCTGAAAGCCGGTGACGAGATCGTTCACGACCTTCGCTTCGCCTTCGGTCTCGATGTGCCCGAGCGACGCGCGGTAAACGTTCTTCACCATGCAGGCCGCGAGCTCGGGGTCGGCCGCGACGAGCGCCGCGAGCTCGCGTCCGTCGACGAAGTGCCCCTTGTCGTCGAAGTCGCCCGACGCGTCGATCGTGATCCCGTGCTCCTGCGCTCTGAATTGGCCGATTGGATCGAAGTTCTCGAGCGACAGCCCCATGCCGTCCATCTTGGCGTGACAACCCGCGCACGACGGGACTTGCATGTGCGCCGTGAGGCGATCGCGCATCGTCAACGCACCATTATCGGGTGGGAAATCGGTCTTCACGTTGTTGGGTGGCGGGTTGATCGATTGACAGAGCAATCGCTCGCGCATGAATTTCCCGCGGAGCGTGGGCGAGGTCCGCTCCTTGTGCGCGAACGTCGCGAGAAAGCCCGCCTGGCCCAAGAACCCGCTTCGCGGCTGATCTTTTGGCGTATCGACCCGCTGAAAACCGTCGCCTCCTGGAGCTGCCGCCGGGAGCGAGTAGCCGTAGAGGGTCGCGAGGTTCTCGTCGACGAAGGAGTAATCGGCGGTGAGAAGCTCACGAAAATCGGCGTCACGCGTCCAGACGAGATCGTCGACGAGGCGCAGCGTCTCTTCGCGCATCGATTGAACGAGGAGGGGCGTGTAGCTCGGAAAAAGCGTCGTGTTCTTGGAGACTTTGTCGGGATTGACGACGTCTCGGATGCCGAGGACCTCGTCGTAGAGCGCGCGGACGGAGGCGTGCGACCGAGGGTCTTTGAGCATCTCCTCGGCCGCCGCGCGGGCTCCGTCGCGCGAGTCGAGCGCGCCCGATTCCGAAAGGGTGAGAAGCTCGATCGAGGGCGTCGTATCGAGGAGGAAGAAGCTCATGCGCGTCGCGAGCTCGGGGCCCGAGAGCTTCTTCAAATGGGTCGTATCGGCGATTTGACCGACCTCGATCTGATAGACGAAGCTCGGCGCTTCGAGCATTGTTGCGACCGCATAGCGCAGACCGTCGTCGAACGTTCCGTACTTGGTCGCCGCGAGATCGGCGATGTCGACGAGATCTTGCACCTCGTCTGCGGCGAGCGGCCTTCTATAGGCGACGTGCCCGAAGCGTTGAACGAACGAGGTGTAGCAAGCGGCGTCGTGGGCACCTTCGGGCGTGCAGTCGAGGTAGGTCGCGAGGCGCGTGTGCTCTTTGACTGCGGCGGCGGCGGCGGCGCGGCACGATTGCTCGTAGGTCTTCACGCCTTCGTCGCCGACGTTGCGCTGGGCCGAGCCCACGGCATCGAACCCGTTCAACGACTCGTCGGGCGGCGCGGTCGCGGCGGCCTTGGCGGCGTCTCCCAACAAGTACTGGATGCTGTTGAGATACTGTCTCACCAGGAGACGACGCATGGTCGGCGCCGGCGGCGTGAACGTGGCGTTCGCGTCGGGGCCCGAGCCCTTCGGAACGTCACCGATGTCGCCGACGCATCCGGCAGCGAGCCCGAGCGCCGTCAGCGCCGTGAAGAGAGTCGTTCCCGACCGGTGGATTCTCGGCGTCTTCACTTCGCCAGTCTATGGTGGAAGTCGCTCCATGAGAAGCTCGCCGGGCTGGGGCATCGCCTTTGGGTGGGAGGGCCTCATGGGTCGTGAGTGATCCACCGCACCTCGCGCCGAGGCCCCCGAGGGCCTGAACGAACCTTAAGACGACCACTCGGTTCATGTTCGCTCGAGGTCACATGGCATACTCGGGCCCGTGTCGCGCACAGAGCTGCTCCGCAGCATTCCCATGTTCGAAGGTCTCGGCGACGACGACCTCAAGGCCCTGGCCAGTAGCCTGGTCGAGCGAAAGCTCCACGCCGGGGAGATGATCTTCAACCAAGGCGACGCTGGCAGCGAGATGTACATCGTGGCCTCGGGTCACGTGAACATTCATCTTCCGGGCGAGGCGTCGCGTCGCGTGTCGCTGAAAGACATTTCGCGCGGCGAGTATTTCGGCGAGCTCGCGCTGTTCGACGACAAACCGAGAAGCGCCAGCGCGCTCGCGACGACCGACGCCGATCTGCTCGAGCTCGGCCGCGACACGCTCTCGACTTATCTCGAGCGCCGGCCGCGTGCGGCGATGGCCATTCTTCAGACGATGGCCGAACGCCTTCGCCAGACCAACTCGATGCTCTCGGAGCGCGCCGCGAAGAACGTCGTCGAGGAGATCGAGAAGAACCTCTCGTGGAGCGACAAGCTCGCAGACCGTGTCGCCGAGCTCAACGGAAGCTGGGCCTTCATCGTCGGGCTCTTGGGCGTCACCGTTCTGTGGGTGGTCGTCACGGCGATCATGGGCGCGAAGGCGTTCGATCCGTTCCCTTATGTTTTCTTCAACTTGCTTCTGGCCATCTTGGTTTCGCTCCAAGGACCGCT
>JAYUUB010000095.1:0-15500 GCA_043755175.1 Polyangiaceae bacterium | reverse complement strand
GCCTACGCCGAGACGCGCGTCAGGGTCGTCACCCGGCTGCCGAACATTCTCTACCGGCGCTACCAGTCGATCCGGACGCGGCGCCCCGTCGCGATCGCCCGGACGACCGACGGCACCTGCATGGGCTGCCACGTCTCGGTCCCGCCGATGATGTTCCAGAAAATGCGGCGAATGCACGAGTTCGAGCAGTGCCCGAACTGCCTGCGGATCCTTTATTATCACGTGCCCGACGCCGATCCGGCGTCGGCGCCCGACCCTTCGCGGGCGTGACGAACCGATCGGTCACTCCGGCGGGCTCCCGTTTCTCGTGAGCTCGCCAGAAGCTTGACTGATCCGTCGCAACACGTTTCCCTGGACGGAACCCCGCCTTGAAGACCTGCGACGCTTGCCACCGCCTCTACGCCGACGACGGTGGCTTTTGCCCGATCGATGGTCAAAAGCTGACCCCGGTCGCGGAAGCAACCGTCCCGACCGACGCCAACGACAAGCGCATGGGCACGACCCTGTGCGAGGGGCGCTACCAGATCTGGCGCACCGTCGCCGACGGCGGCATGGGCCGCGTTTACCAGGCGATCGACAACAAGGAAAATCGCAGCGTCGCGCTGAAGATCCTCCACTCCGACGTGGCCACGGACTCCGTCGCGGTGGCCCGCTTCAAGCGCGAGTTCGAGTGCAGCGCCGCGCTCCCGCACGACTACATCGTCGAGGTCCTCGCCTTCGAGAAAACCGAAGACGGCAGCTTCGCGCTGGTGATGGAATACCTCGAGGGCGAGGAGCTGCGGATGCTCCTCAAGCGCGAGAAGGTGCTCTCCCCCGAGCGCCTGGTTCGCATGCTCTCGCAGACGGCGATCGGCCTCTCGGCCGCGCACGATCGCAAGGTCGTCCACCGCGATCTCAAGCCCGACAACATCTTCCTCCTCGATCGCGACGACGACGAGCTCTTCGCCAAGATTCTCGACTTCGGCATTTCGAAAATCGCGCGTCGAGGCGACGGTCGATCCACGACGATCACACAAGAAGGAACCGTCCTCGGGACCCCCGTCTACATGTCGCCCGAACAGGCCCAGGCCCTGCCCGACGTCGATGGTCGAGCCGATCTATGGAGTGTCGGCGCCATTCTTTACGAGTGTCTCTCGGGTAGGCCGCCGCACTCGGGCGGGACCTACGAGCAGGTCATCGTCAACATCTGCATGAAAGATGTAGATGATATTCGACTGCACAATCCGATCGTGCCGGCGGGCGTGGCCAGCGTCATCGCGAAAGCGCTCACGCGCGAGCGAGCCGATCGCTTCCAGACCGCACGTGGGTTTCTCGATGCCTTGGTGGTCGAGTCGGGCGGTGTCCTCTCGGGGCGCTCGTCCTCCTCGTCCGACGCTCGCAAGGCTCGAACGCCCACCCCATCCGTTCCTGTCGTCGAAGGGCCGCTCACGCTCGGCGCGGTGTCGACGATCGCGGCATTGCCTTCGAGCCTGCCGCCGGCCGCGGCGCGCACGTCCGCGAGATCCCGCCCCGGTGTTTACATGGGGGTCGCGATAGGCGCGGTCATCCTCGGCGTAGTCGTAGCGGTGACGGTGACGATATCTAGAAAAGACGCCACCGCCGAAGGGCCACAAGGTGTCGTGTTTGCTGCGATCGGGCCGGGGAAAACGACATCTGCCAGCTCGACCTCGCCGGCCTCTGCCGAAATCCCCCCCGACCTTCCAGCCACCACGTCGGCGACGAGCTCGGCTGCGCCGAGCGCGGCCGCATCGCCGAGTGCACGAAGAGCTTCCAGCGCGTCGAGTGCGAACGTCGACGTGGGTGCGCGCCCCCACGCGCCGCTCCCGACAGCAAAGGGTGGGCTCGGCAGCGAGCTTCAGCTGCAGACGCACTGACTCGGGCATTCTTTCGACGAATGCCATGGGATCGGAGCCAACGCGGACGCGGCGCTCAGTCGGGGGTACCGCGCGCGGCGGCGCCCGCGCTACCCTCGCGCCGTCCATGACACCGCCTCGAGGCTCCGTCGCGCGCTCGATCGACCCATGTCGCGCGACCGTGCGCGGGGTCGCCTTTGCCGCCATCGTCCTCGTACATGCGCACTCTGCGCTGGCCCTTCCGGGGCCCAAGCCCGACAAAGCCGCCGAGCGAAGCCCCGAAGGGGTCGAGTACGCAAAGCACATGGACAACGGCGTGAAGCTTTACCAATCGGGTAATTTCACGGGTGCGCTCATCGAATTCGAGGCCGCGTACAAGGCGAAGCCCAAGGCGAGCCCGCTCATCAACGAGGCGCTGTGCTTCCGCGAGCAGCACAAATATGCCGAGGCCGTTCTCGCGCTCGAGCGTGCGCTTCGCGACCACGGCCACCAGATGGACGCGAAGAACAAGCAAGCCGCTGAAAAGGCGATCGCCGAGATGCGCGAGTTGTTCGCGTACCTCGAGATCACCGTCGACCCACCCGGCGCCAAGGTCACCGTCGACGGCGACGAGAAGTCGCCGACCGAGCGTGCCTCGATCGCCCTCGGTCCCGACTCACACACCATCGTCGCCGAAGCCGAGGGCTTCGTCGGCGACACGCGCAAGGTCACGCTCGCCTCGGGCGACAAGCGAACGATCAACATCAAGCTCGTCTCGAACATGGGGGCGCTCCACGTACGGACCGAGCGCTCCGATACCGCCATCGAGGTCGACGGCCAAGTCGTGGGCCGAGGCGAGTGGACCGGGCCCGTGACGGCTGGCGCGCACAGCGTTCGGCTGGTGGGCGAGAGCGAGACCGAGCCGATCGATGTCGCGGTCGGTGGTACGGCGACCATCGACAAGACCAAGAAGCCGGGGCCGCTGCCGCCCATTCCCATTGCACCCAAGCCGAAAGAGCTACCTCCACCGCCGCCACGCGGATTCTACGGCCTCGTCTCTGGAGCCCTTCTCTTCACACCCGCTGCGCCATGCGCGTTCCTCGCGCAACCGAGCATCTGCAAGGTCGGCGATCTCCAAAACATCTCGCGTAACGCTGGCGGCGCCGCCGGTGTTCGCGCCGGCTATCGCGTGAACACCTACGCCGCGTTCGAAGGCATGTTCGAATACGGCAACATCTCTGGAGGACGCGAGGGCGGCTCCGAGAGCTACTCGCTCACAGATTTGAGGCTCGGACCCTTCTTGCGCTTGATGTCGCCCGGCACGCTCGTCCACTTCGTCGGGACGCTCGGCGGCGGGCTCGCGTTCGACTTCGTGAGCTTTCGGAACACTGGGAAGTTCGGTCCGTGCTTCGCCCAAGATCAAGCGGCTCAGTGCTTCAAGAGCTGGGGTGTCGACTTCTTCGTCGCGACCGATGTCGGCGTCGAGTTCAACATTCAAGGCGTGTTGCTCGGCGCTGCGTTCAACGTCACCGGAAACGCGCTCAAAGGTGTCGACGAAAACCCGGCGGTCGGCACGCCCGACAAACACCTCAATCAGTTCGGTGGCCACGCAGCCATCTTGGTCGGCCCGCGCGTCCACTTCGGCTACGCGTTCTGGTGACGTTTCGGCATTTGCTCGAGTGAGTGACCTCGTCGCGCAGACGTTTCGAGTCGCCGCGACGAGGGCTTCCAATCGAGCCGTGCAGGGCTATCCTCGGCACACTTTTTCCGTGTGAGGGAGCCATGTCGAACCAAGCCATCAAGAGCGTCCTGGTAGAGAACCGTCGATTCGCCCCGAGCCCGGAGTTCGTCGAGAAAGCGCGCATCTCGTCGCGTGAGGCCTACGACGCCCTGTACAAAGAGAGCATCGAGTCTCCCGACACGTTCTGGAAGCGCGAGTCGAAGGATCTCGTCTTCCGTACGCCTTGGACGACGACGAGCGAATGGAAGCTCCCGCACGCCAAGTGGTTCGAAGGCGCCACGCTGAACGTGAGCGAGAGCTGTCTCGACCGGCACCTCGGAACGGCGCGGCAAAACAAGGCCGCGATCATCTGGGAGGGCGAGCACGGCGAAACCCGAACCCTCACGTACTCCGACCTCCATCGAGAGACGGTTCGTCTCGCGAATCTGCTCGTGTCGCTCGGAATCGAAAAGGGCGATCGCGTCGCGATCTACATGGGGATGATCCCCGAGGTGGCCGTGGCGATGCTCGCGTGCGCCCGTATCGGAGCCGTGCACACGGTCGTTTTCGGCGGCTTCGCGGCCGATGCGTTGCGCGATCGAATCGAAGACTGCCAGGCGAAGCTCGTCATCACCCAAGACGGAGCCTACCGTCGCGGACATGTCGTTCCGCTGAAAGACACCGTCGACAAGGCGCTCGCGCAGCCCCAGGCGAAGAGCGCGAAGCACACGATCGTCTTTCGCCACATCGGGCCCGAAAAAGCCGACGTGACGATGCACGAAGGGCGCGATTTGTGGTGGCACGCAGCGCTCGCACCATCGACCAAGGGGCCGGCGCTCGAGCCGACCGTCGTGGAGGCCGAGCATCCGCTCTTCATTCTCTACACGTCAGGATCGACCGGTAAACCCAAGGGCGTTCTGCACACGACGGCCGGCTATCTCGTGAATGCGCACGTCACGACCAAATACGTATTCGATTTGCGAGAAGAAGACGTTTACTGGTGCACTGCCGATGTAGGTTGGGTCACCGGTCACAGTTACATCGTCTACGGGCCGCTCTCGAATGGAGCGACGTGCCTCATGTACGAAGGTGCACCGAACTTCCCCGATTGGGGTCGGTTCTGGCGACTCATCGAGCGTCACCGGGTGTCGATTCTCTACACCGCACCGACGGCCATTCGCGCGTTCATGGGGCAGGGAGAGCAATGGCCGCAGAAGAGCGATCTCTCGAGCCTTCGACTGCTCGGCTCGGTGGGAGAGCCCATCAACCCCGAGGCTTGGACCTGGTACCACCAGCACGTCGGTGGTGGTCTTTGCCCCATCGTCGACACGTGGTGGCAGACCGAGACCGGCTCGATCATGATGACGACGCTTCCGGGCGCGGCGTTCTCCAAACCTGGATCGACCGGTCTGCCGATGTTCGGCGTCGACGCAGCCGTCGTGCACAAAGACGGCACCGACGTGCCGCTTGGAGAGGGCGGTCTCCTCGTTTTGAGACGCCCTTGGCCTTCGATTCTGCGCACGGTGTGGGGCGACGACGAGCGCTTCCGGAACACTTACTTTTCGGAGATCGAGGGCTGCTATTTCACCGGCGACGGCGCCCGCCTCGATCAAGACGGCTACTTTTGGGTGGTCGGTCGGATCGACGACGTCCTCAACGTGGCAGGTCACCGCATCGGTACGGCCGAGATCGAGAGCGTTCTCGTCTCACACCCCGCCGTGGCCGAAGCCGCCGCGGTCGGCCGTCCCGACGAGCTGAAGGGTCAGGCGCTCGTCGTGTTCGTCTCACTCAAGCCTGGTCACACGCCAGGGCCCGAGCTCGCGAAGAAGCTCGGCGAGCATGTCTCGGCCGAAATCGGGAAGTTCGCCCGGCCAGATGCGATTCGCTTCGCAGACGCTCTTCCGAAGACGCGCAGCGGCAAGATCATGCGACGGCTGCTCAAGGACGTCGCGGCTGGCCGCGAGTCGACGGGTGACACCTCGACGCTCGAAGATTTGGGCGTCATGGCAAAGCTCCGGGCCGACGAAGACTGACGCAAGCGGTCGCGACAGCCTCGATCTCACTGTCGAGGCTCGCGATCGACCGAGGCCGACTCGCCGTGGCAGCGGTCTCCACTAGCGCCAGGGCAGCTTGCCGGTCTGTACGTAGCTGATGATGAGCGCGACCAGCGAGAATCCCACGGCAGCGAGCGCGATCATGCCGAGGATGAAGGGCACTGCGCTCTTCTTCTTCGGCAACGTCACGATCGGAAGCCCTGGTTGGCTCGTGCTGGTGTTGTCGCGTCGATAGACCGAAGTCGCGAGCTCACCCGCACCGCCGTCGTAGCTCTGCCGGTTTCCCTGCGAAGGCGGCCCCGACTGGTGCATCGGAAACTGCTGCCCAGGGCTTGGCAAGGTCGCCATCGCTTGCGGAAGGGCGACCGTCCCCGAGAGCATGCGAACCGGCGGAAGCTGCAGATTGCCGGAGCCATGGGCTTGCCCGGCGCTCTGCGAAGGATGGCGAAGCATCCCTTGTCCCATGAGCTGCGTTCCGGTGTGAGGTCGATCGTCGTGAAGCCGCGGAAGCCCAGTCGGCTGCTGCGGCGAGCCACCCTGCGGCGAGCCACCCTGCTGCGCGTTCTGGTGCTGCTGCTGCGCGGCACTGCGCGCAGCCAAAGCTTCGCTCACACGATGAAGTGGAATTGCAACAGTAGCAACGTTGTCGCTTCCTTCGCTCGTCGAGTCGGCGACGGAAGGGAGTGACGAAATGATCTGAGGAGAGAACCCAGGCTGCGAGCGCCCACTCGGAAGGTCTGCCCGCCGCATCGCGATCGTTCCGGGCCCGGTACTCTGCGGTTGCGAGAACTGTGGCTCCGGTTGCATCCCCGCCTGGCTCGGATGAGCCTGTCGTCCTTGCTGTGATTGGGCCTGCTGACCGTGCGGCTGCGGCGAATGCGACCGCTGCTGAGAATGATGTCTGGGCAGCATGCCCTTCTGTTGCTGGGCGTGCTGCTGCTGCTGCTGCTGCTGCTGCTGCTGCTGCTGCCGCTGCTGTTGCTGCTGGGCTTGCTGCTGGGCTTGCTGCTGGGCTTGCTGCTGGGCTTGCTGCTGGGCTTGCTGCTGGGCTTGCTGCTGGGCTTGCTGCTGTTGCTGCACTTCCGACTGCGGCATCGGGGTATGGGGCCCCGGCGTGTGCATCGATTGCATCGACTGCGGCGTGAGCTGGCCCATCGACGGTGTGAGGGCGCTCATTCCTCCGCGGAGCGCTCGCCAAGCGTCGAGAGCTTCGGCGACCGTGGAATAGCGGTCTGCAGGATCACGCTTGAGACACTTGGCGAGAAACTCCTCCAATTGAGGCTCGACCGGATGATCCATGACGTCGGAGAGGGGCCTCGGATCGGCCTTCGACTTCAGCTCGACCATCATGAGAATGTTTCGGGCTGCGTACGGGAGCTGGCCGCTCATCGCTTGGTAGATGAGCGTGGCGCACGCATAGATGTCGGCGCGGTGATCGACGGTCTTCGCTTTTCCGATTTGCTCGGGAGGCATGAACGAGAACGTCCCGAGGCTTTGGCCCATCTCAGTCAACGTCTCTCCGCCTACCTCACGCGGAAGCTTCGAGATTCCGAAGTCGAGGATCTTCACGCGCGCCGAGCCGTCGGGCCGTCGCTCCAGGAACACGTTCGACGGCTTCAAGTCGCGGTGGATGACACCCGACTTGTGCGCGTCGGCGAGCCCGATCCAGACCTGCTCCACGATCGGAAAGAGCTCGTCGAAGCTCATCGGGCCTGTGCGCTTGAGTCGCTCGATGAGCGACTCGCCCTCGAGGAGCTCGAAGACGATGACGATGCCGTGCTCGGCGTCTTCTTCGACGTCGAGCACCTGCGTCACGAAATCGCTGTGAATGGCTCCAGCTGCACGGGCTTCACGCCGAAAGCGCGCGACGGCCGAGCTCTTTTGTTTCGTGTCGGCGCGGAGAAGCTTCACCGCGACGATTCGACCCGTCCGAATGTTCTCGGCGGCGAACACCTCGCCCATTCCGCCACGACCGAGCTGCCGCTGAATGCGGTAGCGCTGTGCGACGACGGTGCCAGCCTCGATATCCAACGCTTCTCCTAGAACGAGCCGACGACCATCGCGGCGCCTCCGGATGCGCCGACGGCCGGAATCACCATCCACGAAGTCTCGGGCTCGCTCGCCTTCCGCTTGGCTGCGGCCTGCTTGTCGGCAGACTTGTGGACGGTGGGCCGGGTGAGCGCGAAGATCGTCGTGGCTGCAGCCGAAGCGATGGTGACACCCAGGAACACGTCGGTGACCGTGTTGAACGTCGTGACCTTGCTCCTGAGGTCTTCGAGGACGGCCTTCGATGCCTTGCCGTTCTGCGCCTTGTAGTCTTTGTTCTTCGACAGGGCCGTGACACCGAGGCCGATCGTGGCGCCGCCGCTAGCGACGGTGAGGCCGCCGAAGATCCAGACGGTGACTGGGATGGGCCGCTCGCCCTGGTCTCCTGCGACTAATACGACCGGACCGACGGGCTTCGGCGGCGTCAAATCGCCCTCGGACGTGACTGGCTTGCCCTTCTCGAACTCGAACAGCTTGTTGTAGCTCTGGCCGTTTTGGATCTCGGTCTGCCAAACGATGTCGCGTGCGTTCTCGGCGGATGCGGTGAACGTGTACTGACCGGGGTGGAGGCCCACGGTCGCGCCATCGAGCGTCACGACGTAGTGGTTGGTGATTGGCAAGGCTTGAGAGGGCGTTCGAACCGCGGTGATCCTCGCGTTCGGTCGGTCGGTCTTGAACGTGACCCGAGCGACGGCGGCCTTGAGCGCCTTGAGATCGTTTTCGACCTGCGCCCGATCGGCCGCGTCGATGTCTTTGTTGGCAAGATACTTGTCGTAGTAGCCGATGGCGTCGCCGTCACGCTCGAGCTCGAGCGCGCAAACACCCATTGCGCGCAGCGCTTTCTTCGAGCCCGAAAGGTCGTAGGCCTTCGAGAATTCGCGGATGGCTTCTTCGCACTTGTGTCCGCTCGGGTCGTTGTAGAAGGCCGCTCCTGCCTCCATGTGTTGCTTGGCTTCTGCCAACTTCTGAGGGTCGCTCGCGCTTGATGGCGCAGTCGGCTGGGCGACCGCCGGGACGGCCAGGCAGAACGACACAGCGAGCAAGAGCATCGCGAGCGCGGAGCCGCGAGTCCGCAACGAACGAATCATGCGCATGAGCGTACGCCCATCTTCAGGAAAGAAAAAGTCGCACGAGATTCACGACCATCATCGGGGCGCCCGCGTGGCTCGCCACGGTGCAGGCGGGCAGATGGCCCCTTACCGGTCTCGGACTTCGATCGTCGAAATGGCCAGGTTCATGAAAGTGCGAGCATTCTGTCGATCGCGAGCCGTGCTCCTTCGCGCAGCTCGGTGCTCATCTCGATTCGCGGGGTGAGATCGCGCAGCGCCAGGTACACCTTCTCGAGCGTGTTGCGTTTCATGTGCGGGCACTCGTTGCACGCGCAGTTCGCCATCGGGGGCCCCGAAATGAAGGTCTTGTCGGGGGCGCCCTTCTTCATCTGATGAAGGATGCCGTCTTCGGTGAGGACGATGAACTCACGCGCGTTGTCGGAGATGGAATACTTTAGTAACTGCGTCGTGGAACCGACGAACGCAGCATGATGCAGGAGCGCTTCTTCGCACTCGGGATGAGCGATCACCTTGGCTGCGGGGTGGCGCTCTTTCAGCGCGACGAGCTTCCGCTCGCTGAAGGTTTCGTGGACGATGCAGCTCCCCGGCCAAAGACGCATCTTTCGGCCTGTCTTCTCGGCGAGCCAACGTCCGAGGTTTCTGTCTGGGGCGAAGAGAATCTCTTTGTCGGCGGGGATGGCTCGAACGATCTTCTCTGCGTTCGACGACGTGCAGATGTAGTCGCTGGCCGCTTTCACTTCGGCGGTGCAGTTGATGTACGTGATGGCGATCGCGTCTGGATACTTGGCACGCCACGCTTTGAATTTGTCGCCGGGGCAACCATCGGCGAGCGAGCAGCCGGCCTCCATGTCGGGCACGACGACGACCCGGTCGGGGTTCAAGATTTTCGCCGTCTCGGCCATGAAGTGGACGCCGGCAAAGAGGATGACGTCGGCCTGGGTCTTCTTGGCTTCTTGCGCGAGTTGGAGCGAGTCACCGAGAAAGTCCGCGACGTCTTGAATCTCGGAGTCTTGGTAATAATGCGCTAAAAGCACGGCATTTCGCTCGCGCTTCAAGCCTCGAATGGCTTCAGCCAAGTCGAGGGACGGATCGATGGGGGCGGGAAGCTCGGCCATGCATGAAACGTAGGAGCCTTCGCGCCAATTGGCTACGGGGGGAATGCCCCAACTTTTGCGCTTTTCTTGCAACGGCCTCGTTCCAGCTTGGAGGACGTGGCGTCTTTCTGACTTTCGAACCGAGTCGCGCGAACCGAGACGATCGCTGACCGCTCGGTTTGAAGTGTTTCGGCCTCCCCAACTTGATAGGGTTTCCATCGGATGACGGACGCTGCCGGCGACATTTGTCAGGCGCGAGTCGGGACCACTCTCAAAGGAAAGTGGACGCTCGAGAAGCTGCTCGGAACGGGCGGGATGGCCGCGGTGTATCTGGCGGTCCACAAGATTGGCCGTCGCGACGCCATCAAGATTCTCCATCCGGAGATCGCAGCATCGTCCGATCTCAAAGCTCGTTTCGAACGAGAAGCCGAAGCGACGAATCGTTTTCGCCACCCCGGCGCCGTCGAGACGCGAGACTTCGACCTCTCGGACGACGGTTGCCCTTTCCTCGTCATGGAGCTGCTCGAAGGAGAGTCGCTTGGCGAGCGTGCGCGCCGACTCGGCGAAATTCCGCGTGACGATCTGCTTCGGTACACCGACGAGCTTTGCGACGTGCTCGCAGCGGCACACAAAGAGGGGATCGTTCATCGGGACATCAAGCTCGACAACCTCTTCATCACTTCCGACGGGACGTTGAAGGTTCTCGATTTCGGGATCGCGCGGGTTCGGAGCGGCGGTCCGGCGTTGACGCTCAGCGGCGCACGGCTCGGAACGACGGCCTACATGTCTCCTGAACAAATCGGCGGACGCGAGATCGACGGCCGCGCCGATCTGTTCGCGGTCGGCGCGACGATGTTTCGTCTCCTCGCAAAGCGTCGCATCCACGAGGCCCCGAGCGATGGTGAGCTCGTCGTGAAGATGTCGATGGATCCGGCGCCGAAAATTCGAACCGTGGCTCCCGACGTCGATGAGAATCTCGCGCGCATCGTCGATCGCGCACTCGAGTTCCACGCCGACGATCGCTATCCGAACGCCCTCACGATGCAGGCAGACGTTCGCGCCGTTCGCGGAGGAGCAGCGCCGCCTTACGCAACGGCGAAGCTCGGAAGCAAAGGCGCGCCATCGGTTGGAAGCGGTGCGTTCACCGCCATCGAGCCGACGGGAGTCGCCGGCGGCTTGGGATTGGGCGGGGTCGTTCCTCGTGAACCCTCGCGCGCCTTGCCTCCGCGCTCGATGCCTCCGCGTGCCTTGCCTCCGCGACCCACGATCTCGGCGCCTCTTCCACGACGTCCCGTCGCGTCCCTCGGGTCGACCTCGGGACCGACTGACGAAACCCAGGCTCCGATGAGTGGCTCGACCGCTCGGTCTACAGTCGACGTCGCTGGATCGACCATGGCGTTGAGCTCGGCACAGCTCACGCCGCCTCCCCCGACGGCCGGGACCACCACGCCTCTCTCTGCAGGAACGGGTGCTTCGCAGCGAACGTTCGCTTCACCTTCCGAGCCGACCGCGGCTCCCGTGGCTGCGTCAGCGGCGCAGACGATCGCGCCGCCCTTCCAAGCAACGACGCACCTGAACCAGGCGCACCTCAATCAGGGCGCGCCCCCAAGCCATCGGGCTCCGTTCAGCCAAGCAGCGCCGTTCAGCCAAGCAGCGGCGTTCAGCCAAGCAGCGGCGTTCAGTCAGGCGGCACCGTTCAGTCAGGCGGCACCGTTCAGTCAGGCAACTTCGAGCCAGCTCGCTTCGTCGGCCCCGCCGCTGCCCCCCATGTCGATGGCGGTTCCGGCACAGACAGGACACAGCTCCCGTCCGCCACCGCCGCTCAACGCGAGCCCTCCGAGCCCCGCTTACGAGAGCGTTCCTCCAGCGTCGATGGCTGCGCCGATGTCGCAGGCAGCTCCGTTCTCCATCGGACCCAACTCGGGTCAGCTGATGGCTCCCGCGTCGTTTGCCGCCCATACGCCGTACCCTCCTTCGACGACCGCTTTGGCGCACGGCTCGTCGCCTGTCTCGAAGAGCGGTTTTCAGTCTCTTTCGCCAACGCGACGAGGACCGGGCCGAGCGATCTTCGTAGTGCTCGCGATTCTCGGCGCCGTCATCGTCGTGGGGGGTGGAGGCGCATACTACTACTTGGTTGCAGGAGTAACCAAGTCCGCGAAAATGACGAGCGCCGACGCGTCCAACGACGAGGACGATAGCCCCACCAAAAAAGACAAGTCCACGCCGGTCGCGCCGACGTCGGCGCCCAAGCCGACCTCAACGCCGGCGGCCGATCCTACCTCTGCGGGACGGCCCGATTTGAAGCCGTTCGGCCCCGGAACCGCCGCGCCTCAACCAGTCACTCCTCCGACGCCCGCCACGCCCACGCACCCCGCGATCCCGGCCAAAGCAGCGACTGTGACGCCGACGGCCTCGCCCGTACCGAGCCCAGCTCCGTCTGCGGCACCGGTGTCGACGCCGGCGAAGCCCTCGCAGGGAAATGGCCACGGCGAAGGCCACTCCGACGACAAGTCGAGGAAGAACGGCAAGAAGTAGGCGGTCTGCACGAAGCCTCGGTCAGGGCGCCTCGACTCTCGAAGACGTCGGCTTGGCGATCAGGTCGTCGTCCACACGGTGCCGACACGGCGTCGCTCGGCGTACGACTCGCTCGACAGCGCAAATCGAATGAGCTCGTTGGTCACCGGGTGCTGGAGCAGCAAACGAGGATTCTCGGACGAGCGTGCGATGTCGTTGTCGAACAGGCGCAAGTAGTCGATGGCTCCGACGAGGTTCCCCGACAACACGTACGCGGTCCGATACTCGCTCCTGCGTACGGCGATCGAGATGGTTCTGAAGTCGTAGTTCGCGGTCATGCTCGGAGCGAGATCCTCGAGCAGGCGGCGTTGTTTGCGCCCGATCGCGCGCTGCACGCCGGGAGCGAGGCTCTGGGCGTGATGCTCGCGCGAGGGCGCAATCTCTCCCGCACCGAACTGAGGAAGGACACAACGCATGGCTGCGATGAGGAGTCCGTCGCCCGCTTCGACCGGAATCTCGTCGAGCCACGCCATGCCGACTGCGACGCGAACGAGAAGACGAGCGAGAGCGAATGTTTGCTCGGGTTCGGAGAGCTCGGCGAAGGAGACGTGGCCGACGAGAGCCGGCGGGTCGCCAGGATAGACGCGCATCGCACCCTGCCACGAGGGCGTGAGGTAGAGCTCGAACTCGCCGACTCCGAGCGCGCGTGCGAGCTTGTCGGCGAGTGCGCGCGTCGCGTGTCCGTCGCGCTGGCCAATTCGTTCGCGCGAGCCCACGCCGAGGCTCGCAATCTCGAACCGAAGCGATTTGGCGGCGATCGGAGCGACTGCGAGCGCAGCGTCGATGACCGGCGTGCGCGCCTCGGGAAGAAGCGCGCGACCGATTTCGCTGCCGGTGTAAGCGTTCGCGTAGGGGATCTCGGGCTCGAGGCGTCGCGAGCGAAGCGCGGTGACACGATCGGTCGAGAGCTCTCCGAGGCACGCACGAACTTCTTCGACTGCTAGACGCTCTTCGCTCCGACCGTCGGTCCCGAGGGCGGCATCGAGGCAGCTCAACGTCGCCGACAAGACTGTTCCGGTCGCTGCGACCGACCCACCGCGCACCTGCGAGAAGGCGCTCGGCTCGGCGAGGCGCGCGAGTGCATCGCCCTCCGTGGTGAGCAGCTCGCGCAAGATCACGACGGCCTCTTTGTTGCGACCCGTCGCCAGCAAGCCTTGACCGAGCGCTGCGCGCATCTCTGGAATGGATCCGAGCTGTGCGGCGGCTTGGAGATGCGCAACTCCTTCGTTGGCGCGCTTCAGCACGTTGACTTCGAGCAAACCAACGGTCATCAGCCACCGCGCTTCGAGGGGGCGGCGTCTGGCCTTGGCGAGCTCGATCACTTGCTCGACGGCGTGCGCGAACCCGGCGGCACCCTCGGGCGACTCGGTGCGGTAGCTGCGAGCCAACTGCGTCCAGGGTCGAAGGTCGCTCGGTGCGCTCACGATTCCGTCGGCGAGCGCCCGGATCATCGCGGCGCTGTCACCGGCTTCGCGACAAACCTCGGCGAGGCGGATCTGGTACTCGGTTCGGGCGGCGAGATCAGTTTCTTGATCGGCGAGTCGCTCGAGAGAAGAGCGAACGAGCGCGCCGTCTTTCTTCTTCAAGGCGAGCTGATAAAGCCGTTCCAGGGCGGGCTTGTTCTTGGAGTCGAGGCCGATGACCGAGGTGAGGGCGCTCTCGGCCAGGTCGAGATCGGCGAAAGGACCCTCGTAGATTTCGACGAGCCCGAAGTACGCAGCGACGCGTGCCTTGGTGTCGCCCGAGAGCTGGATGATCTTGAGCAGCGTGTCGCGCGCTTCGCCCCAGGCTTTCTGAGCTTTGAGCAAGCGAGCCAAGAGAAACATCGACCCGATGTCGTCGGCCACGACGCCGAGCACGCGCTGCATCGCCAGGATGGCCGGACCGTAGTCGGGCGCAGAGTCTTGCGCCTCACCGAGCTCGAGCGTCGCGATCGCGACCTGCGACCCGAGGAGCGCGACTTGCTCGCGTCCACGCGCCTTTTCGAGCGCCGGGCGTAGTCTTTCCACGAGCCGACGCGGGTCTGCCTTCAGAACCGTCGCCAGGGCCAGCGCCGCGGAACGATTCTCCGGATCGCTGAGCAAGGCCGCTTCGTAGAGCTCGAGCGCCTGACGCTCGTCACGCAGATGCGACGCGGTGAGCTCGGCAGCTCGCACCAAATGGCTGGCGCGTACGACGGGGCTCTCGACGAGCTTCGCGAGGGCGAGCTGGCTCTTGATGATCCCTTTCGCGTCGCCGAGCTTGCTCGCGAGCCGCTCGAGACCACGCGCCGCGACGATGCTGTCGGGCCAGAGCGCCAGCGCATCGCGGTAGGCATCGAGCGCGACCGCCGTGTCGGCGTCGGTCTCGGACCGTTCGCAGAGCATGGCCTCTTCGAGGAAGAAAGCCGCCTTGGCCAACGGATCGACCGAGAGATCACGCCTTGCGTGGATCGCAGCGAGGAGCTGTGAACGCGCCGCGATGAGCGCCGGGTGCGGCACACCCACGCCCGACACCAACCGGCTTGCAACCCGCATCACAGTATCTAGAGCAGCACAATCTTGAGGGAACTCGTGCGTGATCCGGCTCAGGGCATCGAGGGTGGTGCTCGGCCCCACTCGCTCTTCCATCGAGACGAGCTCCCAGAGCGCGCCGACGCGCGCGACCCGTGACGTGAAGACCGAAGCCTCCGCGTAGAGCGTCGTCGACAAAGCCGCGTGCGTTCCGCGATCTCTGTGGAGATGCTCCAGGCGGCGAAGCGCCGGGACGTGGCCCGGGACGACGCTGACGAGCGCTTCGAGCACTTCGATCGCCTGGCTGGGCGAGGTGCGCGCGAGGGCTCCCGCCAAAGAGATTCGCAGGCTGTGATCGAGCGCCGCCGGCGGCTTGCGCTCGAGCCATTTCGCATAGAGACGGGTGAGCGATCCGAGCGCTTCCGAGCCATCGCTCGCAGGCGTCGCACCGCTGGCCGGCTTGGGTGACGATTGGCGAACCAAGATCCGTTCGCTCGCTTCGAGAATCAGAGGATCGTAGGAAACCTCTTGATCTGCGAGCGCTAGCCGCGCCTGCTCGTCGGCGTGTTCGAGGCTCTCGAGCGCCGCCGCATCGTTCTCGAGGCAGAGCTCCTCGAC
>JAYUUB010000094.1:0-97101 GCA_043755175.1 Polyangiaceae bacterium | reverse complement strand
GTGAGCATTTCGTAGAGCACGAGCCCCCAGGCGTAGATGTCGGTTCGCGGACTGATGGCCCCGCCGACGACCTGTTCGGGCGCCATGTATTGGGGCGTGCCGATGATGAGGCCTGCGGTCCGGTTGCCATCGCCGCCGCCCGCGATCGCGCGCGCGATGCCGAAGTCGGTGATGATGACGCGCCCGTCGTGAGAGAGCATCACGTTGTCTGGCTTGAGATCGCGGTGGACCACTCCCGCGGCGTGCGCGGCATCGAGCCCCTCCCCCATCGCGATGGCGAGCCCGACGGCGTCGCCGATCGAGAGCACGCCTTCTCTCGTCAGACGAGCCTCGAGCGATTCGCCGTCGACGAACTCCATCGTGATGAATTTTTCGCCGAGGTGCTCGCCGATGTCGAACACCCTCGCCACGTTGACGTGCGTGACGCGGCGGGCGAGCTTCACTTCTCTCCGGAAGCGCTCCAGCATCCCTGGCTGCGCAACGAGCTCGCGTCTCAAGACCTTCACGGCGACGATCTCGTCGAGCTCGCGGTCACGCGCTCGGTAGACCGACCCCATCCCCCCGACGCCGAGCACGCCGGTGATCTCGTACCTCCCCGCAAGGAGTACAGGTTGAGCGCTCGCGGTGGTGTCCATGGTTTGGTTAACGTTAGTGTAACATGTGACACCGCCACGCAAGGGGCTCTATTTTGATTTCTGAGTCCGCCGCTGGGTAGGCACCCGATCGCACACGACGGTGAGCGCCTGGCGCAAGCTCCACGAGATCGCCCACGCCGAGCTCGCGGGTGAACGGCCTCGTCGTTGATGGAGCCGCGACCAAACGTCGCACCACGATCTCTTTTTGCAGGTAGAACTGGCCCCCGATGGCGTACGTGGCGAGCACCGTGAGAACCCTCCTCCTCCAGCTCGGTCCCGTCGCGTTCGCGGCGCTCGTCTGTGTCGTCGACATCGGCTGTGGTGCCAAGAAAGACACCAAGAAGTCCGACGACGACTCCTCAGAAGACTCGAACGACAGCGACTCGAGTGAGAAGAAAAAGAAGAAGCACAAGAAGCCTGCGACCTCGGCCGAAGCAAGCTCGGGGTCCGCGTCGCGGCACCCTTACTTCGACGAGGCCGGCCGCCAGGGAAAGTGCGAGTTCGTGAAGTACGAGGGCACGGGCAACGGCAAGAAGGCCCTCTTCAAGATGACGCCTCCCGCGGGCAGCAAGAAGGCCGACTACGTCCAGGCGTGGCTTTTCTATTACGACAAGAGCGGCAAGCACTTGTCGCGCTACCCGCACTCGACGTCGATGAAGCCCGAGCCGCAAGCGCTCGGACAAGAGGGCGACAAGATTCCGAAAGACACGGCGACCATCGAGTGCGAGCTCACGCGCATCACGTTCGACGACAAGACCTTTTGGTTCAATGCGAACCTCGTTCGCAACGAGGAAGACCGACCGAAGGGCGGCTATCCCGAGTCGGAGCTCAAGACGCATACCGGTGAGAAGGTCGCGGTCGAGGTCATCGACGCGAAGGCCGGCAAGGTGAAGCTCAAGAACCTGGGCGACAAGCCCATCGAGTCGCTCGAGGTCGAGCTCATCCCGTTCAAGGCCGACGGTTCTCACGGCTGGTTCCCCGACTTCAGCGTCCCCGTGAAGATCAAGCCGGGAGAGACGGTCGAAGCCACCGTGAAGCTCAGCAACCCCGTCGGCGAGTTCAAGACCATCGAAGGGACCGCGCCCGAGGTTCGCTACGAGGACGGGAGCAAGTTCATCAACCACAACCTGAGCGGTTTCGACCTCCCCGGCTGAACATCGGCGGGCCAGCCTGCTCGCTCTACCTCCTTGCTCAGGTAGGCTCGCTCCACCTGGTGGATCGCCGCTGACTCATCCGAAGGCTTCGAGCGCTGCGAACTGCCCCCATTCGCGACGAATCAGAGCGGCGGTCCGGGTAGCACGGCTTGTGCATTGGGCGGACCCAATGTCGAACCAGCGCTCGAGCCTTCGCGCAGACCTCGTCTCTCACTCGGTCCACGCGACGCGCACTGCTCGCTTCGGAGCTCGCTTCGGAGCTCGCCTCGGAGCTCGCCTCGGAGCCCGCCTCGGCGCTGTCTCGATTTCGGCCGCCGTCGGCCTCCTCGGGGCGTCGTGCGCCGTCCAAGGGCCGAGGTTCGACGAGTCGTCCGACAGCGACACGAGCGCCGTGAAGAGCATGCGCAAAGTGCTGCTCTGCGAGCAAGGGCTCTCGGATCGCGTCTCCGAATGGGACAAAGGGCTCTTCGCGATCTGCCAAGACGCTGCGGCCACAGGTCTCAAGATCATTCGCGACGGCAAGTACCCGGCCTTCGCCGCGCTCGACGAGAACGGCGCGTACGAGGCGCTCTTCGACACCCTCGACGACAACGGCGACGGCCGCGTCGACGAGCACGACACGCCGACCGAGGTGCACCTGGTGGGCTTCTCGTGGGGCGGCATCAACGTGACCGACGTCGCCGACCGCCTGCGCCGTGACGGGCGCGTAGCGACCTCCCGCAAAGGGATCGCCGCGATGGTGCTCCTCGATCCGTTCCAGCCCCTCACCTTTCATGCTCGCATCCCCCAGAACGTCGCCCGGGCCTGGGAGTACCGACAAAGCAAGACCACGCAAGGCGATTGCTCGAAGCTCGCCTCGCTCGGCTTCGGCTTCAACGGACGGACTCCGCAGGCGAAGAGCGCCTCGACGGAATGCGCGGTGTACGATCTCGACTCGTTCGAAAACAACGTCGGCCATTGCGACGTGCCGGTCGCTGCCCACGATGCCGCCGTCGTGAACCTGACCCAACACCAGGACTACGCTCCTTGGGACGACCACGCCGTGGATTGCGTGGTGAAGTGACACTGCGACCTTGGATCGAACCTCGATTTAGCAGCGAGCAGGCTAGCGCTCGAGTCGAAGCATGGGCAGGATCGGCTTGTTCGTGATGTCGTAGGTGAAGCGCACTGTCGTCGTTCGACCGCGTCGCGACCGGGATCGAGGCGAGGTCGGCCTGTTTACCGTGCTCGACGGGAAGATCACGCGCGAAGAATTCTTCTACGCAGCGAGCTGACCGAGCTGCACGCCGGTCGCCCGAAGTGGGTTGACCCGGACCAAGTGCCACGCCGGCAACGTCTCGTGCTACGGTCGTTGGCGGTTCATGACACGGATCTCCCTCCTTCTCTTCGCGTTCCTGCTCGGCATGCGGCACGCGACCGATCCCGATCATCTGGTCGCAGTCTCCACCGTGCTGAGTCGCTCGGCGGGTTTGAAGCCAGCAGCGCTCATCGGCGTGTTCTGGGGCCTCGGCCACTCGCTCAGCATTCTCGTCTTGGGCGTCGCCATCGTGATGTTCAAGGTCGTGATCCCGCCGCACGTGGGCCTCGGCTTCGAGCTCGCCGTCGCCGTCATGCTCGTCGGTCTCGGCTTGCGGAACCTCCGAAGATATTCGCGCGCAGGCGACTCGCACGAAGGCGATTCGCACGACGACCGCGGCGTGCTGGCTTCCTCGTCGGTGCGTTTCGCCCCTCCTCCCGAACAGCCCGAGCTCGCAGTCGTGGTCGCGATGCGTTCGCTCTTCATCGGCGGCGTCCACGGTCTCGCCGGATCTGCCGCGATCGTGCTTCTCGCGGTCGGAAGCATTCACGATCCCGGCTGGGCCGCCGCGTGCTTGTCGATCTTCGGCGTGGGCACCCTCGCCGGAATGACCCTCATGACGAGCGTTCTCGCGGTGCCGCTCGCGATGGGTTTTCGAAGAGCGGGCGCTCCCGGTCGACTGCTCGCTCCGGCCATGGGTGTGCTCAGCGTCGGCTTCGGTCTCATGCTCGCCTACCGTGTCGGCTTCGTCGATGGGCTCTTCTCGTTCCACCCGACGTGGATCCCGCAGTGAGAGCTCGCATCCGCATGACGGTCTGCGCGTGGGCGCCGCGTTCTTCGGGATGCCGGAACATCGCGCGAGCACACGGTCAAACCTTGCTGGGAGCAACATGGCAGGAGTAGCCGTGCGGGTCGATTCGGCGTCGACGCGGCGAGTCGATCCACAATTGCGCTATCGGCCGTTACGGCGTACCCCTTTTGCATGGTCAGCGTAACGGCAAAGAGGGGGCTCCAGGCGACCGAGAGCGGAACGTCTGGCGTGAGGACGATCGTCCCGACGGCCATCGTCACGACGGCCCACGTCGCGGCGGCCCACGTCGCGGCGGCCCATGTCGCGACGGCCCATGTCGCGTCGGCCCATGTCGCGGCGGCCCATGTCGCGGCGGCCCATGTGGCGGCGGCCCATGTCGCGTCGGCCCATGGGAGCCGCCCCCCGAACCACGTCTCAGGCGTGATTGCGGCCTCGGGACAAGCCCCCGTCTCTCAACGGAGCGGGCCGGTGTCATATCGCGGCGTCGCGCCGCGCGTCATCTTGATCGAAGACGACGCCATCACCCGCGGCAAGCTCGAGCAGATGCTGAGCAAACGCGGCGCCGAGGTCATCAGCGCCTCCGGCCCCAGCGAAGCCGTCTATCTGATGTCGACGCTCGACGAGCCCAACGGTCGTGCATCGATCGTGATTCTCGACGTGCTGATGCCCGGTCTCGACGGGCCGCTGTTCGTCAACATGCTGCGCAGCGATCCACGCCTCCTGGGCGCACCCATCGTCCTCATCTCCGCGCTGTCGGCGCCTGTGCTCGAGCAGACCATGCGCAACTGGAGAGCCGACGGATTCATTCTGAAGTCGCGTGGTCTCTTGCACATCGACGAAGCCTTCGAAGCTTGGTTCGCTCGCTTGGCGGTGAAGATCTCCGGCCACCCCGCGTCGCAGGGGTCGGGTCGGCCGCCGAGCAGCAGCTCGGTCGGCTGAGAGCCTCGGTGGCGCGCCGATCCCGCGATTTGCGCCCCAACGCTCTCGAATCCCGCCAACGGTCGGATCTGGTTCGACGGTGCGCGAGACATCTTCCAAGCGGGCCGATCGCCCCTATCATCGTCGCTCCATGTGGTCCTCGAGTCTCTCGGCTGCGCGATCCCGGTGATGGAAGCTGCTGCATCCTTCACGCTGGGCATTCGAATCGCGTCGCTCGGCGCCATCCTTCTGCCGGTGGTGGTGACGCTGGTCATTGCCGTACGATCTCCGATTTCATCGGAGCTCATCGAGTCGGGCGGCTCGCTCGACAAGGGTCGAGTCGACGATTCGGACGAGCCCGAGCCGACGCGACATCCGAGGAGTGCTCACTCGTCTTCGAGCAGCGGAGGCGCGCAGAGCTCCGCCCGCCCCGACAAACCGTCTGCTCCCGTGATGACACCGTCGGCAGAAGAACGCACGACGCTCGACGCGTTCACTCATGCCCTGGCGATGAACGATCTGCGCGGGGCGCTCGCCAAGATGAAGCGTTTGCTGGAGCTCGATCCCGAGGCGCCGCGAGACGACAACGTTCGCGCGGCGATCGTCGATCTCACGATGCGGATCATGTTGGTCGTCGGTCCCGAGCCTGACGACATGTTCGATCAGCTCGTGAACCACATGGGGACGACCGGCATCGACATTCTCTATCAATTGGTCACGACCAAAGGCGGTTCGCGCGCGGCGACGCTCGCTCAGAAGCTCCTCGATCGGCCCGATGTCGTCTCGCGCGGAACCGAAGCCGTTCGCCTCGCCTATGGTCTCCGCAGCAGCAAGTCGTGCGAAGCCAAGAAGGCGCTCTTCCCCGCGATAGGCGAGCACGGAGACGGTCGGAGCCTCGGTCAGCTCTATCTCTTGAACCGCGAGTGTGGTCGGCGACACTCCGACCCCACGTGCTGTCTTCACGGTGACAAAGATCTCGACGCGACGATCGATGCCGTCCAAAAGCGCGGCTTTCAGTAGTCGGCTGTTCGTCTCCGAAACGGCTGAATTTCAGGCCTGGCGACGATCGCCGATTTTTGCGACGACGAACGCGAGTCCTGCCGACGAGAGAGCAGCGAGGGCGAGGAGAATGTCCCAGACGGGCCAAGCCGTGCCGACGGCTCGACGAACCACGAGCACCTCGAGGAACCGCACCACGAGCGTGCCGAAGCCGTAAACGGCGAGGCCGACGAAGGCCGGAAGCTCGATCGATCGAACCAGCGCTTCGGTACGAGCCTCTTCCTCGGCGGGCAATCCGCGAACGTGGGCGATGCCGAGCGCGGTCAAGCCCACGGCGATGAGCGCTCCGACCGAGAAGAGAGCGGCCGATTCGCCCACCGAGATGGTCGATCGGATCCCTTCTCTCGTGAGGCGCATGAAACCGACGACGAGAGTGAGCAGCGTTCCCGTGCCGAGGGCCACGGTGAGCGCCCCCGAACGATAGAGCGTGCGACGCAAGACACCGACCTCGGAGCCCGAAAGTGCCCGCACCGGCTCGATGGCGCCTTTCGAGCCCGGCGAGGTCGTCGGGCGCTCGAACTGAAGGAGCTCGGCGGAGAGCTGTTCGAGGCTTTGGTGACGCTCGAGCGGGCTCTTCGCCATCGCCCGCTGAATGATGGCCTCGAGCGAAGCCGGAATGCTCGGGTCGAGCGATCGGGGTCGCGGCGGATCTTCGAGCAAGAGCGCAGTGAGCGTCGCCGTCGGATCGCCTTTGTCGAAAGGACGCCGACCCGTCAGCATCATGTAGAGAATGGCTCCGACCGCATAGACGTCGACGAGGTGGTTGACCTTCTCGCCGCGCGCCTGCTCGGGCGCCATGAACGACGGAGTCCCCATGATGATGCCGGTCTTGGTGAGCTGCGTCCCAGGTTTGTCGCCGCTCTTCGAGATGCCGAAATCGAGGATCTTCACGGTGGGCTCGGACGCGTTGCCGATCAAGAACACGTTCTCCGGCTTCATGTCGCGATGAACGATCCCGAGCGCATGTGCTTGTGAAAGGCCTTCGCAGAGCTGACGCGTGATTCGAACGGCGTCGGCGACCTCCATGCGGCCGACGGCGCTGATGTGATCGGCGAGCTCTCGACCACTCAGAAACTCGGCCACTATGAAGGGGCGACCGTCTTCGGTCTTGAGGACGTCGTAGACCTCGACGACGTAGGGGCTCTTGATCGCCGCCGCCGACTCGGCTTCGCGCTGGAAGCGCTGGAGCACCTCTTGGTTGCGCGCGAACTCGCCGTGCAGTGCCTTGATCGCGAATCGCTTGCCGCCGACGCGGAGATGGCGTGCCTCGTAAACGCGACCCATTCCGCCTTCGCCGATGACGCGGGTGACGGCATAGGTGCCGGCGAGCGTCTGGCCCACGAGCTCGTCGGGAGGGCCGCTCGAACGAGCATCGACGAGCTCTGCCGCGTCGCGTGGGCAGACTCGGAACTCTGCGGGGTAGAGGACGCCGCAGGTCGGGCACACGAGAGGCAAGTCGGAGATCGATCCGCGAAGCGACGCCGGGCCGTAGGCCGTCGGATTCGTTCCGACGAGGCTCGATTGCGCGAAGTCCGCGCTGCTCATGGCCGGAGGTCGAACGGTTCCACTCATCGGAGGCCGAGCGTAGAGCCGTCGCTCCGAAGCTGCAATCCATGCGATGAAGGAGACGAATTGGCCGTCATCGCGACTCCCGCACCGTGTGGCGAAAACCTCGGCTAGCGGGGCTAGCGGGGCTATCGGGGATGTCGAGCGCGAAAATCAGGCTCATTCGGCGTCGATCGTGGCCGGGGTCTCGGCGGGCTCGCTCTCCATGCCGACCTCGAGACCGACGAGTCGCATCAAACGAAGGGCGTTGGTCGAGCGAACGACGCCCTCTTGGAGGCGGTAGTCGAACGTCATCGTCCCGCCCTCGATGCGGTCGGAGAAGTGCTTGTTGGCGATCTTTCCGTGACTCTCGCTCTCGAGCCCGACCAGACCGAGATCGTGCGAGGAAACGGCGCCGATCGCCCCGCGCTGGGTCAAGTCGAGCACCACGCTACGGGCCCCTAGGGTGCGCTCTCGCGAGTTGGTCCCGTGGAGAATTTCGTCGAGCAGAAAGAGAACCCGGTGATCTTGGTGGACCGCGTCTTGGACCGCTTTGAGGCGCAGGAGCTCAGCGTAGAAATGCGAAATCCCCTGCTCGAGCGAGTCGCGTATGCGCATGCTCGTCCAGACCGACATGCGACCGAGCCGCGCCCGCTTCGCGCAGACGACGCTGCCGGCGTTGGCCATCACCGCGCACAGACCCATCGAGCGCAACCAAGTGCTCTTGCCGCTCATGTTCGACCCGGTGACGAGGATCGCGCGACCCGGCTCTTCGAGCGAGAGAGAGTTCACGACGC
Source organism: Polyangiaceae bacterium (assembly GCA_043755175.1). Taxonomy (GTDB): domain Bacteria; phylum Myxococcota_A; class Polyangia; order Polyangiales; family Polyangiaceae; genus CAYYKK01. The sequence continues at coordinate 88,885 of JAYUUB010000094.1, read as the reverse complement.
GCTTCGGTGAAGAGATGAGCGGATGGCCGAGGCTCTCGACCTCGAAGAACGGCTCGCCGTCGACGATCTCGGGCCACGCGAACGACGGGTGCTCGGCCGCGAAGGTCGCGAGGCTCGCGAGCGCTTCGAGGGTGCCGACGGCCCGGAGCCACTTTCGCACTTTGCGGCCGGAGCGCGAGCGCCACCGCTCGAGCGCGAGCGCACACCACACGTCGTAGAGCAACCCGAGGTTCGCCACGATGTGGATGAGGGTGTTGTGGCGGAGATCGGCGAAGCCGACGATTCGTTCGAGACGCGCGATCTCGAGCGAGGCTTTCGGGGTCGCAGCGCTCGCCGACTCACCGCGGAGCGTCTTTTGCAGCTCTTTCAGGAGCGGCGACGAGAGCTCGGTGGTCTCGACGAGCTCGAAGAGACCACCGAAGCGGCCGAACGGTGACTCGCGCGAAGAGACGAACGAGACCATGCGCGAGATGGGCGCGAAGAGCAGGCCGAGCGCGACGAGCTGAAGACCGAAGGGCGCGAGGTAGGCGCGCCCGAGGAACGGCTTGATGCTCGCGAGAAAGGGGCTCGCGAAGAACGACAGCAGCGTCAGCGGGACGAGGATTCGGGCGATGAGAACGATGGGGGCGCGCTTCTTCGCGATCTCGGGCGCGTCGTCGGAGACCGGTAGCTCGGCGGGAGCCTCGGCCCAGGCGACGAGCGGATCTTCGGCGCGCCCGCGGCTCTCGGCCCGACGCGCGCGGACGGCGAGCTCTTCGAGCAACTCGGGCTTGCTCATCAGCTCTTTCGCAGCCTCTTGTCGGGCGATCGTCTCGGCCACCGTGGAGGGCGGGTCGAGGAGCCATTTCGCGACCGTCTCTTCGCCGATCGAGGTCTCGGCCCGTGACAATGCTCGGAAGAGGCTGGTTTTCCCGAACAGATCGAGATCGCCGGCGTTGGGATGGTCGGCCTTGGCGAAGCGTTCACCGAAAGGATCGGGCCCGCGCGGAACGTCGTCGGTCTTGGCGTCGACCTTCTTGGCGAAAGGCGTCGACTCGAGACGAGCGAGGCCACGCGAGACGACACCGAGACGGTCTTCGACGGAGAGCCGCTTCGACGCGAGGAGAAGATGTCGAACGACGAGGTAGCCGAAGCCGAGCGCCGGCACCGCGGTGAGAGCCCAACCCCAGCGAGGGTATCCGCGTACGAGCCCGACGATCGCCGGGACCAGGAAAGCGAGGAAGGCGAGCCCGCGATTCCGCGAGAGCGCATCGGACGCGCGATCGAAATCTTTGAGGCTCGCCTCGAGCTCCACGACCCGACGCTCGTAGTACGTCCGGATGGAGGGGCTCGGAGGCTTTCCGGCGGCTGAACTGGGCGGGGGGCTCGTCGAAGAAGTCGTCACGTCGGGATCTCGGGTCGCGTCCGACGAAAACCGTGGCGCGGAGGAGTAGCTCGTCGAGGAGGGAGCTGGAGCCGAGCGCCGACCTTGGCCACGAACCTTTCAGGCCGATCGTGCGAGCAAAGCGCGACCGATCGGCCTGAGGGCTCTGGGCAAGGAAGGAGCGAAGCTCCGACTGAGGCCACGACTTTTGGCCGCGCGCCCCCCAATCACGAGGCGGCGGAAGCATACGGTGCTCTCGTGGGTTGTGCCTGACGAATCGACGCCGATTGCGCGCACTTCGCCATAGCGGTAGGGTCCCGAGATCTCTTTCCAAGGGTCCTTCGGGGACCTCCGAACCATTGGTTTGGGGGCACCTTTGGGCCTTTTCGACTCCGGGCTCCCCAAGAGGGCGCTCCGCAACCGAAGCTTCCGCCGCAGAAGGCAAGTCTGCCGCAGATGGCAAGTCCGCCGCAGAAGGCAAGTCCGCCGCAGAAGGCAAGGCAACGAACATGTTCAGCTGGGTCAAGAAGGTCTTCGGTACTTCGCACGAGCGCGCCGTCCGGAAATTACAGCCGAAGGTCGTGGCCATCAACGCCCTCGAAGACGAGCTCAAGAAGCTGAGCGACGCGAAGCTCAAGGCGAAGACCGCCGAGTTCAAAGAGAAGCTCGACAACGGCGCGAAGCTCGACGACATCCTCATCCCCGCGTTCGCCGCGTGCCGTGAAGGAAGCCGACGCTCGCTGAAGATGCGCCACTACGACGTGCAGCTCATCGGGGGCATGGTCCTCGACAACGGCGGCATCGCCGAAATGCGCACCGGCGAAGGCAAGACGCTCGTCGCGACGCTCGCGTGCTACCTGAACGCGCTCGAAGGCAAAGGCGTCCACGTCGTCACGGTCAACGACTACCTCGCGCGCCGCGACGCGGAGTGGATGGGTCGTCTCTACGGCTTCATGGGTCTCGAGACCGGCGTCGTCGTGAACCAGCAGAACGACGCTGAGAAGAAGGTCGCCTACCAATCCGACATCACCTACGGCCAGAACAACGAGTTCGGCTTCGACTACTTGCGCGACAACATGAAGTTCAGCGCGCTCGACTACATGCAGCGACCGCTTCATTACGCGATCGTCGACGAGGTCGATTCGATTCTCATCGACGAGGCACGCACGCCGCTCATCATCAGCGGTCAGGGCGAAGGCGCGAGCGCGAAGTACCAGCTCATCAGCGACGTCATCCCCAAGCTCCGCATCGAGGAGCACTACACCGTCGACGAGAAGAACCACTCGGTCACGCTCACCGACGACGGCGTCGATCTCGCCCAAGAGATCCTCGCGAAGGTCGGAGCGCTGAAGGGCAAGAACCTCTACCAGCCCGAGAACCTCGAGACGCTTCACATCTTGAATCAGTGCCTCAAGGCGCACACCCTCTACAAGCGCGACGTGAACTACCTCGTGCGCGAGGGCAAGGTCCTCATCGTCGACGAGTTCACCGGCCGCATCCTCGCGGGTCGCCGCTGGTCCGACGGTCTGCACCAGGCGGTCGAAGCGAAAGAGCACGTGCGCATCCAAGAAGAGAGCCGCACGATGGCGACGATCACGTTCCAGAACCTGTTCCGTCTCTACAAGAAGCTCTCTGGAATGACGGGCACCGCCGACACCGAGGCCGCCGAGTTTCACAGCACGTACAAGCTCACTTGCACGATCATTCCGACGAACAAGCCGACCGTGCGCGTCGATCAGCACGACGTCGTCTACAAGACCGAGAAAGAGAAGTTCGCGGCCGTCGTCAGCGAGATCATGGACAACAACGAGGTCGGCGTTCCGATCCTCGTCGGCACGACCAGCGTCGAGAAGAGCACTGCGATCAGCCGAATTCTCTCCAAGAAGGGCATCAAGCACGAGGTCTTGAACGCCAAGCACCACGAGAACGAGGCCTTCGTCGTTGCGCAAGCGGGTCGCAAAGGATCGATCACGGTGTCGACCAACATGGCCGGCCGCGGCACCGACATCATTCTCGGAGGCAACGCCGAGATGCTCGCGAAGATGAAGTTCCGCGAGCTCAACCGCATCCCCGAGGCCGAGCCCGAAGAGTTCGAGAAGCTCACCGAAGAGCTGCGCAAGGAGTGCGAGCAAGAGGGCGCCGAGGTGCGCGAGCTCGGTGGTCTCTACATCGTCGGCACCGAGCGTCACGAATCGCGGCGCATCGACAACCAGCTCCGCGGACGCGCGGGCCGGCAGGGCGATCCGGGGTCGTCGCGCTTCTACTTGTCGCTCGAAGACGACCTCATGCGCATCTTCGCCGGCGACCGGGTGAAGAACCTGATGGAGCGCATGGGCATGCCCGACAACGAGCCCATCGAGCATCCGTGGGTCACCAAGAGCGTCGAGAACGCCCAGAAGAAGGTCGAAGAGCGCAACTTCGACATCCGCAAAAACGTCCTCGAATACGACGACGTCATGAGCTCGCAGCGAAAGACGGTCTACGACCTTCGCCAAGCGCTCTTGATGGGTCGCTACACTCCCGAAGATCACGACGACGACGGAAAGCCCACGGGCGAAGCGCGCGTCGTCAAGCCGATGAAGTCGATCGTCGACGAGGTCGTCCCGAAGATCGGCGAGCTGTTCGGGATGTACCTCTCCGACCCGCTCTTGCCGCTCGACAGCGAGGGCAACAAGAAGAAGCTCAAGCGCAAAGACTTCGAGAAGCTCAAGAAGGCGAAGATCATCGAATGCGAAGAGCTGACGCGTGTTCTCTACGCCGGTCGACAGGGCTTCCCGGGTTGGGGCGTGAAGGTCGACTTCAAGGACCGCGAAGACAAGATCTTGGAGGTTTACGACGAGCTCGTCGAGCTCGTCCCGCTGGCGCTCACCGAGCAGCGCGAGCGCGTGCTCGATCTCATGGATCGCATCATCGGCGCGATGATCGAAGAGTCGTGTCCCCCGCGCAAGCCCCCGGAAGATTGGGACTGGGGCGGCATCTTCGAAGGATTCAAGGAGCAGTTCGCGATCGATCTGCCCGACGAGATCGCCGAGCACGGCGATCCGGAGACCCTCGCGCAAGACCTCTACAAGCGCGCCGAGACGGCTTACGAAACGAAGGAGAAAGACCTCGGCGTCGAGATGATGCTGCGGGTCTTCCGGTTCGTGTACCTCGAAGAGCTCGACAAGCAGTGGGTCGATCACCTCACCGACATGGACCATCTGCGCGATGGCATCGGTCTCCGTGGCTACGGCCAGCGTGATCCGAAGCAGGAGTACAAGAAGGAGGGCTACAACCTCTTCGTGACGATGGTGGCGCGGACGAGCGCGACGGTCGTGACGCGAGCGCTCACCGCCGAGGTGCGCAAGCCCGAAGACGAGCGCGATGCCGAGGTGCGAGAGCTGATGCGACACGCCGAAGCGCTTCGCATGAGCGTCGCCAAACACGACGACGCCCTGCCGCCCGGCGCGCACGATCAGCCCGAGCCGGAGCCCGAAGCAGAGATGCTCATCTCGTCGGAGATGGAGTGCCCCTGCGGAAGCGGGAAGGCCTTCTCGACCTGTCACGGCTCGGCCGACGAGGAGAGCTCGAGCGAGAGCAACGAGCCCGAGAGCAGCGGCGGCAACGAGGCGAACGTCTGAGCCCGACGTGAAAATCCAAGCGAAGCCGAAGCCGGCAACGAAGGCGAAGCCGGCCCCGAAGGCCGAACCCATCGCGAAGGGAAGGCCCGCCCCGAAGGCCAAGCCCATCGCGAAGGGAAGGCCGGCTCCGAAGGCCAAGCCCATCTCCAAAGCCAAAGCCAAAGCGGTCGCGAAACTCAAAGCAGTCGCGAAACCCAAAGCGATCGCGAAACCCAAAGCGATCGCGAAGCCAGCGAAGGCGAAGCCGATCGAGAAGGTGACAGCGAAGAGCCGGGCCTCGAAGCGGCCTTCGCTTCACTCTCGCGTCGCCGTGTCGATCGAGGGCGGGCCGCTCGTCGGGATCGGCGGCGCGACCGTCGAGCGACGGGCGGTGAAGATGATCGCCGCGCTCGATCTGAGCGCCGTGGAGCTGTCGATCGTGCTGGTCGACGACGAGACGATCCACGCTCTGAACCGGGACTACCGCAAGATCGACGAGCCGACCGACGTTCTCGCCTTCGCGATGGAAGAGGGCGCTCCCATGAAAGGAGCCAAGAACGACGTTCGGCTCCTCGGCGACGTCATCGTGTCGATCGACACGGCGACCCGTCAGGCGGCCCAGAATCGAAGATCGCTGCTCGACGAGGTGACGATGCTCGTCGCCCACGGGCTGCTCCATCTGCTCGGCTACGACCACCAGAACGACGCAGAAGAGCGGACCATGACCGCAAAGACACGCGAGCTCGAAGAAGCGGCACGCTCCCGGGGGGCGTAGCGCCGATGCGAGGTCGTCGCCGCGACATCGGGTCGCGCGACACGCCTCGCGGGTCCGGTGGACGCTCGGCTGAAACCGTCAGAAGCTACAGATGTGGTAGCCTTGCGGTAGCAACGTGCTCGCTTTGCACGTGGTCGGGATCGTGTTGCCCTGGTTGTCGATGTAGGGCGGGCACACGGGGTTCATCGGATCGCAGATGTAGCGGCTCGGGAGTTCGCACTGCGTGTCGCACTGCACGACGTCGTACGGCGACTGGGAGCTGTTGCGCGTGGCGCAGCAAATGCCGGTGTTGCAGTCGCTCGGGACCTGGCACCCGATCTGCGTGTCGTTGTTGCCGCAGTTGCCGTTGATGCTGCAGATGCCAAACTGCGCTTGCGAGTTGTAGCAACAGCCGCCCGACTCGATCTTGCAATCCGGCCCCAAACCGCAGCTGACCGTCGGAGAGAGAGGGCCGGTCGAGGTCGACGAAGCTTGGACGCTGGAGACCGTTTGGCCGGGTCCGGTCGTGGTCGTCGTCGTCGGGCTCGTGCCGGTCGTAGCGGGGGCGGTCGTCGAGCTCGTCGAGGTCACTCCCTTTCCGCTCGTGCTCGTCGCTCCTTTTCCGCTCGAGCTGGCTCCCCCGACGCCGCCCGAAGGCTGGAACAGATCGTCGACGTTGGTGCCACAGGCGCTACCGACGACCACTGCGAGGGCGATGGGAGCGAGCGAGAGCCCGAGATAGAGAACGTGGCTGAAACGCGAAAAAACCATGTAGGGCCTCCGACGTCGTTGAGGCTACTTGTGGAAACGAGCGGCGTCGACGAGCGTTTCACGTCTGGTAGGCTCCGCCGAGGTTCTTCGGGCCTCGGCGAGCCGATCGGGAAACGTTCGTGCTCGATCGGATGTCGAAACCCCGACCCCGCGATCGACGAGGAGACACCGGAGCGGATGACCGAGCGATCGAGTGAGGGCGTTGAAAGAATCTCGACCGCCGAGGAGCTCGCGGCCGAGCTCGAACACGCGAAGACCGCAATAACGAAGCTGCGCGAAGCGATACACGAGGTGCTCGTCGGTCAGACCGAGGTGATCGATCAAGTCCTCTGGGGGCTCGTGGCCGGCGGTCACGTTCTGCTCGAAGGCGCGCCGGGGCTCGGCAAAACTCTGCTCGTGCGGACCCTCTCGTCGGCGCTCGATCTCGTCTTCTCGCGGATCCAATTCACCCCCGACCTGATGCCCAGCGACATCACCGGCACCAACGTGCTCATGACCGGGGCCGACGGAGCAAGACACTTCGCGCTCCACAAAGGACCGATTTTCGGGCAGGTCGTTCTCGCCGACGAGATCAATCGCGCGACGCCGAAGACGCAGAGCGCGCTGCTCGAGGCGATGCAGGAGCACGCCTGCACCATCGGCGGAAAGCGCCACGTCCTCGAAGAGCCGTTCTTCGTGCTCGCGACCGAGAATCCGATCGAGATGGAAGGCACCTATCCGCTCCCCGAGGCCCAGCTCGACCGCTTCTTGCTCAAGGTGATGATCACGACGCCGAGCGAGGACGAGCTCATCGAGATCCTCGCGCGCACCACCGGACGCGAGAGGCGCGCTCCCGAGAAGGTGCTCGAGCGAGCAGAAGTCTTGATGCTACAACGACTCTGTCGCGAGGTCTTGGTGGCCGAGCCTGTGCTTCGCTACGCATCGCGCCTCATCGGCGCGAGCGATCCCGAGAGCCCTTCGGCGCCCCCGAAGGTGAAAGCAGCGATTCGTTTCGGCGCGGGCGTGCGAGGCGCACAGTCGCTGGTGCTCGCAGCGAAGGCCACGGCGCTGCTCGAGGGGCGTCCGAATGTCTCGTTCGCAGACATCGAGCGGGTCGCGCTCCCGGTCCTTCGCCATCGCCTCATTCGAAGCTTCGAGGGCGAGGCCGACGACGTGACGACCGACGACGTCATCATCGCGCTCCTCGCGGCCGTGTTGCCGAGGCCCGACGCCGTGGAGAAAGCGCTCTCGAGATGAGCCTTTCGATCCGCGCTCGGACGGGCCTCAGCGTCCTCGGCTTCGTCGCGCTCACGTGCTCGTCCGCTCGCTCGGCCGACGCGCAATCGTTCGTGCCGCCGACGGTCGTCGAAGACCCGACGCTCTCGGTCGACGCTCGCTCGGTGTTCGCTGCGGGCACCATCGACCCGGGCGGCGACGAGATCCTCGTGCAGATCCGAAACGGCGGCGAGAGCCGTCGAAAAGGCTCGGTCGAGCTCTCACACGACACGATGGGTCACTCCCGAACCGGATCGGCCGCTTTCGCGGTCGAGAAGGGCAACGCCGCATCGCTACACCTACCGATCGTCAGCGAGCAAGCAACGGTCGTGACGGTGCGCGACGAGGGCGGAACAGTTCGTTTTCAGACGACCCTGTCGGCATCGAACGCGAGCGCCCTCCACGTGATCGACGTTTCGGACGTGTCGCGCATCGGGGCTGCCTTGGGCACCGTGTCGCTCGACCCGGAGTACCGGATTCAGTACGGCTACGGAACCTATGCCAACGCCTCGGTGCCGCTGCTCGTCAGCACCTGTCGCACCGATCCCGCGACCGGCGACGTGGTCTTGCCGCGGTTCGTGACCGGGTGGCACAGCGTTCACCTCGCGCTCATCAAGAGCGATGTCTTGGCGCGTGTCACGGGTGTCGAGCTCGAAGCGCTCCAGGGGTACGTGCTCGGCGGCGGCACGCTCGCCGTCGTCGTCACGCATCCCGAAGACCTCAAACAGCCCACGCTCGACGCGCTGATCGGTGGCGAGCCGAAGAAGACCCGCGCGAGCCCGGTCACCTTCGTCCCGATCGAGCCTTCGCAGCCGACCTCGTCGCCGCCGAGGTGGTCGAGCTTTCCTGCGAACGCCGCCGACACCACCGAGGTCTACGGTTTCGCGGGTGGCAACCTCGAGCCTTCGGCCTTCGGCAGCAACGCGGCTTACGGGCTCGGCGAGGTCGTGATGCTCGGTTTCGACCCGACGACGCAGGAGACCGCGAGCGATCCTTGGATTCAGGTCCGCATCGCCGAGCTTGCGCGGCGCGCCTACGAACGAAACGCCACCGTGGTGTTCGGCCCTTCGAGCCCCGTGGTTCGCGGGTATGCCTATGGCTACGAGGATCCGCTCCGGCTCGTCCGTCGCGAGCTCGATCCCAACCAGAATGCGCGGTGGGCAATCGGAGTTGCCACGGCACTTCTCTGTCTGTACGCGCTCGTCGCCGGTCCGTTCGCTTTCTGGCGCGCGCGCAAGCGGGGCAAGCCACTGCGCGCGCTCTGGGCTCTGCCGATCTTCTCGGCGGTGACGTTTCTCGTCATCGTCGGCGTCGGCCTCTGGTCGAAAGGCGCCTCGAGCCGGTCGCGACGGCTGACCTTCGTCGACGCCGGAGCAGGCATGAGCCGCGGCGTGGCGCACCGGTTCCGCGGCTTTTTTTCGGGCGCGACCAAGGAGCTCACAGTGGTCGCGACCGATCGGACCGGGGTCCTCTCGTCGGAGGGCCGGGATCCGAGCGGCGACACCGAGAGCGGCGCCGAGCTGGTGATCGATCACGACGGAGCGCGACTCGAGCACGTCGCGTCGATTCCGTGGCAAACCGTCTTGGTTCACGAGCGTGGCCTCGCCTCGCTCGGCGCCGGAATCACAGTGACGACGACGGGCAACGCGAACGACGTCATCGTCAAGAACCGAACCGGCAAACCACTCCGCTCGGTCGTGATCGTTCTTCCAGACCGGAGCGTCAGGTACGTGCCGACGATCGCAGACGAAGGGCGCATCGACACACGCGGCCTCGAGGAGAAAGCCTCGTTTTCCACATGGAAAGCGCGGCTCGCGACCACACTGCGATCGGGAAGAACCGACGTTCATCCGCTCAGCGCGAACTGGCTCGCAGAAGCGCTGCGAACCGACGACCCCTCGAGCGGTGCCGCGTGGCTCGCCGCCGAGTCGACCGTCACCAACTCGGTCGATTGGTTTCCTCTGGGCGTGCCGATCGTGCTTGCGACGATCCAGGGCGGAGAAGGTCGCGCGACCGACGCCGGCATGAACATCGATCAAGATCGGATGCTCGTACGCGTCGTCGGGTGGGGAGGTGAGCCGTGACCCGTTCGGCCATTCGCGTTCGACACCTGTCGCATCGATTCGGCAACTTCGACGTTTTGAACGACGTGAGCTTCGACGTCAAAGAGGGCGAGATCTTCGGCTTCATCGGCCCGAACGGCGCCGGCAAGACGACCACGATTCGCGTGATGGCGACGCTGCTCGAGCCCATGGCCGGACGCGTCGAGATCGACGGGCTCGACGTGACCATGGCCCCCGACGAGGTTCGAAAGATCATCGGCTACATGCCCGACCATGCGGGGGTCTACGATCACGTCACGGTCCGCGAGTACCTCGAATTCTTCGCCGACGCCTTTCGCGTCCACACGCCGAAGGTCGTCGACGCCGTGCTCGAGCTCACCGACATCGGGGCGCTCGAAGATCGCCTCGTCGCCACGCTCTCCAAAGGGCAGAAGCAGCGGCTACAGCTCGCGCGCATTTTGCTGCACGATCCGAAGGTGCTCATTTTGGACGAGCCGGCGAGCGATCTCGATCCGCGGGCTCGCATCGAGATTCGAAACCTTCTCACCGAGCTGCGCGGCCTCGGAAAGACCGTGCTTCTCTCGTCACATATTCTCACCGAGCTCGCCGACGTGTGTACTTCGATCGGTATTCTCGAGCGAGGTCGGCTCGTCGTCGCCGGCCCCATCTCCGAAATCGGTGGGCTGCTCGACATGCAGCGCGCAGCTCAGGCGATCGGACACGATCCGTCGGGGCACACTGAATCGTCCCCCGCTCGCGCGCATGGGGCCCCGCGGCGAAGGCTCAAGCTGCGCGTTCTCGAGAGCCCCGAGGCGGCCGCCGCGCTCTTGCGCGAGGTGCCTTCGGTGCGCGAGGTCCTCGTCACCTCCGGCCTCATCATGGTGGTGCTCGAAGGAGGCGAGGCGCAGATCGCCGAGGTCGTGACGGCGCTCGTCGCGAAAGGCATCGGCGTCGTCGGTGTCGAGCAGGAACGAAGCGATCTGGAGCGCATCTTTCTCGACGCGACCCGAGGGGAGGCACCATGAGCGCGCAAACCGGAGAAGAGGTCCCGAACGCACCGACCTCGTCGCGTGGGGTCGATCGCACACGCTTCCGCGTCGAGCTGCTCTCGCGTGATCCGAACCCGATCTGGATCCGCGAGCTCCGTCAGTCTTCTCGGCTCGGCCGCACGCCGATCATCTTGATGGTCGTCACCGTCTTGATGACGCTCGTCATCGCGTCGCTCGGCGGGACGATGAGCAACAACGAGAGCTCCGACAAGGTCGGCGTCGCCGTCTACCAGACGTATTTCTCGCTCGCGTTCTTCCTCGTTGCGTGGCTCGGGCCCGCGGTCGCCGCGAACAGCATCGCGTCGGAGCGTGAGGGCCGGACTTGGGAGGCCGTCCTCCTCACCGGCCTCCGACCCGAGGTGATCGCACGCGGAAAATTTCTCGCCGCGATGACGGCGATCTCGACGTACATCGTGATGCTGGCGCCGGTGGGTGCGCTCGCTTTCTTGTTCGGCGGCGTGACCGCGAGCGAGGTGTTGATCGCGTTCGGCTACCTCTTCCTCTTCGCGCTCTTGTTCGTCGCGCTCGGGCTCGCGGTCAGCTCGAAGATGGAGAGCCTGCGCGCTTCGATCCTCGTCACGCTGCTCATGTGCGTGCCGCTCAGCATGTTCTGCTTCGGGTTTCTCGGAATGGCCATGTCCGAGCCGGTTCACGAGCTCTGGCGACAGGTGCCTCGAAAGCTTCCGGTCTGGCTTCCGACGGCGTACATCCGCGGTGACTTCGGAGCACCGTACGCGCTCATTCTCATCGTCTTGCCGCTCGTCACGCTCGGTGTGCCCACCTGGTTTCTCTACGAGAGCACGATCGCCAATCTGAAGGGCGCGAACGAGAATCGCTCGACCGGCATGAAGCGTTGGTACGTGGTCTCGACGGCGGCGCTGGTGTCGACCGCGGTCGCCGGAATGGCCATCGTGAAGACCTCGGGAGTCGACGCCGTGGGTGTCATGTCGCTCGTCTTCCTCGCGCTCTTTCTCGCCTTCGTCGTCTTGGTGTTCGCGGGGGAGCCCATCTCGCCGTCACGACGCGTGAACGCCGAATGGGCGCGCGAAAGGCGCCCTCACTGGGTCCGCTTCTTCGGTCCGTCGATCGTGAACGCCGCGATCCTCGAGCTCGTCGTCGGCTGCTCGGCCATCGCAGGCGTCTCGATGGCGTGCCTTCGAATGACGCCTTGGGGCGGGCTCTACGCCGATATCGCTCGCGATGGGTTCCTTCGCTTGGTCGCCTACACCGTCGGATTCTTCGTCTTCCTCGTAGGCTTCTCGGCTTGGATCCGCGTGAAGTCGGCGACCGTCGTTCGGGCCCGCGTGCTCGTCGTCGCCGGCATCGCGGTCGCCACGATCGTCCCGTGGGTCATCGCGGCGATCGCTGGCGTGCTCACACAACAGGCCGAAGACGGGATCTTCATCGCAGCCCCTTCGCCGGTTTACGCCTTTTTCATGCTCGATGAAGCGAGGCACGCCGTGCACGACGCGACGGCGATCTTCGCCGGCTGGGTGTGCATCTTCGGATGGGGCCTCCTCGGCTTGGTTTTCTTGGCCATCGCCTCGGCGAAGAGCCGCCGGAGGGTGGCCGAAGCCGAGACCGCCGTCGCCGAGACCGATCGTCGCCTTGCTCTGGAAGACGCGGCTCTGGAAGACGCGGCTCTACAAGATGCGGCTCGCGAGCCCGCCTCCCTCGAGCACGTGGCGGCCGAGCCCTGAGATGGAACGGAGGGGAGAGCGACGTCTGCTCGACGCCGAGCTCGTGCGCGAGCTCGACGCGCTCGGGCGACGGCTCGAAGCCCGCGCGCGTTCGGGCGGCGTGGGCGAGCACTCGGGTCGCAAGCGAGGCGGATCGTCCGAGTTTCAAGAGCACCGTGGGTATGCTCAGGGAGACGATCTTCGGAGAATCGACTGGGCTGCGTACGCGCGGACCGACGAGCCCGTGCTCAAGGTGTTCCGCGTCGAAGAAGACGTCGTCGCGCGGATCGTGTGTGACGCGTCGGCGTCCCTCGATTTCGGGGCGCCGCGAAAGATCGACGTCGCGCGGCGGCTCGTCGCCGCCATCGCATACCTGTCGTTGTCGCGGTCCGAACGAGCGCAGCTCTTCGTCGGCGGCGACGGGCTTCGGTCGGAGCGGAGTCCCGCGCGAGGTCGTGGTGGGCTCTCGGGCCTCCTGCGCGGAATCGACTCGATCGAAGCGGAGGGCGCGACCGATCTCGCGAAGACCGTCGACGCCGTGGTGGCGCGTGCGAAGCGGCCTGGTCTCCTCACGCTCGTCAGCGACTTTCTCGATCCCGGAAAGGTCACCGAAGCGCTCGGTCGCGCGGCGAGCAAAGGGCACGACCTCGCCCTCGTCCATGTTTACGCCGAAGAAGAAGCTTCACCACCCGACGAAGGCGACTTCACCCTCGAGGACGCCGAGACGGGAGAGGTCGTCGACGTCACCATCGATCGCGACGCCGTCGTCGCCTACCAGAAGCGCTTTCAGAGGCTCAGCGACGATCTGCGTAGGTTCGCGAAGAGACACCGAGCGTCGTACTTGCGTGTCCGCACCGACGAGCCGCTCCTCTTGGCGCTGCGCCGCTTCGTGGCGCGGGCAATCGACTGAAGGGAGGAGCTTTTGGGATCGTTCAGCCTGCTCTCCCCTTTGGGCCTCGTGCTCCTCGGCCTGCTCGCGCCGCTGGTCGGTCTCTACATCCTGAAGGTCGAGCGAAAGAAGGTTCGCGTCCCCTCGACTTGGCTCTGGGCCGAAGCGAAGCGCGATCGAATGGCGCGGTCGCCGTTTCAACGGCTGGTCGCGCAGGTTCCTCTCGTCCTCGAGCTCGCGGCGCTCGCTCTCCTGGCCCTGGCGTTCGCGCGCCCCGTCAGCCGCTCCGACACGAGCAGCGGAGAGCATGTCGCCATCGTCATCGACGTCAGCGCCTCGATGTCGGCGCGTGCGAAGCTAGGTGGCGAGGCTTCTCGGCTCGATGAAGCGAAGCGCCTCGCTCGTCGATGGGTGGGCTCTACCGCGCCGGGGACCGAGATCATGGTGATCTCTGCAGGTCGCGATGCTCGCGTCGCATCGCCTCTCGATCGGGATCGGGGCCGTGTCGTCGCGGCCTTGGATGCTCTCGCCGTCGAAGAGGTCGAAGGCGATCTCGCCGCGGCCGTGAGTCTCGCTGCCGATCGAATCGGGAGACTCCGCGACGCTCGCATCGTCGTCGTGACCGACGGAGCGCTGGCGCACCCAGGCTCGCTCGCCGAGGTTTCGGTTCCGCTCGAAGCGCTCACCGTCGGAGACGAGATCGACAACCTCGGGATCGTTCGCGTCGACGTGCGTTCGACGCTCGACCCAGTCACGAAACAAGAGCAAACGCAGGCATTGTTGTTGCTCGCGAGCTCGGGCAAAGCGCCTCGCGAAGCCTACGTCACGATGCGCGAAGACAACGCGTCCGACGTCCTCGCGTCGCGCCGCGTGCTCGTGAAGCCCGGCGAGAAGCTGCCGGTCGTCTTGAGCTTCTTTCCGGCGAGCGGCGATCATCGAAAAGGGCTCGTCTTCGACGTGTCGCCCCACGACGCGATGGAAGTCGACGACGTCGCCTACGGCCGAGTCCCAGCGGGCGACAAGCTACCCGTCGTCCTCGCATCACCTGATGCATCGCCCTGGATGGAGCGCGCGATAGAGAGCGACCCGTCGGCCGAGATCTGGAAGGGGACTCTGGAGATCCTCACCCACTCTGACGAGATCGATCCCGGTGCGCTGGTGGTCGTCCGAGGCGCGTGCCCCGACGATCCTCCCGGCGGCGATCTGCTGATCGTCGGTCCGCCCGAGGGCGACTGCCACGGCGTCACCATCGGTGCCGAGATCGAAAAGCCCTCGATCACGTCGTGGGAGAGCGCCGACCCGCGCCTCAGATTTCTCTCGCTCGACGGCGTCGGTGTCGCCAAGACCAGGCGGCTCCTTCCCGACGGCCCGAAGCGTGAGCTCGTTCGTGGTCGCGAAGGAGCGCTCGTCGTCGATGGATCGAGCCCCGGCCGCTCGGTCACGATCGTTGGCTTCGACGTCGGTGACAGCGATTGGCCGCTCAAGGCATCGTTCGTGGTCTTCGTGCGCAACGTGATGGAGCAGGCGCGCGTCCACCGCGCGAGCGGCCTCGCGTTCGCGGCGCGGACAGGTGAGCCGCTTTTGGTGAACGTGCCCTCGAACGCCGTCTCCGCCGAGCTCCTGCGCCCAGGAGAGCCCTCGGAGCCGATCGCGGCGCGCGGTGGACTCGTGGTCGTTCCCGACGTGTTGCATACAGGACTCTATCGCATCACGATGACGAGACCCAAAGGGGCCGCACTGGTGGTCCCCGTGAACCTCGAAAGCGCTGCCGAGAGCGATCTCGCGCGAAGGCTCCCGCCGCATTCGACGAGCCATCTCACCGTTCACGCCGCTTCGGAGCCACCCGTCGCCTACCGCGACCACGCCTGGATCGTCGCGCTCTTGGCGTTGGGACTGCTCCTCTTCGACGTCATCTGGGTCACGCGTCGCGCACGCCCGAAGTCTCCGTCGCGCCCGCTGGAACACCGCTCGTGAGGCTCCGACGAATCGGCGACCGGTGGCTCCTGTGCGTGCTCGTCGCGCTGTCGTTCGCGCCGCCTCTGTTCGTGGGCCTCGTATGGTTGGGAGTCGTCACGGAGGCCCACGTCCGAATCGAGAGACCCATCGCGAGCCTGATTGCACCCATCGCGTCGATGATCGTCGCGTCACGGCTCTGGAGCCGAACCGGCGCGCAGAGCCGGCTCCGAGCCTCGCTCACCGACCTCTTGGTGGGCATGACGGCGCTCGCCCTCTCTCTCTCGGTGATGGGCGTCGAGCTCGGCCGCGTCCTCGACAAGCTCACCGTGATCCTCGTCGTCGATCGGAGCCGCTCGATCGATCTCGTTCCAGAGGCCGAGGCGCTCGAAATTCGCCAATCTACTCTCGCATCGCAAGCGATGCTTCCAGGCGATCGCATCGGCACCGTCGTCTTCGGCGCGACGGCGACGACCGAGGATCCACCTCACGAAAAGCGCGAAGGCTCCACCGGTCAGCGCGCGGAGGTGGGCCGCGACGGGACCGACCTCGACCGCGCGATTCGCCGAGCGCTCGCGGAGGTCCCCGCCGATTCGGCGGCCCGCATCGTCATCCTGTCCGACGGTGTCGCGACCCGCGGTGACACGATGGCCGCTGCAGCCGCCGCGCGGGCGGCACGCGTTCCGATCGACGTCGTGCCGCTCGATCAGCGAAGCGTCCCTGATGTGCGCGTCGTCGCCGTCCGCGCTCCCACGCGCGGCGCCGAGGGCGAAGCGGTCGATCTTCGCGTGGTCACGAACGCACCACGCGAGACCGAGGTCGTCGTCACGGTGAAGCGCGACGGGCAGGTCATCTCCCGCGACAAGACGACCATCGCAGAAGGAGAAGACGTCCATCGCATCCGTGAAAAGCTCGAGGAGAGCGGGCTTCATCGGTACGACGTCGAGGTATCTCCGACCGATCCCAGCATCGACTTTTCGAGCGAGGACAACGCAGGCACCGCATTCGTTAGCGTTCGGGGTGAGGCCTCTGCGCTCGTCCTCGAGGGCGACCCGGAGCAAGGCGCGTTCATCGCAAGCGCTCTCCGAAAGGCTTCGTTCCGTGTCGACGAAGGCGACGTCACGCGGGTTCCGACCGACCTCGGCGGCTTCGCCGCTTACGACCTCGTCGTGCTGAGCGACATCTCCGCGCCGAAGCTCTCCGAGGGGCAGTTGGCGGCGATCGCGGGCTACGTGCGTGACCTCGGCGGCGGGTTGCTCCTTCTTGGCGGCGATCGAAGTCTTGGCCCGGGCGGATACGGCAAGACGCCCATCGAAGAGATTTCTCCCGTCTCGTTCGACATCAAACAAGAGGAGCGCAGAGCGAGCCTCGCCGAAGTGATCGGCATCGACATCTCGGGGTCGATGGCGATGGAGGTCGGGGGTCGAACGAAGCTCGACCTCGCCAACGAGGCCGCGGCGCGCTCGGCCGCGCTCCTCGGGCCGGGCGATCTCTTGGGCGTCGAGCACGTCGACACCGAGGTTCACTGGAGCGTCCCGCTCGCTCCCATCGTCGACCAGAATGCGATCGAGCACGCCATCCGCGCCGTCGCGGTCGGCGGTGGGGGCATCATCGTTCCGATCACCCTCGAAGCGGGCTACGCCGCACTCGAAAGGAAGGTCGGCAGTCGCAAGGTGAACCTCAAGCATCTTCTCCTCTTCGCCGACGGCGACGATGCCGAAGAAATTCACGCCGCGCTTCCGCTCGCCGCGCCTGCTCTCGGCCGCGGCATCACGACGAGCGTCGTCGCGCTCGGGATGGGCAAGGACACGGCCGATCTCGAGCAACTCTCGAAGCTCGGCGGCGGGCGTTTCTATCTCATCGAAGATGCCGCACGACTCCCTTCAGTCTTCGCTCAAGAGACGATCCTCGCGGCGCGGACCTCGATCGTCGAGAAGAGCTTTCGACCCGCGCGCGGGACGAGCGCCGACGCGACGGCAGGCATCGATTTCACCGAGGCCCCGCCTCTCCTCGGGTACGTCGTCACGATGCCGAAGGGTCGGGCGAGCGTCTTGCTCACTGGCCCCGAGGGCGACCCGATTCTCGCCACGTGGCCCGCTGGGATCGGGCGCTCTGGCGTGTTCACGAGCGACCTGAAAGATCGATGGGGAGCCGCCTGGACGCGATGGCCCGGCGCCGCGCGTATGGTCGCCCAGACGGCGCGGGATTTGTCGCGTAAGGCGGGCGATGCGCGCGTTCGCCTCGAGTCGGATGCATCGTCGGGCGAGCTGCATCTGAGGGCCACGGTGGTCGGCGACGACGGCCGTGCCGACGCGTTTCGTAGGCTCACCGTCCGCGTGTCGGGTCCTTCTGGAATCGCGACCGACGTCCCACTCGAGGCGGCGGGCGCTGGCGTTTATGCAGCAGATATGCCACTGTCACTAACAGGCACTTACATCTCCGTAGTAAAAGATGAAGGGAGCGGCGCCGCGCTGGCCACGAGCGGTGCCGTGCTCTCCAGAGGCGAAGAGCTTCGACCGACGGGCAGCGATCGCGCGTTGCTCGAGAAGATCGCGAAGCTCACGGGGGGAAAGACGCGTGACACACTCGATGGTATCTTCCTCGATCGGGTGTCGACTCGCGTGGGGTACGCCGACGAGACTCGAAGCTTCGTCCTCGTCGGTGCGTTGGGCTTCTTCTTCGTCGTCGTCGTCCGGAGACTCTCGCTGCCGCCCGTGCTCGAGCCGCTCCGTCGACGCATCGAAGCGCGTCTCGCCCGACAGAGAGTCGCTCACGTCCCGACCGCGCGGACCGTGCGCGCAGAATCGACGATGCAGGCGCTACTCGCCGCAAGAGGGGCTGCCCGCGGGGCCGAGGTCTTGCCGGTCGCGACGCGACCTCAGGCCACATCGCCCCCGACGCCTTCGTCGACCGAAAAAGCGGTCCCCGCTAGGCACGACGCTGCTTCGAGGCCCTCGTCGCAAAGACCGACGAACCGCGAACCGGTGAAGCGCGAAAGACCAAACGAACCCACGGAGAGCCTCGATCCCCCGCCCGAGGCCGACGCCCCAAGCCTCGGCGGCCCGAAGCTCACGACAGCCGAAATTCTGCTCGCGAAAAAAAGGCGGAGGTGATTTCGAAGGCTGGCGTCAGATGGATTGCGAGGTCACGGGTCGCAAAGTAGACTCCGCCCGCCCCGTGAATCACCTTCCTCCGTGCTGCGCCTCGTGTCCCGAGCTCGATGCTCCGGCAAGGGCGTGCCGGCTGCTCGCATCGCCATCGCTCGAGAGCAGGCACCGATTGCTGACGATGCCTTGCGACGTGTCGCGCCTCCTCCGGCAGCGCTTTCGCGGACACGGCGAAGACGTCGCGCAGAAGGCCATGCTGGCCTGGCTCGATCCTCGACGAAAAGAAGAAGATCTGTCGGGCTCGTACGGCGACGCGCCGAGAGACGCGCGAATCTGGCTGACCGACTGGCCTTACCGAGCTCTCGCCCGGAACGCGGTCGCGCAGAAGCTCGCCGACACCGAGCCGCTCACCCCCAAAGACGCCCACGGTGGCCCGGCGCGGGCAGAGACCGACTTTGCTCTCTTCGCTCGCACAGAAGGCGCGCTCGGGCGCTTAGCGACCATCGATCCCGCTGGCTACGCGATGATGATCGATTCGCTCCGCGGATCGTTCCAACCGATTGATTGGCGCGCGAGCCTCGGTGCCACCGACGTCGCCATCGCCGATCGCCGCGCTCTCAGCCTCTATCGCTACCTCGTGCTCTTCTTCGACGTGCTCGACGGCATCGAGCCTCGCACTTCGGCGTCGGCCGTGAAGACACGTCGATTCGTACCGAACGACAACAGTGACGCGGCCGCACTCTCGGCGATGCGCGACGAGCTCGGCGACAAGAAGCTCCCTATCGGCGACTTTCGCAGCCACTACAAAGACGGCGTCGAGAAATCTTTCGCGCTCCTCGGCGACGAATCAGCCTTCGGGAAAGCCGCCTTCACGCTCGTCGAGAGCGCCTTTCGGCGTGTCCTTCGCGTCGAAGGCCCCGCTGCCGGCGAGACGCTCTCCGACGAGCTCTCGAAGAGTCTCGAAGGCCACGCCGCGTCTGCGGGAACCGCGAGCGCCGACGATCACCTCTCCCCAGACGTCATCGCGACGCTGGCCACCGGCGCTCTCCGAGGGCCGGAAGTTTTTACGGCCTCGCGCCACCTCCTCTCGTGTCGCGACCGACGCTGCTGCGCATTCTTGCGCTGGGAGGTCGGCGGAAAAGAGGCCGTTCGTCGCGATCTCTCCGGGCCGATGTCGGAGCCCCCGCCCGGCATGAGCGTGACCTTCACGCAGGGGCCGAGCAGCCAACATCTGGTCGATTGCCGCGACGTGCTCTGGAACGCATTCACACAAATGGCCCGCGTCGAAGGGCGCAGCATCGACGATCTCGTGAACGACGCGATGGCGCGCTACCGCACCATTCGCGAATATGCCAATCCGCCCCCTGCGCCCAAGGCGCCGAGCATCGCGCGCCCGTCGTCGTTTCCGCCGCGTTCGCGGTCCTCGTTTCCTCCAGCTCGATCATCTTCGACTCCACCGCCTCCTTCGCGCGGTCGACCTCCGCTGATGGAGGACGAAATCACGCCGCCCGAAGGCGCGGTCCGACGAAACTCCAAGCCACCCGACGCTCCCATCTCGCGTTCGCCCGATTCGCTGCGAGCTCTCGCGAGCGGCGGTTCGCAAGCTCGCCCGACCGCCACAGCACAAGCTTTCCCGAGCGGCGGAGCTCCGGTCCCGTCCATTCCGCGTCCGGCGCCGGTTCCGAAAGACGTGAGGTCGGCGCAGGGCGTCGTGAACGCCACGACGCAAACACTCGGCTCGATGTCGGGCGTGGCGAGACCGAGCTCACGACCTTCCGAGGCTTCACCGCCCCCCATCCCGGAGTGGGCACGAGCGGCCTCCGACCCCAACGGTGCAGCGCCTGCCACGATTCGCGCGCCAGAGCTTCAACCCCCCGACGAGACGCCGAGCGAAGCCGCGCGCTCGACCTCGGCCGAGCGTCCCGTACCGCGTCCTGCCGATTCGTCGCGGACTCTGCCGGGCGTCTCGCCGAGATCGCCCGAGCCCGCTTCTTCTCGACCGCCCGCACGCACCAACCCGATCCAACCGACCCACACCGTGGAGCTCGCCGCGCATCTGACGGCTGGCCCATCGGTCGAGCCCGCGCGCCCGCCCCCGGTCCCCTCGACCGAGGCGATCGAAGAAAAGCTCGAAGCCCTGCCCTCACGGGGAAGCGCCTTCGACGACGCCGAGGACACCTCTCCCAAGATGAACCTGAGCCCGCTGAATCCCCCGTTGTTCGCCGAGTATGCAGGTCGGCGCGGTCACGTGAACGCATTGCGGTTCGTCATCGGACGGGAACGCACCACGTGCCACTTGGTGCTTCCCGACTCGAACGTTTCACGCCAACACGCGGTCGTCGAGTGGGTCAATGGCCAATACTTCTTGGTCGATCAAGGCTCGACCAACGGCGTCGGTTGCGGTGGGCATCGCATTCATCGAAAGCAAATCGTCGAAGGCGATCACTTCGACATCTGCGGCCACACGATCACGTTTTCTTTTCGGATGTGACGATCCCTCGACCGCGCGCCTCGCCCGGTGCTTCGCCCCCTCGGGAGGCGCCGCGCCCTTCGCTCGGCTCGTCACTCGAGATGCCTGAATCATCGAAGCGAGCTCTGCCATGCTTGACCAGCAGCGAAGCGTCGTGGAGCTCGCTCGTGGGCACCCAGCGGGGCTCTTCACCGAAGTCGGGCCAGCCGACGAGCCGCTCCTGAGGCCTGAATCCAGCCTTGTAAGCGAGCGACGGGCACTCGTCGACGCGGTATCCGAGGTAGACGTGCGCGATCGACAATCGGCGCGCGATCTCGACCTGGAAGACCACGTTCGCCGTTCCTATCGAAGCGTTCGCCCAATCAGGGTGATAGAAGAAATAGATCGCGCTCCAGGCATTGGGCGTTTCGTCGCAGAGCGCCACGCCGACGAGCCTCTCGGTCTCGGGCTCGTAGTAGGCGATCTCGCGCGCAGCACGATGAGGCATCGCGAATTGAATGCGGTAGCTTCGCTCGTCGAGCTCGGCTTCGTCCCAGCCCCTGACCTCTTCGCGGCTCGCATGCCACGCGTGATAGAGCGCGAGTCGCTCGTCGTCGACGATGGGCGCTCCGATGCGTAGCTCGAGACCGCTGCACTTCGCGCGCGCGCGTCGCTGGCTCTTCGATGGACGGAACTCGAGCGTCGGGATGCGCGTCGGGATGCAATCGCTGCAGCCGCCACACTGCGGCCTGAAATAGTCGGGGCCGAATCGTCGCCACCCCCGAACCAGGAGCGCTTCGGTCTCGAGCTCGGTGACGTCGAGCAGAATGCGGTGCTCGAGCGACGCTTGCCTATTGGAGAGATAGGAGCACTCTCTCGGTTCTTCGACGAGATGTTCGAGCTGTCGGGCCATTCGTGCTTCTGCGCACGGCCATTCTAGCCCATCACCGACTTCGCGGCACGGGCGACGAGCGTTCCGTGGAAGAGCCCGGGCGCGAGGCGCTTGAGGCCCCAAGTGAGTCGCCCTTCGCGATGAGGCAATGCATAGAGCTGCCCCTTCTCGGCAGCCTTCACGGCACACTCGGCGACGTCGGACGCCTGAACCTTCGACTTGTGCATGACCTTGGCGATGAAGGTCTGAATGCCCGCTTTCATGTTCGTGGTTCGCCCATTGTTCATGATGTTCGTCTCGAAGAAGCTCGGGCAGAGCACGGTGACACCGATGCCAGAGCTCTTGAGCTCGGCGGCGAGAGTCTCGGAGAGCGCAACGACGCCGGCTTTGGTCACGTTGTACGGCGCCATGTTCGGCGCTTGCGCGATGGCCGCGAGCGACGCGACGTTGATGAAATGGCCAGAGCCCTGGCGCTTCATGATCGGCGTGAAGTAGTGCGCACCGTAGATGACCCCCCAAAGGTTGATACCCATGATCCACTCCCAGTCTTCGAGGGGAATGTCACCCATGGGACCTGCGACTGCGACGCCCGCATTGTTGATGACGACGTCGGCGCCGCCCATGTGCTCGACCGCAAGCGCTGCGAGCGCTTCTACGTCTTTTGCCTTCGAGACGTCGCACGAGGCAGTGAAGGCTTTGCCTCCGAGGCTCTCGACGAGCGCCTTGGTCTCGAGGGCTCCGGCCTGATCGATCTCGCCAATGAGAATGGTCGCGCCCTTCATCGCGAAGTGCCTCGCGAACGCGCGACCGAGGCCGCCTCCCCCACCAGTGATGACGACGCGTGGACGAGCAGGGATCGACATGGCAGAGCTCCTCGTCGAGCAGACGAGGGCTCGACGACACGAGAGCTAACCCTTTCCCCTCGCGCCGTCGATCGACATCTTTCGACGCACGAGCGACAGCTCGGACGGCGACGCCGACTGACGTTATAGTCCGCCGATGCGAACGATGGGCAGAGCCCTTTTCTCGCTCTCGCTGGCTTGCGTGAGCGTCGCCTGCGGGTCGATGTCGAATGGTCTCGGTGTCCCGCACGAAGATCCCGAGCCCATCGGCAGCGCGCCCTGGGAGGGCAGCGATCATGCCCAGGTACCGGGCGACGACGAGGGCGACCCCGGGCCGCAAGTGAGCGGCGCCGAGCGAGCCCGCCGTCGAGCTCGCCGCGGCAAGCACGCCAATCCCACGGTCACCGCGTCGGCGAGCGCCGCACCCTCCGTCGCCGCGCCCGCGAAGGTCGATACCGATGGCGACGGAGTCGAAGACGCGCGCGACATGTGCCCCCGAGCGCCCGGAGCAGACGATCCGAATCCGGCGTGGGCCGGCTGCCCGTACGATGCGCCTCCGCGCCCGACGCCTCCTCGCTTTCAGGAGCTCGATCTGGTCTTCGGCGACGCGCCGCGCGCGCTCGATACGAAAGAGATCGACATGCTGACCGGTCTCGCCATTGACCTGAAAGACGAGCCCTCCATCACGCTCTCGGTCTACGCGAAGAAGAAGCCACAGGGTGACGGGTGGCTCAAGATCATCACCAAGCCGTTCGTCGATGCAGGAATTGATCGAGCCCATCTCCACACCCGAGTCTGTCTACAGACGAAAGGCCTGACACACACGGTCGTCGGCCGTGGGCTGAAAGAGTGCGAGACGCAGTAGCGAGCCGTCAGGGGTTCAGCGGAGACAAGAGCCGCTCGACGTCGAGCTCGGTCATCGGCGACGCTTCGCGCGGGGCCTCGCCGAGGAGCGCGCCCGCGAGCCAAGCCTTGCGCCTCTGGAGCATCAAGACCCGCTCCTCGACGCTGCCGGCGACGAACAGATGGTGCACGAACACGGGTTTGGTTTGACCGATTCGATAAGCTCGATCGGTGGCCTGGGTCTGGCTCGCCGGATTCCACCAAGGATCGTAATGAACGACGGTGTCGGCCGAGACGAGATTCAGGCCTGTTCCGCCCGCTTTCAAGCTGATGAGAAAGACAGGAACGCGACCGCTCTCGAACTCGTCGACCGCCGCGCGCCTGTCGCGGGTCTGACCCGTGAGAATCGAATGGGCTATGTTTCGCTCGTCGAGCCCTTTCGCGATCAAAGCCAACATGCTCGTGAACTGCGAGAAGACCAGGATTCGCCTGCCCTGCGGCAGCTCGGTCTCGACGAGCTCGAGGAGGGCTTCGTATTTCGCCGACTCTTCGACCTCACGGGCCTGATCCAATCCGACCAGACGCGGATCGCAACAGACCTGTCGGAGCTTCATGATGGCGTCGAGAATCGACAGCGTCGACGCCGCGAGCCCCTTCTTGCGAATGGCCTGTCGAACATCGGAATGGGCTGCGACGCGGATCTGCTCGTAGAGCTCGCGCTGTTTGCCGACGAGCTCGACAGGCCGCATCAAGTCGGTCTTCTCGGGTAGCTCGGGCGCGACGTCTCTCTTGTTGCGCCGCAAGATGTGCGGTTTCACGAGATCGCGCAATGCCTCGAGCGACGTCTCGTCGCCGCGCATCTCGATGGGCACACGAAAGCGTTGGCGAAATGAGGGCTCGTTGCCCAAGAGCCCGGGCTCGGCGAAATCGAAGAGCGCCCACAGCTCCCCGAGATCGTTTTCGACGGGGGTCCCCGAGAGACAAATGCGATGTTCGCAGACGATGCGAGAGAGCGCGCGATGAGTCTGGCTCCGGGCGTTCTTGATGGCCTGCGCCTCGTCGAGAACGACCGTGGAGAACTTGGTCGTTTCGAGGCGATCGATGTCGCGCACGAGCACCGGATAGGTCGAAACGACCACGTCGTGCTCGGCCATGCGAGAGGCGATCTCTTTTCTCCCGGGACCTTTGAGAACGAGGACCTTCAAATGAGGCGCAAAGCGCTCGATCTCGCGTGACCAATTGAAGGTGAGGCTCGTCGGAGTGACGATCAAAGCAGGTAGCGAGAGACGTCCGGCGGCTTTCTCGGTGCAGAGATGCGCGATGGTCTGCAGCGTCTTTCCGAGCCCCATGTCGTCGGCCAAGATCGCGCCGCACTCGATTGCGCGGGCGTGCTGGAGGAACGCGACGCCTTCGGATTGATACGGACGAAGCGTGGCGCGGAGTGTCGGCTCGACCACGATTCGAGCCGGGACCTCGAGCACCTTTCGGCCCCGCACGATGACGCCTTCGCGATCGCGAATCGTGGTCTTTCCGGGACAAGCCCGTATCCATTCGGCCACCCGCGCGACGGCGGGTGCGCTCCGCATCGGAAAGCGAATCTTGGGACCGCTGCGTCGTACACCTTGATAGAGCTCGATGACGACCCGAAGGAGCGCACGGAATCGCTCGACCGGTACTCGAATGTTGTGCGTTTCGGAGATGCGCACCGAGACCGAGCCAGACAGCCGCCTCGCGATCGACTTCAGATCTTCGTCTTCACTTCCGGTATCGACGAAATCGAGGACCACCGGCAGGAGGTCGATTCTTCGGCCCTCGACGACGACGCCGAGCTCGAGCGTGAACCAGCCCGGAAGCTCTTCGTCGGGCATGACGGCTGCGTTCCAAAAGACGGTCTCGTCGCGAGCAATCTGATAGGGGTACCCAGCGTCGATCTCGACTCGAAACCCACAGCGTGCCAGCTCGCCGAGCACGGCTGCGGTGAATGCGCAGCGGTCGGAGGCGTTGCCGAACGGATGAACGAGGTAATCGCACGGGACGTCGGTGACCCAATCGTCGAGACACGACGTGTCGACCGCCCCCAGCCGTTCGAGCATTCGACATGCTTCGTTCTCGAGAGCGACGGCGCGCTCGACCGCTTCGATACCCAATGCCCCCGAACGCATCACTCGATCGATTTCGTCGGCGAGCCCGACCCTCGTTCCGCCATAGTCGAACGAGACGAGCACCGCGGCTGCGAGCGCCCCTTCTTCTTCGCGCCAGCTCATCGAGCGCGTGCCGAAAAGACGCAACACGGGCGTGAAAGGCCACTTTCGGGCTTGGGCTTCACCGGTGAGGTCGTCCGAGACCCGCTCGGGCGAAACGGATCCAGAGATCACGCACCGTTTCAACCACAGTTCGCTCGTGTTGTCGATTCTTTCGGCCCGCCACCGAGCCAGCCCGTCACCGGCTCGAGCAACGGCTCCGACCATGCGTCAGGCGCTGCGGTCGGGCGCTGCGGTCGGGCGCCTGGGGCCGGTCAGTCGGGCTTTCCCATAACGCCCCCCATCGTCCTTGAATACGCTTTTCTATCGAAAACGCCTTGGACATGGGCCTCCACCAGCCGGAGCAAGGCTTGCGTCTGTGCGAAGCTCCCGTTGAATGCCCCCGAGTGTTGAAGTCGAGCTCGACGATAACAGTTGGGCGAAGGTCTACAGCCGATGGCCGTCCGAACCTCTTGGTGACGACGAGTTCTCTGGGCTTCCGATCTTCTGTTCCTTTCCTCTCGACCTCTGAGCGCTGCTCGCAACGCAGAGGAAGGGAAAGTTGAAAAGATCGGAAGAGGAAGTCTTCGATCTCGCCTCAGGCCGCGGGCGTGAGCACCGCGCGGAAGCGGATCTTGTTCTCCATCACCTTGGCGAACGCTTCTTCGGCCTTGGCGAGCGGGAAGACCTCGACCCGCGGCCTCACCCCGGTCAGCGCGCTGAATGCCATGGCATCTTCGGAGTCGATCGAGCTACCGCTCGGCCAACCCGCGATGGTCTTGCCGCTGAGCAGGCCGAACGCGTTGACCGCGAGCGGTTCGAAGGGGGCTGCGACGATGAGGAGCTTGCCGCGAGGCTTGAGACCCTCGACGGTGCTTCCGATCGCTGCGCTGTTCGGCGCAGTCGCTAGGACGAGATCGGCGCTGCCGAGCGTCTTCAATTGCTCGGATGCAGGTGCTTTCTCGGTGTCGATGTATTCGTGCGCGCCGAGTTGACGCGCGAGCTCTTCTTTGTCGTTGCCGCGCGAGATTGCAATCGTGCGAAATCCCATTTTTGCGGCGTATTGAATCGCCAGGTGACCGAGACCGCCGATGCCTTGAACGGCGACCGTGTCTCCGGGGCGTGCGCCGCTGTTGCGGAGCGCGTTGTAGGTCGTGACGCCGGCGCATAGCAACGGCCCAGCATCGACGGCCGAGAGCCCGTCGGGAATGCGCGCGAGTGCTGCATGCGGAGCCACCACGTATTCGGCATAGCCGCCGTCGAAGCTGATCCCGGTGATCTGTGCTTTTTCGCAGTTCAGAAAGAGCCCGCGACGACATGCATTGCATTGGAAGCAATTGCCGCCGTGCCAGCCGATGCCGACGCGGTCGCCGACCTTCCACGCGGTGACCTTCGCGCCGACCTCGTCGACACGACCAGCGATCTCGTGGCCGGGGATTCGCGGGAGCTGCATTCCTGGGAACGCGGCCGCCTTGACGAATGCGTCGCTGTGGCAGACGCCGCAAGCCTCGACCTTCACGCGCACTTGCTCGGCATCGGGCTCTGGGATGGCTACGTCGGTGATCTCGAACGGTCCGTTGGCTTTGGTGACTCGAATCGCTTTCATGTTCGCTTCCCGTTCTTCACGAGCGACAGGGCTCGGTGAGGGGCGGGAGGATGACGCCACCGCGCCGTCGGCGCAACGCGCAGCGAACGATTGGGGCCGCGTGTAAATAGGTCGATCGATATTCCGTCGAGACCGAAGTGAGACAGTTGCCCGAGGAACGAGCCCCGGGAAGCCTACTTTTGTAGGCTGAGGAGCGCAGAGACGAGGCCACCTGTCTCGCAATGTTATCGGCGAAATAGCGCCGACTTCTTTATACGCGGTCCCTCAGGGGCCGCTCGAAGCATCGGCCCTCGGCCCTCCCATCTACGTCGGGAACGACGTTCACGCGCGCCACGCAACGGCAGCGTCAACCGTGCAGTTCTGTGGTCTCATCCTCGAAGAGGCCATGAAAACGCTCCCTTTCTTCTGGCCGTGCTGCACGCTCGCTGCGCTCGCGTCGACCGCAGCAGTCTTGACAGCTGACTGCACGGTGCACGACGGCGCGACGTCGGGCTCCACCACCCACGCGAGCTCGACTGGAGCGGCCGGGGCCGGTGGGTCGGCCGCCCTGCCCTTCCGCGTCGCGCTGTCGGTGAGCCCTTTCACGAACGTTCTCTTCAAGACAGGCGCGACCTTCTCCGACGGCCAGACGACCGCGACCGACCTAGCCGGTCTCGAGCGGATGTACGTCTCTCATGGGGCGACGGAGCTTTTCGCTCGAATCGCGACGTACCGCACACCGAATGGCACGTCCGACGACCACAGTCAGAAGACCGCGGTCGAACGCGCGACGCTCGCGAAGAGCCTCGGGTTGACCTTCAATCCAGAGCTCGGGTTGTGGGCACACTATGGCGACATCTCGTGCGAGCCGGCGCCTGACTTCTCCGAGTTTCCAGAGCTCTCCGTCCCCGGGCCGTGGAACAAACTGACCGTCGATCAAATGGTCCCGGTATTGCGTGCTTATGGGAGCATCGTCGCGACCGAGATCCTCGCCACGGGGACGACCGTCGAGATCTGGGACATCGGCAACGAGGTCGACCTCGGGACCGCCGGCGTTGCTCCTCGCGGGATCAATTGCTCGACGCCCTACTTCGCGCCCGACGGAGTCGACCCGGTCATCGGCACCAAGACCGTGGTCGATCTCTTGTCGATGACCGAGGCCGACCGAATCACTTGGCTCACCACACACGTGTGGCCGCACGAAGCAAGGCTCCTCGGAGCGGTGGCTGATGGGATTCGCGACGTCGACCCGAAAGCACGGTTCGCGACCCACATGTCGCAATCACTGAGCGCGACGTACGCGCTCGCGTTTTACGACGCGATGGCGCTCGGTGGATTTTCGCCCGATGAATTCGGCTTCTCGTATTACCCGAGCGCGACCAATGGGCCCGACCGCGCTGCGCGTTTCAAAGACACCATCGTCCAAATCCAAGACCACTTCAAGAAGCCCGCGTTCATCGCCGAGGTCGCCTATCCCGCCGGACCGACGACCGGCGGCATTTACGACACTTGGGCGAACGCGATCCCCGCCTATCCGATCGGAGAAGACGGTCAGGCGGCGTTCGTTCGCGATCTGGCGAGCTGGGCGAGCGCCAGCGGCGTCTCCGGCATTCGCTATTGGGCCCCAGAGCTCTTTGCACCGGGATGGCAAGGCTTCGCGCTCTTCACGCCTCCACCCTCTAACACATACCCTGTCGTCGCCCGCAAAGCGCTCGACGGCATTCGACAAGGCATCGCCTCTCCCGACGCCGCGGCGTTCCACGATTGATCGATGAAGCCATCGCGATGATCAGAAGCTCCAGCCGTGGTAGCGCTCGCGCTCGTTGGCGAGAGCGGTTTCGATGAAGCGGAGGCGCCCCGCAACGAAGAGCGCCTCCGGTTCGGCTACGCGCTCACTTTCGGGACGAGCCTCAGCGCAGCGGGGCGCGCGCTACAGCGATCGGTCCAGGCGCTCACGCGAGGATACGCTTTGAAGTCGAACTTCATGTGCTCGAGCCAGCCGACGAACGAGCTCAAGTGGGTATCGGCGAGCGTGTAGTCACCGAGGAGGAATTCTTTGTTCTCGAGCGCCTCGTCGATGATTTGGAGACAGTGGAGAATGTCGGCCTTGGCGACCTCGGCCGACTTCGCGTTGTGCTGCTCGGCAGGATACCAATCCATCGTGTTGCGGGTGAAGCGCGCCATGGCGTCGCCGATGGTCACGTTGGTCCACACGATCCACTTCATCGCGACGCCACGCTGCGGGCCCGGAGCCGGATAGAGCTTCTTCTCGACCCCGAACATCTCCCCGAGGTACATCGTGATGGCCGCCGATTCCCAGATGGGCGTGCCGTCGTGAACGAGGAGCGGCACCTTGCCGTTGGGGTTCAGCTTCAGGTAGTCGGCCTTCTTCGTATCGCCGGCCTTGAGGTCGAGCTTCACCTTTTCGCAAGGAACTCCCAGCTCTTCGAGGACGAGCTCGGTCATGCTCGCGGTCGACATGGGTGCATAGTAGAAAATGAGGCTCATGGGTCGCTCCTTCTGGCCCGAACGGTCGGGGCGCGGAGCATGAATTCGCAGCAACACGGGATCAATCGGATCGAACGGCCAGCGAGTTTTCCGCCGAGCTCATGAAAATTGCCCTCTCCGACGGTGCTCGCTGCGACAATTCGTCACGATCGCGGTGAGCTGTCACAGGCCTGAGGCGCCCATTCGTCGGAAGTCGGGTCGCGCGGAGCGGCGCGAATCTCGCAGGGGGTGGATGTCACTACGCTTGCATTCGAGAAAGTGCCGTGCTCGAGAGAATCGCCAGATTCGTCATCCGTCATCGTATCTTCACTCTGGTCGTCACCGGCTGCTTCGTCGTGCTCAGCGCGGCGATGTTGGTTCGCGGCGGACGGCTGACGAGCGGAACCTTTCGCGATGTCGAGTCCAGTCGCGCGCAGGCTTTGGTCGAAAAGGCGACGGGGCGGAGCGACGACGTCACGTTCATCGCCATCTTCGAACCTGCACGCGCAGGAGTCGACCTTCCGAAAGCGATGCATGAGGCGCTCTCGCCGATCGCGCTCGATCCGCGCGTTTCGTCGGTGGTGACGCCCGAAGATGCACCGCCCTTCATAGCGCGAGAGATGGTGAGCGCGAAGACCGACGGTCTGCGTGTCGCCTACATCACGCTTCGCGGCGACTTCCCTACCGCTCTGGCCGCTTATCCCGATCTGCGCGCTCGAATCGCATTGCCCGAGGTCGTCGTCACTTGCACCGGGCAGGTTCCGTTCATGCACGACATGAACCAGACTCTCGAGTCCGACTTGATGCGCGCAGAGCTCATTGCGCTCCCACTCGCGTTATTGGTTCTCTTGCTCGTCTTCCGGACCGTCGTCGCCGCCGTGCTCCCGATCGCGGTGGGTGGCCTGGCCGTTCTCGGTGCCCTCGGGATCACGTTGGCGCTCTCGCACGCGTTCGATGTGGCCATGTACACCGTCAACGTGTGCTCGCTCATCGGGCTCGGTGTATCGATCGACTATTCGCTCTTTCTGGTGAGTCGTTACCGCGAAGAGCTGGCCGCAGGGCTCTCCTACGACGATGCGCTGACGCGGGCCGTCGCGACAGCCGGTCGAACGGTGGCCTTCTCGGGATTGGTGGTTTGCACCGGCCTCTTCGGTCTCTTCTTTTTCAGCGGCTCGTACCTCGTGGCGATGGGGGCGGGTGGCGCGATCGTGGTCGCATTGGCCGTCGTCTTCGCGCTGACTTTTCTACCAGCCCTTCTCTCCGTGCTCGGTCCGCGCATTCATGCTGGCAAGATCCCATTACCCCGCTTTCGAAAGTCCGATGGTCAGTTTTGGGCACGGCTCGCGCGCGGCGTGATGAAAAGGCCCATTCAAATCGCGCTCCCGACGCTCTGCGTGCTCTTGGCGATGGGCCATCCATTCTTGCATCTCCGGCTGGCCGCCGCCGACGTGCGCGTGCTCGATCATCAGGTCGAAGCGCGCCGTGGCCAAGAGCTTCTGAAAGCGGCATTGCCCGACTTGGTGGCGAATCGAATCCTCGTCGCCGTTGCGTTTCCTACGAGCCCGACGCTCACCCCGGAGCGCATCGGTGCGCTGGTCGATCTCACTCGGCGCATCGAACAAATGCCCCACGTGAGCGGCGTCGAGAGCGCGTTCAGCGGCCCTCCTTCGGCGAGCAGCAGAGACATCGCAGCAGGCATCTTGAACCCTGCACCGAGCGTCGCGCCGAGCCTCCAAGCGGCCTTGGCGCTATCCGTCGGAGACGGCGTCGTCACGTTGCACGTATCCGGCGACTCGGAGCCCGACAGCGAAGAGGCGCAGTCACTCGTCACCGCGCTCCGCGCCGCCCGAATCGTCGGCGACGGCGCTCTCGTGGTCGGTGGAGATACCGCCCGCAACATCGACGCCACGACTTTCATCCGCGCTCGAGCTCCCTTCGCCGTCGCGTTCGTCGTGGGCGTCACGTTCCTTCTCTTGCTGCTCGTATTCCGGTCGGTGCTCCTGCCGGTCAAAGCCGTGCTCATGAACTTTCTGTCGATGTGTGGATCGTTCGGAGCACTCGTGTGGATCTTCCAAGACGGTCATCTCGGCATCCGCGAACCCCGACCGCTGGAGCCCACGTTGCCGGCGCTCCTTTTCTGCGTGCTGTTCGGATTGTCGATGGACTACGAAATATTGCTCCTTTCGCGGATCAAGGAGAGCTACGAGCGCACGGGAGACAACACCGAATCGGTGGCGGAGGGGCTTCAAAAGACCGCCGGGCTCATCACGAGCGCCGCCGCCATCATGGTGGCGGTGTTCACGGCGTTCGCGTTCGCGCACGTGGTCATGATTCAAGCCATGGGAGTCGGCATGGCGCTCGCGGTGGCGCTCGATGCGACGTTGGTTCGCACGCTTCTCGTCCCCAGCACGATGCGTCTTCTCGGGAAGCTGAATTGGTGGGCCCCGGGTCGGAGCCGCCGAGCCCCTGCGCCCCCCAGGCTCGTCGACAACCCTGAAGCCGGTGAATGACTCGGCTCGCGCGGCTTCGGTGCCCGCTCGAAAGAACGAATCGTCGCGTCGACGTATTCGCCTCGATCGCGATCATTTGTCACGATCGCGCCCGGAAGGTGCTTCCCTCGAAGTCCGGTTTCAGGCGGATTCTTCTGGATAGGTTATTGCATACCGCGGCCAAACCTATGGGGCTTTCGCGCTGGATTCTCTCGATCTCGACCGCTCTTGTAGCTTGGATGTTGGTCTGCCCTTCACGCGCGAGCGCCTACACCATCGAGAGCGTCGCCAGTTTTGGCTGCCACGAGAAGATCTCGAGCGACGCTCTTCGAGTGGTTCGAGGAGAGCTTGCCACGGCGAGCCCGCTCACGGCATCGAACGAAGAGCGCGCGCTCATCGAGGACCTCCAGTTCAACCCAGACGAGGACATGCGCGATCTCGGCGCCGCGACGCTGCTCGCAAGTGCGCGCGACAACGACTTGAAAGGCAGAGGCTCTGGCGACCTCAATTCACTCGCCGAAATTCATGGCAATCCCGACGGTCAGCGCGAGCATTGCCTTCGCGGATCCGGTCAGAAGGAGCCCGCGGGATCGGAAGCGGCGCTCGTCGATTGCCGCGCCTTCATTCACGCTCGCGTCGTCGAAGCGCTCGACGGCCTCGACAGCGCGGGGAGACCCGACCCAAGGAAGCGCACGCCGCTCAGCGTGCATCTCTCGCTTCGCGGTGACGTCGACGCTCCCTTACCGACCTATTACGTTCGTATCGGGCAAGCAATGCACGCGCTCGAAGACAGCTTCGCGCACACCTACCGCACACCCGACGGGATGCAGGTCACGGTGGTGCTGAATTGGCTCGATGTCGTGAACAGAACGCCCGACGAAGCGCACGATGGCCCTCCGCATCTGACGGCGATGGACCAATGCGATGATCCCGATCCGTTGCGAAAGACGCGCCGCTTGCTTGCGACGGCGGCCGCAGCAGAGCTCCTCAGAGCTACGCTCGATCCGAGTCTGACGCGTGACGCGAAGCTCGCTCGGCTCGATGCATTGCTCGTCGACTACCTCACGTATTCCCCGGGTTGCACGTTCGCCAATCGGTGGTGCGACGCCGCCGAGAGCCAATACAGTGTGCCCGCCGGTTGCGCATGCTCCACCGCTGTTCCGACATCGGGTATGAGTGGGTCGATTGCGGGGGCGCTCCTCGCCATCGCGACCTTTCTCCGTCGGCTGAAGAGACGCAGCGCAGACACCGCGCGACGGCTCGGGGCATCGGCGGGTCTCGTGATCGTTGCGAACACACTCTTCGGCCCGACGCCGGCAGAAGCACAGACGACTCCGACCACTCCGACGACCACCACCATCACCGTGGTGCCGGGGGAAACACCGGATCATCCGGCGGCGATCACCACCACGGTCACCACACCCGAGGTCACCACCACCACGGTGACGGCACCGACCCAAGAGAGCGCTCATGCACCTCCGGCGCCCGTCGTGACGCCCGTCAAGGAGCCAGGCCCGCGCAATCCCGATGCCATGGCTTTGGGCGGCTACCTCGGCGCATCCGGGGCGGTCGACAAGGGCGCGTTGGCGTTGGCGCTCGGAGCGCGCCTCAGGGTCAGCAGGCATTGGACGGTGGGGCTCGACGTCGAGACGAACCCTTGGCTTTCGCTCAACGGAACCGCCATTCGGGCGGGGACCGTGAACTTCTTCGGTACCGGGATCCTGCGCTTCCCACTCGCGTATGAGAGATTCAATCTGAGAACGACCCTCAATCTCGGCGGTTCGGCGTTGCTCACCAATCTCTACGGAGCCCCGTCGGGCAGCGTCGGGCTCTTCGTCGGCGCGAGCCCCCTGGCGCTCGAATGGAAGGCATCACGCGTCTTCTATCTCATCTTGAATCCCATCAACGTCGCGATACCGATTCCACACCTGACGGGGGTACCACTCCTGTATCCGCAATATCGATTCACCTTCGGCGTCGAGGTCTATTCGAGCTGATTGCCTTTCAGTGCTGCTTGGGGTCCGTCCCAAAGATGTGCGAGCCGTGTGCGCCGTGTCGGCAAATCCGTGCAAGAGGAGGACGACGGGCCCTTTGCCTTCTTCGAGATAGGCAAATCGAATCCCATTGGGAGGGCTCGACCGAACGGATCGGGGTCTGCGCCGTTTTGACGCGCAAATTCTCCGTCTTCCCGTCTCGTTGTCTTCCTGTTTCATCTCCGCTGGCCTCCCCCCTTCGAATCCACTGTGGCGAGGCACTGAGACGCGGTCCTACTCGCTCACCCAGACATCGTCGCGCGGTCGTCTGCTTTCTGTCACGGCGATCGGCGCGGCAGCCTGCTACTCTCAGCTCATGAAGCTACGAATATTGGGAGGGTTGTCGCTCATCGTGGCCGTGGCCTTCGTCGCGTGCTCGAGCCCGAGCGGCGACGCGTCTTCGAGCTCGTCGGGATCAGCGTCGGGCGGAGCCGGTGGCGGGATCGTCGACATCCCTGGTTTGATGTCGCTGACGATCCAGCCCGCCGATGCCGTGCTCGAGGCGACGCCCACCTCTCCAGGCACGTCGCCCTACAAAGTCATCGGCTCGATTCAGGGGAAAGGCGACGTCGACGTCACGAGCCTCGTGACGATTCAAGTCGCCGACGCCGGCCTAGGCTCGTTTTCGGGTCCCGTGTTCACGAGCACGACGTCACACGGCGGCAAAACTACGGTCCACGCCAGCGCCAACGGCGGGGCCGTCAAGGCCGACACCGGGCTCACGGTCCACTTGACGGCGTCAATCCTCGGTCCCGATGGCGGAACGCCCCTTCCTACCGATCCTGGCGGCAAGCTCACCGGGACGCCCGATGCAGCGCGCGCTCCCCAATTGGTCTATCCGAACGACGGCGTCCTCCTTCCGCCGAATCTTCATCGCCTCGAGGTTCACTATCGCCCGGGCTCGGCGCTCAACACGCTATTCGGAATCGAATTCAAGAGCGCCACAGCCGACATCACCACCTATCTACGGTGCCCGAGCCCCACCAACGGCGGTTGCATCTTCGAGCTCGATCCGCAAGCCTATGCATTCGTCGCCGATTCGAACGCAGGACAGAAGACGAGCCTCACCATTCTCGGCGGCGACGACACCGGCACGGGCTTCGGAGTGAGCTCGACGTTCGCGGTCAACTTCGCCGAGCAGCCGGTGCAAGGTGGTCTCTATTATTGGACGACTTCGAACGGCACCGGAATCATGCGATTCGACTTCGGAGGCAATTCCACCGTGCCCGAGCTCTACCTGTCTCCGGGTCAGAACGGCTTTCCCACCTGCGTCGGCTGCCACGCTCTCTCGCGCGATGGAACGAAGATGGTCGCATCGCTCGGCGGCCAGAACGACGGACGCATCGTGTTGCTCGACGACGTCGCCAAGCCCAACGTGCGGGCGCTCGACGGCGACACCGCCAATCACATTCAGTTCGCGTCGTTCAGCCCCGACGGAGGGCGCTTCGTCGCCATCTACGGCGACGCCGATCAAGCCCAGCGCGAGAAGCTCTGGATGCACGACGGCACCACGGGGGTTCGACTCGATCCCGAGTCGGTCCCGCTGACCTTCGAGCCCGATCATCCCGATTGGTCGCCCGATGGGCAAGCGATCGCATTCGACCACGTAGGCATTCATCAGACCTCGCAGCGACCCCTCAACTGTGGAATCGACTTGATTCGCAGAATGGGAACCGGCTGGAGCGCCCCCGAAACCGTGGTTCCGCGAGTTCCGGGAATGAATCATTTCAACGCCAATTTCGGCCCCGATTCGTCGTTCATGCTCTTCACCGAATCGATTTGCCCGGGTGGCAACGACCAGAGCACTGAATGCGACGGCGACGCCGACAATCCGGCCAAGACGTGGGCCGTCAAGCCCATGGCCGGCTCGACCCCCGTGCGTCTCGACCAAGCCTCGGCGCCCGGTGTCGCAGACGGAACCACGACCGATTTGGCCGACACTTTCCCGCGATTCGCGCCGTTCCAAAACCAGCTCCACGGTGGCAGAATCTTCTGGGCAACCATCTCGTCGCGACGCCATCTCGGTCTGCGCGATCCGCAGGGAAATCAGCTCCTCTGGATGTTCGCCATCGATCCCGACAAAATCCTCGCAGGCCAAGACGGAAGCTATCCGGGCTTCTTTCTTCCGTTCCAAGACCTGACGACCTCGAATCACATCGCGCAATGGACGACCCAGATCGTGCCCGTACCGCAATGAACGGCGCCTCGCTCGGGCGCGCTCCTCGGGGCGCGTCCGAACGGAGCCGTCTCGAACGACGGATGTTGCTCCGGTGACTCGTTCTTCGCTTTCCCCGATGCGCGCGCGCGAAGCTGAGCCCAGGGGGAACGAGGTCTTCGCCGAAAGCGCATGACGCACCTCTTTTCGCGACGACGCCGCGTCGGTCTTGGCTGGAGGTGGTATCGTCGTAGACGGCCATGCGAACGACCCGTTTCACCTGTATTGCTTCGATTCTCTCTTGGGCGTTCGCGTCGAGCGCGTCTGCTGCGCCTGCGCTCCGCGTGCAAGTCGATCAGCACGGCGATTTTCTTCAAATCGGCAATACGCTCGGCTTCGAGTGCGCGCCCGGAACACCGGCGCCCGTCGTCGGCACCCTCGCCGCCAATGCTTGCGCTCAGCCTGGCAACGTCAATGACTCGGCGCCCGACCTCTTGTGGTCGACAGACGCGCCGGCCTTGGGACAGGCGCTGGCGAGCCAAGTCAACACCGCGACCGAAGCGCGCAGCACGGCTGTTCTGACGATCCCGCCAGGAGCGAGCGTCACGCATGCGTTCCTTTATTGGGGCGCCGAGAGCCCCACCGGAGCGGCCGATACGCTCGTGACGGTCGATCGAATCGGAGCCGGCGCCTTCACTCAGCCGGTCACGGCCATTCAGTCGTTCGCCGGTCAGAACGACAGCTACCAATCGGTCGCCGACATCACGACCCTGGTCCAACTTCAGGGGACCGGAGCCTACCGCGTGAGCGGCATCGACGTGATCCCCTTCGCGAACACGAACAACAACAACGCATTTGGCGGTTGGTCGATGATCGTCTTCTACGAGCGCGCGGCCGATCCATTGCGCAACCTCGCCATCTTCGACGGGCTCGACGTGGTGAGCAACGGCAACAACCAGAACGTCGCGCTCGGCGGTTTTCTGGTGCCGAATGCGGGCTTCACCGGCAAGCTCGGAATCATCACTTACGAAGGTGACAATGCCATCAACGGCGACCAGCTCTTCTTCAATGGTGGAGCGCCACTGTCGAACGCGCAGAACCCCGCCGACAACTTCTTCAACGGGACGCGCTCCGATTTCGGATCGCCGGTGAGCGTCGTCGGCGATCTGCCCCAGCTCACCGGGACTGCGCAGAGCATGGCCGGAATCGATCTCGACATCGTCGACGTCACCTCCAAGCTCGCTGCAGGCCAGACGTCGGCCACCGTCCAGGCCACGTCGACGGGTGACGTCTACTATCTTGGAGCGTTCATCACGTCGATTTCCACGTTCAAACCAGACTATTCCACTTCGACGAAGACGGCGGTCGATCTGAACGGTGGCAGCCTGCTTTCAGGCGACGTGCTTCGATATACGGTAAGCGTCGTCAACTCGGGCAACGACGCTTCGGTCGCCACGGTCCTCGCCGATCTTCTTCCGCCTGGCGTCACCTACGTTCCTGGCTCGATTCAAATCACGACGGGCGCGAACGCCGGCGCCAAGACCGACGCTTCAGGCGACGATCAGGGCGAATATGTTCCCGCGACGAATACCGTCACGGTTCGTCTCGGTGCGGGCGCGAATGGAGCAGCCGGAGGCAGCATCCCCATCGGAGGGACGGCGACCGTGCGGTTCGACGTCACGGTGAATGCAGGATTCACGGGTAGCATCGCGAACCAGGCGACCGTGAGCGCGGCTGGTTTGCTCGGGGCGCCGTCGACGACGACACCGACCGACGGCAATGGTGCATCGGGCGGAAGCCCGCCCACGACGGTGATCGTCGACCAATGCGCGACCAATGCCAATTGCACGGCGCTGACGCCGACATGCGAGACCGCGGTGTCGCCGCACGTCTGTGTCGGATGTCTCGTCGATCTCGATTGCGGCGCCGCCACGAGCGCGACCGTGTGCGACACGGCGACCCTCACCTGCGTGCCGGGTTGTCGCGGTACGGGGGGCAACGGCTGTGACCCGGTCTCCGCCCTCGACGTGTGCACGTCGACCGACGCGGCGATCGGCTCGTGTGTCGACTGCCTCGTCGACGGCCATTGCGGCGGACCGAAGAGCGCAACGGTGTGCAATGCCGCAACGAGCACGTGCGGCCCCGGGTGCCGAGGCATCGGCGGCAATGGTTGCATGGCGAATCTCGTGTGCACCTCCACTGACGCTGCCATCGGCCAATGCATCGGCTGTCTGGTCGACGGCGATTGCGGCGGCGTGACGAGCGGTCAGGTCTGCGACGCGACCCTCCAGATGTGCGTCGCCGGCTGCCGCGCGACGGCAGGAAACGGTTGCGATCCGAACTCCGTGACCGACGTCTGCACCTCGAGCGACGCGATGATCGGCCAATGTGTCGATTGCACGAAAGACGGTGATTGCGGCGGACCGACGAGCGCGAAGGTGTGCGATGTGGCAAGCGACGGCTGCATCGACGGATGTCGCGGATTGGGGGCCAACGGCTGCGACCCGAAGGCGGCGACCGACGTGTGCACGTCGACCGACGCGACGGTGGGCCAATGCGTCGATTGCATCACCGACAGCGATTGCGGAGACGCGAACAGCGGACGGGTCTGCGACGCCTCCAATCATGTGTGCACCGAAGGCTGCCGCGTCTCGGGCGGCAATGGCTGCCTCGCGGGGCTCGACTGCACGTCGACCGACGCGACGATTGGCCAATGCGTCATGGCGAGCTCGACCGGATCTGGTGCGGGCGGAGCAGGCGGCGCGGCGGGTGGGGGTGGCGCGCCGTCGAACGCGCTCGTCGCCGAGGGCGGTGGGCTCTGTACGGTGATGCCGAGCGGTGACGGTCGAGGCCGCGGCCGCTGGCTCGTCACAGCGGCTGCGCTGGGTATGTTCCTCCGCCGTCGCCGACACCGCGTGGGTCAGGGTGGAGTGCACGGCACCGAGTAGAGCGGCGTCG
This sequence comes from Polyangiaceae bacterium, assembly GCA_043755175.1. Taxonomy (GTDB): domain Bacteria; phylum Myxococcota_A; class Polyangia; order Polyangiales; family Polyangiaceae; genus CAYYKK01. The sequence continues at coordinate 49,431 of JAYUUB010000094.1, read as the reverse complement.
CCGCCCTTCAGCTCCGGGAAGAGTGGCCGTTGTTGGAGAGATCGTGAAGACGGTGGCATTTCGATGGAGCTCGCCCACGAACGCCGTACAGATATCAGAACGCGAAGTCGCTCACCGACGAGCGCCGCGAGCGGAAACTGGACCCGCGTGCGAACGGGAGCGACAATTCGCTACAATCGAGACATTTTGGCGTGCCCAGCCTCTCAATCGTGCCGAAAAACCACATCGCGCGCGGGTCGCACGACGGCACGCATCGTGCGAACGAGGTGCTGGGACTCGAATTCGTGGGCGTGTTCTTTGGCTCTCCCTCGGTGCTTTCGTCGTCCACTCTTCTTTACTTCGGTCGCGCTCGGAACAGACTCAATGCACTCGAAGTGCGTTGTTCCGAAGCTCGGCGGCTGCGCGGGCCGCCATCGTTTCGCTCGTTGTTCGAATCACGGAGACCGAGCGAAGCGCCGTCATGTTCCAGGTTTACACAAGGAATTCATGAATCGATCTCTTAGCCTTCATTTCATTGCAATGGCTTCACTCTTAGCGGCCTGCGATTCCTCTAGCAACGACAGCTCGTCGGGAGGAGCTGGAGGAGCCTCGACCGCACAGACGGGGAGCGGAAAGACGGGGAGCGGAACAGGCTCGGGCCAAGGTGGCGGATCAGGGCTCGCGCCGAACGTGCTTTCTACGATTCCAGTCGATGGCGCGACCGGCGTCCCGACGAACACGAATGCGAGCGTCACGTTCGACGAGCCGATGGACTGCAGCTCGCTCACGACATCGAGCTTCACTGTAGTCTCCGGAGCCACCCCCGTAGCCGGGACGGTTATCTGCGCGAAAGCTACAGCCGTCTTTTGGCCTGCGGCGCATCTCGCGGTGAATTCGCCATTCACGGCGACGATCACGACTGGCGCCAAGAGTCTCGGCGGCGTCCGACTCGCGTCGAGCTATCAATGGAGCTTCACCACCGGCGCCGTCACGTCTGCTGGATTACCCGTGAACCTCGGCACCTCGTCGAAGTTCGCTATTCTCGCGAAGGCGGGGGTCTCGACCGTTCCGGGCTCGGCCATCACCGGAAACATCGGCGTCAGCCCGGCCGCAGCAGACGCCATCACGGGCTTCTCGCTCAAGGCCGACGCGTCGAATGTGTTTTCCACGTCGGCGCAGGTGACGGGTCAGGTATTCGCTGCCAACTACGCCGTTCCGACGCCGGCCAATCTGACGACTGCGGTCGGTGACATGGAGCTCGCTTACACCGACGCTGGCGCGCGCGCGCCCGACGTCACCGAGCTCGGGGCCGGCAACATCGGCGGGCTCACGCTCGCCCCCGGCGTTTACAAGTGGGGGACCGGTTTGATGCTTCCGACCGACGTCACGCTGAATGGCAGCGCGACCGACGTGTGGATCCTCCAGATTGCGCAGAACCTCACTGTCAGCAGCGGGGCCAAGGTTCACCTCACGGGCGGGGCCGTTTCGAAGAACGTCTTCTGGCAGGTTGCCGGGCTCGTCGACGTGGGCACGACGGCGCATCTCGAGGGCGTGATCGTCACGCAGACCGGCATCACGTTCCAAACGGGATCGTCGATCAACGGGAGGCTCCTCGCTCAAACCGCCGTCAGTCTCGACCACGGCACGATCGTCGAGCCGGCCCCCTGATTGAGGCGCACGCAGTTGCTGAGTGAATGGGAGCCGCCAAGACGTGCTCCGCGCTGGAATACGACCCAGCTTCAAGATTGACGAGGAGGCTCACAGGACGACGGAGTGACGGGAAGAAGAGAGGGTCCGAGGGCTAGTCTTGCAAGGTTGCTCTTCTCTCGTCTTCCCGTCATTCCGTCTTTCTGTGAGTACTCTTCGCGCTCTGCATGATGATTCACGTGTAGCCGGTCAATCGATGAAGGATGGGGCGGGTGACGAGCGCTCACTTCACGAGGGCGACACGTCGATGCACGGCGATGGCGACGAGCGCCACGCTCCCGTGCTCGTCGTCGCCGAACGGAGGCCGCGCCTCGACGATGAGTCTCGCCTCGAAGCGAGCGACGAGGGGCCATGCCGTGACGGCGTCGAGAGGCAGATACACCGTGGCCTTCGGTACCGCGGCTTCGCCCGATCCCGCAGGGGCGAGCCAAGCCACGGCGTGAGGTGCTCCGAGGACGGACACTTGCGCCACTTTTCGTTCTTTCGTGAGCTTGCGACCGACCGCCTCGAGGAGCCTTCGCGTGGCGTCATCGCGCGTCGTGGCGATCACCCCGCGAAGCTTCTCGAGCTCCGCCCCCGCTAGAAACCACGCCGAATCAGCGAATGGTCCGCTCGTCTTCGCCTCGGCCGATTCGATCGCGCTCGCGATGCGTTCGCGGGTGGCCGCATGAGGACGAGCGGCAGAGATCAATGCGCGGAGCTCTTCTTCGGGATCGAACGAGAGCCCCAGGACGCCATCGACTACGACGATCGCCGGCTTCAAGATCCCCTGGTCGAGAGCGTCGGTGAGCGCGCCGTCGAGCCCGTCGAGCGCGATGGCCTCCGCCTCTCTCGCCACCGTCGCCACGTCGCGTGCTTCGCGGATCTCCTCATTCGTGGCGCGCGCACCGAGCAGGCGTTTCAGCGCTGGCTGCCTCCGCATCCGCGTCGACGCTCCTTCGGCGAACCAGACGAGATCGAGCGCGATCTGTTCTCCTTTGCCGACGCTCGGTTGCGGAGAGTCGGCGGGGATCGGTGCGGCCACTTTCGCGGGAGGCTCATGCCGCGCTGGGGGTCGACCGAAGGTGGGCCGCTCGATCATGCGCTGCCCAATCGATCGTCGATCGCCCTCCGGGGGGCCGTCGACGGGGACTGGCATCGCCACGGGAGGCGGAGGGGTCACAGCTTGATTGCGCGAAGAGCGGCCACCCAAGAAGGGTAGCGTGGCGTCGCCCCGTTCCGCCCCGAGCTGACCGCCGAGCGTGACCGTCTCGTCGTCGGAGAGAAGCAGCGACGTCCCCGGAGCGAGAAGCGCCGCGACCAAGCGCTGACGAATCGAAGCCGGCGACAGCCCACGCGTTCTCAAGAGGAGCGACGTCCAGGTCAACGGATCGCCGTCGCGCTCGAGCCCCAGCACTGCGCGTGATTCGACGCCTTCGGCCGACACGGGGGTCCGCGCCTTCCACGTGATCGTCACCCGTTGCCGCAAACGCTCGAGCGTCACCGAGGCGATCTCGAGCGGGACCTCGCGGCCTTCACCGCGCACGTCGAGGAAGAGGCGGGGGCGGAGCGATGGCCGCTTCCACGTGAGTGGGCTGCGCGAACCGTCGTCGAACGCGAAGGCCGTTCCATCTCCGACGAGGCGTCCGGCGAGCCGTTGGCCGGTCGGATCGGGCGGTGGCTCGGTGCGGTCGTCGGCGTCGTCTTCGAGAAGGCGCAGATCGTCGTCGTCAGGCGAAGACTGAGCCGCCGACAAGTCGAGCGTCGTCTCGCCCGATGCATCGAGCGTCGCTCGAACCACGACGCGCAGCTCGAGCCCCGAGGCTTTTGACCAGATCGCACCCGCGAGGCGCATCGGACAGACGCTGAGCAGCTCCATCAATCGGTTCCTTCAATCATGGCTCGACTCGAAGCGCTTCGCGCTGCGCAAACATCACGCCTGATCGGCTCGCCAAAACCGCTCATCCCCCTTCTCCCCTTGCTCTCCCTTCCAGACTTCCAACCTTTCTTTTCCTCTGCCTCTGCCTCTCCTCTCCAGTATTGCGTGGCAAGTAGACGAGAGAACGGGCCACGCGAAGTTATCAAGTCACGTGCCAGTCGATGTCGATTCGTTTTACAAGCCCGCGATGTCGCCTTCGGCTACCCTGAAAAAGCGGGCAGGCCGCACTTTCCCCGATGGTCGACCAAGACGAGACGATGCCGGTTGCCGGCGAGTCGAGCCAAGAGCGCTGGCTCGTGGTGCTCGCCGGATCGAAGACCCAGAGCGTTCGATTGCCTGGTGCCGGGGTCCTCGTGATCGGACGCGCGCCCACGTGTGACGTGGTCGTGCCCGATCGCTCGGTGTCGCGCGAGCACCTTCGCATCATCGTCGCCGACGCTCTCTACGTCGAAGACCTGGGCTCCGTGAACACGACGCGCGTCGGCGGCGTCACGATCCGCGCGCGCGAGCGGGTCCCGATCGCTCCGGGGGTCCTCATCGACGTCGGAAGCGTCGGGATCATGGTGCACATCGGACCGCCCAGCCCGGCCAACGCGTCGGCCCCGACACCGTCGTCGGGCATGGTCGAACGCGTGGCGAAGAGCTCGCTCACCGTGCTCATCCAAGGCGAAACCGGATCGGGCAAAGAGGTGATGGCCGAGACGATTCACCGCCTCTCGCCCCGCGCGAGCCAGCCGCTCTTGAGGCTCAACTGCGCTGCGATCTCCGACACGTTGATGGAGAGCGAGCTGTTCGGACACGAGCGAGGCGCTTTCACCGGGGCCGTCACGCCCAAGCCCGGCCTTCTCGAGACGGCCGAAGGCGGCACGGTGTTTCTCGATGAGATCGGTGACATGGGGCTGCTGCTCCAGGCGAAGCTCCTACGCGTTCTCGAAGAGCGCAAGGTCTGGAGAGTCGGCGCGCTCAAGCCCCGCGACATCGACGTGCGTTTTCTGGCGGCGACCAATCGCGATCTCGAGCAAGCCACCGCCGAAGGGAAGTTTCGGCAAGACCTGCTCTTTCGATTGAATGCCGTCACGCTCCGGGTGCCGTCACTCCGCGAGCGCACGAACGAGATCGAAGCGCTCTCGCTCGCGTTCATCGCCGAAGGATGCCGCGCGATGGGCCGGCCCTCGCTCGAGCTCGACGGAAGCGCGCGGCAAGCGCTCCTTCACTACCCCTGGCCAGGAAACATTCGCGAGCTGCGGAACGTCATCGGCCGTGTCGTCGCGACCTGCGAAGGCCCATCGATCAGCGAAGGCGATCTCGGGCTGCGTCCCGACACGAGCCGGAGCCGTGCCTCGATTCCGGCGGGCCCGCCCGCATCGTCGGTAGGCAGAAGAAATCTCCACGAAGATGTCGAGGCGCTCGAGGAAGACCGCATCCTCAAGGCCTTGAAGGCGACGGGCTACAACCGCACCAAGACCGCGCAAGCGCTCGGCATCGCGCGCAATACGCTCGCCTCTCGCATGGCGCGCTTCAACATCCGGGTCCCCGACCCCGAAGATTGAAGATAAAAATGCAACGGGAAGACAGTCAGACAGGACGACAGGACGACAGGAAGTTTGAGGATTGGGCTCGACCGAAGCGGTCGGCGCGTGCATCGAGGTGCACCGAAAAGCTCGGCCCCGGCGAGCCGGCCGGTGACTCAAAATCCCCTCAATCTTTCTGTTTCATCTCCGCTGGCTCCCCGCCCAACGTTCCAATCGACTGCATCACGAGACTAAAATGAGCCGACGAGCCTGACGCCCGGGCCGGTCAGCTCGAGCTCGGCGCTCGGCGCCGCAGCGTCGCTCGAACGTGACTTGGTCGCATGAATCACGACGAGCGTCGTGCCGATGCCGGCGCCGGCGGCAGCCACCACGAACATCGCGATGTTCGCAGCGCCCGCGGTTCGGCCACGGTCTTTCGCTGCGAGCGCGTTCGCGTCGTTGCAGTTCGATCGGTCGGGACAGGCTCGATCGATCGTCGACTTGGCCGAGAGGTAAACGCCTCCCGAGATCGCCGCGCCGATCGCGGCGGCACCGGCGACGCCGAACGAAGCGATCGCGCCGAAGAGAAGGCTCTTGTTCGGAGGAGAGCGGGCCTCCTTGGAAGAGAGGTCGACGCTCTTCAACTCTCCGCTCCGGACTGTCAGGTCGACGGTGCGGCTTCCACCGCCGCTCGTCGCGGTCACCTTGTGCGCGCCAGGATCGACCGGCTCCGGGTCGCCGCCGATCTTCGCTGCTTTGCCATCGACGAACGCTTTCGCATCGGCCGGCGCAGCGGGCCAGACGACGGCGATCTTGGCGACGCGTCGGTCGACGTCGTCGATGGCTCGCTGGGCGATGTCCCTGCGTTTGTCGTCGGACGGAAGCTTCGACAGCCCCTCCTTCCATAGCGAGAGCGAGCGTGCCCATTGCCCGCGCTTGTCTTCGCAATCGGCGAGGTTCAGCAAGGCTCCGATCGGAGCGCCGACATCGAGGCTTTCTTTGAAGAGCTCGCAAGCGCGGTCGTAGTCGCGCGATTCCATGCGCGCGCGGCCTTCTTTGAACAACGTCTCGTACTTCTCGTCGGCGATCGCGACGTTGGCCGGGACGACTGCGAGAAGAAGAGGCAGGAGAAAGCGTCGCGACACGGAAGGGCTTCTTACTTCTTCTTTTCGAGACAATCGAGACTGTCGCAAGCGGTGGGCGCCGTCGGCGGCACTGACGTCGTCGTGGGCGCATGCGATGCGGAGGTCTTCGGAGGACCCAGCTGACGATGTGAGAATGGGGGCAGTGCCCCGCTCGTGGTGGCCACGGCGGATGGTGCCAACGATGCCTCTGCCGCGGGCGACGTCAGGCTCGGACCGGATGTGCCGAAGACGCTCGCGGAGGGCGGAGCCGCAGCGCTCTTCGCAGACTCGACCCCAAAGGTCTTCTGCTGGAGCGTCGTTTCGGTTGCCTGGCTCGTCGTCGATGGATGGTCGGCGCCACTCGATCGAACCTTCAGCACCACCGCGATCGTTCCGAGCGAAAAGATCCCAGCGATGGCCGCCATGATCAGCGCGGCCCGAGTGTGGGTCGGCGCGCGCTCGGCGGCCGCCACGCGCGCGCTGGCGAGCGAGCCCGCCGAGAGACTCCCCACCGTGCTCTGCGGTGGCTGATCGTACCGCTCGAACGGCGGCGCGAGCCGCCGCGTCGATGCGTCGACCGACGAGAACGAGCTGACGGAAGATCGGTCGGCCGACACCGCGGCGTACGTCTCGGGTCGAGGCGCTAGACCGGCAACGCCCGGCTGGCTTCGTGCCGATCCCGGATGACTCGGCGACGAGAGTCGTGGAGCGTAGCCTTGGGCTCGACGCAGATCGGAGAGCATCGCGCCGCCCGCGCGTTGGGCGTCGCGCTTCGCGAGCACGGCGGCGACCTGGGCCGCGAGCTCGGCCGCACGTGGCCCTCCAAAAGGAGCGAGCGCCGCGGTCAGCTCGGCGAGATTGGGGTAGCGATCGTCGGGCGACTTCATGAGCGCTCGTTGAACCGCGTCGTCGACCGGCTGTGGAACGCTGACGCCCATGCTCCACATGAGCGGGGCTGCTTCGGTACAGACTTTGACGATGATGTCGGGGACGCTCTCGCCTTCGAAAGGCGCATGGCCCGTGATGAGCTCGAAGAGCACGGCCGCGAGCGAATGCTGATCGGCTCGCTCGTCGACGTCGCGCGCCGCCCGCAATTGCTCGGGCGCCATGTACTTGGGCGTGCCGAACGTCTCGGTGCTGTTCGTGAGCGAAGGGCCGTCGTCGATCACCTTGATGAGCCCGAAGTCGAGGATCTTCACGACGCGGCGACCGCCGACGTTCGCGAGGAAGATGTTGGCCGGCTTGATGTCGCGATGAACCAAGCCGATGGCGTGCGCCTCGGCGAGACCGACGCTCGCTTCGAGGATGATGTCGATCGCTTCTTCGACCTCGAGGCGCTCGCGCGCTCTTCGCTCGGCATGCAGATCGCGACCGACCAAGTATTCCATCACCAGAAAGGCGCGCCCGTCGTCGATGAATCCGAAGTCGAGGACCTGCGCCACGTGGGGCGAGGAAATGAGAGCGGCAGCACGGGCTTCGAGCTGAAAGCGAGCGCGCGAGGTCGCGTCGGCTTCGGAGAGCAAGAGCTTCACCGCGACGCGTTTGCCGAGCGCGAGGTGCTCCGCCTCGAGCACCACGCCCATGCCGCCTCGGCCGAGCACCGACGAGAGCGCGTACTTTCCGGCCAGCACGGTTCCGGGCGTAGCGTAAAGAGGCAACGGCGCAGGCATGGTGGGGCGCTCGGCGCTTCTAGGCTGCTCGAGCTACGCAAATGCTACCACGAGCGATTCGCGAAAGCCTTTGCGAGATCGATCTCGAAGGCGGTCAAACCTTGAGCGACGTGAGCGCTCACTGCTCGAGGTTTGAGCAGCCAGAGTCGCGCCGGCGACGCTAACATCCGATGTGCGAGGCGGGGCTCTGCTTTTGCTACGGCAGCCGATCAGTCGCAGTTCAAACCATGAAGGTCGTCAAACCCACACGCGTCGGTCTCCTTCAGCGCGTCTTCGAGAACGGACGCGACTGCTACTTCGTCGTCACGAGCTTTCTCTTCTTCCCGCTCAGTGATCCGCGAAGGCTCCTCAGCGACGTCAGTCTGTGGAAGACCGCGCTCTCCGAGCTCACGCCAGGCTCGGTGCTCGATCTCGGAATGCCCAAGCCCGTCGGCGAGGTGATCGTCGACGGAGTCGCGTACGCGGGCGCGACCCCGCAGCCTGCCTGCAAGGTCCGTTTCCGCGTGGGCGAGATCGACAAGTCGCTCCTCGTCGTCGGCGATCGGCATTGGCAGGCGACCGGGCCGTCGGCTCCAGATCCGTTCACCGAGATGCGGTTGACCTGGGCGCGCTCCTTCGGCGGCGAGAGCTTCGCGAAGAATCCGCTGGGGAAGGGGGCGCACCCCGTTCGATGCGACGGCAAGCTCCTGCATCCGCTCGCCAACATCGAAGACCCGCGCCGATCGATTCTGTCGAAAGACGAGAGGCCCGACCCGCTCGGCTTCGCTGCGTACGACGTATCGTGGCCGCAGCGCGCATCGAAGATGGGAACCTACGATGCGAAGTGGTTGCGAACCCGCTCGCCGGGATACGCAGCCGATCTCGATCTCGCGCTGTTCAGCGCCGCGCCCCGCGATCAGCAGCTCCGAGAAGGCTACTTCGCAGGTGACGAGGCCTTTCTCGTCGAGAACATGCATGCGACTGCGAAGGAGGTCTCGGGAGCGCTCCCGGGTCTCGACGTGCGCGTCTTCGTCACGCACGCCTCCCACGGCGAAGAGACGCTGAAGGAGCTCGAAGCCCGGCTCGACACCGTGCACTTGTTTCCGTCGGTCGATCGCGGCGCGCTCGTCTTCCGAAGCATGTTGAAGATCGCCGAGGACGACGCCGCCGACGTCCGCAATCTCCTGGTCGCCTGCGAGCAACGCAACGCACCGAAGCCCGCGTCGCACTACGCGGACGTGCTCGCGCGACGGCTCGACCGGAAGGTGTCGCACCTGGTCCGGTTGGACGACGACGAGCTCCTGCCGATGTCGTTCGCCGATCAGCCGCTCGCCGACGATGGACCGCTCACCGCGATGTTGGCGCGCAAAGGGCTGCAGGTGGAAAACGCCCGACGCGGAGCGGAAAAGCGCGAGGCCGAGCGAGCCGCGCGCGAGCCCGTGCGCTCGACGAGAGACGATTCGCCCGAAGGTGAGAGCGCGCTCGAGGCCCGCGCGATCCCCGCGGTCGACCGAGAGGCGACGAGAGCCGTCGGCCCGCCGCGCTATTCGGCGGAGGTCGAGCACGCTTCTGCCGAGGCGCGGCTCGCGTCGGCGAAGAGCGCAGGCCTGGAGATGCCCGAGCTCGAGGCGCTCGTCAGCGCTCCCTCGTATCTCGACCGACTTCGACAAACCCAACGAAGCCTCGAAGATGTCTACCGGAGAGACGGGCACCGACAGCCTCCTGCCGCGGCGGCGACTTTCGAGGTCTCTCTCGGCCACCGAGCTCGCCTCTCGGAGGCGCTCGAATCGGGCGCGACGCTCACCGACAGAGACTTCACCGGCGCCGATCTCTCCGAGATGGACCTCACGGGCATCGATCTCTCTGGCGCCTTTCTCGAAGGCGCGTCTCTCCGCAAGACGAAGCTCGACCGAGCCAAACTCGACGACGCCGTCCTCGCGCGAGCAGACCTGACCGGTGCTTCGCTCCGCGGCGCGAGCCTCGCGCGGGCCAACCTCGGCGAGAGCACGCTCGACGAGGCGACGCTCGACGACGCAGATCTCGGCGGCGCCATTCTCGCGGGCGCCGCCTTCGTACGAACCTCTCTCGTTCGCGTCAGGCTCTCGGGGGGAACGCTGAGCGGCGCTCGGTTCACCGAGGTCGACCTGACGGGAGCCGTGGCGCGAGGGCTCAACGTGCTCACGAGCACCTTCGTTCGATGCAACTTCTCCGAGAGCGACTGGGAACGATGCAACTTCGTCGAGTGCGACTTCGATCGCGCCGACTTCGATCGCGCCCGTCTCGAGCGTGCGACGCTGATGCAATCGAAGCTCGACGGAGCGACGTTCGTCGGCGCGCACCTTCATCGGCTCCGGCTGGTGCAATCCACCTCGGCCAAGGACGCGCGCTTTCACGGGGCGAACCTCTCGATGGCCAATCTCCGGTCGACCGATCTCTCGCGCAGCGACTTCTCGGAGGCCCACGTCGAAGGCGCCGACTTCAGCGAAGCATGCCTCGAAGGCGCTTCGTTCCATCGGGCAGTCGCCAAAGATGCTCGCTTCGTTCGCGCCGATTGTTCGGGCACGATCTTCACCGGCGCCAATCTGATGCGCGCTCTCTTCTCGAAGGCGAACATCGCGCGGGCGAGCTTTCTCGGCGCCAACGCCTTTCGCGCCGACTTCGCGCACGCCAAAGGAGACGCTGCGACCACGTTTGCCGAAGCGAACCTGACGCAGGTGCGCTTCACCGAGAGGCCGAGCTCGTGAGTGCGCCGAGCTCGGTCGCCGCGGCACAGAGAGCCGATCTCACGCTCGCGGTTCGGAATGGAGAGCCGATTCGAGGAGCCAATCTCTCGTCGACGGACTTGTCCGAGATCGATCTCGGCGGCGGTGTCTTCGAATCGGTGAAGCTCACGAAGAGCGACCTTCGCGGAGCGCGCCTCGAAGAGTCGTCGTTCTACGAATGCGATCTGTCGGAATGCGATCTCGAGGGCGCGAACCTGCACCACGCCACGTTTCACGACTGCACGTTCACGCAGGCGAACCTCTCGTCGGCCTACCTCGTCGATGCGCAGCTCGTGCGCGGAAACCTCGGCTTCGCGAAGCTCGACGGCGCCGACGTCAGTCTCGCAACCTTCGCCGGATCGCGGCTCGCGGGCGCGTCGTTCGTGGGCGTCCACGGCGACCGAGCCAAGTTTCTCCAGTCGGATCTGACGTCGATCGATCTCACGCGGGCCGTCTTGGTGGCGGCGATTCTCACGCACGCCGATTTGACGAGCGCCAAGCTCGAGGGAGCTTCGTTCGAGCGCGCCGTGCTCGTGGGGGCACGGCTCTCCGGCACCGATCTGCGCAGTACGAGCCTGTTGCATGCTCAACTCGGCGGGAGCGACTTGCGCGATGCCGACTTGCGTGAAGCCCTCCTGACTCAGGCCAATTTCAAAGGCGCGAACCTCGCCGGCGCGAAGCTCGACGGTGCCCGAGCGAGCCTGGCGTTCTTCGGGGGCGCCGACTTGCGCTCGGCGACTCTCCGCGGCGCGGCGCTCGCCCAAGCCGTCTTCGACTCGGCCAACCTGAGCGAGGCCGACCTGCGCGGGGCAGACATGCGTCAGTGTGTGATGACCCGAGCGACGTGCCGCAGCACCCAGCTCGTCGATGCGAACTTGATGTACGCTGACTTTTCGTATTCCGACGTTTCTGGCGCGGATTTTCGCGGAGCAACCCTCGCGAACGCACGCTTTCACGCGGCAGTGCAGACCGACACGACTTGGGACGCACGCACCGGCGCGCTGGGAGACGATCCCGATCTTCTCGCGGCCGAGCATTGGACGCCGAACCATTGATGGCGAAGGAAGAAACACGATGAGCCAAGCTGCACGCATGTCGTCACGAGGTTCGAGCGCGCAATCACCGATTGCGAGCGACGCGGCCACGCAGGAGCACGGGGCGATCGTGCGCACCGTCGGCACGACCCACGTCGTCCGAACGCCTTCGGGAGAGGTCGAAGCGAAGCGAGCCCGCAGCTGTCTCGTCGAGCCGCTCGTCGGCGATTGGGTGCTCGTCTCGAGCGCGAACGACGGCGCCTACGTTCTCGCGGTCCTCGAGCGTGAAGAGGGCGCGGGCACGACGCTCTCCATCGAAGGCGACCTCTGCATCGCTCCCACCGGCCGGCTCTCGATGCGGAGCGACGCGGGCGTCGACATCGACTCGAGCCGAGCGGTTCGCCTGACGACGAAGGCACTCGACGTGCAAGCCTCCACGGCGTCGCTCGTGGTCAGTCGGCTCTCGGTGCTCGGCGCGAAGCTCGAGGCCGAGATCGCCGACATCCGCACCATCGGTGAGACCCTCGGCTCGGTGTTCCAACGGGTCAGTCAGACCATGAAGCGCTCATTCCGAAAAGTGGAAGAGACCGATCACGTCGATGTACGCGACGCGGTCTGGAACGTGAAAGAGACGCTCAACGTCCACGCAGGCAATGCCATCGTGACCTCCGAAGAGCTCGTCAAATTGGACGGCAATCAAATCCACCTCGGCTGAGGGCTACTCACATGTTCGCCAACACCAGCATGGGTGGCCTCAACGTCGGATCGCCCGACGTCTGCTACACGCCGTCGATCATCGGACCGCCCACTGTCGTGGCCCATACGAACCTCGCTTCACCACCGACCGGCTTTCCGGTCGCCGACAGCGTTCTCTTCATGAACGCGCCTGCTCACAATCTGTCGACGGTCATTCCGATCACCAATGGCGCCGAAGCCGGGGTGTACGGCGGGCTCGGCTCGGGAACGGTCATGGGCCCTTCTCGCTACGTCTCGGCCGCATCGAGCGTGTTGGTCGACGGAAGCCCCGTCGCGAGGCTAGGCAGCTCGACGCTCACCAATTCGACCAATTGCGCCGGCGCGACCGTCGTTCCGAGTCAATTGAAGGTCGTCATCCTCGCGCCGTGAAAAATGCCATGAGCACGCGGACCATCAATCTCGGCGCTGGAGACCGATCGGCGCTCGGCGTTTCGATTCAACGGGCTCCGGGCAGCGCTCCAATGGCGGTCAGCCAGAGGTTGTGGGGCCAAGGCGGAAACATGTTCCTCACAATCATCGTGAAGACGACCTTCGCCTTGCAGCATCACGAGACGTCGAAGTTGCTCGAGCCCACGCCGTTCCCCACCTCCCAACCGGCGTCTGTGACCGATGCCGCGATTGCCCCCTTCCTGCCGAGCGCGGGAGTCATCGTGGTCGGACACGCGCGCGCCCCCGCTGGAACCATGGTTCGACGAACCCATGTGAGGGTTCGCGTTCGCGCGGCGACCGAGGGGCCGTCGATTCTCGACAAGTCGCTCGTCGTCGTCGGCGATCGCGCATCGGCCGACGCGTTCCCGGATGTCTTCCAAGAAATCCCTCTCGCCGACGACTTCGCCTACGGCGGTCCCGAGCTCGAAGACAATCCGGTCGGAGTGGGTGCCGGGCCCCAATCGGGATCGCAGCCCAATGTTCTTCCGAGCGACCAATCGAATGCGTTCGCGAGCCTCGGGCCTGTCGCTCGCAATCGCCCCGCGCGCAAGTCGCTCCTCGGCCGAACCGACCTCGCCACGATCGACGCGCTGCTCTCGCTCTTCACCGACGAATTCGATTGGCGCTACTTTCACGTGGCGCCGGTCGATCAACAGATCCCTTATCTCGTCGGAAACGAATGGATCGTGCTCGATGGGTTCGACGCGAACGCGCCAGAAATCGAATCGCGTATGCCCGGCATCGTTCCGCGCGTGCTCGTTCGACGAGGTTCGACGCGAACCGAAGAATGGTTCTTCCGGGCCGACCATCTGGAGATCGATGCCGACACGAAGACGTGCTCGCTTTATTTCCGCGCTCACCACTCCATTCAGGCCGAAGCGCTATCGGAATACGAAGCCGTCTTGGCGACGACCTCCGACGCGGCGCCCATCGAATGGCCCGTCGGTTGGATTGCGCCACGCAGTGGCGCCACCGACTCCGGCGTCCTCGCGAACGGCAGCGGACGAGCGGCGAAAGCCACCGGGATGGGGTCGACGATTCAGCTGAGCCCGCCTGACGAGATGAACGCCGAGCAGATTGCGCCCCCTTGGATCGGCGCCTCTGAGTCGAAGCCCAGCCCGCACGCGCGCACCCCTCAGCCGCCTGCGCCGCCACCGCCGCCCGCGCAGCCACCGCCGCCCGCGCCCATTCCGCCTGCGCCGCATCCACCAGCGTCGTCGAGGTCCGTGCCCCCTCCGCCCGCGCCGCTGCCTCCGGCGTTGCAGCCGCATCCGCCTGCGCCGCATCCGCCTGCGCCGTTGCCATTGCCATTGCCATTGCCATTGCCATTGCCATTGCCATTGCCGCTCGACCCTACGATGCCGAACGCGTCGGCGCCGCCCGTGACGCCCATGCCTCCAGCGCTCGGGCCGAACATCATGGGCCTGCGTCCGGTGGTGTTCGGGCCGCCTCCAGCGCGAGGGCCGCTCCCATCGTTCATGATCGCGGCGCGCGAAGCGGTGCGGGCGGGATCCGATCCCGACTTCCAGATGCCCCCTCCGTCGTCTTCGACCTTCCAGGTCTCCGAGACGACCGACGCGCCCGAGCCACCTTCTGAAGTGGCGCGATCAGAACGTCCACTGAGAGAGCCCGAGTTGGCTGCCGATCGCTCGCCCGCGGTCCCCCCACCCGACGAGCCGCGAGCGACCGCGACCGCGCTCGGTCAGCGCAGCGCGAGCGTGACGGCTCCCATGTCGCGTGATGCCTCCGCACGGCGGACCGAGATCATCGCCCGGATGGCGAGAGGTGAATCCCTTCAAGGTGTCGACTTCTCCGGAGTCAATCTCTCGACCCTCGACTTCGGCGGGCGCTCCTTGCGCGGCGCGAATCTCGCGGGAGCAAGGCTCGAGGGCGCCCTGATGGCCGAAGCCGATCTGTCGCACGCGCTCCTCGACGACGCCGACCTCACCGACGCCGATCTGTCGGGAGCCCGCCTCGAGCACGCGAGCCTGCATCGCGCCATTCTGATTCGAACCGATCTCCGGCGCGCGAAGCTCGCCGATGGAGACTTCACCGGTGTGGAGGCCAGGGGGGCGAAGCTCCGGGCTGCGAGCGGCGCAGGGGTCGTCTTTCGAAACGCTTCGCTCGTCGACTGCGACTTGAGTGACGTCCAGCTCGAGCGGGTCGACCTCGGCTCCTCTCGCCTCCAGTCGACGTCGTTCGCCAATGCAAAGCTCGTTCGCGCGCGCTTCGACGAGGCCACTCTTTTACGGGTCACTCTCGAGGGAGCGCAGATCACGATGTCGCGCTGGGGGGGAGCGAATCTCGACGATTGCTCGCTGCGTGAAACGAGTGGCGCGCATAGCGTCTTTCACGGCGCGATCGTCCGCAGGAGCCGTCTTCACAGGGCCGATCTGTCCGAGGCTTGTTTCCGAAGCGCCAAGCTCGACGACGTCGACTTCGCGCAAGCTCAGCTTCGCAACAGCGATTGGCAAGAAGCGTCGTTCTCGTCGACACGCTTCCGAAAAGCCGATCTCACGGGCTCGACATTTCGTGAAATCGTCGGGACGATCGATTTCGAAGAAGCCAAGCTCGAAGGTGCCGATTTCTCCTTGGCGAAGCTCGAACGTGCCTCCTTCATTGCCGCGCGCATGCGCTCGGTGCGGGCCGACGGGGCGGTGCTAGCGGCCGCCGACCTGTCGCGAGCCGATCTCTCGTCGGCACGATTTCGCAATGCGACGCTGACCCAGGCCGATCTATCGCTCGCGATCATCGCTCATACCGACTTCTCCGACGCCGACCTTCGCGAAGCGTTTCTCTTCAGGGTCGACCAATCGAGAGCGCGCTTCATTCGAACGCGTCTCGACGGAATCGACGTCAAGACCGACCGAAGAAAGCCGAAGGCGGTCGAATGAGCACCTCGTCATGGCATCGAGCCCTGAAAGTCGGCGTGCTCACCGTGGCCGCGTCGTCGATCGGGGCATCGTGTCTTCTCCTCGACAACTTCAGCGACGTGCATCGCTCGAGCGGCGGAGCCGGGGCGAGCGGACCGGGCAGCTCGAACGGTACGACGGGTCCGAGCGGCCCTGGCGCAAGTACCGGAGCGTCGAGCGCGACCGGCCTATCGGGCCATTGCGTCAAGAGCCTGGGGGCCGGGATGATCGGTGACGGCCCGCCCAATGGAACGTGCGAGGGCAGCGTCGAGGCATGCGGCACTTGCGAAGACTGCAGTCTCGACTCGCCGACCCATTGCGGCGGCACGGGCGGCGCAGGCTCTTGCGGCACCGGCTGCGATACGGCTGCCTGCGGATGCCAAGGGTATTGCACCGGCACCAGCACCGGCACCGGGCCTGCATGCCCCTGCACTCCCAATGGAGTGTGCGATTTCAAGCGGGAGCGCTGCGACTGTTTGGATTGCGCCTCGGCGCCTTGGTGTCAGTGATCTTCGACGGCACTTCAGTGAAAGAGAATGTATGAACCAACTGAAAGAGCTCACCCTCGAGTCCCAACATCTGAAGGGCTGGAACACCCACGACGTGAGCGTGTTCGCCTTCCACGGGACGGAGGAGATCTCCGGGCTCTACCAATACGAGCTCGGTATCCATGCCCCCGACACGTTCTCCACCTCGGGAGTCGTGGGCCATCATGCGACCTTCACGTATCGGGGCGGCGGCGCTGACGGCGCCGATCTCGTCGTGCACGGCAAGCTCGCGTCGATCGAGACCATTGCTCATTTCGACCGTCACACTTGCTACAAGCTCGTGCTCGTTCCGTTCTTGTGGAACTTGAGCCTCGCGCAGCACAGCAGGGCTTGGGTCGGAGGCAAGGGTCAGAAAGGGATCACGATCATCGAGGTCTTCAGGAGCGTTCTGCGTAGCTGGGGCTACGACGAGAAGGCCGGTCACGGAAAAGGCGCGGCAGACGACGGGAACCTCGAGTTTCGCGTCAACCATTCGCACTACGAGCCGCGCGATCTCATTTGCCAATACAACGAGACCGATCTGGCGTTCCTCTCGCGGTGGCTCGAGCGCGAAGGGCTCTTCTACTACTTCGAGCAGCACCCCTATCCGATTGGCGAGCGGTTGATCATCACCGACCAGCGTCCGTCGTCGCTCGACGAGTCGCCGAAGGCGCAGGTCTATTATGGAAAGATGGGAGGCCACTCCCACGCGCTCGACGAGTTCCACGGAAAGCTTCGCGCCGTCTCCTATGGAGTCCGCGCGCGAGACTACGACTTCACCAGCCCGAAACCCGACTACTCGGCGGCGCAGCAGAAGGTCCCGCAGCAAGACCAGGTCACCTCGGTCAAAGACGAGGTGGTCCTTTACGGCGAGCACCTCTTGAACGTGAAAGAGGCCGAGCGCATCTCGTTGGTGCGCGCCGACGCCATCGCGTCGCAGCGCCACGTCATCGAAGGAAGCGGCTCGGTGCGTGGATTGAAGGCTGGGTACAAGTTCAATTGCTCGACGCA
Organism: Polyangiaceae bacterium; assembly: GCA_043755175.1. GTDB lineage: Bacteria > Myxococcota_A > Polyangia > Polyangiales > Polyangiaceae > CAYYKK01. The sequence continues at coordinate 32,112 of JAYUUB010000094.1, read as the reverse complement.
CGTTCCGGGTCACCACGATCTGAGCGACTCGGACTACCTCGTGACCGCGGTCGAGCATTGGGGCAATTCCAAGGTCGTCGGTGAGCGCGCCGTCAAAGCGTTCGAAAAGGCACGCGGCTCGATGCTAGGTGACCTCGCGCCGACGTCGCATCTCGAAGAGGGCGAATTCAAGTACCGCATGCGGTTCACCTGCATTCCGGCGGGCCCCGACGATCCGCACTTTCGTCAGCCCCTCACGACGCCCATTCCCAAGATTCACAGCATGGTCCGAGGCATCGCCACGGGGAGCTACGAATACTCGACCGGCCCGGGACGGATTCGTCTCTACGAGGTGAAGCTCGACTTCGACGAGCAGTACGTCGACGTGAAGGCGCGGCTCGTTCAACCCCACGGAGCGATGCAGTTCACCGTGCCGCCTCATGCCGAGGTGGTCGTCGAATTCCTAGCCGGCAACGTCGACCGACCGCTCATCACCAACGTCGCACCGTCGGCCAGCACGGGCAACGTCGACCCCCCAAACGGATCGAACGTCATCCAGAGCGACACGAACAACAAGCTCGAGCTCGACGACAATCCGGGCCAGCAATCGATCACGGCGTCGTCACCGATCAACGAGACCTACCTGAGGCTCGGTCAGATGCCCGATCCGCAAGGGCTCGACGGACCCTGGAACGCGCACCTCAATACTCTCGGGAGCACGCAATTCACCTTCGGCCAGCAGTGGTACGTCAAAGCCGGGCAAGCGGTCCGACACGAATTCGAAGACGACTACCAGATGAAGCTCGGTCGAGGCGCTGAAGACCCCTATTCGCTCAAGGTCGAGCGCGTGACCGGGCTCGCGCCGCGCGTCACCGAGCAGACCGGGCAAGTCTTGCGAAGCGCGTCGGGCTCGGTCTCGCACGACTTCGAGAAAGATCACGATCTGCACGTCGGCGGCCAACACGAGCACACGGTCGACGGCAATCACCAGGTGACGGTGAAGCAGAACCAGTCGGTCACGATCGGCGGTAGCCACCAATTCGTGGTGGGCGCCTACCAGATGCAAATCGATCCGACCGGCGCACAGACCGTGACGGCCAAGGCGCTGAGCATGGCGGCGGGCGGCACGTCGGTCGTCATGGGCAACGACCACCTCGTCGACGTCGCGAAAGATCAGACCGTCACCATCGAGGGAGCTTCGACGACGATCGCGAAAACCCACTTCGTGACGGCGGGGACGACCTACGATCTCATCGTCGGCGACGCTCAACCGGGGACGTACACCCTTACCGTGGGCGCGAGCGGCATGACCGTGAAGCCGACCGGCTTCGAGCACCCCGATGGCCACAACGTGACCGTCCAAGGTGCTCACACGATGCACGTCGAGGGTGCCCACACGATGCACGTCGAGGGTGCCCACAAGATGCTCGTCGGCGCGAACCACGATCTGACGGTCATCGCCGACTACTCGGTGCGCGGGAACACGTGCTCGGTCATCGGCGCGAGCTCGATTCAGATCACGTCGCCGCTGACGATCATCAACTGACCGACTCGCGGCCGGCGCGGCGGTCAGGCCACCGCGCTCACTCGGTGCACGCGTTGAGCGTCTGGACCATGGCGCTCGACCGATCGCCTTGGAGCGACTCGGGGTAGACGTAGGTCGTCGCCATTCCCATCGTCGGACGAGGTCGCCGCGCCTCCCGCGCCGCTCGGCTCCGATGCGCTCGCGCAAGCGACGACGAGTGGAAGGCTCAACGCGACGACGATCGTCCGAGTGGAGGTCATGACCATCGCCTCACTGGCACCCATTCGAAGGAGTCACTGCGGGATAGGCTATCCAACCGACGCGAGCCTCTCCGGTCTTGGTCGTGACGTAGCCATAGATGAACTTGAGCGAGCCGGCCGGCTTGAGAAAGCGCCCGTTCGCGTCTTCGGACCAGAGCGGGATGTCGAGCGACGGCGGCCCCGCCTCGGTCGTAACGTCGAGACGTTGAAACTTCGTCCCCGCGGGGAAATGATCGATGGCAGGGCCGCCCAAGGCATAGCCAGGTATGTTGAAGATGAGGTTCACCGAGCGCTTGCCGTTGGCCCGGAGCCGCGGGAGGTAATCGCCGGCGGCTTCACCCGCAGGTCCCGGCGCGCTGTCGGTGTCTTTGACGACCTTCTTCTGCTCGAGCGTCGAGTCGCTGCTGTTGCGAACCTCGTAGCAAGCCATCTTCGCGAGCCCTTCGCGGTGCGCATGCACCGAGCCGACGCGCGGGCCGAGGGCGTCGGCCGACTTGACCTTCGCGAGAGGGAACCAGCCCGAGCTGTGGTTCGACGTCGTCATGGCGTAGACGTATTCCTGTCCGCCGAAGATGCGACGCTGACCATAGTTGAACTTCAGCGTGCTGCTCTTGTCGATGCCGAGCACGTCACCGTTGCCGTCGAGCACGGGGGTGTTGGAGACGACTCCCCACTCCACCGTTCCGTCGGTGTGCTCGATGCGGTTGCCGCCGTCGACACGGAGCTTGCAGTCGTAATCGCTCTTGTAGCAGGCGCCACCGTTCACACCTTGCGCGGTCTTCACGGCTTGGGAAGAAGATTCACCCTCCTCCGCGTCGTCACCCGCGTCGGGTGAGCCTGGAGCGCAGGCGGAAGCAGCCAAAGCGAGAACAGCGAGCCCGAGGAGGATGTTGGTCTTCATGGAGACCGACGATTGCACCCGATGTGCCAGGCGCCTGATCTCCGAAACCCCGCAGATCGTGCCGCCTAGGTCATGTTTCTGCGTTGCTCAAACCTTGAGCAGCGCACCAGGCTTGAGCAGCGCACCAGGCTTGAGCAGCGCAGCGAAGCGCTGAGCAGCGCAGCCTGAGCAGCGTAGCCTGAGCAACGCAGCCTGAGCAGCGCTCAGGTACTCAGCGCCGAGGCGGGGACCCAGCCGTACCGGCGCTCTTCGCTTTCTTGTCGAGCATCATGCATCGCTGCACCCATCCACGAATGACGCCGGCGCCCGAGCCGTCGAGCATCGGGGTCGCGTCGACGATGGGGAGCCACCACCCCTTGCGCAGCTTCTCGTATTTCGAATGCTTGTCGGCGAGCGCGACGTGCGTGAGCCCGACCTCTAATTTCTGACGTCGGTTGTGCGTCGAATCGCTCTTCGGGGTCGACGGAGACGGGAGCTCGGCGGGCTTCACCGGTGTCTTCGGGCGATGGAGATGCTGCAGCATCCGCTGTGCATCTTCCGCGTGGTCATGTCGTGGCTCTCGTCGCCGTGCGCTTCACGCGAATGGGTCGGTCACGCGCGGAATGTCTTCGCCTGGTTTCTTCAAGGCGAGTGCAGGGACCCATCCATAGCGACGCTGGCGTCGTTCTCCGTCTTCGGTCTCGCAATATCCGAAGTACCAGGCGGCATGCCCGATCACGGTTCCGTTCGTGGCGTGGACTTTCTTTGCCTGGGCTGCGTGGCCGTGCGCACGGAGCTGCGCTTTGGCGATCTGCGGCGGCTTGTAGAGGGTCGACAGAACACGCTTCTGCGGAGGCTTCTTGAATGTGAGCACGTGGAACGTCCAGCCGGCGGGGAAGACGTCGATCGGAATGGGCGCCGTGTCGACGGCATTGGGGCAGAGGTTCACGTACCCGTCGGGGCCGCCCGCTCCGTTCTTCTTATCGGGGGTTCGGGCTACGTAGTCGGTGATCATGTTGCCCTTCGAGCACGCCTTCACGACGCCGATGAGCCCGTGCTCGGGGAAGGCCCATTTGCCACCGATCTTCAGCTTCGGTCCGAATCGCTTCCAATCGGCGAGTATCGAGCGAACGCTGCCTTTCGAGTGCTCGTCGAACCAAGACGTGAGCGAGCCGCCACCAGCGATGCCGAGCAGTCGGTGGTGAACCTCTTCAGCCGAGAGAAAGACGTGCGGGACGGCCTTCTTCCCCGCGTGCTGAATCCCCCATTTCGCATATTGCTCGATGCAGCACGACCAGCCCTCGAGGTCGTCTGCCATCTTCTTTCGACTCTTCTCGCTCGCGATGATGCAATCGAGCGGAATCCAACCCGAGCTCGGATTCGGTGACCGATGGGTGTTGGTCGGATCGTTGCACGTGTTGGCCCAACTGAACCCACACAACACTTTGGTGGGCGCTTTCGTGCCCGCCTTCTTCGCGCGCGTGAGCGTGGCCTCGGGAAGAGGCAGACCCTTGGGCCAATCGAGCAACTTCAGAGAGGCGGCATTGAGGCATACCGCGTGAACGCCCTTCAATTGAGCGGCGTGCTGGACGAATCCACGAATCTTGCCGTCACTCGATCCGTCGAGCAGCGGCGTCGACTTCGGATCGATCTTGAACCACCAGCCCTTGTGTCGGCTGGCGTTGGTCGGCCCCTGTGCGCCCCCATAGTTCTTCGACGTGACGAAGCCGGGGTCGACGTTGTGGAGTCGGTTTCTCGGGCCCGAGTCGCGCTTCTGATTCGAAGGATAGGGGAGCCCTGCGAGATCGTTCGGCGTCTTCGGAGTCTTCAGGTTCTTGCAGCAATGGCGATGGGTGGTGCTCATGCTTCGTGGCGTGCCCTTCTCCGCAATCGGCGAATGCGTGTCTTCACCTCTTCGGGAGATGCGGCGGCGCCGACCAAGACCGTCGGCGCGCCGCCGGTGATCATGCCGCCCTCGGTGCGATCGCCGACGCGTGCGATCGGGTGCGCTCCGACGAATACGGTCTCGCATCCTTCCAAGATCGGATCGTGGGTCGGTCCGATGCATTCGGCGACGTCGTTCGACCGCGCCGTGGGCTTGCCATTGATCAAGACGGTCGAGAGGCCGGTGGCGATGGTTCCACCTATGTGGCAGCTCATCGAGCAGCGATGCGAATCACCCAATCGGGATGCACGGGACATGAGGGCTCCTGTTCATGGATCGAAGTCTTCGTCGTCTTCGCCGACTTCTCCGTCGGGCTCGCCGTCGCTCGAATCGTCGACCGGCGCCGAGAGCTCGATCACGATCCGGTAGCCATAGTCGGGAAACGATCGATCGGCGCGCTCGAGCAGCGTGAGGAGGAGCGATTCACGCGCCTCGTCGTCGAGCTCGTCGTTCGTGGCCCACGACTCTGTCGCATACTCGGTACCCTCGAGCCGCCCTGATTCGTCGGGATCTTTCGCGGGATCGAGCCAGAGCGCATAGTCGACGACTGACCGACTACCCTTCCCGGCGCCGATCTCGCGCCTGAATCCGAGGGTCCAGCGCTCGCGCTCTTCTTTTTCGTCGATGGCTTTGTAGAGCTCCCATTCGCCGACGTTGGGCATGCGCTCCACGTCGACGCTCGGCTCGTCGTCGAGATCGTCGTCGGTGGCTTGGGCTCCGTGGGTCGTCATGTGTATTGCCTCGTGTAGAACGTGAAGCCTCTTTTCAGCGCGTCGTACGCTTCGTCCGAGCTCCCATAGGGAGCTTCGCCGCCGAAGAGCCCATTGCCGGGCGAGCCGCGACCAGAGTCGGGTCCGTGGGCGGCGAGATGGCGGGCCCCAGCTTTTCGCGCGAGCACGCCTTCCGGAATGCCGAGCGCGCGTCCGGCCACGGCGTATTTGAAGGTGTGGAATCGGCTCTGCTCCGGTGTGCAATCACGGGGAAAGGGATCGAGCGCGCCGCCGGGCTTCGTCTCGTCGTCGAAGTACGTGGGCCGCTCGGGGTCGAAGAACGCATGCTCCGCGACCTCTGCAATCTCCTCCGAGAAGCCTTCGGGCGATTGACCCACGGGTAGATCGAGTGGAATGGCTTCGTCGATGGGCTCGCCGCCGCCCCGTGGATTGATGCGTACGAACGGACCGCCCTGCAGCACGACGTCGCCGTTCGATGATTCGAGCCGAATGCCGGCGTTTCCCTTCAAAACGAGCGTTCCGAGCGCCTCGAACGTCACGTTCGGTCCGTCGAGGGTGACCGTGGCCTGACCGGTGGTGAGAACGATCTTCGACGGCGTGCTGACGATGCGCGTGACGTGCTCGGTCTCCCCGGCGCCCTCGAGAGGGGCTATCGAAATCGAGTGACGCAGCCCGGCCGTGGTGTCGTCGGTCTGGCCCACGCGCACGGCACGTGAGGCGCCGACCGTCACCGATTCGCTGTGTTTGACGAGCCGCGCATAGTCGCGTTCGGCCTGCACGAAGACCAGCTCGCGCCCGGCGGCATCGTCGAACCTGAGCTCGTTGAATCCGCCTGTGGCGGGCGTGGACGCGGTTCTCCAGGTCGAAATGGATTTCGAAGCCGGCAATGGATACGGAACGGGAGCAGACGCATTGTGGAGTCGACCGATGACGACCGGCTGATCGGGATTGGCATCGAAGAACCCGACGATGACCTCGTCGCCGACGCGCGGAAGCGAGAAGGCCGAATGGCCTCCGCCGGCCCAGGCTTGGCTGACGCGAAGCCAGCACGAGCTGCGATCGTCGAACGTTCCTTCGCGGTCCCAGGGAAATTGCACGCGAACGCGACCGAGCTCGTCGGTATGGATCTCTTCGACCGGACCCGTGCCGGTCGCGCCGGTCGGACCCACGACGACGGCGGTCTGAATGCCGTGCACGCGCGGCTTCGGCGTCTTCGCGAGCGGTCGGTAGGGGCTGTCGGTGAAGAGCGCGCGAGCCTCTACCGTGGTCTCGGACGAGGCCGAGCCTTGGGTGAGGAGCTCGATGATCAACAGTCGGTCTTTCTGGAAGTCGGCGCGTGGGTGGCCCTCGATGCGCAGCGAGAGCCCCGGACGAAGCTCGAGCGCGTTCGTCTCGAAGGAGACCTGCCTTCGACGGTTGCTCTCGGCGCCGAGGAGGAGCGCCGCGCGCGCGTCGAGCCGCTGGGGGATCCCGCGGGCCGAGCCGCGAGCGTCGGCGACGGGTGACTCGGCAGAGACCGTGTCGGTCACGACGACCGAAGCGCCTTGCACGTGCTCGTAGCGTTCGAGACGCGCTTCACCCTCGACGTGTGCTTCGCCATAGAGCTTCGACGTCGCGGGGCTTCGCAGCGACTGATCGCTCAAGACCACCCGACCGGTTCGAAGGTTGCGACCGACACGAACCTTCGCGGCGTAGGCGAGCGTCGTTCCGTGCGACGGGTGCTCGAGGTGCGCGAGGACGGCCGAGACCGGCTTCGCGTCTGCCGAGTCTTCGAGAATGAGGTCGGGCGCGTCTTCACCTTCGGCAGTGGGCGTCGGGAAAGTGAACGAAATCCCTGCTTCTTCGAGCAGACGCGAGACGAACGCGAGATCGGTCTCGGCGAGCTGTACGCGGCATTCGAGCTTCGGGTGCTGATGCCGATCGAGCACCGCTTCGGCGTGGAGATTCCACTCGCCGAAGACGGTGAGAACGATCTCCGGAATGCTCAGGTGTTGAAAGACGCGGTAGCGACTCCGATGCGCCAAGAGGGCGAGCTTGGGTCCGACGACGATCTCGTAGGTCGACAGCCCGCTCGACTCGACGGCGATCTGCTCCGCCGCCGTGCAGACGCCACGGAAGACGCGCCGTCCGGCGGTTCGAGGGCTCTCGAGGGTGAAGGTCGCCCCGTGACCGACGAGCGCGTCGAGGTCGAGGTCGTCGTTCCTGGAGCGCGCGATCACGCGGACCTGGAAACATTCGCTCATCGCTTCACGGATGTCGAACTCACGCACCTCGAGGGAGGCCTCGCCCGACTCGAACGCGATCGAAAGACCTGACATGTGGCTCCTTGAATCCGACTTCTCGTGGCAGTGAGACTGAGTCGCGGCGGCCGATTCTCGCTGAAAATCCACTGTCGCCGAACGACGAATTGCAACCGGTGTGCCGCGAGCTTTGGCCGATTTGTCGCCATCGAAGACCGCCACTGCTCAGGAGTCGAGCGGTGGCCGCTCAATGACTGAGCAACCAATGAGCGTCGGGAGAGGCAGAGCCGATGGCGAAAGGGAGAGGCAGCGGGAGCGGGAAGGTTGGAAGGGAGAGGAAGCGAAAGGGAATGGGGGTCGACAGCTCGCGTCCATTCAGTGGTGATTAACCGCGGCCTATCGCACCCCTCGCGTCCCTTCATTGGTGGTTAACCGCGGCCTGCGTCACGCCACCCAAGTGCAAGCAGTCCGACCGAGTACGGCGACATCGGCAAGTCCCCGAAGTCGTGGCCGTCCCGATCACGTGGCCGACTGGGCGTCGCCTGGCCTTGCTCGACGTCGTCATCTCTCGGAGGGTCCGAGGGCTAGTCTTGCAAGGTTGCTCTTTTCTCGTGTTCCCGTCATTCCGTCTTTCTGTGAGACCTCTTCACGGGCGAGGGCGAGCGGTCAGCCCTTCGTTCCCGTATCGCAAGTGATCTGCATGCCAATGGCCGAAACGCATATGGCGGGGATGGCCTCGCACACGGGCGACGCGCAGCCGCAGGTCAGCGGCTGCCCTTGGCAGGGATTCGGCTTGCAGTCGTAGATCGTCGTATTGACGACCTGGGTGGCCACGCAGACCGCGTCGGACGCGCATTCGAGGGTCGGTCCACAGACGATACAGATCTCAGAGCAATCGGCGATCGGGATGCTCCATTTCCCGCCGATGCAGCTCGCGGTTGAGCCGCAGCAATCGTTGGGGAGCGGGCAAACGAGCCCGGAGGGCGAGCAAGGCGCGCCCTGAATCGGGTGCTCTTTCGGGCATTGCGCGCCACCGGTGCTGCTGCTCGAGACGCTCTTCGAGCTCGTCGCTCCCACGGCTTTGGAGGCCGCTGTCGAGCCGCTGGTACCTCCAGCGCCGGTGTCGAAGACCACTTTGCCGCCGCAGCCGAAGGCGACGGTGGTCATCACGGCGACGAGGCCAGGAATCCCCATTCGTGCGACGAGCGAAGCGCTGCGTGAGTGTCGTTTCGGTTCCACGTGCATCTCCAATCGAACCATCATTTGTCGAGCTCCGGGTGCGACGAGGCCTGCAAGATGAGCTCGTCGCTGAGGGTGCTGTGAATGCCGGCCTTCTTCAGCGTCTGTGCGAAAGCATAGGTTCCGGCGTCGAGTCGTTTCCAAACCACCAAAGTCGCATCGCCCTCGAGGGGCGGACAAGCGGCGACGACCGACGAGGCGAGCGTCGATTGCGGCGCCGACGGGCAGAAGGCGATCGACGCCGCTGCGAGAATGCGTGACCGGCCGGTTCGATTGACCTTGCTCGCTTCATCGGCAGCTTTCGCGAGCTCTGGAAAGGTCGGTGCGCACGATTTGGCGAACCAACGAAGGAGCATGCGCGTCGACGCGACCGACGTCGAGTGATTGACCATTTTCGCGTAGTCGCCACCGTCGTGGGTCAATGCCGCGTCGCACGCCTGGGCCTCGGGGTTGGCCTTCGTGGGAGGGGGGATCGGTGCGCCGCCGTCGCCAGAGGCAGCGATGCCGCCATCGAGATCGCCTTCGGCACCCGTGTCGGTCGTCTCGTTCGGATTGGGCGGCGGCGTGTCGCCGTGGTTCATCCAATCGAGGCCGCAATCCGCGCCGACGGCGACGTAATCTTCTTTGTGGATCTTGAGACCGATCCGTCGCGCCTCGGCGATCAAGGCTTCGCCTGCAGACTCGTCGGGAACGACGACCGTGAGGTCGAGCCCGTGCATCTCCCAAACGACGGCCGCCGGGGCGTGCTCGTGGAGCAATCGCGTCAAAGTCTTCTGCGCTTCGGCGCCTTGACCGTGGCCCCAGAATACGAATCCTAGCCGACGTCCGGGCACGCAATGCCCATTGGCCTTCTCGGGACCTTTCACGGCCGCGTGCTCCGGGGTTCGATCGGCGGGTCGATTCGCGGCGCCACCATCGCACCCGAACGCGAGAGCGGAGAAAGCGGTGAGAGAAGCGAGGAGCGCGGTTCGCATGAGAAGCTCGTCATTCAATGGGGTTTGAGCTCGGAAGGAGCGCGGCGAGTGACATAGAAGAAGTCACGCGCCGCCTCTTTCTTGATGTAGTCGTCGGGCGAGAACTCGAAGCCGTCGACGATGGGCTTCACCTCGACGTCGCTCGAGCCCACGCTCTTCGGCTCGACCGTGAAGGCTTTGGGATACGACCAATTCACGTCGAGCTGAGCCACGTTGTAGGAGCCCACGAAATGCATGGCTTTGGCGATCGCGGTCGCCGTGGTCGCGTCCGAGATACCGACGAACAGCACTTGCGAGTCTTCGGAGAGACCGACCGCCGACCGACGAATCACGGTGTCTTTGTCGAGCGTCGCGCCCCAATGGGTATTGGCTTCGACGGTGAGGCCCTTGTGCATTTCACCGTTCTCGAACATGCACATCGGTGTTTGTCGAAACCACGTCATGTCGTTCGCGGTCGGCTCGAGCTCTTCCCACGACCGAATGACGAGCTTGTCGTCGGCGTACATCGCGACCGTGCACGCGCGCCCGTGCGGCTCGACCCAAAGCACACCCTCCGCCTTCATTCCGTAGTTGCCGTGGGTCGTCTTGAAGCCCCCATTGAAGACGGCGAGCGTCGAAGCGAGATCGTCGGAAGCGATGAGCCCCGTTCGCTTGTGCTCCTTCGCCTCTTTGATCTTGGTCATCGGCTCCATCGTGCCGGCCACGAGATGAAGACGTGTCTGACGCAGATCGATCGCCAAGACGGCGACGTTGGCCCAGCCACGCTTTCCGTCGGGGTGCACGAGCGTCTTCGCCATCGGCGGCGGCTCTTCGGGCTTTCGCGGATCGACGATGGGAAGCCATTGCCCATCGCCCGGCGCGGAGAACGACGCGAGCATCGGGCCCACGTCTTTTGCTTCGAACGTGGGATAGGTCGCCTTCGGCGCATCGGGCCCTGCGTCGGCGACGGGCTTGCTCGGCGCACGCGGCGGCACGGTCCAACGCGCCTTGGGCTTTTCGTCACCGCGCGTCGTCGTGTTGAACTTGTCTTGAACCGAGTAGGCCCAATCCTCGAGCTTCGCGATGGCGTCGTTGCCGAGGATGGCGCGCCCGGTATCGGCGAGCCAAGGCCCGAGCCACCCCACGCGATGAATCGCGATCCACAACGCGAGGACGAGGACCGGAATGAGCGCGGCGACGATGAGCAGGCGACGAAGCCACTTCCGACGCTTCTTTTCCGGCTTTTTCGGAGACGTCGCCTCTTTCGGGGGTGCAAACTTCGACGCTTCGGGCTGTGCGTCGGGCTGCTTCTCGGCCCGCGCGTCGGGCGGGTCCGGGGGCATGTCCCCCTGGGGGCTCGAAGCGGGCGTCTCGGGCATCGGGGTGGGTCTTAACCCATGCCGGGCCTCGCAGAAAGCTTGCATGAATGAGGAGCGCGGATGGGTTTTGACGCGGTCTCGGCAGCGGTGACCACACGGCGTGGAAGGAAGCCGGTGGGCGACGCAAGCGGTCGACGAACACGCGGCGCGCAGCGACGATTTGAGTCGACTGTCCGGGGACTGAGCCGCCTTCTCCCGCAACCCTTTCCGGCGGACCGCGATGAGGTCGCTGCGGTCGACAACGCGCCGACCCTGGTGCGCTTGGCTCGAGGACGCTCGCGAGGCCAGCGATGGCGATGTGATCGATGCTCAGAAGCCCTTCGATCCGTTAGCAGCTCAGGATCGCGCCCGGGGGCTCAATCCCAGCAGCCGCACTTGGACAGGCAGAGCTTCGGCTCACCACACTTCGGGCACGTCCAAGGAGGTGCTTCCTCGTCTTCGTCCTCATCCTCGCTGAGCTCCAATACCTCGGGCTCCGGAGGCACTTCGGACAGCGCACGCGTTTGCCTTCGGTGACGCAGACGATCTCGCGGCAATGCTTGCACTTCGCGGCTCGGTTCGGGAGAGCTCCCTCCGTCATTCCGACGCCGACGAAGAGGTGCTTCGAAGCATAGCCACAAGCGGCGCAATCAGCTTGATAGATGCTACCCATCGTTCACGCCGACTTGAGCATGTCTGCCGACGATGCGTCTACGGATTCGCCCATCGTGAGCATTGGCGCCGAAGCACGAGCGAGTGAGTCGGCCGGAAGCATCACCGGGAATTCGCGCGCCCCCTCGGCGTCGGCGAGCTCGACGTTGAGCGCGAGAAGGGTCGACTTCGCATTCTTGAGGAGTCTGCCGAGGGCGTCGCCTCCCTTGCGGATCTCCTCGCCGAGCGCGTCGGCATCTTTGCGAATCGATTCACTCAGCTTGCGCATCTTGTCGAGCCGCTCGACCTCTTTGAAGATGCGGTGCTCGATGTCTTGGAGCGCCTTGATGTCGCCAGCGTCGTCTGGTTTTCGCTGACGGCTGGCGAGCGCGAGACTCAGGGTGATTGCGGCATGGAGATAGGGTGCCGTGGCATCGTCCTCCTCGTCCCAGACCACGACAACGTCATTGCCGAACCTCGCGAGCGTGGGGAATGCGACCGGAGCGACGCTCCGGGCCAAGACGAAGAGGCCACACGGGGCCAATCGGTTTCCGCGCGCCAGCTCGAGCTGGGCGAGCGCCTTGCTGACGGTGTATCCGCTCTCGTGTTTGGCCTCGATGACGACCGACGATCCCGCATAAATGCTCTCGCTCGTGAACTTCAGAAGCTGGTCACCCACCTTGCAGCCGGGCTTGGCTCCCACGGTGCCCCCCGTCGAGTCGGCGACGAGCGCTCCACCCAGCACCGCCCGTTGCACGAAGCCGAGGACCACTTCTTCGAAGTCGAAGCCACCTCGCGGCGACTTGGCGGCACCGCGCTTGCGCTCTTCGAGCCTAGCGAGCGAGCTTCGAATGTCTTGGTCGAGCTTGGTCTGCCGCTCATGGAGCGCGAGCATCGACTCCTCCTGCGACTTGGCGTGCTCTCCGAGCAGCGTCGACAATGCCGACTTCAACACCGACATGGGTGAGTCGGGCAATTCAGGATTCATGGCTGACACGAACGCCGTGCGTGCCGCGGCGGTTTCGCGCATCAAACGGCTCAACAGCGACGTCTCGTCGTTCGCGTCGAGTGCCTTGGTCGCGAGAGCCAGCTGCTTGGTGCGATCGTTGTCGGCCTTCTCGAGCTCGAGCCGTAAGGCTCGGAGAAAGCGACCGATCGCGCCGTCTTGTGAGACAGGATCGAGGGCGCGGGCCACTTCGACTTGATTGGCCTTCAAGGCCTCGCGGAGCTTCGTTTCCAGCAGAAACAGAACGCCCTCGCTGTCGGTTGGGCTCAGGCGGCGCAGAAGCGGGCTGTGCTCACCGACCTCGCGTGCGAGGGTTTTCGCGAGAGAGCCATGCTCGGGGGCGAGGAAGCGATCCATCGTCTTCGACAGCGCGCCGTCGTCACGCAAGAAGCCTTCGAGACGGGCGACGACCTCGCCGTCACGGGGGTTGAAATAGCGCGCGAGCACTTCGACGAAGGCCGCTTGCTGTCGTTCGACGACGACACCGAGCTTCTCGTCGATGTCCTTCTTCAGGCTCGCTCCGATGTCGTGCAGCCGAGACTCCTCGGCGTGCTTGTAGGCGCTCATGATGGTGCGAAGACCGACTCGCCAGGCGTCGGTGACGAGGCCTTCTCGCTGCCCATCGTCGAGAGGCGAGAAGAGAGCGAGCGCATCGGACCGAGCGTCGCGGATGTGTGCTTCGAGACCGTGCGGGTGGACGTCGACCAGGACCGAGAATGTGCTTTGCGTGTTCATGTCTCCCGCCAATTCATGGAACAAGCCAAATCCACGATGCTTCAATTTCAGCGGCTTTCACTGCGTCTGGTGCCAAGTGGATAAACAAGCTTCTGCCAGGAGAAGAAGCGTTATGCTGCCGCGATGTCGCGTGTGCTCCTCGCTTGGATCGGAACGGCGGACATCAACGCGTCGATAGGGGAAGGGCGTGGCGGGGTCGGTCCGATTGCGAATGCGGTCGAAGCCCGAGCCTTCGATCACGTGGTTCTTCTCGAGAACTATCTCAAGGACGGAAAAGACAAGGTCGCCAGCTTCGTGAAGTGGCTGAAAGCGCGCACTGCCGCGAAGATCGTCGTGCGGTCAGAGAAGCTCGTCTCGCCGACGGACCACGGCGACATCTACCGCGCCGTCACTATGACGCTCGCTTGGGCCCTCGGCGAGTACGGTAAGACGGCCAAGCTCACCTTTCATTTGAGCCCGGGCACGCCTGCCATGGCGGCCATTTGGATCATCGTCGCCAAGACGCGGTTCGACGCCGAGCTCATCGAGTCGTCGAAGGAGCAGGGCGTGAAGACGGTGAATGTGCCGTTCGAACTTGCCGCGGAGCTCGTTCCCACGGCAATCCGCAGGGCCGACGAGGATCTAGACAGGGTGAGCGCGGGGCTTCGTCCCGAGGAGCCCGAGCTCGGCAGCCTCTTCGGCAAGAGCGACGTGATGCGCCAACTGATGCGCCGCGCACGTCAAGCGGCGCAGTTCACCGCACCGATCCTCATCGAGGGTGAGTCGGGCACCGGCAAGGAGCTTTTGGCGCACGCCATTCACCGAACGAGCCCACGGGCAACGAAGCCCATCGTGGTCGTCAATTGCGGCGCCATCCCCAAGGAGCTCGTCGAGTCGGAGTTCTTCGGCCACACGAAGGGGGCGTTCACGGGTGCGTCGAGCGAACACGCCGGCTACTTCGAGCAGGCGCACCAAGGCACGCTCTTCCTCGACGAGGTCGGAGAGCTTCCGCTCGAAGCGCAGGTGAAGCTCTTGCGTGCCCTTCAGGAAAAGAAGGTTCGCCGGATCGGAGCCAAGTCCGACACCGATACCGACGTGCGCGTCATCGCGGCAACCAACCGCAACCTCCTCGAGGAAGTGAGGGCGCACCGGTTCCGAGAAGACCTCTATTTCCGATTGGCCGTCTTGGGTCTCAAGACGCCGGCCCTTCGCGACCGGCACGGAGATATCGGCGAGCTGACCGAGCGCCTGCTCGAAAACCTCAACACCGAGCTGGCCGGTACTCTCGCAGCCCAGAAGAAACTCTCTCCCAAAGCAAAGAATCTTCTGTTTCAACACCGCTGGCCTGGGAACGTCCGCGAGCTTCAAGCGGCGCTCCTCCGTGCCTGTGTCTGGTCGAAAGGCGCCGTCATCGACGAAGCCGAGATGCGTGAGGCGCTCGTGACTGACGATGCTGTCAGCTCCAGCGACAAAGTTCTCGATCGCCCGCTCGGTTCTGGGTTTAGCCTGACGGCCACGATGTCCGAGGTGGCTCGTCACTACCTCGAACGCGCAGTCACCGACGCACATGGCAACAAGACCAAGGCAGCCGAGCTACTTGGGATGGCGAACTACCAAACACTGAAGAGCTGGATGGCGAAGCACGGGGTCGAAGGTTGATGGAACGCTACGTGCTCTGGGGCTCCCCATGGAGTCCGAGGCCGAGATCATGAAGTCGCAGAACTTCGAGTTTCTGCGACCGAAGCATCCGGAGCTCGCCGACCTCGGTGGGTTTGCCGAGGCCTACGCGCGGCCCGATCCGCGAAGTGCCCTCCTCAACCTCAGGCTCTTCGTCGAGCAGGTGGTCGGACTGCTCTACACCGTCGATCGTCTGCCTCGGCCGTTCAGCGACAACCTCTCTGATCTCCTCAACGAGAGCGCGTTTCGCTCGGTCGTTCCCGAAGTGGTCCAGGCGAAGTTGCATGGCATTCGTAAGTCCGGCAACCGTGCCGCCCATGGCGAAGCCCCGAGCACTCACGCCGCGCTGCTGCATCTGCGTGACGCCTCGGAGATTGCCCAATGGGTCTTCATTCGTGTCGACGGCGGCACGCGCGCTCAATGCCCTGTATTCCGCGAGCCGGTCGCCCCTCCCGATGGCGCAGCCGTTCAAAAGGAGAAGGCCAAAGTCCTCGAGAAGCTCGAGCAGCAAGAGGCTCAGCTTCAAAAGGTGCTCGCCGATCTCGAGGCGGAGCGAAAGAAGCGCGAGGCCGCCGAGCACTCGGTGGCGCACACCCAGGAGGAGCTCGATGCGATCCTCGCCAAGGGGCAAGAGGCCGCCAACGTCCTCCACCTCGACGAGCTCACCACACGCCGTCGTCTGATCGATAGCCAGCTCGTCGACGCGGGTTGGCAAGTCGGGCTGAACGGAGCGAATACCGAGGAGGTCGGGCAAGAGGTCCCGCTCACGGGTCTACCCACCGAGTCGGGCAATGGATTCGCCGACTACGTTCTCTATGGCGACGACGGCAAGCCGCTCGCCGTCATCGAGGCCAAAAAGACGGCCAAAGAGGCGCGCGCCGGCGGCGAGCAGGCGCGCCAGTACGCGAACAGCCTCGAAGAGATGACCGGGCAGCGACCGGTCATCTTCTACACCAATGGCATCGACATCCATCTCTGGGACGACGCCAAGAGCCAGGGCTACACGCCGCGCAAGGTCTACGGCTTCTATTCGAAAGACAGCCTCGATTACCTGATTCACCAGCGCCAGAACAAGAAGCCGCTCGCGACCATCACACCGAACCTCACCATTGCAGACCGCATGTACCAGCTCGAGGCCGTCAGGCGCGTTGGTGAGCGCTTCGAGGGGAAGGCCCGGCGCGCGCTCCTCGTGCAAGCGACCGGCACCGGCAAGACGCGCGTGGCGCTCTCGCTCTGCGACGTCCTCATGCGTGCAGGCTGGGCGAAGCGCATTCTCTTCGTGTGCGATCGCCGCGAGCTGCGCAAGCAGGCGATGGGCGTCTTCAAGGAGTACATGCCGGGCGAGCCGCGGGTGGTCGTCGACAGCACGACCTCGTCTGATCGCGACAAGCGGATCTACCTCGCGACGTATCCCGCAATGATGAAGTGCTACGAGAGCTTCGACGTCGGCTTCTTCGATCTCATCATTGCCGACGAGTCGCACCGCTCCATCTACAAGAAGTTTCGGCAGCTGTTTCTCTATTTCGATTCGCTGCAGGTCGGGCTCACGGCGACGCCGATTCATCTCATCGACCGCGACACTTTCAAGCTGTTCGGCTGTGAGAAGGGCGATCCGACCTCGAACTACAGCTTCAAGAAGGCCATCGACTCAAAGCCGCCCTACCTCGTGTCGTTCCGAGTGCGTGAGGTGAAGTCGAAGTTTCGCGAAGAAGGCTTCAAGTATTCGCAAATGACCGAGGCGCAGCGCACCGAGGTCGAAGAGCAGGTCGACGATCCGGAGAGCGTGGAGCACGAGGCCGGCGCCATCGACAAAGATGTCTTCAACAAGGGCACGAGCCGCGAGGTCTTGCAGACCCTCATGCAAGAGGGGATTCGCGACGCAACCGGCAGCCACATCGGCAAGACGATTCTCTTCGCGCGCAATCACCGCCACGCGGTGCACCTCGAAGAGCTCTTCCACGAGCTCTATCCGCAATATGGCGGCACCTTCTGCCGGGTGATCGACAACCAAGAGCCGAAAGCCGACCAGCTCATCGACGACTTCAAGAACCCGGCGAACGATCTCACCATCGCGATCTCGGTCGACATGCTCGACACCGGAATCGATGTGCCCGAGGTCGTGAACCTCGTCTTCGCCAAAGCGGTGAAGTCGTACGTGAAGTTCTGGCAGATGATTGGCCGCGGAACCCGGCTCTGCAGAAATCTCTTCGGCCCGGGAGCCGACAAGAGCGAGTTTCTCATCTTCGACCACGGCCGGAACTTCTGGTTCTTCGAGGAGAAGTACAAAGAGAAGCAGCCCGCGGCACAGAAGTCGCTCCTTCAGAAGCTCTTCGAGGCGCGCGTGGCCGTGGTCGCAGCAGCGACCGAGGCGATGAACGAAGCCGCCATTCAGTCGACCGCCGACCTGATCGCCGCCGACATTCGAGGAGCGCTCGAGTCGAACGCTATCGACGTGCGCGACAAGCGGCGCGAGCTCGAGCTCCTCTCGAACCGCGATGCGGTCGCCCAGTTCGCCGCTGCCACCAAGGCGGATCTCCTTTCGATTGCGGCACCGCTCATGCAATGGCGCAACACCCGTGGAAACGAGGACGCCTATCGCTTCGATCTCCTCGTGGCGAAGCTCGAAGTCGCACTGCTCAAGAAGTCGCCCGAGGTGGCCGATCTCAAGGCCGAGGTCCAAGGCGAGGTGGCACGCCTGCTCAAGAACCAGAATCCTGTGAAGGCCAAGGCCGAGGCCATTCAAGCGGTCGAGGGGAAGGGTCTCTGGGAGTCGCTCACCGTGGCGAAGCTCGAAGACGTCCGTGGCGAGCTACGCGGGATCATGCAGTACCAGACGCAGAGGTACACCCCGCCGCTAGGACCCATCACGCTCGACGTGAGCGACTCGCACGTCTCGACCGACTACGTCACTACCCTCGAAGGGCTCGACCTCGTCGAATACCGCAACCGGGTAGAAAAGGTCATTCGGGGCCATTTCATGCAGAACCCGACGCTCCAGCGCATTCGCGCGGGCAAGGCCGTCAAAGACGAAGAGCTCGAGGCTCTCTCCAAGCTGGTGCTCCAGGTCGACGACAAGGCCAACGTGAAGCAGCTCATCCAGCCCGACATGAAAAAGTCGCTGCTCGAGGTGTTCCGCGGCCTCGTGGGGCTCGATCCCGAGGGAGTCGATGAGGCTTTCAAGGCCTTCGTTCACAAATACCCGCGGCTTTCGTCGCAGCAGCTCGCGTTCCTCCAGCTCCTCAAGAACCACATTGCCCAGCACGGCGGCATCGACATCGAGCGCCTCTACGAGCCGCCCTTCACCAATCTCGACACCGACAGCGTCGACGGCCTCTTCGCCGACGCTGGCCAGGCCGACGAGATCATGTTGATTCTGCAGGCCTTCGAGCCCAAGAAAGCCAGCTCGTCGGAACCACCCCCCTCGACACCCGAGAAGAAGACCAAGACCGCATCATGATCACTGGCAAGCTGAAGAGCGACATCGACAAGCTGTGGGAAGAGTTTTGGACCGGCGGCATCACCAATCCGCTCACCGTCATCGAGCAAATCTCCTTTCTCATGTTCGCGCGTCTCCTCGACGTGAACGAGACCCGCAACGAGAAGAAGGCCGCGCGCACCAAGAAGCCGTTCAACCCGGTCTACAGCGCGAAGGAGCAGAAGCTTCGCTGGTCGCACTTCAAGCACGAGAAAGCCGAAGCCATGCTCGAGCTCGTGCGCGACGGCGTGTTCAAGCACTTCCGAACGCTGAGTGACGGGACGACCTTCGGCGACTACATGGCCGACGCGCAGCTCATGATTCAGAAGCCGAGCCTTCTCGTCGCCGCCGTCAACAAGATCGACGCCCTACCGATCACCGACGGCGACTCCAAAGGCGACCTCTACGAATACCTGCTCTCCAAGCTCACGACCGCGGGCATCAACGGACAGTTTCGCACGCCGCGTCACATCATTCGATTCATGATCGACTTGCTCGATCCCAAGCCCACCGAGACCATTGCCGATCCCGCGTGTGGCACCGCCGGGTTTCTCGTTGGAGCCATGCAGTACCTCCTCGAGAAGCACACCTCGCCGAAGGGGCGCCTCAAGGGAGAGAACGGCGAAACGATTTACACCGGCGATCTGCTCGAGCCGTACCGCGCCCACATTCAGAACGACATGTTCCACGGGTTCGACTTCGATTCGACGATGCTCCGCATCGCGTCGATGAACCTCATGCTCCACGGCGTCGAGAACCCCGACATCCACTATCAAGACACCCTCTCGACCTCGTTCCCCGAGAAATTTCCCAAGGCGGCGAGCAACCACTTCGACATCGTCCTCGCCAATCCTCCGTTCAAGGGCAGCCTCGACTCCGAAGACGTTCACCCGAGCCTCACCCAGGCGGTGAAGACCAAGAAGACCGAGCTCCTCTTCGTCGCGCTCATTCTGCGCATGATGAAGAAGGGCGGACGCAGCGCGACGATTGTCCCCGACGGCGTTCTCTTCGGCTCTTCGAACGCGCACGTCGCCTTGCGGCAGTTGCTGGTGAAAGAGAACCAGCTCGAGGCGGTCATCTCGCTCCCCTCAGGCGTGTTCAAGCCCTACGCCGGCGTGTCGACCGCCATTCTGATGTTCTCGAAGGGGGGCAAGACCGACAACGTCTTCTTCTACGACGTCCAGGCCGACGGGTTCTCGCTCGACGACAAGCGCGATCCGGTGAAGACGAACGATCTTCCGAATGCGCTGGAACGGTGGGGGAATAAGAGCGCGAAGAAGGATACCGACAGGACCGCGAAGCACTTCATGGTGCCGGTAAAGGAGATCGAGGAGAAGGGGTTCGATCTGTCGATCAATCGGTACAAGGAGGCGACGCATGAGGAGGTGACGTATGAGTCGCCGAAGAAGATCATTGCGAAGCTTCGGGGGCTGGAGGCGGAGATTGCGGCTGATCTGAAGACGCTGGAGGGCATGCTATGAACCAAGCATTCGTCCCGATAGCAGAGTTCTGCGAGACGGGCTCGGGCAGTACGCCGCCGAGGAGCGTTGCCGCATACTTTGGCGGGACTGTGCCCTGGGTGAAGTCAGGCGAGCTTCGCGACGGGATCCTCAGTGAAACAGAGGAATGCGTTACGCGCGAGGGCATTCAAGCCGCTCGGCTAAAGGTAGTACCCGCGGGATCGATTCTGGTTGCGATGTACGGCGCCACAATTGGGAGGACCACCCTCCTCGGAATCGACGCGACCACAAACCAAGCGGTGTGTCACGTGCGACCCGATCCCGGTCGTGCTGATACGCGATACGTGTGGTTCGCACTGCAAGCGAAACTGCCTGAGTTCCTAGGGCGCCGCGTCGGCGGGGCTCAGCCCAATATTAGTCAAGAGACGATCCGAAGCACGACCGTTTACCTGCCTCCCCTTCGGGAGCAGCGCCGCATCGCCGACATTCTCGACAAGGCCGACGCGATTCGGCGGAAGCGGAAGGAGGCCATCGCCCTCACGGAGGCTCTGCTGCGCTCGGCGTTCTTGGAGATGTTCGGGGACCCGGTGACCAACCCGAAGGGGTGGGACGTGGTTCCTCTCCACCGACTCGGGCGCGTCACAACAGGCAACACGCCCTCGCGAGCCGTGTCGGAGTACTTTGGTGATCATATCGAGTGGATCAAGTCAGACAACATCAACACGCCGAGGCACTACCTCACCCAGGCAGCTGAGGGGCTGTCCCGGAGGGGTCGCGATGTGAGCCGAGTCGCGCCCGCAGGAAGCTCTCTCGTGACTTGCATCGCAGGTAGCCCGGATTGCATTGGCAACGTCGGGCTCGCCGATCGGGAAGTCGCGTTCAACCAGCAGATAAACGCCGTGATGCCAAGTCCGGGGATCGACTGTCGCTTTCTCTATGCATTGTTGCTTGTTGGAAAGCGTGTCGTGCAGCGCGCGTCCACGAACAGCATGAAGGGCATGGTGAGCAAGGGAAAGCTCGAGCAAGTGATGTTTCCCTCCCCACCTTGCCCTCTTCAGGAGGAGTTTGGCAAACTCTTCGATTGCGTCATTGCGCTGAGTGACCGCCAAGAAGTCTCTGTGGCGACGAGCAACGAACTCTTCGATGGTATCGTGCAGCGCGCGTTTCGCGGGGAGCTGTTCAACCAGCCGGGAGCAATAATGCCCTTCGAACCTCCTGCGGCATTGGCTTCGGTCCCGTGAATAAGTCCCCCTGGTTGGTTGCTCCCGAGGAGCTCTTCACCCTTCGAGGCCACGGTGGGCAGAGGTTTTCGGACTTCGTGAGCACGTTGCTTCGCGCGGAGGGGGCCGTAGCAGGGGCGACACCCGATACAATTCAGACGAACACTCGAGTGAACCTTCCCGACGGTGGGATCGACGCATCAGCATGCGTGCCTCTCGGAGGTTCGCTCGGCCTCACGCTCCCCACCGCTTGGCAGTTCAAGGCGACCGAGTTCAGATCCATCGGGGTTACTGCTCTCCGGAAGGAAGCCAACAAGCATGAGGCCAAGCGGCTGATAAAGCTGGGATTCGCGTACTACGTCTGCGTCTGCGACGATGCTCCACCGAACAAGATCAGCACGCTCGAGGCTACCCTGCTCACGATCGTTAGGAAGATCAACCCTGAGGCTGCCATTCCACGGGTGCTCAGCGCAGGCCACCTCGCAGACTGGACTGGACGTCATCCAGCGATTGTCCTCGAGTTCTTTCGACCGCAACAAGCAGCGGCGCTCACGTATCACGCGTGGCTTCGAAAGGAGCGCGCCGACCTGCGCCGTTTCATTGAGCTGCTGACGCGCGCCAGCGCCGTCGACGCAATCCGGAGGCACGTTGGCGGCACGGACGCTCCCGCGCGATCTGTTCTCGTGATCGCGGGTCCAGCGGGCGCGGGAGTCTCCCGCCTTGTTGCGGAGGCGCTCTCGGAGGTGGGGCCAAGAGTCATCTACGTCCCGGACTCGGCGGGTGCCGTCGGACTGACGGCTTCTCTTGTGAACCAGCCGAGGGCAACGGCGATTCTCGTCGTGGATCGATGCACAGCATCCACTCGGGCCGCGCTCGAGGACTTGCTACGAGCCGACGGCGGGCGCCTGCGGGCCATCGCACTGCAGGATCCAAGCGAGCTCGCGTCAGACAGGTCGATTGCCCTCCAGCCACTTGCTGACCAGGACGTTCAGAGCGTCATCGATGCCAACTTCGAAAGGGTCGCTCCGAGCCATCGACGTGCCTTCGTTCGGCTCGCGGACGGAATTCTGAAGATCGCTGCCAGGCTTGCAACCTCCTATTCTGTAGATCCCTCGCGATTCCTTCTCAACTCGGCCTCCTGGGCGGACGACGAGCTGCGACGCCTGATTCAAGACGAGGGGGACCGCGAGGTCCTTCGGGCCATCTCGCTATTCGATCGCGTTGGTTACCGAGGGGAGGTCGCTTCACAACTCGAATCCGTATCCGAGTTGTTTTCCCTGAGTGCCAAGGATGTCATCAGTCGCTGCAAGCGCCTGGCGTTGACCCCTGGCTTCGTGTTCGTTGGACCAAGCTATCTGTCTGTGAGACCACGTCTCTTCGCCCGCCCGCTATTCGAGACCGCCTGGGCTCAAGTTGCCGCTGAGGCTCCTGCTGCGCTTCTTGATGGTCTTCCGATGGATCTCAGGAGCGCGCTCCTGAAGCAGGCCCGTGTGCACGCGCCGCAGGGCGCCCGCGACGCCATCGTCGAGTGGGCGCTTCCGCAGATTCGAGCGTGCGCGCCCGGCGACCTATCGTCGTGGGATGCCGTTGAGTTGCTACTGCTGACGCTCGAGGTCTCACCGCTCCGCATGGCTCCTGTTCTCTCGGATCTCGTCGTGAGGATGAGCGACGGGGAGGCGCGGGCACCCGGAGAGCGACCGCCCAGCACCAGCTGGCCAGCCCGCATGCACGTGCTTTGGGCGCTTCGCCAAATGCTCGAGCGCCGCGAGACCTATCCATTTGCGGAAACGGCCCTATTTCGACTTGTCCGGAGCGAGGGCGACCCCGAAACAGCGGCAAGGAACACCTCCTCCGCGACGGAGATGTGGAGCGCATCGTTCAGGGTCTATCTTTCGGGAACTGAAGTCTCATTTCAGGACAGACTGGCTGTACTGGCGAAGAAGATCGATGTGGTGGGAGGTGAGGCCATTCCTTTCGTCGTGGTTGCGCTGGGCCACGCGCTCGATGCCTGGGCTACGAAGATTGAATCCACGCCGATCCCGTCTGGCCAGGTGAGGCCGATAGACTGGCAGCCGCAGACCGCCGCAGAGCTCTGGGAGAGCCTGGGCGCTGCGGTTGCCTTGCTCGGTCGATGCATCTCAGTGCCTCCACACGGACCGCGGACGCTGCGAATGCTTTTGAAGCATGGGCGGGGGCTTCTCCAAAGCGGGAGGATGGCGTCCTTTCGAGCCGCCGTCGAAAACTATCAGCTGGACGAGCTCGAACGCGTTGGCGTTCATGGAATCCTGGAAGACTTCGTGAGGTTCGATGCCAAGGACGAAGACGGTGACGCCAAGCCGGGGCGATATCCCGCCGACTACGTGGAGGCGGTCTTGGCGTGGCGAAGCAGTTTGGAGCGTCCCGACCTGTCCAGCCGAGCTCTGATGGCGCTCTCGAGATCGTTTCTCGGGCACCAGGCCGGTAGTGAAGACCCTGACGCCTGGACGGTCGAAATCGGCACTTTGGCCGGTGAGTTTTTGCTCGAGCCGAGCGCACTTGAGGGGCTGATTCCTTCGCTGGTGAATGCCAAGGAGTTCGTTGCTCCCGCACTCTTCGAACTGGGAAGCGCCATTGGGGGACGTGATGACCAAGCGTCGCTGCTCACGATGATGTTCTCACTTGCGACCCCTTGGACGAACCCGCTGCTCATGCGGGGCTCTGTTTTCGGTGTGTCTCGCCAAGGCGAAACACATGACTCGGCGGTACTCGCAGGACTGGCCCAATTGGAGGCAATCGATCCCGGTCTGGCGGTCGATCTTAGCTCCATGAACAGCCGTGTGGGAGACGCCGGGGCGCGCGCAATTCGGCTGGTGAAAGCAGGAAGGATTCCGCCGCGTACTCTAGGCCAGGTATCATTGCTGCGAACCGAGACCCGCCTTCTGGGCGAGGCGCTCGAAGCAATCCTCGAAGTGATGTCGGACCAGCCCGAGGATGCGGCCGCCACTGCACTCGATCTCCTTGGACCTCTGGCTTGGAACGAAAGCATCAAGATTCCGACCGATGGCCGAACCCTAGATGCGATTTGGACGACGCTCGAGCTCGCGATAGCAGGTGCCCGCGGGGAGGCGCATGGGTGGGGCCGTGTGCTGAGGCGGGTTTCGGAGCTGGACTTGGACAAGGCGATTCGGATCACCTGCAACGCTGCACTAAACGGAGATTGGTCGATGCAGGAGGCTGCAGAGTCGGAGCTGGCAGTGCTCATCGCGAGGGATGCAGCTCGTGTGCTCGAGACTTTCGGGGCGCTGCTGCTCAAGCAGAGCGACGTTTGGAGGTTTTCGATTCGAAAACGGAGCGCACTCTTCAATCGATTTCCCGTGGAAATGTTGAAGCAGTGGATTCTCGACAACGGCGTCTACGCGGCCAGAATTGTCGCGCCTCACGTGCCAGATCCACTCGTCGACCAACTGGGAAATGCAGTCGTTCCGCCCCTCACGGAGTTCGTCTTGGAGAGGTTCGAAGGGGACGAAGAGGTCTTCTCGGGCTTCTGCGCCGCTGGGCACAATTTTCAGACGTACCTTGGTGACGCTGCTGCCCAACACGACGGGGAAGTCGCAGTCGCGGTCAGGTTCCAGACGCATCGTCTGCGTCGGATTCGAGAATGGTCTGAGCGCGAGATGAGAGGAGCGCGACTGAGCGCGCAATGGGCTCGGGAACGCGAGGAGGAGGCATTCAATGAATAGGTTGGGGGGACAATAGGACGATGGACGAACTCTTGAAGCAGATCGCGCATGCGGACGAAGCAGGCATGTATCTCCTTGCTTTGATGGGCGCGCTTTCCCTGCCCGACATCGCGGCTGCCCTCCAATCACCCGATGGGAGAACCAATCGCAAGCGCTACGAGAGATGGTGAAAGAACTTCGAATGTGAGGCGCTCAAGGGCCAAGACATCTACCGCTTTCGCTCGACTTTGCTGCACGAGCACAGCGCGATCGAGTGGGGCCGCAGCGGGCCGAATAAGTATGGGAGGATTATCTTTTGCGAGCCTGGACCGACCTCATCGCTTCAGCTGGACGACGTGATCGGTCGGACCGGCGACCGATCATCTGAAACCTACGTAGCCTTCTATATCAATAGGTCGGCGTTCGTGCTCGGTTTGGTTGAAGCGACGCGAGCTTGGTGGGAGTCGAACAAGAACGTGGATCCGGTTGCATCAAATGCCGCGAAGCTCATTGGGCGAAAGTCCGCGGCTGAGTTCCCCGAAATTGCGAAGCCGGAGGGCCAGTACTTCATCGGTTAGCCGCCTCCGGATGCGACTCGCCGCGGTGCTTGAGCGCACGGGCTTGGCACGAAAGTCATTGCGTTTGTGTATGCTGCCGGAGACGTGTCGACGCGTGACCGACTGAAGGTGAGGTGACGAATGGCTCAGGGGTTGGGTGACTTCACCGTGGCGACAGTTGCAGAGGAGCTGGGCTACATCTCGGCAATCGTGGAGCTGACAGGGCTGACCCAGCGGAGCGTGAAGGTGCGCTGCGGTAAGGTGCGTGGCAACATGCTCGTCCGCAATGCGTTCGCCGAGCACTGGCCTTCCGGTGCTGACCGGCTGCGCGGCTTGACCGTGGCATTCGCGCGAGACTTCGGTCTGGTCCGTGAGCTCTCCGAGGCGACCAAGCTGACCGAGCGCACCGTTTCGGGTCGGCTTGCCAAGAAGCCAGGAAAGATGCTCGTCGGCAATGCCTTCACGGAGCTTGAGCCAGCAGTAGACGAGGACGACGAGGACGATGATAGCGACGAGCGCGAGGTCTACCCGGCGGAGCCGAGGGACTTCTCGGCCACCGAGACGATCGACCTACTCGGCGCGGTTCATGTGAGCTGGTTGCGCCGCTCGCCAGGCATGTTGAATTGGGTGGCGGAGCGAGTGAAGGGCGAGCGCCCCCGCTTGAGAAGGCTCATCAAGGGACTTCATGGTCGAAGCTTTCTTCGCAACGTGCTCGCCAAGGAGTGGCCGATCGACATCGGTGACGATGCGGTGGAGATGCTCGGGGGGCTTCGCGCTGGCGTGGTGAGCGAGGCGCCGGTGTTGCTGGCCTGGGTGGCGCGCGAGCTAGGTCAGGAACCGGAGCGGGTGCGCCAGGCAGTCGAGGGCGCCGAGGAGGACGTGCTGATCCGGAACTTGCTCACCCCTCCTGAGCGGACGGTCGTGACCACCGAGAGCGATAGGCGACCGACGGTCGTAAACCTGACGCAAGGCGCCGTCGTAGCCGGAAGATATCGAATCCTGCGCCGGCTCGGCCAGGGGGCATTCAGCACCGTCTATGAGGTTCAGGACATGACGCACCCGGCGGCACCCGCAGCGGTCCTCAAGTACGCGCCGCCAGGGGACGCAGCGGAGCGACTCGGTAAAGAGATCGAGATCGCCCAGAGCCTCCAGCATGAAAACATTACGGTCTATCGCACCGATGAGGAGCTACCGGACGGTGCGCGTTTCGCAATCATGGCCTATGGCGGGACGTCGCTGGAGGCGAGGATCTGCGAGGCTCGCTTCATCGACACGGTCGAGGCGATCGATGTGGTTACTCAGCTCGCCGGCGCCCTGGACCACGCGCACAGTCGGCGCGTGATCCACCAAGACCTCAAACCTGCCAATGTGCTCGTTCAGATGGACGGCGGGCGGCAGCGTGTGCGGCTTACTGACTTCGGGGTTTCCGTAGTCGGCGAGCGAACCCAGCGGGTAGGTGGAGAATCAACAGTAATTGGGACGAGCGTGATTGGTCTCACGCCCGCCTACGCCGCCCCCGAACAGATGTTCGGCTTCGGACCGAGAAAGGCATCCGACCAGTACAGCCTCGCGCTCGTACTGTGCTCGATGCTGGAAGGGCGCATCTTCGGTGACCGATTCGAACGGCGCGACTTCACGCGTCTCACGGCCTCCCAGAACGTTGCGCTTTGGCGGGCATTGGATCCCGATCCGGAGCGGAGATTTCACGCGTGCTCGGAGTTCGCCGACGCGCTCAAGGGAACAGAGTGAGCGATTTCCTTCGAGAGGCTTCGGATGCGCTGATGTTGCGGCTCACCACGGAGACCCAGCGCCCGCCCGAGACCCCGGGCACCCATTTGCTCGGCGGGGTCGCCAAGATCGGATCAGCTCTCGAGAAGTTCCTGCGAGCCGTGATGGAGGAGGTCGCGATCGAGGCACGCGTCAACGCCGCGGACTACATGCCAACATTCAATGGGCGACGACAATCGACCAAGCGCGCCACGATGGGCCAGTCGATCAGCGCGATTCGCACCATCGGTTCCGCCATTCCAAGGCCAACCGGTCGGGTTCGAGCCATCGTCGCCGAACTCCAACGCCCGAGCTCGATCCTCTCGCAAAGTCTCGCTCTTCGGAACACGGCCGCGCACGAGGGTGACGTGCTCCCCGACCTGCGGAAGATTGTAGAGGCCCTGCGCGTGCTGGTTCAGGACCATCGCCGAGAACAAGGCTGGACGTAGGCGTTCGCAGCATAAAAAATCGTCTTATTGGGAGATGACTTCTTGTATGCGCGTCTTGCCGACTTAGGAATTCTCAGCCCGCGACGGCAGAGCTCGTCGCTTTTCGGTTTGGCACGACTCGTGATGTAGGCCGTGCAAAGGAAAAGACGATGAACACCACCAACACGAACACCAGCGCCACGACCGACACGAACACCTCGGCCTGGCAACACGACCTCCACCTCAAGCTCCGCGATCAAGCGAGCGCGGTCACCCTGCGCGACCACCAGCTCGCCGCGCACGACCGACTCACCGCCCACTTCCTGAATGACGGCAAGAAGGCCGGCTTGATCGTCGTCCCCACGGGCGGCGGCAAGACCGTCCTCGCTGCCCACTGGCTCCTCAACCACCACATCGCAAACGGCGGCCGCGTTCTGTGGCTCGCCCATCGCCGAAGCCTCCTTCGACAGGCGCTCACGACGTTCAAGAACATCGCGAACGTCGCCTACCCGCGCAAGGAGTCGCTCGACCTCATCGCGATCTCGTCCGCCTTCGCGAGGTGGTCGGGGGTGAGCCCAGAACATCAGGTGGTGTTCTCGTCGATGCAGTCGGCGGTGCTCGACTCCAATGCAGGCTTCGTCTCGAAGCTCGTCGAGGAGTCGCCCGGTGGGCTCTTCATTGTGCTCGACGAGGCGCACCACGCGCCGGCGCCGCGCTCATACCAGCTGCTGAAGCACCTCAAGGAGCTCGGCTGCCCGCTCCTCGGGCTGACGGCCACGCCGGTTCGCGCCGATGACGACGATCAGCTCCGGCTGAGCGCTCTCTTCGATCAGAAGGTCATCTACCAGGTGACGCGTCGAACGCTCACCGAGCGCGGCATTCTCGCGGCGCCGAGCTTCGAGACGGTGAAGACGAACGTGAACCTCGAGAAGGAGTTTACCGCCGAGGACCAGAAGTACCTCGAGCGCTTCGGCGAGCTCGGCCCCGCCGTTCTCGCGCGGCTGGCCAAGAATGCCATGCGCAATGGGCTCATCGTGGACCACTACCTGAAGAAGAAGGAGGTATTCGGGCCGACCATCGTGTTCGCCGCCGACACGCTCCACGCCTTCACGCTCTGCGAGGAGTTCAAAAAACGCGGCGTCGACGCGGACTACGTCGACTACAGCCGCGACAACGCCCAGGAGATCATCGTTCGCTACCAAGAGCAGAAGAAGCCCGACGTCCTCGTGAACGTCGAGATGCTCACCGAAGGCTTCGACGCGCCTCACACGCGCACCGTGTTCATTGCACGACCGACACGCTCCGAGGGCCTACTCGCGCAGATGGTCGGTCGCGCGCTCCGCGGCAAGAAGTCGAATGGGAACGAGATTGCCTATCTCGTGACCTTCCTGGACACCTGGGACCAATTCGACGTGCTCGACGCCGAATACGTTCTCGACGAAGGCCGCGACATTCCTGTCGAGACGGCCGAGGTCGCCGACGTTCGGCGACTGCCGGTCCCGGTCGAGCTCGTGCGTGAGGCTTATCGCCTCTTGCAGAGCAACATGAAAGGCCAGCTCGTGGGCGTCTTCCAGTGCTTGCCTCATAGCTGGTACGCCTGGGAAGAGACCTTCGAAGACGATCTCCAGCGCCGCACGGTGATGGTATTCGACAACCAATACGAGCAGCTCGCCGCGCTCATCGCATCGTACCCGACGCCCGAGTCGGTGCCGGCAGACGTCACGGAAGATGTCGCGCGTGAGCTCATTCGAAAGTTCTTCTGCGACGTCCCTGATCCGCTTCCGAGATGGGCCGACGTGAAGGCCCTCCTCGACGCGAAGCGCAAAGGATGCGTGCTCCACAACTACACGTTCGAGGAAAAGAACGAGTTCGACCCGCACACCATCGCCCAATCCATCATTGCGCAGAAGCTCGATCCGGTCGCTCAGCAGGCCCACGTGCAGTCGCTCTGGGACGCGAAGCCCGCATGCCGCGCAGCCTACCGTGACGATCAGCACGCCCTGCTCGAAGACATCTCGCGCGAGATAAACCTGATTGTCGCCCCCCCGAGGCCGCCCGCGCCGGCGGATGTCGTCAAGATCGTCCCGCAGACCCCGCCGAGGGCCTGGCCCGAAGGCGAGCGTGGCTACTCTCTCGTCGCGCTACGAGACGGCGTTCTCAGCGTGAAGAAGCACTTCCCCGAGGGCTCGCCGACGATTGGCGATCTTCATTGGTCGAAGCGACCGACCACGCGGGTCTGGGGCTTCTACCGGTATTCCGATAAGAGCATCACGGTGAACTGCGTCCTGAACTCGCCCGACGTGCCGCTCTTCGTCGTCGAGTTTCTGATGTTCCACGAGATGCTGCACGGAGCCATGCCGAGCTCGGGTCACAACCGCGACTTTCGACAGCGCGAGCAAGGCTACGTCCCCTCGGTCGAAGCCACGGAGGACGCGGCACGCCGAGGCATCAAGCCCGGCGCGAATCCCGCACGCGACTACTGGCGTGTTCGAGGCGACACCTTTCTCGACACCTTCCAGCGTTACTACGCCCACAAGAAGCCCGGCTCGACGATGGGCATGTGAATCATGACTTCTTCAAACCTCAACGTCCTCACCGATCCCGCGGCCGTCCTCGGGGCGCTCGAAGCCGGGTTCGACTGGGCCGAGGAGATCTCGTTCTGCACGCCGGCCATCAGCTCGGCGGGCGGCAAGTGGCCATTCTGGCGAGTGCTCGAGCGAAACGGGTCCAAGCTCCGGGCGGCATACATCGCGCTCGACGGTATGCGCACCGAGCCGGCGGCTTTGGACTGGCTGCATCACCAGGGATGCCTGCGGCTCATCCCCGCTGCGGACGGCTCCGCGCGCACCAATGCTTATGTGTTCCAGCGCGGTGATGTCGTCCGCGGGATCGTCGGAGCCGGCCGCCTCGTTCCGGCAGGTCTCATGGCTCCTCTTGACGCGGTGGTGTGCTGGGAGGGCGACCCGCACGATTCCTTCGCGGTGAGCATCCGTGCGGCGCTACACAAGGCGAAGGAGCTGGCTCACGTGCCGGCTCCTGAGGAGCTCGAGGACTACTCCGCAGCCTTCTACGCGGGCGCCGATCTCTGGGACCGACTCGACGAGCTGGGTGCGCCGTTCATTCGCTCGACGGCGCGTGATGTCGAGGTGCCCGAGCTCCACCTCATTACCGACGAGAGGGGTATTCGCCAGGCGCAACGAATGGCTCGCGAGCAGCTGATGGCCGTCGCGACCGAAGAGCGCAAGCAGCTGGTGGGTTTCCGAGGTGGGAGCGTCACGAAGAAGGTCTATTGGTGCGCGTCTCTGAAGATGTGGTCGCTCTTCGAGAAGCTCGAGAACCGATATTGGAACGCCTTCGGGACCTCACGGCCCGACGCCGAGAAGTCGGTGCACATCACCGTCGAAGTGAACCCTCCGCATTCCGGGATCGATCGCAAGATGGGCGGCGCGTTCGCGCGTGATCCGGCCAGCGGCGAGGTCTACTGGGTTCACCGAGGTCGGATTGGCGGGGGCCAGAAGGGGATCGGCGCCGAGTTGTTCTGGGCTCGCTTCCGCGGCGGGGTCGGGATGCGGGAGCCCGAGCGCGAGGAGCTGGCGCGGGTGGTCGTGGTCGGCAAGGTGGGCTCGGCGGACCTTCCCAGGGATGTCGCGGGCTTCGTCCACGAGGTGGCTCGGATCAAAGCGGCGGCGTCGGCGTGACCTCGTATAGATTTGAATGACTATGGCCAAGAAGGCACTGCTCACGATCGATGCGCAAGCCATTCGGCGGACAGCCAAAGAAACGGGCTGGCAGATCGGCAATCAGGTCGAGGATGTCTACAAAGCGTTCACATTCAAGGGCAAGCAGCCCCCGGAGCTGACGACGCGCGAAGGCGGGACGCGTCCGGCGATTCAACAATCGCTGATCAACTGGAACGCGGACCTCGGAGCGCGCGACCGAATGAATTGGTCCGGGTTCCTCGCCGAGCACCGCACCATTTTCTCGGACCTCGCAGGGTTTCCGCGATTGGGGAGTGACGAAAGCGCTGGTTGTTCTGACGTCGTAGACTCCGTACGGAACGGCTTTTCCAATGGAATCTCCTGGAAAATCGTAGGCGTTGGTGACTTCCGGCGCGCCCCTGGGCTGCCATTCAAGTCCTGCATTCTTGAAGTCACCGATGAGCTCCTTCTTCTTCGTGTCGACGGAGATGAAGGGGACGCCACGGTCGATGCAATCACGCGCCTTCGCGTTGATGAACTCGAACTGCGCGCTTCGGTCCGGATGCTGCTCGCCTTCGACCGTCTTCTTCGGCGCCTGGAGGCTATAGCCGCTGGCACGCAGCAGGCGTGCCACGGTCTTGTCTCCGACAC
>JAYUUB010000093.1:0-5464 GCA_043755175.1 Polyangiaceae bacterium | reverse complement strand
TCGTGCCCGCTCGCGCTCTCACCGTTTCCCCTCGAAATGGCTCCCTTATCAACACTCCCCGCCCGACTGAACCACGGCGGCCGCCTGGCGGACGCTGTTGGCCGCCAGCCCCATCACCAAGCCGAACGGGTCGGCGCTGAGCGAGCTGCTCGCCATGGTGCTGCCCGCCGCGGGCTACGAGGTCGAGGCGACGCCGAGCGGCCTGTCAGCGCTGCTGCTCTTCAGCGAGCGGCCGTTCGATCTGGTGCTCCTCGACATGCAGATCGAGGATCTCTCGGGCCCCGGCGCGCACCGCGCCATCCGCGACACGGCGCCCCTGCCGCCGTCGTGATCGCGATGTCGGCCCAGCGCGGGCGCATCGGCGTCGCGACAGTGCCGGTGCTCGGCGAGCGTAGGTGGACGCGGCTGGAGCTCGCTGTCGGCCTCGAGCTCCACTTGCGTGAGGACGCGAGCCCGCGGGTCGTGGCGCTGGCCCAGCATCGGTAGACGACAAGGTCCGCGCGGAGCCATTCGAAGCGATCGAGCTCGACCTCTCCCTCCTATGGTCGCCCTGATCCCGATGGGGAGGCATGCGTCACTCAGGGTCGCGCCCGCTCGGCGCGGCTTCATGAAGTTTCCACCGAAGAGATCGCACACGGCCGGGGCCATCGTTGCTATCGGGAGGGCTCCTGGGATGCGGCCTAGGGGCCTCGAGCTCCACTTGCGTGAGGACGCGAGCCCGCGGGTCGTGGCGCTGGCCCAGCGGTTCCTACGCATCGCTCACGAGGAGTAAGCCGGAGCACCCGCGTGCACGGCGCCAACACGAGGAAAATCTGCAAGCACGCCGGTGCTCCAGCTTCTCGGGGTCGACGGAGTCATCGCGGGGTGCAAGAACCATTGGCTCTGCACCCAGTATCAAACCTACTGCGCCGGCTCTACGAGCCGTTCAAGATCGCGGTGATCAGCTCGCGTGATTGATCGGGAAGGGCTGCCCCTGATGTGGACTTCGATTTCGCCCCGACGACGAGGATGCAGCGACCTTCTCGAAAGAACGCTTCACCCGCCGATTGGTCGTCGGCACTGGCGACCGCGTCATCGGAAGGGTAGCAACGAGCATCGACATGAGCCCACACGTCGCCTCGCATTCCGTCGAGGTGGATGTTTTGTCCGACCGTGCTGTTCGGTGTCTGCGAGGCCTCCGAGATGCTGCCGAAGCCAGCTTTCTCGAACATGGGCCGAAGCTTCTTGATCCCCGGCCCTCCCGACGCGCCGGATTCCTTGGTGCGCTACCGTGCCGCGTTTGCGACGTTGCTACCTGAGCTGAGATTGCGTGGTGCACGGCCCGGCGAAGGCGCGCGGCCCTCGCTCGTGTTCGAGCGTCCGAACGGATCCACGCTCGACGCACACCAGCTCTCCGAATCGCAGAAGCAGGCCGTTCTGATCGCGGGCACGATGCTGCGCATTGGTCTCGCCCAGTCGATTGTGTTGCTGGATGAGCCCGAGCTTCACATTCACGTCGCAGACCAGGCGAAGTTCATGGAGATGTTGATCGGTCTCGGTAGTGACAACCAGTGGATCGTGGCCAGCGGATCGAGCGAGATCATGAAGACGGTGCGCCGTGATCAGATGATCGTGCTCCCCTCCGCGCACGACGCCGGAGCGCGCCGAGGACCATGAGCTCGCCTCCCGCGGGACCATCCATGTGGAGCGCGTCGAGTTTCGCTCACACCGCCGAAAACGTCATGCGCGAGCTCATGGCACGCCGTACGACCAAGTGATCTCGAAATGTCTCTGGCCTTCGGAGATCGATTGACCGCCACCGAAGCGGTCCACGGACGTCTTGACCGTCTCGTCCGCCTTGAGTCGCAGAGGCCGCCCGGTCGCCCAAGCGACGACGAGCTCTCCATGGAGATCAGTGGTCGAAGACGCCGCAGCGCGGCGCGGCTGCGTGGCGTAAGCGATCGACAGCGTCGCCTCGGTCGAGTCGAATCCGGCGAGCGTGACGTGCCAAGCGTCGGGGAGGTCGTAGCCCTCGAACAGCCTCAGCACGAAGGGCGGCACCGGCAGCTCGCCGCCGACGGTCGCGCCGGGTCGCAGCCCGATGGGAATGGCGTCGACCTCCTCGGCAAAACGTCGCGCAAACTTCTCCAGCACCGATGGATCGGCCGACGCCGCGCTGATGACGATATCGACCTCGCCAGCGATCGGCTTGCCTCGGTCCTCTTCTCCGTCCACTTCGACGTGCACGCGGTAGGTCGATGGGCCCTCGAGACGCGTCGCCTTGCTGGTGAGGGTCAACGGACGCTGTGACGCACTGCTCCCCGCCGCGGGCGCCACGTCTCTCCACGACGATTGCTTGACCCAGCTCTGCGAGACCCATTCGCCGGGCGACAGGCTCTCGAGAGTGTGGGGCGGCATGGGTAGACCACTGGGCACGGGCACCTCCGTCGGGTGTTGTTCGGGGGACGATTTACTGCAGGTGCACATCGTCAGCGCCACGACCAAAGCGCCGAAGATCCGCCGTCTCCTGCCAAAGATTCTAGGAGCCATCTGGATCGATGCCTTGATCCCAAGCCGTATCGACGATCCACGAAATACCGCTCGAGTCTTTGAATTTCTCCGGGACGGTCGTCCCACTATCGGCGTTTCGATCGTAGGGGCTGACGTCCTTGACGCCCTTGGCGGTCCACAAGGTGAGCCCGGCGATCGGATCCCGACAGGCGCTGGGCGCCACCGCGAGATGCTTGGCCCAGAGGTTCATCCGGAGCTCGTGCGCGAAGAACCACTGCTTCGAGACTCCGCCTTTCGGGTTGGTGTCGAAGATGCCGGCGGTCACCTCGCTGTCATGCGTGTAGCCGCGCCGATTGACGTTCGCCGAGCCGACCAGCGCGAACTTGTCGTCGAACACCCACGTCTTCGAGTGCATCCACGCCGGTCGGTACTCGAAGACGTGAACCTTGGTCTTGTCGACAGCGAACAGCGGATCGAGAAAGTCCCGCCGCCGACGCCAGTATTGCGCAACGTCGACCGGATCCCTCAACTCCGCGTTCACGTTCGCCGTCGTGCAGATCAAGACGAGAACATAGGCGAGCTTCGGCAATCTGGCGGCGAGCGCATTCGAAATGGTCATGCTGACCAGGTATTGGTCTTCCAAATAGATAAAATGTTCGGCTTGATCAATCGCGTGTAGGGTGAGCGCTTCGATCTCGCGTTTCCCCGTCGACGCGAATCCGTAGCCCTTCGGTTTCTTGTTTTGCTCGACGATTCCCGGGTGGGCAGATCCGTTCGGGTAGGTGCGAGCGATCTGCACCAAATGGTTCGTCGGCGGCGTGCCTGCGGACGGGATCGGCGGCGGGAGCGCAGGAACGCCCGCGGTCTCCGGGTGCTCGTTCCAACGTTCCATGAACACCGAATAGAGCTGCACCGCCGCGGGTCCTCGTATCCGCACATGGGTATCGTGAATCACGTAACGGTCCATGAGCATATCGTTGCCGCCCACGAAGGCGACGAGTCCCTCTTCGCCGTTCACGATCAAGAGCTTGTGGTGGTGACTGCCGAAGGTGAGCAGACGGCTGTCGTGCACCGCCTTGCTGTGGGGCAGCGTGTTGATGAAGTCCACCATAGGGCCATTGTCGAATTGCCCGCCAAAATCGTTCCCAGGGTGCTTGAAATAGAGCGCGCGGATGAAGGCCCCAGGCGCGGAGGTCACGAACGGCGCGGTCGCCTGGGTGAGGAGGTCGGTGATCACCCCGCTCGGATCCGCATTCCCGTCCGGGTCAGCCGCAAAGGAGAACGCCGTGCTCGAGGACCAACCGGCGATGAGGAGGAAATGCGCGCTCGACCTTGCCGAATTGATGGCGGACGCCATGTCTTTGAAGAGGGTCTCACCTCGGATGTATCCGATGACCTCATTTCCGGCGACGGCTGAAGCATCCAACCCCGAGGGGAACCATCGTTGCCAGGAGAGATCCACCGGATCGAAGCGATCGCGGAGCGTATTTGGATCGTTGGGAGCCACGTCGGCGTGGAGGTCGGCGTCGATGGGCGGCTCGCGCGTGGTGGTGAGGGACACGCTCAGCTCCGGTGCTCGTCACGGAGCCGATGGCGCAAGGCACTGTCTACCTCGTTGTCATCGAGGCGTTTGTCTTGGCGGTAGGCGAACGAGGAGGCTGCAGCAGCAATCGCAAACGCCCCGTCATTGGGCGTGATGCCGACGCCGTGCGCGAGATTGGCGAGGCGGGAGACGACGCCGGTGAGCTTGGGTGGATCGTCGGGGTCGGCGACCGGATCCAGATCGCCAATCATCAGCTTCCAGGTTCGGTCTTGGATCAAGAGGCGCGCGTCGCGTGCGCCGAAGGGAAGCTCGACATCGACCTTTCCGTCTGGCCCGGTGAGACTCTCGACGTCCGCGTCCGGCGTGATCGAGGCGGAGAACCAGAGCTTGAACTCGACGCCGGCGAGCGGCGCCCCGGTGACGTCCTGCAGGAAGAGGACGAGGCGCTCCTTCGGGCGGGCGACGACCTCGAACGTGTGTCGTTTGCCGGTCGCGGCTTCCTCGACGTGGCTCTCCTTGTCCGGAATCGCGACCGAGTCACTGGGCTGGAGCACATCGGGTGAAGCGCGCAGACTCCGGAGTTCCTCGTTTTCCGGCGCTTCCCACACGGTCTGCCAACGTCGAAAGCCGTACCGGAGGGCGATTCTCGCAATCGTCTCGCCAGCTCGGACGGTGTGGGTTCGAGGCATGCGGAACACCGAGGCTACAGCGAGTAGGGAAATCGAACCGTGAAAACCCTCAGATGCCCGTCTGAACCCGACCCGCCTGCGCCTCGTGTTCCACCTTTCTCGCCTCGTGACCGACCTCCCGGACGACCCACATGGCATCGAACCCTCGCGGGCGAGCTTTTCGCAGGCCCAGGATGGAGCCCGCCATGACGCGTCGCCTGTGACGTGCCGTTCCTCGACCACCGAACTCACGCCCCGGAGAACGCGAGCCGGAGCTGACCGGGCTTCGGCTTCGCGCGGATCTCAGGAGGTGGTCGCGCCCCGAGCCCATGCTTGGCGAGCACCCTGGCGACGGCCTCGGGGGTAGTCGCCGCTTCGAGCCAGCGCGTGACGCCACCACACCGAACACACGTGCTCACGTCCACCTGGAACTCTGGAGCTGCTCAGTTCTCGACGCGCATCTGGAGGAACCATGCGTGTCAGCTCGAAACCAAGCCCGAGCCGCAAGACCCGCCGGCTTCATCGGTACCTCGCCTCCCTCACCGGCAGCGTCGCTCGCGGAATGGCCACCCGCCACACTCACCGTCTCGGCCGCAGCCTCGATCGGAGCAGCCTCGGTCGGAACCGACGCGGCCACCTCCGGCGGTGCCTCCGTTGCGCGGGAGGCGTATAGGGAATTTGAACCGTGAAAACCCTCGGATGTCTGCCTGAACCCGACCCGCTTGCGCCTCGTGCAGCGCCTTTCCTCGCTGCGTGACCGACC
>JAYUUB010000092.1:0-5466 GCA_043755175.1 Polyangiaceae bacterium | reverse complement strand
TCGGAATCCACCGAAAACCTAGATCATGCGAAGGCGATCTTGTCGATCCCCGCCGAGCACAATCGATCGAGTTGTTTATACGCCGGCCCTTAGGGTCGGCATATAAACAAGTCGATCGATATTCCGTCGAGACCGAAGGGAGACTGGCGCCCGAGGAACGAGCACCGGAAGCTTATTTTTGTAGGCTGAGGAGCGGAGAGACGAGGCCGCCTGTCTCACGAAGGTATCGACGGAATAGCATCGAGTTGTTTATACGCAGGCCCTTGGGGAAATCGAACCGTGAAAACCCTCGGATGCACGGCTGACCCCGTCTGAACCCGACCTCCTGGCGCCTCGAACCCCGCTCCCTGAGTCAATCCCAACCTCCCGTCGCTCCCCGAACGACCCCCTCTTCGCATCCGAGCCCTCGTGGAGCGAGCCTTTCCCAGGCTGAGGATGGAGCCCCGCCCTGACACGTCCCTTCTGAGTGCCGTTCTTATCCAACGAGCCGCCCGCTCACGAGCTCGAGAAGGCGAGCCGAAGCTGACCGGTCTTCGGACGGATCTCGGGAGGTGGTCGAGCCCCGAAGCCCGTGCTTGGCGAGCACCCTGGCAATGGCCCCGGGCGTAGT
The DNA here is from genome assembly GCA_043755175.1 of Polyangiaceae bacterium. Classification (GTDB taxonomy): domain Bacteria; phylum Myxococcota_A; class Polyangia; order Polyangiales; family Polyangiaceae; genus CAYYKK01. The sequence goes on along the minus strand of JAYUUB010000092.1, from coordinate 4,856 downwards.
CGCTGCTTCGAGCCAGCGCGTCACGCCGCCGCACCGAACACAACTGCTCTCGTCCACGTCGACAACGTGGCGAAGGAGCCAGGCCCAGGGCTTCCTGCGAGGCTCGCGCTCGAGAGCGAGCACATCGAGCACGCCCGTATCCTTCTCGAAGAGCGCGAGCTGCTTTGCCGCCGCCCTCGACCTGCGGAACTACTTCGGCCCGCACCTTCGCATGCGAGCTCAGCACCCCGTGATAACGGACCATGTGGCCGTGTCTTCTGGTTCCCATTGCAAGCGACGGGATGAGCGCGCACACCCTCGCAATCAAGTCAATCGGCTCGAGCACCAGCGCGACCGTGCCGTCGCGCCAAGGCTTCTTCAACTGGTAGCTGAGCTTGCCTCCCGGGATATCCTCAAGACGGTTTTGCGCAATCGGGGGACGGCACATGTAGCGACACAGCCGCTCGAGACGAGCTCGGTCACGCGCCGGCACCACGACCTCGGCGTGCACGTCGATGCCCTGGCTCTCCCCTACCCGCTCGCCCGAGCGCGCTCGCTTCGGGTCCACGACGCGCAGGAGCGGCTTGCCGGCTCGGGCAAAGGGTTTCGCCCTTTCGTTCCAATAGATGATGTCTTGAAAGCGCCGAGGCTCGCGACAGAGCGACCTCGAAGCGCCTTTCGGCTGAGAATGCCAAACCAGATCTCGTCCTGGCCCAACCAGCTGCCGTGGAACGGGGTGAAAGCGAAGGAGACTCTTGGGTGACGCTCGAGCCACTGACGGGCGTACGCGTTGCGCCGGGTGCCGATGTTGTGGTGATCATGATGATAGGACCCATCGTCGACGCCGGGTGAATCAAGAATGCCGAAGCCGAGTCCCAGGCTTCCGCATCCCCGTCGGCAGTCACGGCGCCAAATCCAGGTGCCAAGCCCTGAGCATCACTGCGTCGCGTTTAGCGGCCGGCGTATAAACAAGTCGATCGATATTCCGTCGATACCGAAGGGAGACTGGCACCCGATCTCGAAGCGGGCCGAATCCGTCGAGCGCTTGAACCTCGTTGGCGAAACGACGCAGGCACGCATCGAGGCATTGCGCCGCGGGTGGCGTCGCAGAGCTGTGACTCGCCAGGGATCCGATCGTCAGCAGAGATGGACGCTCCGTGTCAAGGCGGCCGTTCGCGGACAGCTATGAGCGGCTCATCTCGAGCGCCAACTTCACCGGCCACGGGCTCGCGCTCAACATGGAGCTCGGAGCTCGAATCCGAGGTGGCCGTCTCGCGGAGCCAGTGCGCGCTCAGTTCGAAGACCTGATTCGACGCGGCGTTCTCACGAAGGTCTGACCCGCAGACGTGTGCGCCTCGAGCCGCACACGCCTGCAGCGCCAACGGCGACGCGAGAGAGATCCAGTATTCGGGCCGCTCCGGGAGACGCGCGCACGCGCCTCGGGAGCTCCGTCGCACCCTCATGAGGCTGCCGACCACGATGCGCAGACGATGCCTGACGACCGTCTGTGCGCACGCTGAGCTTGTCGAAGCTCGACCGAAGACCCGACAAGCCAAGTTGTCGACGGAGCGCGCCACATCGACCTTTACGCAGGTCACCAGCACACCTAGAAGAAGAAAAGGACAGTGGGAGCATCATCGATTTTTCGTCTCTCGTTTGCGGACGAAGCGCGGGGTCGAGATGGCACCGAAAGCCGCCCCATCGTCACTGCGATGGGTGGCGAACGATCCGCTTCGAATTTCGTTCCATTCGTCATTCGGAAGCCACCTTGGGGAGGGGAACACCAGCGATGCTCGACATTCTGACTCGGTTGATCGATAGCTTGCCCATCGGAGTCGTCGTCCTCGATCGCAGCGGCCGCGCCGTGCTCTACAATCGAGTCGAAGAGATGCTCGCAGGCCGTCGCCGCGAAGACGTCCTCGAGCGCGACTTCTTCGCCGAGCATGCCTACTGCCTCGATGTTCCTCTCATCGCGGGTCATTTTCGCGAACGCATCGGATGTCAGCCGTTGGACGCAGCGGGCGACTTCTCTTTTCCTTTTCCGTTTCTCGCGAGGCCGCGCGAGGTCCACGTGCAGCTGAGCTCGTTCGAATCTCGCGGAGAGCCGTTCGGCTTGCTCCTCATTCGCGACATTTCCCACGAGCGCTCGGTCGAGCAGATGCGCACGACACTCAGCCAGATGGTCGTGCACGACATCAAAAATCCGCTGACTGCGATCACCCTCGCGCTCGAGCAAGTCGAGCCCTTGGTGCGCGACGATGCCGACGCTCGCGAGGCCATTCAAGACGCATTCGACGCGAGCCGCCGCATCGAATCGATGCTCCTCAATCTGCTCGACACCTCACGGCTCGAGACCAACGAGTTCCCGCTCCGATTGCAGTCGACCGACGTGCATGGGCTAGCGAAGACGGCGGTGAACCTCGCTCGCACCGTCGCGCGCGGCAACGAGGCGACGATTCGGCTCTCGTCGATCGATCTTCCGGTCATGGCCGAGATCGACCCAGAGGTCGTCTTGCGGATTTTCGAGAACCTCATCGACAACGCGTTTCAGCACGCTCGTTCCGTCACGGTCTCGGTGACGCAGCGCGAGACGACCACGATCATCGAGGTCTCCGACGACGGGCCCGGCGTTCCGCTCGAGGTGAGAGAGCACATCTTCGAAAAGTTCAGTCAGGCCCCGAACCGGCGCTCACGACGCGCCCACCGCGGGCTCGGGCTCACGTTCGTACAGAACGCGGCTCGCGCACACGGCGGTGAGGCATCACTCGATTGCCCATTGGAAGGAGGCGCCGTGTTTCGGGTGGTGTTGCCGACCAAGTCGCCCGTGACACCTCTCGGGCCCGCTTGATTGCGAAAGCTCGCCCCGAGCATTCACAGATCACGCTCGAGAGGACGGTGCGCCCACGCGCGACTCGAGCACGACAGGCAGGCCTTTGCTCACGGCGAAGGTGATGCCGCGCCTGACGAGGCGTGGCTGGTAACCCGGCGCGAGGTGCAAACGCGTGCGCTTCACGATGCGCTTCAACACTTGCTTCATCTCGAAAAGCGCGAACGCGAGACCGATGCATCGTCGAACGCCTCCGCCGAACGGAAGAAACTCGTAGGGGTTCGCCTTCCAGCCGAGAAACCGGCTCGGATCGAATCGGTCGGGATCGTTCCACACCGCAGGGTTTCGGTGGGTGAGGTAGATGTTCGGGGCGAGGACCGTGTCTTTCGGGTAGAGCCTTCCGCCGACGGCAGCGGGCGCTTGCAGTCGCCGCCCAACCATCGGAACGATCGGATGAAGCCGTAGGCTCTCTTTCACGACCGCGTCGGCCCATTCGTCGCCTCCGTCGTCGACCTCTTTCTGGAGGCGCGTCCACGCTTGGGGGTTTCGGAGAAGCTCGAGGAGCGTCCACGTGAGCGCCGTCGCCGTCGTCTCGTGACCCGCGACGAGAAGGGTCTTCATCTCTGCGACGAGCTGCTCGTCGGTCATCGAGCCGCCGAGATCGTCGCGCGCCGAAAGGAGCATCGAAAGCACGTCGTCGCCCTCGCCACCTCTCGCGCGGCGAGCACGCACCTCGGCGAGGAGCCGCTCGTCGACCTCACCGATCGTCCGCTTGAAGCCATACCAAGGAGAGAGCCTTCCGAGCCGTTCGTGCGCTTTCTGCCAGCGAAGCTCGCCGCCCGGACCGATGAGCAAGAGCAGTCCCGGTTGCTCTCCGAACGCCAGCATGCTGACGAGCGCGCGTCGCAAGTCGTCTTTCCGAGCGGTATCGTCGATACCGAAGACGGCGCGAACGATCACGTCGAGAGTGATCTCTTGCATCTCGTGATGAAACGAGAACGGGCTACCGAGAGGCCACCGTTCGATCGAACGATCGGCAGCCTCGTCCATCACTCGACCGTACGCTTGCATGCGCTCGCCGTGAAACGACGGCATCATGAGCCTGCGCTCTTTCATGTGCCGCTCTCCATCGAGCAAGAGGAGCGAGCTTCGACCGAGAATGGGCTTCAAGACGATGTTCGCGCTTCCAGCGTGGAAGATCTCCGGATCACCGGTGAACACCTCTTTGATGTCGCTCGGATTGCTCATCACGACGAGGGCCGGCAACCCCGCGAGCTGCATCGTGAACACGTCTCCGAAGCTCGCCCGACAATGCTCCAGAAACGGGATCGGTCGGAACACCCACGCCGCCGACTGCACGAGCGGCGGAATGCGCGGCCCGTCCGGGAGCGTTCCGCTGCGGGCTGCCGAAGTACGGGGAGCACGGAGCGTCTCGGTCGCGGCGTGCGAGCTCATCCCGTCATCGTAGAATGGAAACGGTGAAGGGGGACGCGGATCCGTCGATCGCGACGATTGTGGTCCAGGCTCGGACGCCGTTACGGGACGTCTGCCTCGGCCGCCCTCACGCGATACCAGCCCCTACGCGCATCACTCGGGTCTCCCCATGGATCGGCAAGGCGGGTCGGTCGCGGCCTTCGACCATCTCTACCTCCCGCGCATTCATCGTCGCGGCTTCGTCGCGCCAGACGTCGGCCGCGACATCGAGCTCATCGGAAGCCCGGGCGGTCATGTCCTCGATTCGACCCCAGGGCTCTACCGAGACGTTCTCTCGTTCGACTTTCGGAGCCTCTATCCAAGTATCATTCGCACGTTCCTCATCGATCCGCTCGGGCTCGCGCAGCGCGCGAACGTCGCACCTTCTTCCCCCTTCACGGGGTCACTGCCCGGCGACCGACATCGAATACGTGATGACGATTCGCGGACCAGAGCCTGTCGACCACCGCACCTCGCCGCTCGATCACGACCACTACGTGGAGAAGCAGCTCGCTCCTGCGTGCGACGTGGTGCTCCCCTTTCTCGGGACTTCGTTCGAGAAGCTCGCTGGTGCACA
>JAYUUB010000091.1:0-41426 GCA_043755175.1 Polyangiaceae bacterium | reverse complement strand
CTGGATCGAGCCTTCTTGGCCGAGCTGCTCGATGCCCTTCTTGAGCTGCTTTCGCTTCATCGGATCGATCATGACGACGCGCGCGAAGAACTCTGGTGGGAACTGCGGGAGCGGCGCGTAGTTGAGGTCGGCGCCGTCGGTGAGGGTGTCTCCGATGAGGAAGATGCCCGGGTCGAAGACTCCGATGATGTCGCCGGCGAACCCGTCGTCGACGACGGTTCGGTCTTGCGCGAGGAACTGAGTCGGATTGGCGAGCCGGATCTCACGCCCCAAGCGGACGTGACGGATCTTCATTCCTCGCTCGTATCGCCCCGAGCACACCCGCACGAACGCCATGCGGTCGCGATGAGCCCGATCCATGTTCGCTTGGATCTTGAAGATGAAAGCGGTGAAGCGCTCGTCGATCGATTCGACGAAGCCCTTGTCGCTCTCGCGCGGCGCCGGGAGCGGCATCAATTCGACGAAAGCATCGAGAAACTGGGGTAGACCGAAGTTCGTCATCGCGCTGCCGAAGAACATGGGCGTGACCTCACCCCGAGCGAGCTTTCCCGGATCGAGCGAATCGCCGGCCGCATCGAGGAGGTCGATTTCGTCGCGCAAGATCTTCAGCGCCTCGGGCTCGAGCACCTTCTCGAGCGCCTCGGTCGAGCTCGCGTCGAGCTCGCGCACGGGCGCGATCTCGGCTCCGTGCGCCACCTGCTCGAAGAGAAAGATTTTCTTGAGAAGGCGGTGATAAACGCCTCGAAAGCGCGCTCCCTCGAAGATGGGCCAGGTAATCGGGTACACGCCGATCCCGAGCACTTCTTCGACCTCGCCGACGAGCTCGAACGGATCACGCCCGGGGCGGTCGAGCTTGTTGACGAACGTGAAGATGGGCATCTTGCGCATCTTGCAGACGCGGAAGAGCTTCTTGGTCTGCCGCTCGACGCCCTTGGCGCAATCGAGGAGCATCACGGCCGCGTCGGTCGCCATGATCGCGCGGTACGTGTCTTCGCTGAAGTCGGCGTGGCCAGGCGTGTCGACGATGTTCAACAAGCGTCCTGCGTAGGGGAATTGGAGCACGCTCGAGACGATGGAGATTCCGCGCTCGCGTTCCATCTCCATCCAATCGCTGACCGCGTGTGCGCGCGCAGCCTTGGCTTTGACCGCGCCGGCGAGCTGAATCGCTCCGCCGTAAAGCAGGAGCTTCTCGGTGAGCGTCGTCTTGCCGGCATCGGGATGGGAGATGATGGCGAACGTCTTGCGTCTCGCCACTTCGCGTTCGAGGAGTGTGCTCATGGGGTGGCGGAGGCTGGGCTTGCCGAAGGCTCGAGATCGATTTTGACCGTGACACCCACCGGGTCTGCCGAGGGGGGACCGATGGTCTTCTTCTTCAGGGAATCACGGACGCACTTCTTCGCGTCGGTGTCGATGCCTTGCGCTTCTTGGACGTCGACTCCCTCGGCGATCCCCTGAGCGCGAACCAGGAATTGAACCTCGATCGAACCCTTCGCGCCGTGGAGACCGCCGTGATCGTTGACGCACTTGGTGATGACCTTTGCGAGCTTCTCCAAGACGGCCTTCGCCTTGGGCACGTCGCCGCCTTCGAACTTCGGCTCGCCCATGGTGACGTGCGCGGGTCGTCCAGGCGCAGGAGCGGTCGGCGCGCTCGAGGCAGAGCTCGGCGTGGGACTGGGAGCCGAGGCGACCGGGGTGGGAGGGGATCCCGCGGGGCGCGCGTTCGACGCGACCGCGCTGGGCGCACCGGTCGCAGGGGTAGACGACGAGAGCTTGACTGGGGTCGACGAGTCGATGGGAGACGCGGGGTCGGCGGCCGCGCTCTGCCCCGTGGGCTCGCTGCTTAAGGTGAGGGGCGCGACGCTCGCGCATCCGCCGAGCGCGCATCCGACGAGCACGCACCCGACGAGCAGGCGTTGAAGGAGCGACGGGAACGCAAACGAGCGTGAGCCCGAGCGGGACCTTCGAAGCCGCGAGTGTGAGATGGAAACGAAAGTGCCCGCCATGAAGGCGGGCACCCTAGCGCAACCAGACGAGCACGACTAGCGACCGAGCGACTCCGCGCGGTTCACGATGCGCGGCGTGATGAACACCACCAGCTCGGTACGGTTGTCTTGTGACGAGCGCTTCTGGAAGAGCACGCCGAGAATCGGGATGTCGCCGAGGAGCGGCACCTGGTTGATGTTGCGGGTCGAGTTGCGGGTGTAAATGCCGCCGATGACCGCGGTGTGACCATCTTGCAGGAGCAGCTCGGTCTCGACTTCACGCTTCAAGATCGTCGGGTCGCCGCGGGCCGACAGACGGCTGAAGTCGGGCTCGTCGCGGTTGACCTTGACCTTCATCGCGACGCTCGCATCGGCGGTGACGTGTGGCGTGACGAGCAGCTGGAGCTTCGCTTCCTGGAAGACCGTCTGAACGCCCTGCGCGCCGACCTGCGAGAACGGGATGAGGGTACCCGAGCTGATGCGGGCGCTCTTGTTGTCGAGCGTCAGCACGCGGGGGCTCGAGATGATTCGGCCCATACCGGTCGCTTCGAGCGCCGACAGACGAACGTTGAGGTTGAAGTTCTGATCGATCGACCCGAACGTGAATCCGAGAGCGCCACCGGATCCGGAGCCGACGGCGGCGGGGAGGTTGACGGCGAAATTCGGGCTCGCGAACTGACCGCCCGCGGGATTGAGGCCGGCGGTGTTGCTCGAGTCGGGTGAAGCACCGCCGGCGATGCCGATGGCGTTCGGGAACGCGATGCCCGTGTCGTTGCCGGTCGCCTGGCTGAAGGTGGCGTCACCACCCCACTGGATACCGATGTCGCGACTGAACGTGCTGTTCGCTTCGACGATGCGCGCTTCGATGAGCACCTGCGGCGTCTGCGTGTCGAGCGCCCGAATGAGCTCCTCGATCTGGTTCAGGTTGCCAGTGATGTCGCGCGCGATGAGCACGTTGGTGCGGCCGTCGACGGCCACGGTGCCGCGTGCCGAGAGCAGGTCTTTGGCACGTTCCTGCATGTCGGTTGCACCGGCATACGAGATCGGAATGAGTCGCGTCTCGAGCGGCGCGAGCTCGAACTCGCTCTTGCGTCGTGCCAGCGCGAGCTCCCGCTCTTTGTTGAGCTCGGCGATCGGGGCGACGCGGATGAGGTTGCCCTTGCGCACCATCCCCAGGCCCTTCGCCTGCAAAACGGTGTCGAGCGCCTGATCCCACGGGACGCTGCGCATCCTGATGGTGACCGAGCCACTGACGTTGTCGGCGGTGACGACGTTCACGTGACCGACGTCTGCGAGGAGTCGGAGCACGTCGTGGATGTCGGCATCCTTGAGATCGAGATCGATGCGACGGCCGCCGACCGCGGTGGCGCGGTTGCCCTGCTCTTTGTTCTTGTCGTCGTTACCGGGCGCGACCTGGGCCGCCATGCCGGGGAGGAAGGCGTCTGCCTGCTCGGGCTCGACGCTGCGCTCGAGCGGGTTGTCGCCGAAGGTCGTTTGGACGCGCGGAAGATCGGCCGGAAGCTCCTCTCGCGAGATCGTTCGAGACTTGCGCGCCGCGCCGCCATCGGACGCGATGCCGGTTTCGCTCGCCGTCGGCGATCCGAGCATGAACGAAATGACGAGGGTGTTTCCTTCGCGGGTGACCATCGATTTCACGAGGTCGTGGCGAGCGACTTCGATGATCGCGCCGTCAGCGGCCCCTGGCTTCTTGAAGGTCGAGACGCTGTCGACGACGCCGTGAAACGCTCCGACGTCGAGCATGCGCTGGAGCGCGGCCGGAACCGTCACCCCAGTCAGCTCGATGCGGTCGACGTTCTTCGTGGTCGACTGGGTGTACTTCGCGTCGCCCGAGAGCTCGATCGTCACTCGGTCGCGGTCGGCGCCGTGGCTGAAGCGAACGTCTTTGACGCTCACGCTGTCGACGACCTGCGGCGCCGTCTCGGCTGCGGTAGGAGCCTCGAGAGGAGCCTTGGCCGCCGTGGTCTTCTCCGCCTTCTCGAGGACGATGCTGAGCCCCTCGGCCGTAGCTCGGATCGAGTAGGTCGCGGGATGCGCCAGGGTCACCATCACGCGCGTCGCGTTCGGATTGGTGAAGGACTGGGTCATCACGCCAGCGACGACGTCGTTGCCGTCGACGAGCGCCGCTGGAGCCCCTTTGACCACCGCTCCTTGGATGTCGAGCAGAAGGTGGGTCCCTCCGTCGGCCACGCGCGCCGTGAACGTCGCTTTCGCGCTGGTCTTGATCGCAACTTCGGCTTTCCCTTTCTGGGAAACCCCGAGAGTCACGTTGGTCACCTCGAGCGCGGCGGGTGCCGCGGTCGCCGTGAGGGCCAGCGTCGCAACGACGGCCATGACGCCGAAGCTCAGAGTGGCACGGCCGAGCGTCGTTCGCCCCCGGAGGAGGCCGCTCGGGAAACTGATTCGCACCTTAGGGCTCTTCATCGCCCTCGAATGCTAGGCCGCGCGTCATAAGACGGCCCAATTCGTGGCTACTCTTTTTTCGCGAGCTGCCGATAAGTGCGCTCGGCGCAGCACAAACGCAAAACGAGCCCCTCCGTGAGAAGGGGCTCGCCGGTGTGAGTACCGAGGGTCGACCGTGTCAGCCGCCCTTGCCCTTGAGGCCGCCAGCGGGCGAAGCGGGCAATCCTGGGACGTTCGCGGGCGACGGCAGATCGGCTGCGCGAGGGAGGCCCGTTCGAATCTCGGGATTGAGCTCGTCGGGGGTGCGCAGCGAGAGGACGCGCGTCGTCGCTTGAACGTCGGGCCTCGAAGGATCTTCGCGGACGAAGACGACGTCGTTCGAACGGATGCGATCGACGCGCCAGTTGACCGGGATGTCGGCGCCGCCAGCACCGCCGCTGTGGACCTTCTCTGCGCGACCGACGAAGTCGCCGACGTGGACGACCCACCCGAGTCCGGTCGGATCGTTGATGAGCACACGCGGCGTGTCGCCCGTGATGATGCCGGCGATCTTGCACTCCTCGAGCGAGTACTTGCTGAGAAGAACGTCTCGCTGGCTCTTGACGGGCGGGAGGATGCTCTTCGCCTCGACGTACGCCTTGAATGGATCGCGGTTCGAGTCGGCGAAATCACGCTCGGTGATCTCTCGCTGCGGGAGAGGCGGCAGGTCGACTGGTGGTGCCGCCCCTGGCTTCTGGCCGGGTTGGGGAGCGGCCCCCGGCTGCTGCGGTGCGGGTTGCACGGGGCCGCCGACCGCCCCCGATTTGCCGGGTTGAATGACCTCGTCGCCTCCGCAACCTGCGAGGATCGCGGAGCACAGAGCCAACGATGCGGTGAGCTCGAGCCACTTCATTTCTGCCTCCCACCGCTTTCGCCCTGTTTGAGGGCTCGAAAGGCCGTCGCCAAACATTTCACTTCGACGCGCACTTCTTGTGTCTCCGAATTCGCCTCTTTGAGGCCGGTCCCCGGAGCGACGGTGATCTGGATGTCTTCGATGTTGATGATGCGGTCGAGCTTGCCGACGCTGTAGAAGAAGCGCGCGACCTGATTGAAACGCCCCGAGATCGTCAGCGCCATCGGCACCTTCGCGTAAAACTGCGCGGGCATTTCGTCTTGCGGTGTGTACGAGGTCAGGTTGATACCCGACGAGGTCGCCATGTTCTGGACCGCCGCGAGGAACGAAGGCATCTCGGGATCGTCGGGCAGAACCTTCTTCTGCTCGCGCGCGATCTGTTGGCGTCGCGTGCGCTCGTCGATGTCTTTCTGGTAGGCGGCCTTGGCCTCTTCGGCCTTGGTCAAATCGGCGTGGAGCTGCGTCTCCTGCACCTGAGCCTGCGAGATCGACGTATCGACGTCGGTGTAAAAGATGACCGCGTAGACCGCGACTACGAGGCACGCGAAAACCGCCCCCGTGATGATTTTGGCGAGGAGCGACATGCGCTCCAGAGCTGAGCCTCCGGCAGCCATCAGTACCTCACCTTCATTTCGACACCGAAAGACACGAGCCCCGCGTCGTCGAGGGTGGCCTTGTCTTTCTTACCGGGCAAGAGCTTCACGTCGTAGAAGTAGGCTGAGATCTTCAGCCGGTTCGCGATCTCGGACACGTCTTGCGAATCGCGTGCGAAGCCGTCGAGCTTCACCGTACGCGACTCCTCGGTGTACTTCGTCAGCCAGAGACGATGTGCATCCCAGTTGATGTTGTAAATCTCGAGCGGATTGTCTTTTTGGAGCTTTTTGATGAACTCGGGATCGGCCGTCGGCCCCTTGCCGGGCGTGAGCACTTGCGCGAGCTCGAGCAGCGCAGCCGTCGGACCCGTGCGGCCAGCCTGGAGCTGGGTGATCGCGTCTTCTCGGGCGCGGAGCTCGGCGAGATCTTTCTTCACCGCCTCGTGTTGGGTCACGATTTGCTGAATGTTCTGGATCTGGCCTTTGATCTGGTTGTTCTTCTGATTCTGGGCAGCCAGCTCGTTGAGCTTCGAGTTGTGGAAGATGATGAGGCCGATGGCCTCGAGCACCACCACACCGAGGACGACGAGGAGCCACTTGGTGCCACCGACGCTGGGCGCGCTGAGCTGCAGCCTCGCGCGTTCGGGCTTCTTCTTTTGCGGAAGTAGATTGACTCGGATCACAGGCGCCGCTCCTTATCCTTGCGCATGCTGAGGCCCAGCGCGACGCAGAGCTGCGCCGCTCTCGTCTGCAAAAGTTGCTGGTTCACGTCTTTGCCCTCGACGGCGATTTTCTCCAGCGGAGGGATGAGCTCGACGCCGACGCGCGACCTCCGACCGATGGCGCTGAGCAATGCTGGAAGGTTGCTCGAGCCACCCGTGAGATAGATGCGATGCATCTCGGCTTCGCCGCTCGTGGCGTGGAAGAAGTCGAGGCTCCGTTGAATCTCACCTGCAATCGAATCGCAAACACTTTCGATGATGGGCTGCACGGTCGGAGGGATGTTGTGCGGCGCCACTGCGCTCATGCATTTGTATTCTTCGGCCTGCTCGAACGGCACTCCTAGCTGCTTTTGAATCTGCTCGGTGATGTAATTGCCGCCGTTCGCGATGTCGCGGGTGAACGCGCTGGCACCGTGAGACACGATGTTGATCGAGGCGAGGCTCGCTCCGACATTGATGATCGCGAAGGTCGTCTCGGGTGGAATTCCTCGATTGAACTCGAAGAGGTTCTGGACCGTGAAGGCATCGATGTCGACGACGATCGGGCGAAGCTTCGCGGAGACGGCGATTTCTTTGTAGTCGTTGATCTCGTCGCGCTTGGCTGCCACGAGGAGCAGGTCCATCTGACCCGCCTCGGGGCGTCTGCGAAGGACTTCGTAATCGACGTGAACGTCTTTGATGTCGAAGGGGATGTGCTGCTCGGCTTCCCATTGAATCTGCTCGTCGAGCTCTGCAGAAGTCATCATCGGGACGGTGATCTTTCGAATGATGACCGCCTGCCCGCTGATGCTCAATGCGACGTCACGCTGTTTGATCTTCGCCTCTTGAAAGACGCGGCCGAGGCCTTCGATCACGGCCTGAGAGTTGAGCACGTGGCCGTCGACGATGGTCTGACGCGGCAGCGGCGTGTATCCCAGGTGCGTGAGCCTCAGCCCCTTCCGGGTCTCTTTGATCTGGCAGATCTTGATCGAGCTCGTCCCGATGTCCACGCCGACCAGGTTGTTGCCTTCTGACATGCCTTACGCCTCGTCCTCACGATTTGCTCACCCGCGTGGGCGACTTCGACACCTTGGCTCGCCCCGGCGGGGTGCGAGCCTCGCGACTCCAATAGCCTTCCGTATGAGCTTCGCACCGCGTTGTCGCGGCGGCCAAGATTCCGCTTTACTCGACGAGTCCTCGAGCTTACCCCTCCTTGGGGAGCGAGGCACGGGTGAGTCGAATTGCACGTCGAGCCAGCGAGTCGGGAGCGCGCGGCTTGCGCACTCGAAGCTCCTTGTGGGGGCTCGTCAGTCACCGTGGGCGAGGCTCATCGATCGTCGCCACCCTACTGCTCTCCGGCGCGCTCTCGTTGGGTGACACGGCCCTGGCAGACGGAGCTGGCACCCAGATCGCTCCGCCGAACCCGAACCCGCTCAGCTCTACCAGCCCGAACCCGGTCAGCTCTACCAGCCCGAACCCGGTCAGCTCGAAGGCGATCAGCTCGAAGGCGGTCAGCTCGAAGGCGGTCAGCTCGAAGGGTGCTTCGCCCAAAGCGCCTTACGCGATGCAACCGAAGCACCCCGGCGTCCTCACCGTGAAGCGAGGCACCCATCGGGGAACCGTGGCGCTCCGAAAAGCCGACCAAGTGACCCCTGAAGGCCTCGACCTCCTGGCTGACGTGCTCAAGGCCCAATCGGGAGAAAAGCACCCGATAGACCCTGGCCTCGCCGACCTCTTCGCCACCGTGAGCGATCACTTCGGTGGAAGAACCCTCGACATCCTCGACGGCTATCGACCTCCACCGGGGCATTCGAATCACAACGTCGGGAAGGCGGTCGATTTCCGAATCGAGGGCGTGCCCATCGAAGCGGTCCGCGACTTCTGTCTGACCCTCGATCACGCGGGCGTCGGCTTCTACGAAGGGGGAAAGTTCGTTCACCTCGACCGCCGTCAACGCGGTCGAAGCTGGACGGACGATACACCGCTCGCGCACCCCTCGAAGGTGAGCCCCGGAGGTCCCGCAGCCAAAGCAGGGTCTCACAAGACTCCTCCTGCGCCCGTGCAACCCCACAAGATTCCGAAGGCAACTGCGACGAAGTAGGTTCGGCCGACGAGATTTTGTGCGCGGGTAGTCTCTAACGACCCCCCCAGGCAACTGCTCCGATCAGCAGGGGGGAGCAACTGAGCTGTCGGAACCGACGAGGAGCCATGAACCGATGCGCGTCTGCGCACTCGTTCGGTGAGGCGGGCGGGCTCGCTGCGATCAGTTGGCGGTCGGGTCGGCGCGCACGGTCCCGAACGTCGGGCGGGCGAGACCGAACAAAATGGTCGCGTCGTGGGCTCGCATCAAGTGATCCTTCGCCTCGGACCACGCCGCGAGGTCGGTCCCCCGATCGAGCGCAGCGACCGCGTTACAGCCGAGCTCGGTCAAGACGGTCGCCGTCGCTTCGTGGCTGTCGAACTCGGCCTCGGCATACAGAACCGTTCCGTCTTCGAGGACGCAGAGGTCTGCGCGGCGCTGCGAAGGTCCCCGTTCTCTCGACGCCGGCAAGAGGGCGCCGTCTGCCGCCGTGAGAGGCGCCTCGCTCGCGTCGCCCTCCGGATCGGGCCCCGTCGAGGCTCGAACGGCCAGTCCCGACGCCTTGGCCTCGATGAGCGCTCCTTCGTGGCGGAACGCGTGTCCGGTCGAGCCTGAAATCCGGAGCCCGAGGGGTGACTTGCGTATTCCGATTCCGAGGCCGATGCCGACGAACGCGCGGGACAGCTCCGGCTCGTCGAGCGACTTCGCGAACGTACCGCCGAGTCGGTGTGTCTTTTCTTTGTCGCCAGCACGAAGGATCCAATCGAAGCGGCCCGGCATGAAGAGCCTCACCGCGACGCGCGTTCCCAATGAGTCGACCGACGAGTGATAGATGGCGGGCGCGAAGGCCGGGTCCGGCTGCGGCGTCGTCTCGGGGTTCCATTGGCTGTCGCGTGGCGGCGCCGGAGAAGGGACGTCGCGCTTTCGATAGAATTGGAGAATCGAAGAAGTTTTACCCGCCAACCTCCATTGCATCGACATGGGCGAATCGACAGATTCGACCCCATCGAAAGACGTAGTTTCTTTTCCCGAGAGAAAAGCCATTCCCATGGCCGAATCGGTCTCGATGGGAAGCACGGCGATGCAATCGACTCCGATGAGCGATGATTGCAACGACTCGGGCGTCTCGGCGCCACCCCACGCATAAACGAAATGGCCCGATGCGGTTGCGCAGAGAGCCGAACGCTCGTGCCGAGAAGCATCTGCTGAACGCGCGAATTCGATCACGCTCGCGAAATCGGGCGACGACGCCATTCCGGCGACGCCGACACGCGGACTTGGCCCATCGGTCAGGGTGAATGCTCCAGGAAGGAATGGGGCGACCATGACGCCCATGTCGACCGCTCCCGCATCGGAGCTCGTGGGACCGGCGATGGCGACCCACGCGGGCCGTGCGTCTGCGGCAATGCCGCGCGGATGATGCCCGGTTCGCGACCGCGGAATGTCGCTCGCGAGCACGATCTTCAATCCCAATTGGCGCATGTCGAGAGCGAACAAGTCGACCGAGCCTCCCTTTGCACGAAATACGGGAGACGACGCCCCTTCCCATGAAGGAGGTGCAAACGATTCGAATCGCGCTCCTGGCGGAAAACCAATGGGGTCGACAGCAGATATCACGAGCTTGGCGGGGCTCGATGGCGTAGGGGCGCTTCGAGCGATGCTCTCGTCGCAATGCCCTGGGCTGAAGGCGCAGCCGATGTTTTGCATCGTCGACCTGATCGTCGCAATGGGTCGTCGGTGTCGGCTCGCATAGACTCCGAATCGATCGTCGACCGAGGTGACGGAGGCGCTTTCGGGATCGAGCGACGCGCTCTCGCCTTCGTCGCCGAGGGCCATGATGAGCCTTCCGTTTTGAATCTCGTATCGGGCTTTCTTCGGAGGGCGCGAAAACGAGACGAAGACCTCTTCGACGTCAGCCAGCGAATGAGGTGAGAGCTGCTGGAACGCAGATTGGCGGTCGCGCGGAGCGAGGTCGAGCCATTCGATGCTCTCGATTCGACCGAATGCCTCCGTCGATACCGCGGCGACGTTGCCGACCGCGACGAGGTCGCGCTCGTCGGCGATTTCGGTTCGAGACAAATTGACGATGCTTCGCACGCTCATCGGGCGCCCCTGACGCGTGACGGTGATGCGTGCACGATAGAGATCGCGGGGAGCCGTTGCATTCGATCGAGCCAAGAACAGCAAGCGGCGACCGTAGATCAGGTCGTCTAGCGGCCCTTCCGACGCTTCCCAGACGAAGTCTCGCGGATCGATGGTCGTTCCTTGCGCCTCGGTCAGAAGCGCTACGACGCCCTCGACATTTCGCGGGGGATAGGGCGTGGACGACAGCGTCGCCGCGGCAGCGCAGGCGAGCATGGCGACCAATACAAGAGCTCGCGAACGCAGGTGCGCGGCGGGCGAGAGCGGCTCGAGCGGAGCACCGTCGGGGGGCCCCGCTCGCTCGTCGGTCGTGACGCTTTCGTCCATTCTCGCAGCAGAGCCTCAGCCGACGACCGTCGCCGTCGCGAGGTCGCGCACGCCCAAGATGACGCGTGCGCGTTCGGGCGTGACGACCTCGCGCCGAATACCCTTCGCGAATGCTGAAGCGCGGGCGACGAGCGGTGCGCTGCCTTCGGCGAGGACGCCCTTCTCGAGATAGATGTTGTCTTCGAGACCCACGCGCGCGTGCCCGCCGAGCGTCATCGCGAGCTCGGTCATGGGGCGTTGGTGACGCCCGACCCCGGCCACGCCCCAAGTCGATCCGGGCGGGACCATCGATACCAAGAACCGAAGAATTTCAGGCTTCGCGCCGATTGCACCGACGATTCCGAGCACGAATTGAAAGTGGAGCTGGGCGCCGAGGAGCCCGTCTTTCTGCAATGCGAGTGCTTCTTCGATGTGTCCGACTTCATAGCATTCGAGCTCGGGGACCGAGCCGGCCTCGCGAATGCGACGTGCCAAATCGCGAATGAGTGGCCGCGGGTTCTCGAATACCTCGTTGCCGAAATTGACCGTTCCGCAATTCAGCGTCGCCATCTCCGGGCGGCACGCAAGCGGCTGCGCGCGCTCTTCGACCCCCATACCGACGGCGCCCCCGGTGGAGGTTTGTACGATGACGTCGGTCTTTCGCCGAATGGCGTCGATGGCCGCCTGAAAGAGCTCGGACGATTGAGAGGCGCGTCCGTCGGCCGTTCTGACGTGCAAGTGAATGACACTCGCGCCCTCGTCGCGACAACGCGCGGCTTCGTCGGCGATCTCTTCTGCGCTGATCGGTAGATGAGGCGTGTCGCTGCGACTGACTTCAGCTCCGACGATCGCCGCCGTGAGAATGAGATCGCTCGGCGGCGGCGTGACGATGAAATGGGGGGGCGGCGTGATGATCGCGTGGGGCTCGTTCAACATGCCGACCACTTGGCTCTGGCCCGTGAGCGCCGGCAGAACGATGCGGGGCTTGCGTTGGAGGTCGTGCGGAACCACGCAGGTGCCGACCGCGCGACAGACGACGACCGGCTCACCGAGCGCATCGGCCGCCGAAGCGGCGAGCCCGACGTCACGACAGTTTCGAACGACTTTGCGGGCTTCGAAGGCCATGCGGCGCGAGGTGGAGCCGACCTTGGTGATGATCCCGGTCGCTTCGATGAAGTCGCCCGACATCACCGGCGCGAGAAACTCGACCGCTTCGTAGGCCCGAAAGAGACCTTCGTCACCGTCGAGGCGAATCAACAGCTCGGTCGCCACGTCTCCGAAGAGCGCGAGCATGCGAGCGCCATCGACCAGCTCGCCGGCGTAGTGGGCGTCGTGCGCGCCCATTCGCACTCGGAGCGTCACCGTCAGACCGACTCCCATCGTCATGAGGGGAGAGTGGATGGAGCTTCGCTCGGTCGTCAACGTCGAACGAACGTTGCCGCTACGCCGACAGGCGATTCGGCGGAGCCGACGATCAGACGTGAAGCCCGTCGGCGAACGCAACTGCGAAGATCTCCTCGCGGCACCTCCATACGGTCTCCATCACCTTTCCTCTTTTCACCCGTGGCAAAGGGGACCATGGTTCCTCGCAAGCGATGAGCTTCGTCGAGGCAAGGAACCTTCCACGCCACATCGGTATCATCATGGACGGGAACGGCCGATGGGCCGTGCTTCGTGGTGAGCAGCGCGAAGCGGGCCACAAAGCGGGCAGCGACGCGGTTCGGCGGGTCGTTCGCACTTCGCGACGCCTCGGCGTGACCGCGCTCACTCTTTACGCCTTCAGCGAGCAGAACTGGGCCCGCCCCGAGGGCGAGGTCGAGGCGCTGATGGGCTTGCTCGAAGAATTTCTGAAGAGCGAGCGAGAAGAGATCCTCGAAAATGGCATCCGCTTGGTGGCGATCGGCGACTTGAGTAGGCTGCCCGAGTACGTGCGCATCGCTCTCGACCCACTCTCCAAAGATTCGCGCCAGAACGATCGAATGACGCTCGCGCTGGCGCTCTCGTATGGCGCGCGCGAAGAGATCGCCGACGTCGCTCGTGCCCTCGCCACCGAAGCGGCTCAAGGCAAGCTCGATCCGGCGACCATCGATGCAGCGACGATCGGGGCGCGGATCCCGAGCCTCGGAGTGGGCGATCCCGACATGATTTTACGAACCGGCGGCGAGCAGCGACTCTCGAATTTCTTGCTCTACGGCGCTGCGAACGCCGAGCTCGTCTTCTCCGACACGCTGTGGCCCGACTTCGCCGAAAAAGATCTCTTCGACGCGATCGCGACCTACCAAGACCGGATGCGTCGCCGCGAAGACTCCGGAGCAAGCTCCCAAACGTCGACGGCCCTCGCTGCGCGCACGCCCGATGCGAAAGAACCGGACGCGCCGGCCCAGCCTTCATCGGGCACTCCCGCCACATTGCTTTCGGGCGGCGCTCTCTTGGCGAGCGCGCTTCCTGTCGCGAGCGGCGTCGCTGGGGCCGCTGGCCCGAACGGCGTGCCTTCCGCGTGATGATACCTGCCCGATGAGCGTTCAATCGATGACCGCGGAGCTACCGAACGCGTGTCTTTTCGTGATGGCTTGCTCGAGCATCGGCTCGACCGCGCTTCCGCGCTGGCCCACCAATTCGAGGGGAGTGAACGACGTTGGCCGCGAGTAATCTCGTCACGCGCCTCGCCACGGCAGCCGTGGCCGGGCCTCTGATTCTGACGCTCCTCTTTCTCGGTCCCGCCTGGGCATGGGCGATCTTCGTCGCACTCGCGACGGCGATCGGCGCCTACGAGCTCTTTCAGATGACGCACCCGGACGACCGCGTTTCGCAGGTCCTCGCGGTGTTGCTGACCGAAGGGGTCTTCGCGACGCTCTGGTTCTTCGGCAGCAATCCGAAAGCTCTCCTGGCGGTCATGTTGCTCGTCCCGTTCGTGAGCGAGCTTCTCACGCTCGCGCGGCTCGGCGAGATGAAGTCGGCCGCCTTCCGCGTGACGGGCTCGACGTTCGGTCAGATCTATCTCGGCGCGGGAATGGGCGCGCTCGCGCTCATCAAAAAAGACGGAGGAGGCGACGGTCCTGCGTTCGTCCTTTTGGCGCTGATGCTCTCGTGGCTCTCGGATACGGGCGCCTACTTCGCCGGCCGCTTTCTAGGCAAGCACAAGCTCTACGAAGCCGTGAGCCCGAAGAAAACCGTCGAAGGCGCCATCGGTGGGCTCGCAGGCGGAACGCTCGGCGCCGTCTTCGTGGTGACTTTCTTTCTGCAGTCGTTGCCGATGGTGCACGCGATCGTTCTCGCCATCGTCGCGGGTGGCTTCGGCCAGCTGGGCGACCTCGGAGAGTCGCTCTTGAAGCGCTCGGTGGGCGTCAAAGACTCGGGCGGCATCGTCCCTGGGCACGGTGGCATTCTCGATCGCGTCGACGCGCTACTCGTGACCGGCACGTTTTGCTACCTCTACATCCTCTTCGTGCGTCTGCCCTGAGTCTCGAGCCCGCGCGAGGGCTCCTCCATTGCGTGTCTCAGCGCATGGTGACGTCGACGTGGCAATTCGGGAACTTGACGCGATGCGACGCGAGAACGCTGGAATGAATCGTTGATTCGGGCGGTGTACGACGTTGAAGAGCGCGTCCACACGGGCTAGAAACTCGGCCCATGAGTGAGACCTCAATCCCCGCAGCGCCGCCCTCACAATCGTCGATGAAGCTTCCGAGCCCACCCAAGTACGACTTCTTCCGAGTCGTGCAGGGCTACCTCGACGAGGCCTCACGTGCCGTCGGTCTTCCCGAGTACATCCGGACGATCCTCACGCAGCCGAAGAACGAAATCATCGTCAACTTCCCCGTGCGCATGGATGATGGCGAGTACCGCCTCTTCAAGGGATACCGCATTCAGCACAACAACATCCTCGGGCCCTTCAAAGGCGGTATTCGCTACCACCAAGAGGTCGGCCTCGACGACGTCAAGGCGCTCGCCGCCATGATGACCTGGAAGTGCGCGCTGATGAACTTGCCGTACGGCGGCGGCAAAGGCGGCATCAAGTTCGATCCGAACACCGTGTCGCGCGACGAGCTGCAGCGCATCACGCGCCGATTCTTCCACGCGCTCGCCGCGAACATCGGACCCGAGACCGACATCCCGGCGCCCGACATGGGCACCAACGCGCAGACGATGGCGTGGGCCATGGACACGTACATGAACCTCGTCGGCAACTTTCAGAAGCAGGCCGTCAAGGGCGTGGTCACGGGCAAGCCGGTCGCGTCGGGCGGAACGCTCGGTCGCGAGAAGGCCACCGGACAAGGCCTCGTTCACACGATCACCTACTGGGCTGCCGAGAACAACTTCAACCTCGAAGGCTCGACGATGATCGTGCAGGGCTTCGGCAACGTCGGCTCGCACACCTCGGTCATTCTCTCGAAGCTCGGCGTGTCGACGATCGCGATCGGCGATCACACCGGCTACCTCTACAACCCCGAGGGCTTCAACGCGCACAAGGTCCAAGACTACGTGAAGAAGAACCACTCGCTCCGCGGCTACCCGGGCGGCAAGGCCGTCAGCCACGAAGAGTTCTTCAAGATCAAGGCCGACATCTTCGCTCCGTGCGCGCTCGAGAATCAGGTCGGCGTCGAAGAAGCGACCAATCTCCAGGTGCGTCTCGTCGCCGAAGGTGCGAACGGCCCCTGCTCGCCCGAGGGCGAGAAGGTGCTGCTCGATCGCGGCATCGCGATTCTCCCCGACGTGCTCGCGAACGCCGGCGGCGTCACCGTCAGCTACTTCGAGTGGGTTCAGAACAAGCGCAGCGAGGCTTGGTCGCTCGAAGAGGTCGACGAGCGTCTCGAGAAGGCGATGCGTCGCGCATGGCGCGAGGTCAACGAGCTCGCTCGCCAGAAGAAGGTCAGCCTGCGCGTCGCCGCCTACGGCGTCGCTCTGCAGCGTATCGCGACCGTCTACGGCGAACGCGAAATCTTCCCCTGATCGCCTCGCACGAGTCACCTCTCTCTCGACGAGAGTCTGACGCCGAAGACCCCCTTTCTCTCACGAGGCGGGGGGTCTCGCTTTTTTTGCGGTCGGCTTTCGCGTTCAGCCGTGGGGGAACATCTCGCTCGCCGCGTAGTCCTGGGATCATGCGAAGGGCCGAACGAAGCGGACGGTGGGATGTGAGCCTCGCGCTGGCCCTCCTCGGAATCGCTGCCTCTTGGCTGGCTGCCGACTACTTCCGCCTCGGTGCGAGCAGCGATGCGCCTCGGACGCGAAGTGTGTTCGTCGCCCTGTCGGCGCTTTCGAGCTTCGCCATCGGCAGCCTGTCGGCGTCGCGGAAGACGCTCGTCGGTTCGCTCGTGACCCTGGTCCTCGCCGGACCCGCCTCGGGCGCCGTAGTGGGGATCATCGTCAGGCTCGTCTCGTCGCAGTTGGCGAGCCCCTCACTCGACGGCGCAGCGCTCGACGGCTTTCTGACGGGTCTCGGATTCTTGCCAGCCATGGCGCTCGTCCTCGTCGCCGGACGCAAGATCGGTCGAGCGCGTGCCGGCTCGCTCGTCGACGACGTCGACCGACGAAGCGCGTACGTCGCCACCGCGCTCGCTGTCGCCCTCGGCGTGCCGATTGCGGTGCGAGGCTCGGCCATGGCCAGTTGGTTCACGACCTCGCTCGACATGCCGCTCGCGATCGGCGCCCTCGCGTGTACGGGTCTCCTCGCGCTCGTCGTCGCCGATGCGCTCGCGCTTCGCCAAGGTCGCGCGAGCGTGTCGGACGTCGACTCGCTCGAGACGGGCGAGTCGGATCCAGACGAGCCTTACCAGGGATGCGACTTCGGGATCGGCCACGAAGAGCTCGTCCGGATCGACCGAGTCGACGCCTACCGTGGAAAGCCCGTCGTCGTCGGCGTGGTCCGAGGTGATCACCAGACCGGTCTCGGTCTGTTGAGAGACGCGCTCGCAAGAACCGTCTGCGCATTCTTGCTCGCCGTGTCGGCGGTGGCCTTGGGCTTCACCATGATGCCGAGCACGCCAGCAAACGGCGTGTCGGAGCTCGCGATGCAAGCCGACGAAGAGCTCGAGCTCATGAAGTCGCGTTCTCGACCGGCGCGCGACGGCCTTCCCCTCACCTGCGAGGTCTACTTCACGATGGCGGGCGGCTGCGTCGAGCGACTGCCCAAGGGCTCGGAGTCGGCGACCATGTCGAAGCGCCTCGATCGCATCCGCACCGATTGGGTCACCGGGGGCGAGCCCCACGCCATCGGCGCAGAATGCACGGCGGGTTTGCACGACGCGCTCGACAACCCCGTCTGCGTGGCCGTTCGTTGATCAAGCTTCGGGCGTGATGGCGAGGAGCGACGTCACGCGCGCTGCGATGCTCTTGCCGTCGGAGGCGACGACCGTCAGCTCGTGATCGGCACGCGCGTGCTTGTACTTCACGATGCCCAGCGCGAGCCCTTCTTTGCTCGGTCCGGCGCTGCTCGTGATCTTGCCGATGGCCTTACCTTCGACGTCACGGATCTCGGCGCCCACGACGAGCGGCGCCGACGCGACGAGCTGGACGAGGCGCTTCGAGACGTGGCCTCGCTTCTCGAGCATGAACACGGCTTCTTGACCGAGGTAGCAGCCCTTGGCGAACGAGACCTCGTCGTTCTCGAGCGCGGCCTCTTGGGCGTAGCTCTCGTCGTCGACGTAGTCGATGCCTCGCTCGGCGATGCCGCGCTCGACGCGGAAGCGCTGCCAACCCGCTTCGGATGCGACGACGATGGGCTCGCCCGCGCTCTTGGTGATCGCGTCGACGGCCGGCGCGATGGGCGCACCCGCGAGGATGGCGACCGGCAAACCAGCGCGGACGGAGACTCCGCCGCGGGCGCCGTTCTCGAGCGCGATCGAGAGCGCGTCGGGCGCGCGCGGGCCGAACGCGAAGAGCCACTCGAACGGCTCGATCGCGACCTCGACCGCTGCGTCTTCCATGATGAGGTAGCGATCGAGCTTGTCGCGAAGCGAGGCCGCGCGATCGACGGGCAGCCCGATGAGGACGTCGTCGCTACCGACGAGGATCGCGATCTCGGCTTCGATCTTTCCGTTCTTCGCGACGAAGAGCCCGAGCGCGGCATCGCCGGACTTGCGAGGAGCGAGATCTTGCGTCGTGAGGCCGTTGAGCCAGCTCATGCGGTCTTTGCCGGTCACGCGCAGCGTCCCGAGCGAGCGACGCACGAGTAATGCGCTAAGGGTCGCCGATGCGAGCTCGCGCTCCGTGTCTTGTGTGCTCATGGGTTGGTTCCTCGAAGAGTACTTTGGACCGCCGTCGCGCGATGCACACGTCGAAGGAGAAAAAAGGCTCCTCGTTCGACTCGATGGTCAGAGCACCACGTCGGTGCTCTCGTCGTCGACGGAAGCGCCCTCTTTCGCGATGAGCCAAACGGCGGTTTGATCGCCCTCGTAGCAGAGCTGCCCTTCGTGCCTGAACTCGAAGGAGTAGCGGATCATGTGGCGCACCGTGCCGAGGCGCTGCTTGGTCGCGATGCAGGTCGCTTCGATGGGCTCACCGGGTGGAACGAGCTTGCGAAAGACGACGCGGTGCAGATGCGTTCCGTAACCGATCCAACCTTCGCTGTGCCGAAGACCGAGCAGGTAATAGGCGTGGACGAAGCCCAACATGCCGCTCGCGTGCACCATCACGGCGCCAGCGACGTGCTTCGGGTGCCTGACGGGGTGGACGCGCTGGTGCTCGGTGAGCGGCATCGGGCCGTCGGTCGGCATTCGGCACTTCACGAGGTTCTTCGCGGCGTCGATCTCGAGGATGCGATCGAAGAACAAGACTTCTGGCGAGTAAGGCAAGTCGGCCAAGAAGTCGTCGTCGAAGGCGCAGGGAGTCACGGGAAGCATCGGGCATCGACTACCGCTTCACGCCGACGTTGGCAATTCGCGCCTGGCGCCGCGTTCGTGGCTCGAGTCGGAGCGACGCTCCTTCGTCGCCCCGCGAGCGGCCGCCCTTGCGATGGACTTGGTCCCCCGTGAAAGGCAGGTTAGAGGTCGGTCGTGAGAGAACCGCGCGATCCATTCGATCTCTGCGGCGTGACGATCGACGGGAAATACCGCGTCGCGTCCGTCATCGGGGATGGTGGCTTCGGGGTGGTCTACCGAGGTGTCCACAAGGGCTTCGGTGAGCTCATCGCCATCAAGTGCCTCAAGCTCCCGAGCGAGCTCGATGAGAAGGGCCGCGCCGACTTTCTCGAGCGTCTGCAAGACGAAGGGCGACTTCTGCACCGCCTCTCGAAGGCCACGAGCGGAATCGTTCAAGCCCTCGACGTCGGCGCGTTCACGGCGCCCTCGGGTGCGTGGGTCCCGTACCTGATTCTGGAGTGGCTCGAAGGAGAGACGCTCGCGCAGTTCTTGAAGACACGCGTCGAGACGAGCGCGGGCGGCATTTCGCTCGACGAGGCGATTCGAATGCTCGCGCCTGCTGCACGCGCCCTCGCCGTGGCGCACGCGCAAAAAATCGCGCATCGCGACGTGAAGCCGGCCAATTTGATTTTGACCGAGGTCGGCGGCAAGCGAACCACCAAGGTGCTCGACTTCGGCATCGCGAAGGTCCTCGCTGACAACAACACCTTCACGACGGCGCTCGAATCGACCGGGATCGCCCCGACTGCGTTCACGCCTCGCTATGGTGCTCCCGAGCAGTTCAACAAACAGCGCGGCGCCAGCGGTCCGTGGACCGACGTGTTCGCGCTCGCTCTCGTGCTCGTCGAATGCGTGAGCGGCAAACGCGCGCTCGAGGGCGACGATCCGACGCAGCTCTACATCGCGTCGGCCGATCCGGCGATGCGGCCGACCTTGCGACGCCGCGGCATCGACGCGAGCGACGAGGTCGAAGCGGTGTTACGCAAGGCCCTCGAGATCGAGCCACGTGAGCGCTACGCCGACGCCGCGCTCTTCTGGGACGCGCTCGAAGCCGCGGCGGGGGTCGACTCCGAAGGCGCCGTGAACCCGCGCATGTCGCGGCCCACGTCGACCGAGCGCGATCCCGAGCCCGATCCGCTCCTCGACACGGAGGCCTACGCAGCGAAGCGCTCGATCAAGGTCGACAGCGTGTCGGCGAAGACGTCGATGGGACCGACGGTGCCCGTCGAATCGTTGAGGCAGGTGCCTCAGGCGTCCGACAAGCCGCCGAGCCGGAAGTCGCGGCCGAGCACCGCCGCCGATCCGATGGCCGAGACGCCCGAAGGCCTACGTGTCGCCGACAAGCTCGCTACTTCGTCGACGAAATCGTCGACTCCCGAGGCGCCGCAGAAGTCGAGCGCGATTTGGACCCTTCTCGCGCTGTTGGTCTTCGCCGGTGGCGCGACCTTCGCGTACGTGACGTTCTTCGGCGGTGACCGTCCGAAAGACAAGCTCGTCCCCAGCGCACACGCGAGCGCCTCGTCGAAAGTAGAGCCGCCCAAGATTCCGTCGGCCAAGCCGAGAGCGAGCTCGGCGCCGAGCGCTCAGCCAGTCGCGAGCGTCGATGCGATCGTCGACGGCGGCGTACCCACCGACGCCACCCTGGCCATTGCCACCCCTGCGAACATGACTCGCATCGCAGCCACCACCTTCTCGATGGGTGAAAATCGCGTAAAGACGCGCGTATCGAGAGACTTCTTCATCGACCAATACGAGGTCTCGTTTCGAAACTTCAAAGAGTGCCTCGACGATCGAAAATGTCCGAAAGCCGATCGCGTGATGGGTACCGACCCTGCAGATTCGGAGACGTGGTCACCGCGGTGCAGCGCCAATCGGAAGAAGCCCGATGATCCGATGAATTGCGTCGACGCGAAAGCGGCTGAAGCGTTTTGCGCTTACAAGGGAAAGCGCCTTCCGACCGAGGCCGAATGGGAGCTTGCGGCGCGCGGACCGAATGGGCGTAAACACTCATGGGGTGCCGGCGCTGCCGAGTGCTCTACGGCATGCTACGGGCTCAATGGCCTGTGTCTTCAGCCGGGTGGTGAGGTCGCGGCGTGCGAGGTCGGTAAACACAAAGACGACGCGACGCCGGACGGGATCTTCGATCTCGCAGGCAACGTCGCCGAATGGACCGCCGACGGATTCTCGGACGCGCTTCCGGGTGGAAACGATCCGCGTGTGCCCGCGAACGATACGCGCGCAGTCCGCGGTGGCAGCTTCGTCGACAACGCCGCCCTTCTCGACGCGACGACGAGGCGAAGCGTGGCGGCTGACGAGGCGCGCGTCGACATCGGTCTCCGATGCGCGCAAGACGCCGATGCGCCACAGGCCAGCACTGGCAGCGCAAAGCATCCGAAGCCCTGACTCGCATCCTCGGGCTCCGAGTCGTCGAGCTAGCGCATCCGGAGCTCGGCGATGACGCCGCGGTGATCGGAGCCGATCTCCGGACCGAGCTTGACCGACGCGCAGGCCCAGCTCGCATCGAAGAGCACGTGGTCGATGCGCGTCCCGAACTCGATCCCCCTCACGCGTGTCTCTTTCGAATAACCGAAGCCCCAACCGCAGGTGTCGAACGCGTCGCCGAACGAGGCCCAGGCGTCTTGGAAGATCTGACTCTCGCGCGGCAGATTGAAATCGCCTGCGACGATGAGCGGGCCCTTCGCGTGCTTCGCCCAATCGCGAGCGAGGTTCGATTCCCAGAGGCGCATCTCGGTGTTCTCGCGCATCGTTTCGATCCCACCGAAGCCGAATCGTTGGAAACCGCTCATGCCCTCGCGAACCGTGCCGAGGTGGACGTTCAAGAACCAGAACGAGCCGAAGGGCGCTTCTATCTCGTAGAGCTCCATCGCTCCGCCGCCTCGGCCCGTTTCCCAAATGTCTTGTTGGCCGCGCACGTCGACCGTCTTGATCGGGAAACGACTGAGGAGACACGAGGTGTTGTCGACTTCGATCTCGAAGCCCTCGAGCGGGGAACGGACCTCTTTGACCGGATCGACCTCTCCGCCTGCGAGATCGCGCACGTCGCACTCCTGAATCGCGATGACATCGAGGTGCTCGTTCTTCACGAGATCGGCTAACCACGGGTCTTTGAGCGAACGCCTGAGCGCATTTTGCGTCAGCACGTGGAGAGCTCGGTCGGGCTTTCCGGCTCCGCACGACGAGCTCGGCATCTGGTAGTCGCCGACGACGAAGGGCTGGACGGCCAAGCTCACCACCATCGCCCCGGCGAGCCTCCACGCTCGCAGCGCGAGGCACAGCGCGAGGAGCGGAACGGCTGACAGCGCGAGGCTCCACCGCGGTAAGAACGCGAGAACGGTGGCCGGCCAAAAGCGGTCGACGAGAAACATCATCGCGATGGCGGCGCACGTCACTGCGACCACATAGAGGCCCACGAGCGCGCGCAGCCAGTGGCGCTTCGGCGCCGCCGGAGCGGTCGACTTCGGCACCGCGTCGGGCCGATCGATTTCGTCGCCCTCGGATTGGCTCGTCATGTCCCCTGCCCCTCCGAGGTCACGAGATCACAATGTTTCGAACGAAAAGACCATGAGCACGATGATGATGAGCTTGAGAAGATGATCGACGCCGGTCAGCATGCCGATTCGCTTGGTGAGGCTTCGAAGGTCTTTGCCTTCACCAGCCGCCAAGGCTCGCTCGACTTGCATCGTAGCGGGCTTCAATCCGAAGAAGACCAGGCCCAGCGCCACGAGCGAGAGCGCGATCGATGCGTGATAGCGAGGAGGCATCGACTTGAAACCGCCTCGCGCGAAGAACAGCCCGAATCCCGACGCGATGGTCGCCACCGCGGAGATCTGCGCCAGAGACAGGACGCGCGACATGCGCGCGCCGAGAAGCTCGGTGTGCGGCTTGCCACGCGCCAGCGTCTTGCGGACGTCTCCGGCGAGCGAGAAGCCCCCGCCGAACCAGACGGCCATCGACAGGATGTGCACCAAGACGAGCGCGGAGTAGACGATCGGGGACATAGGGGTCTTTCGGAGCGGCGGTCAGACGTAGACGACGGTGAGCGTCTGCTTGGTGCGCGGCGAATCGTCTCGCCACTCTCGGGTGCTCTCGCGGGCGGCGAGGCAAGCTTCGCTACCGACCGGGAAAACGCTGCAGTTGTAGGGCCGTAGCTCGTAGATCTCGCACTTGAGATCGTTGGCGAGGTGCTGGCAGCGACCATCGGGCGCAAAGCGGAGCCGAACCTTCTTGTCGCGGCTTCGCTTCGTGTACTTCGAGCTGCACAGATCTGCGCGCCCCGCCTCTTTGAACCGATCGAGATCGTCTTGGTCGAGGATCACGTTCGCTTCGTGGCAGCACGAGCCACACTCGAGACAATCGTAGTTGAGCGTTCGCGTCGGACCGGGATGCGCAGAGTCGCGATCGCACCAGTCGAGGACGGCGAAGGTCGAATGCGCCGCCGCCCGCGCGATGCGAAGCCCTTTGGCGGGGCCTTTATCGACGACCTTCGATGCGCGCTGCTCGAGCGCGAGGAGCGACCAGAGGGCGAGATCGGTGAGCCTTCCGTTTTCGTCGACGCTCAGCAAAATGTCGATGTGCTCTTCGTCGTGCACGATCGCGGCGTGGCCCCCGAGACGGACCCAATCGGCTGCGCGCTTCGAGAACTTGGGAGAGAACCGCCGCCACACCGGACGCACGACCTTGGTCTTGGACATGTCGACGGGGCTTCTAGTGCCGCGTCCGCCAAGTCGCAAATGGCAACGTGAGCTCGACGCTTGGCGCCGCCACGAGCCCTGCCTCGTCGGAGAATGGCTGGGCCGCGAGGCGCGCGGCTCACCCCTTCGGGAAAGTGGGGCGCCGACTTGCGTCGAGCAAACTGGAGAACTAGACGCAGGGCTCATGCTTGCATTGGCGTCTCGGGCTCCGGCGTCTTCTTCTTCGCTTCACCGAACGATGGTGGTCATCACGACGGGCGATCCGATCCCGGAGATGCGGGCTCGACGCGGAACCTACGCCGACATGATCCGCACCGCGGCGGCCGAAGCGCATCGCGGTCCCAGTATCGACATCGACGCGCGTCTCGAAGCGCCGAGCCTCCCCGCCGAGCCGTCGTTCGTCGTCATCACTGGCTCCTCGGCTCACGTGCAAGACCGCGATCCGTGGGTGCTTCGCATCGAGCAATGGCTCGTCGAGATCGTGAAAGCCGGCGTACCGGTGTTCGGGATTTGCTTCGGGCATCAGCTCCTCGCGCAGGCGCTCGGCGGCGAGGTCGGTCTCAACCCGCGCGGTCGCGAGATCGGCACGATCGACATCGAAATCACCGACGACGATCCCCTCCTCGAAGGCATCGCTCTGCGCTTCGGGGCCAACGCGACGCACGTCGACACCGTCGCGAAGCTACCTCCGAACGCGCGCGCCCTTGCTCGATCGTCGCTCGATGACCACCAAGTCATTCGCTTCGCGACCGGTTGCTACGGCGTACAGTTCCACCCGGAAATCGACCGCGAGATCATGCACGGTTACTTCGATGCGCGACGCGCGCTTCTCGAAGGCGAAGGCCTCGACGTCGACGCGAAGAAGGCCGCCGTGAGCGACGCTCCGGGCGCGATCGCCACTCTTCAGCGCTTCATCCGTCTCATTTCGATCTGACGCGCGAAGGCTTCGGCGTCTCGACTGGAGCGGGCGCGTGCGGCACACGCAAGTATCCGCCTTCGAGAAAGCGGAACAGCTCGCCGACGATCTCCTCGCGCCCACGCGCGCGCTTCTTCGTCGCCGTCTCGAGCAAGATTTCTTTGAGCGCGCCGAGGGTGAACGTGGCGTACGAATCGGCGTCGCCCGGCGCGACGATTCCGAGACGCTGACCTTCGACGAGCGAGTCGCGGAGCATGCCGCGCGCGCTCTCGTAAAACGATCCGATCTTGCTGACGAAGGCTGGATCCAAGCCTGCGGCATACGAGAGCAAGATGCGCGTGAGCGCCGGATCGTCGAAGAACACGGCGACGATCGCGCGGATGTTGTGCTGCACCTGCGCCGTCACTTCTTGATCGACGTCGACGCGCAAGATCGCGGCGCCGAGTCGATTGAAGAGGCCGTCGACGAGCTCTTCGAGCGCCGTCCGTTTGTCTTTGAAGTAGAGGTAATAAGTCCCCTTGGCGACCTTCGCAGCGAGCGCGATGTCGTCGACCTTCGCGTCGTGGTAGCCCTTGCTCGCGAACACGTCGCGCGCGGCCCGCAGGAGAGCCTGCTTGCGCTCGTGCTTGTCGATCTTCTCGGTCGGAAGGCGGGCCACGAGGGCCACTGTCCCCCGAAGGTGACTCGTTGGTCAACGCATCGCTCGGCAGCTGGCCCAGATCCTGCCAGGCAGGTTCCGCCGGGGAACTATTTGGGGTCGCGGCGTTGTCCCTCCCTCCAAGGTCTGTTAGCAGTGACTGACCGACCAGTCAGTCCGGGGGAAATCGTACGCACGGTCGGTGAATGAGCCGTTTCGTGCGGTCCCACGGAGCTCCGAAAAAATACTTTCGGAGCAGATTCGTTCTGAGATCTGTCTCGCGCGAGCGAGCAGCTCTTTCAGCGAAGCAGATTGAGCCGGGTCGTGGCGCTCTCCGAGTGGGAGCAGGGAGTCGAAATTGAAAACTGGCCCCAGTGACACGCGTGAGCCTCTCGTGCTCGGAATCGATGTCGGCTCGACGACCGTCAAGGCCGTCGCGCTCGATCCGGTGACGCTCGAGATCCTCTGGAGCGACTACCAGCGCCACCAGACGAAGCAGCCCGAAAAAGTGCTCGAGCTCATCGACGACATCGAGGCTTCGTTTCCAAATTCCCCGCGCGACAAGTGGCGCGTGTTCCTCACCGGCTCGGGCGCCCTCCCCTTGTGCGCGCCCCTCGGTGGCAAGTTCGTGCAAGAGGTCAACGCCGTCACGCTCGCCGTGGAGAAGCTGCACCCCGACGTGCAGAGCGTGATCGAGCTCGGCGGCCAAGACGCCAAGATCATCATGTTCAACACCGATCCAAAGACCGGTGAGAAGACCGCGTCGCCGTCGATGAACGACAAGTGCGCTTCGGGCACGGGCGCCACGATCGACAAATGCATGATCAAGGTAGGCCTGCCGCCGGCCGAAGCCGTGAAGGTCCACTTCGACGACTCGAAGCTGCATCACGTCGCGGCCAAGTGCGGCGTCTTCGCCGAGACCGACATCGTCAATCTCGTGAAGAGCGGCATCCCCTCGACGGAGATCCTCTGCTCGCTCGCCGACGCGATCGTGCTCCAGAACTTGTCGGTTCTGACGCGCGGCTCGACGCTCAAGCACAAGGTCCTCCTCCTCGGCGGGCCCAACACGTACCTCCCGTTTCTCCAGGAATGCTGGCGCAAGCGCATCCCCGAAGTGTGGGCCGAGCGCGGCTACGACTACCCGAAAGACATCCCGGTCGAAGAGCTCATCTTCATCCCCGAGAACGCGCAGTACTACGCCGCCGTCGGCGCGTGCGTTTACGGCATGGAAGAGGCCGCTCACGTCGGCGTCTACACGGGCAAAGAAGGCCTCGTCGACTACATGCAGAACGGTCGCAAGGCGCGCCTCGGCGCGAGCGCCGGCCCGCCCCTCGTCAAGACCAAGAACGAGCAGAGCGACTTCACCGATCTCTACCGCATCCCGAAGTTCGTTCCGGTGAAGCTCGAGCCGGGCTCGACCCTTCGCGCAGTCGTCGGTCTCGACGGCGGCTCGACCTCGTCGAAGGCCGTCCTCATGAACGAAGAGGGCGAGATCATCTGCAAGGCCTACCAGCTCTCGAAGGGTAACCCGATCCAAGACACCAAAGAGCTACTGACGCAGCTCCGCGAGTACGTCGTCGATCAGGGCGCCACGCTCGATTGCATCGGCTTCGGCGCCACCGGCTACGCGGCCGACGTGCTCCAAGAGTGCGTGAAGAGCGACGTCAACATCGTCGAGACCGTGGCGCACATGATGAGCGCGGTGAAGTTCTTCGGCGACGTCGACGTCATCTGCGACATCGGAGGCCAAGACATCAAGGTCCTCTTCATGCGCAACGGCGACATCGCCAACTTCAAGCTCTCGAACTCGTGCTCGGCCGGCAACGGAATGCTCCTGCAAGCCATGGCCGACCAGTTCGGGCTCAAGGTCACCGAGTACGCCGACACGGCGTTTCAGGCCGAGCTCGCTCCCAAGTTCAGCTACGGCTGCGCCGTCTTCCTCGACACCGACCGCGTGAACTTCCAAAAAGAGGGCTTCTCCAAAGAAGAGCTCCTCGCGGGCCTCGCGCAGGTGCTCCCGAAGAACATCTGGCAGTACGTCGTGCAGATCCCGCGGCTCGCGGCGCTCGGCACCCGTTACGTCCTCCAGGGCGGCACGCAGTACAACCTCGCGGCCGTCAAAGCCCAGGTCGATTACATCAAAGAGCGCGTCCCGAACGCCGAGGTGTTCGTTCATCCGCACACGGGTGAAGCCGGCGCGATCGGCGCTGCGTTCGAGACCCTCCGCGTCATCAAGCGCAAGAAAAAGTCGACCTTCATCGGCTTCGACGCGGCGATCGGCCTCGAGTACACGACGAAGAACGACGACGAGACCGTCTGTCACTTCTGCCCGAACGAGTGCAAGCGCACGTTCATCGACACGCTCCGTCCCGACGGATCGAAGAGCCGCTACATCGCCGGCTTCTCCTGCGAGAAGGGCACCGTCGAAAGCGAAGAGGCCATGCTCGCGCTCGTCGCCGACCGCAAGGCGACTGCCAAGCAGTTCCCGAACGTCGTCGACTACGAGGCGAAGCTCGCGTTCCGCCACTTCTACCAGACCGCCCCGATGCCCGAAGACGGGACGCTGATCAAAGACATCGTCGTCAAGCGCGGCTTTCTCGGCATCAAGCGCGTCGAGACCACGCGGCCCTTCAAGCGAAGCCCGAAAGAGGTTCGCGAGAAGCTCCGTCGCACGCGCGTCGGTATGCCCCGTGCCATGAACATGTATTCGACGGCGCCCTACTTCAGGACGTACTTCGAGGCGCTCGGCATTCCCAAGCAGAACGTCGTCTTCTCCGACGAGACCAGCGAAGAGATGTGGGCCGAGGGCGGCAAATACGGGTCAATCGACCCTTGTTATCCGTCGAAGGTGTGCCAGGCGCACATCCACAATCTCCTCTTTCACCAACACACCGAGAAGAAGCCGCTCAAGTACATCTTCTTCCCGATCCTGACGCACGTGCCGAGCTTCGGCGAAGGCGTCATGGACAAGACGAGCTGCCCCATCGTCGCCGGCGTGCCCGAGGTCATGAAGGCCGCGTTCACGAAGGAGATCGACTTCTTCGCAGCGCGCGGAATCGAATACATCGACACGGCGCTGTCGTTCAGCGAGATGCACTTCACCGCGCGCCGCATGTTCGAGACCTGGGGCCCGCGCCTCGGGATCACCGAAGACGAAGCGGCGCACGCGCACCGCGAGGCCGTTCGTGCGCTCGCTGCCTTCGAAGCCGATCTCCAAGAGAAGGGCCGAGCCATTCTCGAGACCGTCGAGTCGGAGAACCGCATCGCCATTCTCATGGTCGCGCGTCCGTATCACTCCGATCCGGGCTTGAACCACGGCATCCCCGAGGAGTTCCAGGTCCTCGGCTATCCCATCTTGAGCGTTCGCTCGATCCCGCGCGATAGCGCTTATCTCGCGCGCTACTTCAAAGAAGAGCTCGACCGAGGTCAGCATCCGCTCGACATCAACGACGTCTGGCCAGAGAACTACTCGGCCAACAGCGCGCAGAAGGTCTGGGCCGTGAAGTTCGCAGCCCGTCACCCGAACGTGTGTCTGCTCGATCTGTCGAGCTTCAAGTGCGGCCACGACTCGCCGACCTACGGCATCGTAGAGAGCATCGTCTCCGACAGCGCCACGCCTTATCAGGCGCTCCACGACATCGACGCGAACAAGCCGGGCGGCTCGATCAAGATCCGCGTCAAGACCTACGCCCACAGCCTCAAGCTCTACGAAGAGACCCTCGACGACGCCGCGAAGAAGCAATCGCAGCTCGCCGTGAGCCTCGACACCAAGCGCCTCGAGCTCATGCAACTCAAAGCAGCTCAGCTCGCCGATCGCCGTCAAAGCGATCCCGAGCTCGAGAAGCGCATCTTCGATCTCGCCGAGAAACTACGTCTCTACGAAGCACCGCCTGCGCGGCCCGAGCCCACCAAGGGTCTCGTGCAGCTCAAGAAGAAGTCTGCCGACGGGACTGTCGTCCCCGCTGGTGCGTGAACCGCGAATCCGCCGAAGGAACCCATCATGACCACTCAGAACCCCCAAAGCGTGAACAACGGTAACGGCAAGAAGAGCCTCCCCCTCGCAGGAGCGGCTCCGGCGCGTGACTCGGTCGACGTCGAGGCCGAGCTCGCCACCTTCGAGGCGGCCGAGCGCGAGCGTCTCGGTATGAAGGCCGAGCGTCGCCAGTGGGCCGACGGAATGCTCAACCTGTCGATGACGCGCAAAGAGCGCGACAACGTCACGCTGCTCATCTCGGGTCTCACGGCAGCCCAAGACTTCCTCTGCGAAGGCGCGCTCCGTGGCCTCGGCTACAACGTGAAGTACTTCGGCATCTCGACCAATGCGGGTCTCCAGACCGGCAAAGAGTTCGGCAACCGCGGTCAGTGCAATCCGACGTATTTCACCGTCGGCGGCCTCGTCAAATACCTCATCGATCTGCGCGACATCGAAGGCATCCCCGCCGCCGACATCGTGAAGAACTACGTCTTCCTGACCGCTGGCGCCTGTGGCCCCTGCCGCTTCGGGATGTACGTCACCGAGTACCGCAAGGCGCTCCGCGACGCCGGCTTCGACGGCTTCCGCGTCATGCTGTTCCAGCAGCAGGGCGGTCTCTCGCAGGCCACCGGCACCGACGTCGGTCTCGAGATGAACCCCACCTTCTTCATCTCGATCATCAAGGCGATCGCGTGCGGCGACGTGCTCAACGCGCTCGCCTACCGCGTTCGCCCCTACGAGGTCGTTCCGGGCGCCACGAACAAGGCCGTCGAAGAGGCGAAGAAGATCCTGTACCGCGCGCTCTACGAGGGGACGAACATCTTCTGGGCCCTTGCGAAGGCGCGTCAGCACTTCAAGTCAGTCGAGATCGACGTCCTCCGTCCGAAGGCGAAGACCTCGATCATCGGCGAGTTCTGGGCCATGACGACCGAGGGCGACGGAAACTACGCGCTTCAGCGATTCCTCGAGAGCGAAGGCGCCGAGAACGACATTCAGCTCACCACGGCGTGGCTGCTCTACAACATCTGGGAGGTCGCTCGCGACACGCGTGAGCGTCAGTACCTGAAGGGTGTCGACCACGCGAAGTTCGGTCTCGGTGGCATCGCCGACGAGAGCGAGTTCGGCGTCGCCAAGCGTCTCGCGACGATGCGTCTTGCCGAGTACGCGCTCCGAATCGGCTTT
The DNA here is from genome assembly GCA_043755175.1 of Polyangiaceae bacterium. GTDB lineage: Bacteria > Myxococcota_A > Polyangia > Polyangiales > Polyangiaceae > CAYYKK01. The sequence continues at coordinate 11,033 of JAYUUB010000091.1, read as the reverse complement.
CAAGCCTTCGCCGTTCCGGCCGGTCTCCACGACTACCACCTGCCCGACATGGACCTCGTGGCCAAGGTCGCGCAGGACTACTACTCGAACGATCTCCGCGGTGGTGAAGGCCACATGGAAGTCGGCAAGCTCATCGTCAATGCCGTGATGAGCAAAGCGCACATCACCGTGAGCGTGAAGCCCTTCGGCTGCATGCCCTCGAGCGGCGTCTCCGACGGCGTTCAGTCGCTCATCACCAATCGCTTCCCCGGCACGATCTTCTGTGCGGTCGAGACGAGCGGCGACGGCGCGACGAACTTCTACTCCCGCGTCCAGATGTACATGTTCAAGGCGCGTATCGCGGCTGCCGAAGAGCTTCGCAAGACCTACCAAGAGCTGAACCTGACCGAAGAAGAGGTCCGCGGGTTCCTCGCAAAGAACCCGAAGTACGCTTCGCCCTTCCACCATGCACCGCACACGGTGGCTGGGTCGGCGGCGAACCTCCTTCACGAGATCGCTCCGCTCATCAAGCTCTCGCGCGTCGAGCGCGCCAAGCTCGGTGCGAAACGCACGGTGACGTCGGTCGTCGATCTCGCCAAGAGCGTCCCGAGCCGCGTCGCTTCGGTGAAGGCTGCTTTGACCGATCCCGAGACACACGCTCGCCTCGGTGAAGACTACAGCCTCATCAAAGACCTCATCACCGGCAAGGCGAAAGACCGCTTCGGACCTCTCGTCGCGAAGCTCGCCGGCAAGGCCTACTTCGAGAACAACCCCGAAGTGAGCCACGTCGTCGTCGAAGACCAGATGGCGATCGCCGCCGAAGAGTGATCGCTAGCGCGCGCCGGTGACGGCGAAGCGAAACGAAGAAGCCGGGATCGAAAGGTCCCGGCTTTCTTCGTTCTTGCCTCTATCCCCTCCCCTTCCTCTCCCTTCCTCTGCCTTCCGATCTTCCCGTTCCTCTGCCTCTCCCTCTCGAGCTCCACCCCGAGGTCGAGAGCAGCGGAGAGAAACAAACAATTGGAAGGGGAAGTCAGAGGAAGGTGCAGCGAGGTCAGCGCAAGTTCCACGATCGACTCGGGCGACCGAAGACGATGAGAGAGATCAGGCGGTCAGGCCGGGGAGCGGATCGCCGACGGCGTAATCGGGGTGACCCACGCCCGCGCTGGCATCGAGGCCGAAGTAGCGAAGGTAGTGCGACAAGAGGAGATTGTGCCGTGAGCTCTGGTCTCCGCTGAACTTCATGTAGCGACCGGTTTTGAAATAGCCCTGACCGTCGCCGATGATGTTCCAAACGGGTGTGGAGTAATCGTGGCTGTAGCCGTGCCCGATTTCAGAGGTCCACAAGATGGTGGTGTTGTCGAACACCGAGCTCCCATCGAACTCTTTCAGATCTTGGAGCCGCTTCACGAGGTACATGATCTGTTGTGCTCTCCAGCGGTCGGTCTGGGCGAGCTTGTCGTGGGGGGCGTCGCCCTCGAGATGGCTAATCTGGTGATAGATCATGCTGTGGCCGAGCCACGAATAGATGCCGTCGCCGTCCATGTCGGGGGCGTGCAGCTGAAAGCCCACGACGCGCGTCAGGTCACAGGCGAACGACATGGCCACGAGGTCCATCATGTTCTTGGTGAGCGCCGGCGCCGTGGAGAAGTCGTTGATGTCGAGACCGGGCGCGACCGTCGGAAGCGCGCACGAGAGGCCGCCGGCCTCGAGGTTCAAGCGTGAGAGGAGCCCGTCGAGCTCGGCGAGGTGTTGATCGAGCCGCGTGCGATCGCTCGATCCGAGCTTGCACCGGAGCGATACGTAGTCGCCGCGAATCGCGTCGAGCACGAACGTTCGCTCTTCGCCGCGGGCTTTGGCATTGGCCAACGCCGCCGGATCGAGGTCTTGAAAGACATTGGCCAATACCTTGTAGGGGTCGGCTTCGGGGGCAATCGCGGTTTGCCCTTTTGCATAGAAGACCCGGCGAGCCAGCGTGTTGTCGGAGACGTGCACACCGGCATACACGCTAGGAAAGCGCGTCAGATTGCCAATCTTCGAAGCGAGGATCTGATCGATCGACGGGTATTCGGGCGGCCCAGCGAATTTGTCGGGAGAGCCGCCATATTGGCTCCCCGGCCCAGCCCAAGCCCCAGTGAACACGGCTCCGGTTCCACCGGGGTGCCCTTGCGCTGGATTGCGCACGTCGAGCGCCGAGCTCATGGGAACGCCCTCGAGGAATAGGCATTTGTCGAGGATGTTGTTGGCCGGAAGCGCAAACTCGTTCAGCGTGGTCGCGCTCACGAGCGACGTGGTGAGCGGAGCCTCGGTGGCGGCCCCGAGATCGAGCTTGAATTGGTCGACCTCGAACCCGTCGGGTGTCAGCAAGAAGACCACCCGGCGCGGCGGCTTCACCGGATCGGCCGCTGCCGTTCTTCCGAACGGGAGCATGGCCTCGAGAAATGGAAGGCCGAGGGCAAGACCCGCAGCTCCGCGAAGAAGCGTCCGTCGGCTGAGCGGTTTCACCCTCATGGCGCGCACTCCTCGATGCTGACCGCTGGGCGGTGGGTGAACGCGTAAGTTTGGGTCAGCGAGATCAGAACCTCGCGGAGCGGGACCGAGCCATCACCGAATGCGTCGCTCACGGCGCGGAGGGTGGCCTCGTCTTGGGTGACGTCGCCGCGGCCAAAGCCAAAAGTGAACCACTTGCGGGCAAAGCAGGTACGAGCGAGATCGCTATCGGCAAGATGTCCTGCGAGCTCGACGGCGCCGTCGAAAGAGACGTCGACTCCGTCGAGCGCGACAGTCCCGGTGGCGTCGATGGCTTGGCCCGCTTCGCTCGATCGGTAGCGACCTATGGCGTCGTAGTGTTCGAGCGCGAAGCCGAGCGGGTCCATGAGGTTGTGACAGCCCGCGCAGGCCGGATTGTCGCGATGCTCGGCGAACCGTTCACGCGTCGTTTTGCTCGGATCGGGCGGCGGGGGCGCTCCGGCTTGCGGCAGATTGGCGGGAGGCGCCCCGACCGCTTGGCACAAGAGCCCCTGGTAGATGAACTTGCCTCGAGCGACCGGCGAGCTTTGGTAGTTGTCGGAGAGCGCCGCCATCATTCCGACTTGGGTGAGGATTCCGGCGCGGGGCTCGTTGAGCGGGGTCATGACGAAGTCGGCTCCGTAGGCCGAGCCGTCGAGACCATAGAGGGGTGCGGTCTTCGCATTGACGAATGCATAATCGGCAGTGAGAAGCTCGCGAAGCGATCCGTCGTTCGAGTCGAAGATCACATGCTCGACGAAGTCGGTGGTCCCTTCGGCCATCGCCGTCTTCATTCCGTCGTCGAACTCGGGGAACTGCGCCGCGTCTTTCACGGCGCTGGCGAGCCGCGTGAACGGCAGCCATTGCCGAAAGAATCGGCCGAGATTCTTTCGACCAGCAGCAGAGTCGAGCAAGCGGTCGGCCTGCTGCTTGATTTGCTCGCTGGTGTGGAGCGTTCCGCTGTCGGAGGCATCGAGCAACGCGTCGTCGGGCGCCGAAGCCGTGAGCATGTACGAGAGGCGCGTCGCAATCTCGTGATCGTCGAGAGCTACCCCTTGCGCCGTTCCGGTTCCCGCGGAGCCGGCGCCCAGGGGGCCACCGAGCTCGGGGCGATAGAGAAAGGCAGGTGCTTGCAGCATTCCAATGATCACCAGGCGTACCGATGATTTCAAATCGCCGCGACCGAGGCCCCACACGAGAATGCCGGTCAAACGGTCGCGTTCTTCGGTGCTGAGCGCACGTCGATAGGCGCGCCGACCATAGAGATCGATGAACGCGCCGCCACAAGCCGCCGCGTCTCCTTGTTCGGTCGAGCAGGGCAACAGATCATCGAGACGGGTCACCGCGTCGTCGGCGACGTTCTCGGCGCTGCGCATGATCTGCTCGACCAGATCGGACGTGGCACCCTGTCCGCTCACGTCATTGTCGAATCCGGAATCGGAGGCGTCGGCCGGCCAGTTTTGCGAGGGCGAGCCGGTGACGCCGAAGATGTCGGCGACGGTGTTGTCGTATTCGACACGATTGAGTCGGTGCATCGGCGCTTCGCCCAACGAGTGGTCGGGCGGACCGGGCTTGCCCTTACCGCCGCCTCCGATTTCGCCGAAACACGCAGGCGTTGCAGCGCAGAAGGAGATCGCCGCCACGCTGAGCAGAGACTCCCACCCGAGGCTGCCGGGGCCACAGCGACGGTTGTTCCTCGAAGGTCTTCGCATGAACAGCTCGATGATGGGTTGAGACGCCGCGGGAAAGTCGAACGAGTCGACAGAGTACGCCCTTCTTCGCCGTCATCGCAACCTCGCCCTCGCTCGATCCGCTCGACGCTTCGCCCGGGTCTACCCGACTTGCATCTCCGATATCTGTCATGTGCTCAGATCATGGCATCGTCCTCGTCAGAGCTTGCTTGGCGCACCAGGAAGGTCTGACGATGGCTCGGCCGAAGCGATCTCCGAAACACGACCCGCCCCAGTTGACGCGAAACCCCCGTTCTCACGTCTTCGTGTCTTCCTGCTAAATCTCTCGTCTCTTTCGCCCGAATATTCCAAGCCACTGCGAGCCACGGCTCCCGACCTCGGAGAGACCACGCTGCAATTGGCAATAGGTGTCGATTGACAAGCGAACGACGTCATTGCGTCGCACGCGCGTGACCAAAGAAGCCCTCCTTCACCGCGCTTGGGAGCGCCCGACCCATCACCGACACGGCCCAGCCGCCAACCACGAGATATTCAACGTTCGAACTTGAGAACGCCTCAAGTAGATCCATCAAATCGGGGTGGAGGGCCATGGCGTCCCTTGAGTATCCAGGCTTCGAAAAGCGCGTCATGCGTCGCCTGGAGCTTGTCGGCATAGGATGCATTTCGCCAACATCGACGAGACGCGGTTTCGAGCTCGTCGAAGGATCGCGCGACCCCTCCGACGAGCCTCAGGCGTCGTTCCTCAGCCCGCTTCGCGTACTCGGCATGCACCGTGTAAGTGTATCACCCTGGCGGCCCAACGGGCTCGAGACACGATCGCCTGGATGCGTTCTCGTCGCAGGCGCCGTTCACCCGCCGCGAGACCTCGTACGGGGCGTCTCGCCTCACCGACGGCGGCCAGCACGGTCGAGCGCGTCGCGAGACGCCGGAATCGGTTCGAGCTCGAGACACGATCAGGAGGTCAGGCGGTCAGGCCGGGGAGCGGATCGCCGACGGCGTAGTCGGGGTGACCCCTCCATGTCCTTCACGCCCTCGGGCGTGTCGCCCCGCGGCAACGATCCGACCGAACAGGTTGTATCCTCATGAGGGCGCGCGCGTTCGAGTAGGCGTGCCTGAGCCGAAGGCGTTCGGTCTTTGCATATTCCAGAGTGGGATGAGTCGAAGTCGTCGCCAGTCGCACCAGCCGAACCCTCTTGGAAGCCGCCCTTCGGAAGCGTCACCATGGGAGGGTCACCGGTCACCAGGGGCGGGGGCAGCGCAGCTCGTAACCAAGAGCGCACCCCTTCCCGGCCCACGCGTGCACGAGGTTATCAGTCTGGGACGATCGTCGTGGAGCGTCTCGTACGACGCGAACAGCAGCGCGACCAGGGCGGAGGCGGCACCGATATCGCCCGTCCACATCGGCAAGTGCGCAAAGTCTAGTGCATCAGTCGTACCACTCAGCGACCTCGTTCTGGCTACCATCAGCTCCTTTGCGCGCCACCGCTCGCCGGTCAGGTCCGTGATGACTTCTAGTGAGTCGAACCCTGTATTGCCGACTAATGCGGCGCTGCACGCCTGGGCAAGCCCATCTCCCGAAGTGCCGAGGGTACTGTCTGCCGCCTCATGGCCCAATCCAACGGGTCCCAACATGACACTCCGTGTCCCGTCGGAGGGCTCCACCAAGGCAATGGCGCAGGCCTCACTTGGAATCATTCCCTCCTGAAAAAGACCGAGTTGGGTGAAGAGCTCTATCATCGGAGCGTCGCAGCTCGAGCTGGCGGCCACCAGAATGGCACAGTCCACGAGCCCCTCGGAGAGCCAACCTTCGACCACCCCGAGCGCGGCGAGCGCGCTGGGATGGCCCTCCTGAACGTAGCCGACACAACCATCGCGCAGGCGGACCCCCTTCGCCGATAGCATTTCGCTCACGAGACCGGGAAACGCAACCCAGCCGTCGCGGAGGGTCGCCCAGTCCTCGAGCATCGACGGAGGCAGCTTGCGCTCCAGCACGTCGAGAAAACCGAACCCGTCCTGCATCACGATGAGGCCCGCTCGTCTCGACCCCACCACCGACCATGTCTCTGTCGGCAGACTTGCGACCACATGCGAGGCCATCGCGAGCCCTCGCTCGATGCCTATCGGTCCGATTGGCGACGGGAATATCGGAGCGAATCGCGCATAGCCACCCGTGGTCCAGATTCGGCTCGTCCGCGTTCGGCGGATCTCGGCTCGGATCGAGAGCGCCGTCTCTGCGAGGGATCGACCAATCGACGTGATGACCTCGCCTGTCAGTCGCACGAGGGTGTGCCCTTCTCGAGCGACTTCTGAACGACCGTCAGGCGCGGGAGCGCGTCGAGCTGCCCGGTCACGTCCAGACGACAAGCGTAAGTCATCGAAATGGTGCTCCGTACGAAGTCAAAACGAGTGATCTCGCATCTGAGCGGGAATTCGCGTCGAAATGGGCCCGTCAACCGAAGGTCGATTCGAGGAAGCCAGGCGCGCCCAGACCATGCGTCGTCCGTTCTCTCCTCTCCGAATCGCGAAGATCCGAGTCCGACCCATTCGACAGCTTCACCGCCGCGAAGCCAGGGTCGATGCACCCAACTCGGATGAACGACGTCACCGAATGCGTCACTCGTGTCGTCAGGAAGAAAGGGTGCACGCGTCCTCGCCCACGCTTCGTCATATGTGCCGCCCATCGATCGCCGAGGAAGCCACGCCGGAGACAGCGGGAGCGGCATTGGCACGAGCCGCAGTGCGCGATCTTCGAAGTCCGATGGACTGAGGACCTCCTCTTCGTTCAACCGGACGATCTGCGGGAGCTCGTCGCCAGCGCGGGGCATGGCTCCGCTGGAAAGACCTCGGCCGACTGGGTTTTCGCCGACGCCCACACCACCATAGGCCGCTCGATACGTCAGGGGGACCGAGACGGCTGGCATCGGGAGAGTCGTGCGCCACGCCCCCTCGGGCTCTTCCCGCCAAGTACGGACGCCCATTGCGAGCCACGAGCCGGACGCCTCGCCAACTCGAAAAGAGACATTGCGGCGGCTCGCCGCGCCCGCAAAACAACAATCGCCACGCACGATGATCGAAGTTCCCGTTCTTGCTACCGCATAGTCCGACGGATCGACGAGCTCCTCCCCCTCGTAGACGTCCGCCGTCGAGATCGCCTGCTGGGGATCGTGCGGTTTCCCGCTCGCGAGATCGAACGTGGCCCGCACAGCGACAACCAACAACTCGCGTCCACCCTGAGCATTCAGGATCACGCCACCGATGGGATAGGTGAGCTCGTCGGGCCCTGCGTCACCTGGCTCCGCGCGGCGAAGTCGGAGCCCCGCGAGCGGCTTGCCCACTCGGAACTGATCGAGGAGCCTCGGGCTAGGCATCGAGTCTCCTGAGGGCTCCCGTCCGCGCATGGAGGCTGGCGAGCGCATCGATGAGTGGTGACAACCCCTCCGGCTCCCACTGCGCGTTGGTGATGCGAAGCAGGAGCTCGTTCGCATAGGGCTCTTCGATAGGCTCAGGATAGCCATGAGAGAGTGGCTCGTCATCGCGCCCAGGAAACGCGCCGACGCCGAGAATGCCGCCCCAGGCGCCGAGGATCTCCTGCGCTTCGACACGGGTCGTCTCGGACGCGTCTGGCGCGAGCGCGAGCACAATGGCGAGATCGTCTCCGCCATCGCCGCCTTCTTCTGCGACTTCGATCTCGAATCCGGGCTCGTCAGGAGCCCGAAGGGGCTCGAGAGCGCGTGCCGACACGAGTCCGTGCTCACTCTTCTCCACGCAGCGAAAAGAGCCATAGGCTTGAGAATGTGCGAGCCAGCCCAGGGCGGAGAACGCAGACCCATCGGCGCCTTCGAACGCGACCTCTGCGAATGACCGCGCTCCGCCTACCCATTGCACGGTCACGCTGGCAGGACTTCCCCATAGTCCAGCGCGCACTGCCCGTGCCCAGCGCTCGACGAGATCCTTGGGGGCCATCGCGGGATAGGGATTGTCGAGCCCGGCGGGTCGTTCCTCGACGACCTCGAGCGACAAGAGGCGCTTATGCGCGCCACGAACGATGTCGACGCTCGTTCTCTCCCACGAAGCGCCCCCAAACCACCACTCTGCGTCAGTCGTCATGTCGCTCTTTCCTTTTCAGCAAGCATCGAGGATCCATGGGCTTCGGGTAAGTGGCTCGACCGCGCGCTCCTCGGCTCCGAGATCGAACGGCCCGAGAAGGCCGCCATACCCTTCGCCGAAGAGACCATCAGGATGCTCGAGGCGAATAGGCTCGAGCCTTCTCGTTCTCACATTCTGGAGCCATTGGGCGGTGACCGATCCGCGATCGGACATCGCAGCGAGCGGTAGCCCCTGCCTCAGCTGCAACCCGCCTGTCTCGAGCGCGGCCAGCGCCCGCTCCGCTGCGGTTCGATCCGGCTCGCCTTGGTGAAGCTCGAATCGGCCTTTCCACGGAAGCGCACCAGAGAGCTCCCAGCATGCCACCGCCGCCGTCACGGCAAGCGGGCCGACACCGCGGCCCAGAGCATCCTGAATGGCGTCCCGGCCCTCCGCGTAGCCGAGCATCCCGATCGCTCTCACGACGCGAGGGTCCGGCAGCATCGCGTACCATGCGAGCAAGGTGCGCAGAGAGCGCCTGGCTCCGAAGACGCCAAGCAAAAATGCCGCATGCGGAATGGCTTCGAGACCCGACACTCGAGCGACGACATCGTCGAATCCTTCTGGGTCCGCAAGCCCAAGCGCGTAGAGCGCAAGGCTCCGTGCCATGGCCGTAGCGCCATCGGAAACCTCGCGCCTCATCTCACTCACCAAAGTGGGTGAAACCAACCGGCCGCGCGCGGCTGCGACGAGCGCGGCTCGTCGCGTCATGGGAACGAAGGCTCCAGCCAGACAGAAGCCGCGCATGGGACAATCCCCTGTGGCTGGAGCGCGAAACGAGGCGGCGTCGAGATCGAGAGGATGCAGGTCGGCGGACACCTTCGGCATACCAGCGTGTCTGAGCGCATCGAGCACGGCGAACGATCCCTTTCGCGCCTCACGAAGAGAACGTCCACGCGAAATGGCTGGGGCGATCGTAAGGAGGACGATCAAAGCGGCGGTCACCCGAGGGAGAAAGGGGCCTTGAACCTCGAGCAGACAATGCTCGGCGAGCCGCTCGCGGTGGATGCTTCCCGGTCGCGTGAGCGCGGCAATCAGCCCGGCGAACCGGCGAGCCGCGGCATTCACGTCGTCTCGCGAAGCGCGTGCGTCGAACAGGAGCCGGCTACGTTGAAGCCAGAGTGTCTCGACGCGATCGACGAGATCTTTTTCGATTCGCAGCTCGAGCAGCTCGACCGTTCTTGGCGCCGCATTGTGGTGGTCGGGAACGTTGGCCATGGAAAGCTCGCGACTCAATTGATACGTACGTCGGCAGCGGCAATGCGCATCGTGCCCGAAGCTTCTTCCGATATGTCGGTAGCCGAGATCGCGATCTGTCCGCTCTTGTCGAGACGAAGTCGCGCGCGGCCACAGACCAGCTCGAGCGATTCACGAGCGCGGACCTCGACGTGGTCTTTCGCGTCAGCGTCGCGGCGATCCTCCGCGGCATCCACGTCGAGCCGGTCTCGTACCAACCCGACGATGACCCAACCCTCTGGTGTATCCATCGAAAGCACCCGGAGATGATCGCGAATGGCGGAGAGCAGCTCGGTCGAGCTCGCGGCGAGAGCGAGGAGCGCCGGTCGAGGTGCGGGCTCGCCCGGCACGTCGATGAGAACCGTCCCGTCGATGCCGATGCCGCGAAGGGTGGTCACGCGGGCCGAACTTGAGCGAGGCTGCTCCGCGCGGATCGATTGGGTAGACGGTTCGGCTGAGGGCTCAATGTCGGCCGGCGTTCGGGGGATAGATTTCTTCACGGGGTCGACTCCGTCTCCGGCGCATCGAATCGAGCCACCCAAGTGTGGTAGTCATAGCTCGTCGAATTGATCCAGTGGGTCCGCTCGCCGCGAATGGGCTTGAGCACCCTGGCGAGCTCCCGGTGAAGGGGCATGGGCTCACCTCGGTTCTGGTCTCCGAGAATGGGTTCCGGCCCCAGCTGAAAGAGGGTCCCCCCGGGGAGCTTCGTTTGCGAGATTTCGGGGTTGAGTCGCTCGAGTGTGGCGGGTTCGAGCCGTTCGAGCTTGTCGGACGGCACGTAGGTGAGCCAACTCGGTGAACGTGTTCCTTCAATCGACGCGTATGCGTCTTTGTTGAGCTCTGGCGGGTCCACGCCCCAAAATCGGGGGAGGATCGCGTGCCGTTTGGGTCCGTCGTGCGGGTTGAAGATCGAGTAGGCGTAGGTGAGACCGCCGTGCGCCAGGCGCAAAGAAGGGTCTGCGGCGTCTCGAAGCTTCGATGCGAGGTCTGCCCAAGAGGGCGAGCTAGCAATGGGCCACGTCATCAACACGCTGGAACCCCAATCGCCGTCCTGGAAAGTAGCTAGCAGTGTCCAGGGGCTGACCCCTCGCTTCTCCTTCGAGCCATAGGCGGCAAGCGATTTGGAGCTACTCCACTCACCTTCAGGCACGAAGTAACCGCGCATGTTGGCTTCGCAGAATTCGAGGAGACCCGATCGCTCGAACTTTCTAGCTCTGCCAGTCTTCTCCTCCACAGACCAAACCAGGTGGGAATCGAATGCGTTGAGGTACCAGTTGATCAGGGCGAGTGCCGGATCGTTCGACGAGCGAACAGCCCAATGGAAGCTCAGGTAGGAACACAGCTCAACTGCTGCGGGAAGTTGGGTGGCGTCGAGTCCGGTCATGTCGGTCCTATCGGAAAACCCTTCGGCCTTCGCGCGAGTATTGCTTTCACGGGGTAAGCTCCGTCTCCGGCGCATCGAATCGAGCCACCCAAGTG